>DAOUDG010000031.1:0-68636 GCA_034431435.1 Anaerolineae bacterium | reverse complement strand
GCCTCACAGCGCGGCCATCATCTGTCGCACCACCTTTATCTCGTCCTCGTTGATGGTGTGCCCCATGCCCGGGTACAGGCGCGCATCGACCGCGCCGCCAAGACGGCGCAGCGCATCCGCGCTCTCAATGACCCGCTCCTTGGGGATGTGAAAGTCCACGTCGCTACAACCGAGGAAGACGGGCGTGCCGTCCAACGAGCCGGGATAATCGCGGGGGGTGTCATCGGGGCCGATGAGGCCGCCACTCAGTCCCACCAGTCCACCGTAGCGCCGCGCATGGCGGGCGGCATACTCCAGAGCCAGACACGCCCCCTGGGAGAAACCCAACAGCATCACCCGCTCCGACGGCAGCCCCGCCGCCTCGACGTGGGCCAGGACCGCGCCGAGCCGAGCCAGCGCCGACGACAGGTACGGCTCGTTCTGGGCGATGGGCACGAGGAACGAGTAGGGGTACCACGTGCTGCCCGCCGCCTGGGGTGCGAGGTAGGCAAAGTCGGGGCGATTCATCTGCGGCGCGAGCGTCAGGATGTCGTCGGCCGATGCGCCGCGCCCGTGGACGAGAATCATGGCCGCGTCGGCCTGGCCCAGGGGCGCGCCCGCCGTCAGCACGACGGCGTTGCGGTGGGGGTCGCGGGCCGTGGAGACGGTCATAGTCGCTCCTCGATGATGGATAGCAGCGGCTCGCGCTCGCCGGCGATGTCTTCTTCCAGGCGGGCCACGGCGACTGGCAGCAGCCATTGATCCAGCATCTGGCGGTCCAGGTCAGGCCGTGCCGCAAAGTACGCTGCCAGGTAGTGGCCTAGCAGCGCCGCGCGCTGGGCATCGATGACGGCCATCTCAGCCGCGCTGCCGCCCGGCTTGGCGCTTACCCTGAACAGCATGCTGGTGCGCGCCACGTCGGCCAGAGGATGGCCGCGCGCGGCCGTAATCCAATCCAGGATGATCGGCCCGCGCGCCGTAACCAGGACCTGCTGCGGGTGGAAGTCGAAGTGCAGCAGGCAGTCACCGTCGGGTAGCGCGACCAGCCGCGCCAGCGCCGCGTCGCGGATGGCGACCGTAATCTCGGCGCGCTCGATGGACCAGCGCAGGGCGTCCTTGATGGCGTCCAGGCCCGGCGCGCGTCGCCGATGCATCTCGGCATGCAGCGCGCCCAACTGCCCGATGAGGGTCGGCGCCTGGGATAGATCAGCGAACAGCGCGTCCAGCAGGTTGGGGCCGTCGACGCGCTCGTAGACCAGACCGCGCCGCCCCTCGATCGCCACCTCGTCCAGGAGAGCTGGCGCGGGCAGCCCCAGCCCATCGATGAAACGCGCCGCTCGCGCCTCGCGATCCGCCCATGCGGGGGGGCACCAGGCGTAGAACAATTTCAGGACACGACCGTCGCCCCAGTCGAGTACCTCGGCCGTGCGCCCTAGCGCCACCACATCGCCCTTCATGGGATGTCCCGGCCCACCCGGCCGGCCGCGGATGGGGTGGCAGACCGCCCTGCAGCGCCGTCGGGCGTCTCCAACGCACCGCCCACACGCCGATGGGGGCAGGCCTGCCAGATTTCCTCGGGGAAGATGATTCCGTCCAGGCCCGGGCCGCGCGGGACGCCTCGGTTGCAGTTGAGGTCGATGCCGTGGGCCTGATAGGCGCGATACGCCAACTGGCTGCAATAGAACCAGGCGTCGGTCTCCGCGATGGGAATGATGGGGTTGTAGGGCTTGCCAGCGGCCGCCTGGGCCAGGCAGAACTCGGCGACGTCCTCGCGGATGCGCGTCTCGTCGTCCAGAGACAGGCCCAACCCCAACAATGGATATGCGACGCCGACGAGGGTATCCCGCAGGGCACGCGCCTGGCGCAGCTTGAAGGCGTCCCACGTGTCGCCCGCCATCGTATAGGCGATGACGCCCCGCACCCCCGCCTCGACCAGCCGCCCGCCCGGCCCAACGTAGACGGCCACGTGGTCGATCTCGCCAGGGACCAGGCGACCGATGGCGTACCAGAACTGGCCGGCCAGACTGCGCGGCTGGCCGTTCTGGGTGCAGATGATGTCGCCTGTCTGAAGTGGCAGGCCGTCGTAGCTGTGCTCGTCAATCACGGCCTGGCCTCGCCATGATACAGACTTTCGCAGTGGGCAGGGGATTGTTGGCAGGCGGGGGCATGAGAGGTCTCACCAGGGCCGCCGACTCGAAGTCGGCGGCAAGAATACGCAGCCCGCTCGAAGTGGGCTGGTCGACCGACGGTCACAAGGCCCGCAGGCGAAGCATACCTATACTGTAGGCGCGTTGACCCGCAGATTCAAGTTCCACTCTGCGCTCGACGGGCAGCGAGACCCCGCCCCTCGCACTCATCGCCCTGGCATGCGATTGGTCACGGGCCTGTCGTCGGTTGCGTGAGCTTAGGGTCGGCGGATACCCAGCAGTTGCCGGTCGTCCCGTCCAGGCACAGGATGCGCCACCAGCCCTTGTCGGCGCTCACGCCCGTCACTTTGGCGGTCTGCCCGGCGAAAATCTGGCCGAGGCGCGGGTAGTTCACGCCCGGCCCGCCGCGCAGGTTGACGTTGATGAGGAAGCGGATGTACTGGGTGTCGGTCGGCGACGCCACGATGGCCGGGCGGGCCGTGGCCGCCGGCGCCGGGCGGCCGACAACCGTCGCCGCCGGAACCGCAGGGATGGTCGAGAGCGGGGCCAGCGGCGTGGCAGGCTGGGCCACCAGAGTCGACCGAGGCGTCGCTGTCGCCTGGGCCGCGACCAGGGCGGGAATCGTGGCGGCGGCCTCCGGGCCGGGCGGCGTTTCGCGCTGGCAGCCACCAAGCAGGACAACCAGGGCTACCGTGAGGGCGATCAGAACGAGCGGGCGAAGCATGGTATCCTCCCTACTGGGCCACCGCTAGCCCCATGCCTGCAACTCGATGGCGTTGCCCTCGGGGTCGGTCACGTAACACCACGTCACCCGCGTGCCGATGGCAGTCGTCAACGTTACGATGTCTCCGATGGGCTGCCCGCCGTGCTCCAGAATCGCCTGGCGTGCCCGCGCCACGTCGTCCACTTCAAAGGCAATGTGCCCATAGCCAGGGCGATTGACGGCGCGTGTGCCCGAGGTAGCGAGGACATGGTACGTGTAGATTTCGAGCGTAGGCCCGCCGTCCCCATAGCCCGGCAGGCGGAGATGAACGCCGCTCAGGCGAGCATCGGCAAGCCCTGTGCCTGCCGCCAGGGCCGCGCCGCTGTAGTCTCGCTCCGGCGGCACGGGCACACAGCCAAAGACCTGGCGGTAGAAGTCAGCCAGCCGCCGCCAGTCCTCGGCGATCAGATTGGTGTGAACGTAGCGCGCTCGCATATGCAGCCTGACTCAGCCGGGCGGGGCCAGTTCGCCCATCGCCGCCTCGTACAGCATGACAGGGCAGAAGTCCACTCGTAGTGTAAGGGCAACCCCACAGTATGTCAAGCGCATGTCTTGCCCCGGCGAGCTACTCCTCCCGCGGCCAGGTCGCTTCCAGGAGCAGGCCGTTGTTGTCGCGGAAGAGGGTGTTTTGAATCTGGCCCAGGGTCGTGACGGGCGTGGGGGTGACGCCGTGGGCGATGAGCCGCGCGCGCAGCGCCTCGCCGTCGGCGCGACCTGGCAGGGCGAAGGCGATGTGCTGCAAGGCGCCAGGCACGACGGCAAAGCGGGGCATGGCGGCGGGGTAGGCGAAGACCTGCGCCTCGGGCTGCTCGAAGAAGTGCAGACCCCAAGTCGGCGTGTCGCCCGGTTGGATGAAGGCATGGCGGCCGGAGTAGTTGGTGGCCGGGAAGAAGGCGAGCACGGTCATGCCAAGCACGTCCTGGTAGAAGTCGATGGTTGCCTCCAGGTCGGGCGTCACCAGGGCGATGTGGTGGACGCCGCGCCAGGGGACACGGGACTCGTCGGTGGGTTGGCTCGTGGACATGGTCTTCTCCTCAGGCTAGCTCAAGCGATGCGCCCATGCTGCGACCTGACGCGCGGACGGCGGGCGCGGCCAGGCTGAGAGCGAACCAGTCAGGGAAGGCACGCACCAATGCAGAGGGGCCTGCCAGCTCGATCTGTCGCTGCCGTACCGCCTGGGCGAAGTTCATGCGTCCCATCCACACCTGGAGGCAGACCGCCGGGTCAGCTTCGACCAGGACATCGACGTCGTAACCCGGCTGGGTAAGGCACACGGACACATCGTTCGGCGCGAGAATCAGCCAGTACGTGACCCGCTCCGCGCCGTCGAAGTCGAATTGCACGACCACGCGCCGCGCCGGCAGTCGGTCACGATAGACCCGGTCGCGCATCCACCACATGAGCAGGAGCGGGTCGATCTCCTCGGCGGTCGGCGGGCCGAAGGCCCACTGTGCGCCCCACGTCAGCAGGGCATTGATCACCCCTTGCAACTCCTGACCAGCTGCGGTCAGGTGGTACTCGGTGGCCCGCTCATGCCCCATGACCCTCTTTTCAAGGATACCCATTCGCTGCAAGTGGCGGAGACGCGACGCCAGCAGCGCCCGCGAGATGCCAGGCAGCCCGCGCTCCAGGTCGTTGAAGCGCCGCGTGCCCGTGAGCATATCGCGCACGATCAGGAGCGTCCAACGATCGCCCAAGACTTCCACCGCCTTCGCGATGGGGCAGTACTGGCCGTAGCTGCGCATGGTCGGCCTCCTTCCGTAGGGCGGCGACAGGTTCAGAAATTGAACTAGACCCCTGTGGGTAGGGCGGTAGAATGGCAGCATGGGGCCGAAATTATACTCGCGCTGGGCTAACCCGCCAGCGGCTGGCCCGCGCAGTCTTCAGCAGCAAGGAGGACGCGATGCGTGCGGCGGAACGATTGCCGACCGCGACCGAGGCGGCGGAGATGTATGAGGCGCTCTTCGTGCCGATGCTGTTCCAACCGTGGGCGTATCGGGTGGCGGATGCAGCGGCTGTCACACCGGGCGCCCACGCGCTCGATGTGGCGTGCGGCACGGGTATTCTGGCGCGGACGGTGGCGGCGCGGGTCGGCGCTGTGGGGCGGGTCACCGGCCTCGATCTGGATGATGGTATGCTGGCGGTCGCCGCGCGGCTCGCGCCAGGGATTGAGTGGCGGCAGGGACCAGCAGAGGCGTTGCCCTTTGCAGATGACAGCTTCGATGCCGTGGTCAGCCAGTTCGGCTTGATGTTCTTTACCGATCGACCGGCGGCTTTGAGGGAAATGATGCGCGCGCTGCGGCCAGGCGGGCGGCTGGTGGTGGCCGTCTGGGATACGCTGGAACACGCGCCCGGCGAGGCGGCGCTCACCGGCCTGCTCGAGGAGCGCTTCGGCGTGTCGGTCGCGGACATTCTGCGCGCGCCGTTCGTGCTGGGCGACCCTGATGAGCTGGCGGCCTTGTTCGCGGCGGCCGGTGTGCCGTCGGCGGTCGTCACGACTCACCCAGGCACGGTGCGCTTCCCGTCGCTCCGTGATTGGGTCGCGACCGAGGTAAAGGGCTGGCCGCCCCTGGCGCAACGCCTGGATGACGCCCAATTCGAGGCGCTGCTGGCGGCTGCCCAGGAGCGCCTCCAGCCCTTCGTAGCGGGGGATGGAACGGTGACGTTCAGCATGCCCGCGCACATAGTGACGGCGAGCAAAGGGTGAGGCAGCGCGTGGAGAGGCACGCCGAGAACGTCGATGTGTGGGGCGATGCGGCATCGATGAGGGCACAGACACACAGGCACGTCGGGGGGCTGACCTCCTGACGTGCCTGTGTGTCTGTGTACCTGTATGCCGTTCGTGGTGGCGAGGCGGGTCGATTAGCCACCACCCAGGCGTCACCCGCTCATGGCGGGCTGCTGGGAACGCTTGATACGGCTGAGCGCCTCCAGCGGGGTGGCGAAGGGCAGGTGGCTGAGGTCCTTGTACTTACGCAGCAGGTGATAGGTCAGCAGCAATTGGGTCAGCGCCAGTGGGTGGCTATGCGCCGAGCCACTGCTCCCCTGGTAGTCGCCAAACTGGTCGTCGCGCAAGGGGCGCAGGTCGGGCAGGTGCTGCCAGATGGCCTCTTCCAGGTTGGCGGCGTGCTCGCTGGCAACGCCACCATCAATGTCGAGGATGTCGACGGGGCGGCCGCTGTCGCGCCCCAGGCCGAGGCGGATGCCGTAGTCGGGGTGGGACTCATTCTCTAGCAGATAGGCCAGGTCGGGGTGCGGGATGGTCGGGCGCAGGGTCAGGCGCACGTTCAGCGTGCCGTCGGCCTCCTCCACGGACTGGCCCGTAGGCGGGTAGAAGCTCACTACCATGTCGGCGTGGGCGCGCTGCGGGCGGATGAAGTCGCGGGAATCCGGCTCACGCCGCACCAGTTCCGCCCGGACCTGATCGGGCGTGTAGCCGCGCTTGGTCGTATCGCGGCGAATCTTCCAGACGTGGCGCAAGTCCTCAGGCGGGTCGAGGTAGACCTTGACATCGTAAAACTGGCGCAGATTGGGCGTCGAGTAGCCTAGCAGGCCCTCGACAATCACAAAGTCGCGTGGTTGGACGTACTGCGGCCGGGTCAGTGTGCCGTTGGAATGGTCGTACACCGGCTTGAGGATGGGTTGCCCGTAATGCAGACGCTCCATATGCAGTTCCATGATGTCGACATAGTTGCAGTCGGGGTGGAGCGCTGAGATGCCAAGTTCGGCGCGCTCCTTGCGGTCGTACTTGTGGTAGTCGTCGGTGCAGACATGGGTGACACGCTCTGGCCCGAGGATGTTCACCAGGCCGCGAGTCAGGGTCGTCTTGCCCGCCGCGCTGTCGCCGACGATACCCAGGATGATGGGGCGGCGTCCTGTTCTCATGAGCGTTACTCTCCTGTGAAGCGTCTACGCGCCGTTGTCGCTGTCCAGGCCGCCGCGGAAGACGCGGCTGGCGCGGATGTCGGCAGCGTCGATGCGCGTCAATTCCTCGGCGCTGATGCGGCCACCGTGGGCGAGCAGGCGGTTAGCCTGGCGCAGCTTGAGGCGGTCGATGGCGTTGCGGACACTGCGGGCGTTGGCGAAGTGGGGTTGGGTGACGCGCAGGGCCAGATACTCGGCGAAAGCCTGCCGCGCGGCGGCGTCGAGGTGGTAGCGCTGCCGCTGTAGCATCAGCTCGGCAATTGCCATCAGTTCGTCCAACTCGTAGTCGGGAAAGTCCAGGTGGTGGGCGATGCGTGAGTGGAAACCAGGGTTAGACTGGAAGAAGGTCTCCATGCGGTCCTTGTAACCCGCCAGGATAACTACCAGGTCCTCGCGCTGGTTCTCCATCACCTGGAGCAGCATCTCGATGGCTTCCTGCCCATAGTCGCGCTCATTTTCGGGGCGGTACAGGTAGTACGCCTCGTCGATGAACAGCACGCCGCCCATGGCCTTCTTCAGCACTTCCTTCGTCTTGGGCGCGGTGTGGCCCACGTACTGGCCCACCAGGTCATCGCGGGTTGCCACGACCAGATGGCCACGTCGCACGTAGCCCACGTGGTGCAGAATCTTGGCCATGCGTAACGCGACGGTCGTCTTGCCCGTGCCGGGGCGGCCGGTGAAACTCATGTGCAGCGAGGGGCGTTCGGTGCTGAGACCTAGGTTCTCGCGCAGCCGCGCCACCAGGAGCAGGGCGGCGATCTCGCGCAGCCGCCGCTTGACCGGCTTCAGCCCCACCAGCTCGCGGTCCAGCTCGTCCAGAATCTCCTGGATGTTGGACTCGCGGTACATTTCGTCCAGGTCGATGAAAGTATCAGTCGTCGGTGTCTGGTCCATAGGCTGGTCTACTCGTAACGCTGGCCGCTGGGCCGGTCCGCCGCATAGGGACGCAAGGTATAGCGCACCTGGCGATCCGCGACCTCTTGTCGCTCCAGGTAGAAGCCCGGCTCCGCCAGCGGGCGGTTGACGATGAAGCTGATGGCCGTCGTCTGACGGCCCAGGCGACGGTCGTAGCCGTTGACGCGGATATAGCGATTCGGGAAGGCGGCGCGGCAGGCGTTGATCTCGCTCATGACCCCGGCGGCGTCCTTGAGGTCGAACATGGGCATGCCCCACATGTCCCAGTAGACGTTGCGCGGGTGGGGGTCGTCGGTGTACTCGATGGACACGGGCCAGTCATTCTCCAGGCAGTACTGCACCTGGGCGGTGATCTGCTCGTCGGTCAGGTCGGGCAAATAGGAGAAGGTACCCTGGGTGATACGCATTGCTGGCTCCTCGCTGCGGCATCAGAACGTCGGCGTGACCACGACGTCGGGGGTGTCGGTCGACTCGAAGTTGAAGGTGACGTCCTTCCAGACCTCCAGCGCCTTATATAGGGACGGCGACCAGCGGGCCGCCCGCGCCAGAATCTCCGGGCCTTCGTTCAGATAGTCGCGGCCCTCGTTGCGCGCCTGAATCATGGCCTCGACGGCAATGCGATTGGCCGCTGCGCCCTCGGCGATGCCGTCGGGGTGGCCGATGGTGCCGCCGCCGAACTGGAGCACCACGTCTTCACCCAGCAGGTGCAGCAACTGGTGAATCTGCCCGGCGTGGATGCCGCCGGACGCGACGGGCATCGTACCCGGCATCGACGCCCAGTCCTGCTCGAAGTACAGGCCGAGCATGGGGTTGGCGTCCACCTTGTCCTCGCGCAGGGTCGTGTAGTAGCCCTTGACGTTGCTCGGGTCGCCCTCGAGCTTGCCGACGACCGTGCCGGCGTGGATATGATCGACACCAGCGAGGCGCATCCATTTGGAGATGACGCGGAAGCTGACGCCGTGAGTCTTCTGGCGAGTATAGGTGCTGTGGCCCGCGCGGTGGAGGTGCAGGATCAGGCCGTTCTTGCGCGCCCACCTCGACATGGACTGGATGGCCGTATAGCCGATGGTCAGGTCGATCATGATGATGACGCTGCCCAGCTCTTTGGCGAAGTCAGCGCGCTCGTACATCTCCTCCATCGTGCCCGCCGTCACGTTCAGGTAGTGACCCTTGATCTCGCCGGTCATCGCCTGGGCCTTGTTGACAGCCTCCATGCAGAACAGGAAGCGGTCGCGCCAGCGCATGAAGGGCTGGCTATTGATGTTCTCGTCGTCTTTGGTGAAGTCCAGGCCACCTTGCAGCGCCTCGTAGACGACGCGGCCGTAGTTACGCGCCGACAGACCCAGCTTGGGCTTGACCGTCGCGCCGAGCAGCGGCCGGCCGTACTTGTTGAGGTACTCGCGCTCCATGATGATGCCATGGGGCGGACCCTGGAAGGTCTTGGTGTAGTGGGGCGGGATGCGCATGTCTTCCAGCCGCAGCGACTTGAGGGCCTTGAAGCCGAAGACGTTGCCGATGATGGACGACGTGAGGTTGGCGATGGAGCCTTCCTCGAACAGATCCAGGTCGTAGGCGATGTAGGCCATGTACTGGTCGGAGCCGGGCACCGGGTCGACGCGGTAAGCCTTGGCCTGGTAGTGCTCGTGGGCGGTCAGGCGGTCGGTCCACACCACGGTCCAGGTGGCCGTCGACGACTCGCCCGCCACGGCAGCGGCGGCTTCGATGGGTTCGATGCCCTCCTGGGGCACGATGCGGAAGGCGCACAGAATGTCGGTCGGCTTGGGGGTGTAGTCGGCGTCGTAGTACCCCATGTCCGCATAGGGGGTCACGCCCGCCGACCAGCGGCTCTTGTCTCCGTTCGTTGCTTTAGCCATTGGACAGCCTCCTCAGAGGGTGAAGTGGAGGAAATGACGCGCTGCATCACTGCCTCCATCATACATCCGAGTCAGGCGAAAAACAATAGTCAAATGGGCTGTTTTGACGCGGTGCGTGATAAGAATTGGCTATTCCAATGGCGGCGAGGGGATAGCAGGCGGGCGGGCCGTACCTAGCCGTTGGTGCAGGTGCGCCTGAAGGGTGGCCGTGTCTCAGCAGCATATTGACAGCTTTACCTGAGAACGTATAATTGCCCGAATGCGGCGTTGAATTGGTGTGCCGACGGCGCTGTGGCGCCTATTGACTTGTGCGCGAACGCTTCGCCAGCTTCGCGGCTGCGTTCCAGGAGAGTCGCATGGCCGTTGGCATGATTGCTAGACCGCCTCGCCCGCAGACACAGCGCAACCGTCCCAGAATATCGTCAGCCTTCACCCCCCGCCCTCGCCTCCTGGATCGCCTCAACCACGCCCTGCGCCTACCCATCACGGTGATTGCCGCGCCCGCCGGGACCGGCAAGACTTCCCTCTTGAGCAGTTGGGTGGAGATGTGCCCCCTACCGGTCGCCTGGCTGTCGGTAGAGAGGGACGACAGTCACCCCGAAGCCTTCCTGCGGGCGTTGATTGCCAGCATCCAAACCCATTTCCCTACCTTTGGCCGCTCGACGCTGACGTCTCTCAACGGCGCGACCGTCCCATCCGCCCTCGCCCTGGCGGCCAGTCTCGCGGCGGAGCTGGACGCCCTGGGCCAGGAGCTGGTGGTCATCCTCGACGACTACGAGGCGGTCAGCGATGCGACGACGCACCACATCATGCACGAGTTGCTGCTCCGCCTGCCCTCGACCACCCATCTCATCATCGCCAGCCGACGGCTGCCGCCCTTCCCGATGGCGCGCCTGCGCGCTCAGGGCGCTGTCCTCGACATATCGGCCGACGATCTGCGCTTCGACCACCAGGAGGCGCAGGCGCTGCTGGAACAGACGGCGGGCCGCGCCGTCGCTTCCAGGCTCGTCGATGAGGCGCTTACCCACACCGAAGGGTGGGCGGTTGCCCTCCGCCTTCTCGGCCTGGCCTGGCGCGATGACGCCGCCGCGACGAGTGTGATGACGGGGCTACACGCCTCGTCGCGTAGTCAGGTGCTGGCCTACTTTCTAGAGGAAATCTACTCTCACCAGCCCCCTGCCGTACAAGCCATGCTGCTAAGGACCTCGATTCTCGATGGTCTTACGCCCTCGCTGTGCGAGGCGGTAGCGAACAGCGTGCGCGGCGAGTGGACGGGGCAGGCGTTTGTCGACTGGCTGGCCAGCACGAACCTCCTGGTTGTGCCAGTGGATGCCGATGGCGTCTGGTTCCGCCATCACAGTCTCCTGCATAAGGCGCTCCAGTTTCGGCTGCAAGCGACACTTGAGCCGGCCGAGATCGAAACGCTGCATGGGCGCGCGGCGGCCTGGTTCGAGGAGCGTGGGCTGATTGATAAGGCGATCAGGCATTACCTGGCAGCGGGAGCGGTGGACAGGGCCGTGCGGCTCGTCGAGAGTCACATGCTGACGCTCATCAAGCACGAGGAGTGGCTGCGCCTGGAGGGCTGGCTGCGCCTGCTGCCACCCGATAGGGTCGCATGCAGCCCCGTGCTCCTCATCGGCGAGACGTGGATCATGACGCTCCGCCAGGGATATTCCCAGCTCCACGGGCGCATCGAGCAAATCGAGCGGCTGCTCCACGAGCCAGTGGCTGACCAGGTGACGTGGTCGAGGGCGGGCATCGAAGCGGGTCTCGCTGCCCTGGCCGCGCCGGTTGAATGGATGGCTGGCAATGTCGAGGCGGCCCTGCAACGGGCGACTCGCGCGCGGCTGACGGTGGACGCCTCTTACTCGCCGCTGGATGGCTGGGCCACCCTCAATTCGGGAGTTGCCTTGCACCTGACCGGCCGCCACGCGGCGGCGCTGGACCTGCTGAATGTGGCGGTGGCGGATGGCACGCAGCGAGACAACATGGAGTTGGTGATTCGCTCGCTCCTCGGCCTGACCTTTGTTCACTGGCTGCGGGGGGACCTGGCGAGTATGGAGGTCGTCGGTGAGCAGTTGCTGCGGCTTTTCAGCCGCCACCGACGGCTCATTGGGGTGGGTTGGGCCAATCTCTTCCTGGGGCTGAGTCACTACGAGCGGAACCAGCTGAGCGAGGCGCGCCGCCATCTCGAGGCGATTCTCGCCCAGCGCCATGAGATGAATCACATGGTACTGCGCAGCAGCATCTTTACCCTGGCTCGTGTCAATGACCTCGAGGGCCAGCCGCAGGCAGCGGATGCCTTGCTCGACAGTCTCAGTGAGCTGGCCTGGGATACGACGAACCTCGTGACGCTGCGCCTGCTCGCCTCGTTCCGTGCCCGCCGCGCTGCCCGGCGCAGGAATGCGGCCGAGGCTCTGCGTTGGCTCCGCGATGCGCAGCCGACGCCCGAGCGGGGGGCCATGATCCTTACCGAGGTGCCGCAGCTGGCGCAGGCAAGGGTTCTACTCGCCAGCGGTCAGCGTGACGATGCGCATGAGGCGCTCACGCACCTGGCGCATCTAGAACACCTGTCGGCCGACTTCTCGAATGTCCCCATGCGCGTCGAAGTGTCCGCCTTGAGCGCGCTGGCCTATGACCAGCTGGGGGATAAGACCGCGGCCGAGACGTGGCTTGAGCAGGCTGTGCGCCTCGGCAAGCCGGGGCAGTTCACACGCAGCTTCCTCGATCTTGGCCCCGATATGGCTCGCCTGCTCGACCGATGGACGCCAGGTGAGGAGTTGGCTGACTACGTTGGCTACCTGCTGCGGCAGTTCGCCGTCAGCCCATCGCTGCACGTCGCCACCGATCGTGTCATGCTTCGCCAGCGGCAGGCCCAGGCTCGCCTTCGCGACCCCCTCAGCCCTCGCGAGATGGAGATTCTGGACCTGCTGGTCCGCCGCCACTCGTATCGGGAAATCGCCCACCGCCTGGTCATCTCGCCATCGACGGTCAAGAAGCACATTCATCACATCTACGAGAAGCTGGATGTCAGCAGCCGGGCGGAAGCTATCGAAGTCAGCCAACGCCTGGGCCTGGTGACCCTCGACTGACCAGCGCCAACGCGCGGCCACGATGGCCCCTCTCCCCCCCTGGGAAGGCCCACGCTCGTGGGCACGTCGGGGCTACCTCAACCACCCACTCATCGCAGCTTGCCGACATCGAGTTGGCATAATTGGAGAATGTGCTACAATGGCCCAGTAATGGACCGGGAAGGGTGATGCAGTGGGGGACGGTGGCGACTAGTATACAGCGAGCCGACGCATGCGTACCGCGCATCGCGCCAGGCTGGGAGCAATCGACTCACCCAACCGGCACAGGAGGCTGTATGGCAGGCAAGAAGGCTAAGAAGCGCAAGTCGAAGGGCGATGGCTCGGCGGCGGTAGGCGTGGCGCCGGCGGCCGAGGCGGGAGCGACGGAACCCAAGCCCAAGCTGAGCCGCAAGGAGTTCGAGGCCGAGCTGGAAAAGCTCCAGATCGAGCTTGTCAAGCTGCAGGAGTGGGTCAAGGCCACGGGGGCCAAGATCTGCGTGCTGTTCGAGGGGCGCGATGCGGCGGGCAAGGGTGGTATCATCAAGCGCATCACCGAGCGCACCAGCCCGCGTGTCTTCCGCGTGGTGGCGCTCCCGTCGCCGACCGAGCGGGAGAAGTCGCAGATGTACATCCAGCGCTATCTGCCCCATCTCCCGGCCGCCGGCGAGATTGTACTCTTTGACCGAAGCTGGTACAATCGGGCTGGCGTCGAGCGCGTCATGGGCTACGCGACGGAGGAACAGGTGGCGGCGTTCTTGAAGTTCACGCCGCCCGTGGAGCGTGCTATCATCGCCTCGGGGGTCGTTCTGGTCAAATACTGGCTGGAAGAGACGATGGAGGACCAGACCGAGCGGTTTGAGGAGCGCATCAACGACTACCGCAAGATCTGGAAGCTCAGCCCGATGGACCTCGAGAGTCATCGGCGGTGGTACGACTATTCGCGCGCGCGCGACGAGATGTTCGCGGCCACCGACACACCCGAATCGCCGTGGTGGGTGGTGGATTCGCATGACCAGCGGCGAGGTCGCCTCAACTGCATTTCTCACTTCCTGAGCCTCGTCCCTTACTACGAGATTCCGCGCGAGAAGGTGAAGCTACCCAAGCGTCAGCCGCGCGGCGACTACGTGGAGCCTGATTATCCCTTCCGCCGCATTCCGGAGAAGTACTAGGGTGGACGCAGCGCCCCCAACCCGGCCGGAGGCAGCCTATGATCGCGGCGACGTGGTGGGGCGGGCTGGCGGCCGCATCACTGCTGATCGGGTATCTTCTCGCGCTGCGCGCCCCCTCGAATCGCACCATTGGGCTGATCATGGGCCTCGGCGCGGGCGCGCTGATCAGCGCCATCGCCTATGAGTTGATTCCGGAGTCGTCGGCGCCGGGCTGGGTGGGGGCCGTCGCCTTCGCGCTGGGCGCGCTCACCTTCTTCGTGGGCGACTGGGTCGTCGATAGCCGAGGGGGAGCGAGGCGCAAGGACATCACCGCTGAGCAAAGCGGCGGGTCTGGCACAGCCATCTTCATCGGTACCCTCCTCGACAACGTGCCCGAGTCGCTTGTCCTGGGGATGGGACTCGCGCTGGGTGGCGCTATCAACGTCGCTTTTCTGGTGTCGGTCTTCATCTCCAACCTCCCCGAAGGCATGGCGGGGTCGCTCAACCTCGAAGGAGTAGGGTACTCGCAGCGCAGAATTTTCTGGATGTGGCTGATGCTCGTCCTGGTCTCGGCCCTGGGTGCGGGGCTTGGCTATGGTGTCGTAACCCGGCTGCCTGGCGTCGACGGCCGCCTGGCTCAAGCCTTCGCCGCTGGCGCGATGCTGACCATGTTGGCGGATGCCATGATGCCGGAGGCCTTCGAGCATGGCGGCAAGCTGGTAGGTCTCGTGACCGTACTGGGCTTTCTGGTCGCTGCTGTGCTGTCCAGTGTCCAGTGACGATGTTTTCCTAGAGGAAGGACTCATCTTATGGCTGAACCGTCAGGAACTCAACCCGCGTGGTATGCGCAGTCGCCAGACCAGGTGGCGCAAGCCCTGGGCGTCGATCCGGCGAAGGGCTTGAGCGCGGCCGAGGCCCAGGCCCGCCTTCAGCAGTATGGCCCCAACCTGCTCGCCACCAAGCAGAAGGAACCTGGTTGGAAGGCTTTCCTGCGCCAGTATCGCGACTTCATGCAGATCATCCTCATCGTCGCTGCTATCCTCAGCTTCGTCTTTACCCGCGATCTGGGCACGACCCTGGTTCTGGTCCTGTTGACCATCTTCAACGCTGTGCTGGGCCTACGTCAGGAAGCCAAGGCCGAGGCCAGCCTCTCGGCCCTCGAAAAGATGCTCAAGAATATCGCCCGCGTCCGCCGCGACGGGGAGGCCATCGAGATCGAAGCCGAGGGTCTCGTGCCCGGCGACGTTGTCCTGATGGAGGCCGGCAACCGCGTGCCCGCCGACGGCCGCCTGTTCATCGCGGCGACCCTGGAGATCGAGGAGGCGGCGCTGACCGGCGAGAGCGTCGCCACGCTCAAGGATACCGCGCCCATCACCAAGCCGGAGGTGGCCCTGGGTGACCGCGTGAACATGGCCTTCATGAACACCTCTGTCACCCGCGGGCGTGGCGAGATGATCGTCACGACGACCGGCATGGGCACGGAGATGGGGCACATTGCCGACCTGCTCAATAAGACCGAGGCCGACAAGACCCCCCTGCAGAAGCAACTCGACCGCCTGACCCTGATCATCGCCGGCCTGGCGGGTCTGGCGTTCATCCTGATGATCTTCATGGGTCTGCGTAACGGCCAGGACTTCAACACCATCTTCATCGCCGGTATCGCCCTCGCCATCTCGGCCATCCCCACCGGCATGCCCGCCGTTGTCACCACCCTGTACTCCATGGGCACGCGGGTGTTGGCCAGCCAGAATGCCATCGTCAAGCGCCTGCCGTCGGTGGAGACCCTCGGCTCGGTGTCGGCCATCTGCTCCGACAAGACTGGCACCCTGACTCTCAACAAGATGACCGCCCGCGAGCTGATCGTCCCCGGTCGGAACCGCTTCAAGATCACGGGCGAGGGCTACAGCACCCAGGGCCAACTGGAGCGGGTCGCCATGGGCGCCGCCCCAGCGGCCCAACCCTGGCAGAAGGGCGCGGCCGCCTACACCACCGAGGGGCAAATCCTGAGCGCGGGCGGGGCAAAGGTCGATCTTGACGCGGTGCTGCTGCCCATGGCCCTATGCGCCGATGCCCGCCTGGACGGCGACACCCTCATCGGCGATCCCACCGAAGGCGCGCTCATCGTGCTGGCCGAAAAGGGCGGTATCAGCGTGAGCGGCGCACGACAGATGTACCCCCGCGTCGCCGAGGTTCCCTTCGACTCCGAATACAAGTTCATGGCGACCTTCCACAACATGACCAACGAGCAGGGCCAGCCCGTGGTGCGCTGCTTCGTCAAGGGCGCGCCCGACGTTCTTATCAGCCGCGCCGGTTCGTATTGGTTGCCCGGCGGCCAGTCCGCCGCAGTCACCGACGAGAATCGCCAGTTGGCCCTGGAAGGCAACGCATCCCTCGCCCAGGGCGGCATGCGCGTCATGGTGGTGGGGCGGCGTGACTTTGACCCCCAGACTTTCGACGCCAAGAGCGACCTGATCAGCCAGATCAAGAACCTGACGCTGATGGCGATGGTGGGCATCGTGGACCCGCCACGCGCCGAGGCGAAGGACGCCATCGCCAAGTGCCACAGCGCCGGCATCCAGGTGCGCATGATCACCGGCGACCATGCCGTCACGGCGGCGGCCATCGGTCACGAGTTGGGTATCGAGGGCAAGGCGCTGACGGGCGCGGAATTCGCCGCCATGAGCGACGATGAGCTGATGAAGGAGCTACCCGATATTGGGGTGGTGGCGCGCGTCGCGCCGGAGGACAAGATTCGCCTGGTGACCATGCTCCAGAAGCAGAGCAACATCGTGGCGATGACGGGCGATGGGGTCAACGACGCGCCCGCCCTCAAGAAGGCTGACATCGGTGTGGCGATGGGTATCACCGGCACCGAGGTGTCGAAGGAGGCGGCGGTGATGATTCTCACCGACGACAACTTCGCCACCATCGTCAAGGCGGTAGAGTATGGCCGCGCCCTGTACGACAACCTGACCAAGTACATCCGCTTCCAGATGACGGCGTTGGTGGCGTTCATCGCCACCTTCCTGGGGGCGGCGTTCTTTGCCATCGCCAACGGCATTCCCTTCGCGCCGTTCGTCATCCTGTGGATCAACTTCCTGGTGCAGGTTCCGATCGCCGTGGCGCTGGGCTTCGACAAGCCATCGCCGGGGCTGATGGAGCGCAAGCCGCGGCCGCTGGCTCAGCCGGTGCTATCGCGGTCGCAGTGGGTGCGCATCATCTTCATCGGGCTGCTGATGGCCTTTGGTACGTTGTTCCTGCAAGCCTCCTACACGCCCGGCGGGGTAGCCCTGGCGGCGACGATGGCCTATGTGGCCTTCTCCCTGTTCAACATTGTTATCGGCCTGAGCTGCCGGAGCGAAACCGAGTCGGCGTTCGACCGCGATACGCTGGGCGACCGGCGGCAGCTCCAGCTGTACGGCCTGGCGCTCCTGGCGACCCTGGCGCCCACAGTGATCGGCTTCCTGCAGCGCGCCCTGGGCCTGACCGGGCTCAATCTGACGCACTGGCTGGTGTGCATTGTGTTCGCCTTTGTCTTGCTGCTCATCGACGAAGTCATCAAGTTCTTCCTGCGCCGGCGGCGGCGTTCGGCTGCGGCCCAGGCGAGTCAGGTCGCGGCCGCGCCTGGCCCCGCCAGGTAGCGCAACAATCGATGCGCCGGCGTTGAGACTCACGGGAGGAGCAGTAACATGGGCGGATGTCGTCTGAGTCTCGTGGGGGTCGTGGGGGCGTTCCTGGGTGCGGCCGTGGGATTCCTGATTGGCTTGCTGCTCTGGCAGTTGGGCTTCACACTGATTGGCACGGCCGTCATGCTGGTCGGCGCGGGCGCGGGCGCGGTGTTTGGCTTCTTCGCTGCCGTCTCGTGGAGCGAGCGACGCGCCCAGGCCCGCGAACAGAAGAAAGGAGGCGCGCCGCCAGGAAGTGCATAGAAACGGATTCGAGAACTCATCCTACTGACACCTGAAAAGGAGACTGGCTATGTGTTGCTTCTTCCTGGCCCTTGTGTTGCTCGGCCCGCGCATTGTCGGCGCGCTGTGGTGGCTGTTCCAGCCCGTTGTGTGGCAGCTGGCCTTCAATGGCTGGCCCATCGTCTGGTGGCTATGGCCGGTAGCGGGTCTCATCTTCCTTCCCTGGACGACTCTGATGTACGTCCTCGTCGCGCCTGGTGGGGTTGTCGGCTGGGACTGGTTGTGGCTGGGTCTGGCGGTCTTCGCTGACATTGCCAGCTACACCGGCGGCTATGGCCGCAAGCGCGTGCCGGGCTACACCGGCTACTAGCTGCCCGTTGGGTCAGAGACGCCGCGTCGCTCCCCGTGACGCAATCTCTCGCCCCGCCAGCTGTGAATGCGTAAGGAGGCGTCAGGCCGTCGAGTAGTTATGGCCAGCCAGGCCAGACTGCTCGACGGCCGGCTGCCGTGGCGAAGGACCGATGGGCTGGCTGCGAATCAGGGTCTTGCCAACGATAGCAGCGCCAGTCCCTGCGTAGGAGATCTGAATCAGTATGGACAGCGCACCTGCATGGGCCATTTTCGCACTCTCAGTTGCCGCGGTGATGATTGCGATTGAGGTGGGCTATCGGGGCGGCCGGCGTATCCGCGACCGCACCGAGGATGAGAAGGAATCGCCGGTCTCGGCCATCTCGGGTACTACCCTGGGCTTGCTGGCGTTCATTCTGGCCTTTACCTTCGCGATCGTGTCCGATCGGTTTGACACGCGCAAGGCCCTCGTGCGCGATGAAGCCAACGCGCTTCGGACGGCCTATGCGCGGTCCGAGTTCCTCCCGCAGCCGGATCGCAACGAAGCGAAGACGCTGCTCCGCGAATATGTGGCCAATCGCCTGGCTGCTGTTCAGAGCGGTGATCTCGATCAGGTCTCGAAAGCCCTTGTCAGGGCGGACCAGACCCAACGACGTCTATGGGACATGGCGGTCGCCAATGCGCGCCAGGATATGAACTCCGACGTGGCCGCTCTCTATATTGAATCGCTCAACGAGGTGACCAATCTGCAAGCATTGAGGGTGGCCATCGGCCTTCAAGCGCGGATTCCTCCCACCGTCTGGCTGGTACTCATTGCCCTCATCATACTCAGCATGATCGGGGTGGGATACCAGACCGCCATCGCCGGCTCGCGGCGGACCTGGGCCACCTTCTTCCTGGCCCTCTCGTTCTCCCTGGTGATTATGCTAATCGTCGAGCTTGATCGCCCGCAAGCTGGCTCTCTCGTTGTTTCGCAGCAGCCCCTGGCCGATCTGCAGACATGGATGGCAGCGGATCCGAACGGCCCCTGAGTACCGATGGTTGCACCTGCCGGGGGCGTTGGAGGCTACGCCGCGCTGAAGGCTGCCTGGCCGCCCTGCCAGGGCGAGATATAGACAACGACTCTGTGGCCTGAGCCTGACCAGCAGTTCAAAGACGTACTGGCACAGGAGCGCCTGCTCCATCGTCGGCGCCGTGAGGGCCGCGAGGCCGGCTGGGCGACAGAGCATGAAGGCGCTGAACTATGGCAACCAATGCAGCAGAGAAGAAGGCGGGCTGGGGCGTCATCGCCATGCTGGCGGCGGCGCAGTTTATCATGGTCCTCGACACGACTGTGATGAACGTGTCGATCTCCCAGATCGTCGAGGACCTCAACACGACCGTCGTCGGCTTGCAGACGGCTATCACCCTCTATACCCTGGTGATGGCGGCCTTTATGCTGATTGGTGGCAAGCTTGGTGACCGCTGGGGAGCCAAGCGCGCCTATGCCGTTGGCCTGCTGGTCTACGGCACCGGCTCGCTGATCACGGCGCTGTCGCCGACGCTGGGCGTGTTGATTGTCGGATGGTCGTTCGTGGAGGGGTTGGGCGCGGTGCTGGTCATCCCGGCCATCGCCGCCCTGACGGCGGCTACCTATGCGGGCCGCCAGCGCGCCCTGGCTTACGGTATCCTGGGTGGCGTCAGCGGCGCATCGGCGGCGCTTGGCCCGCTGATTGGTGGCTGGGTGACGGCCAACTACACCTGGCGGCTGGTCTTTGCTACGGAGACGGTCGTCGTGCTGGCGCTGATGCTATTCCTGCGCGCCATCCCCGCGACGGCGGGGCGGCACGGCCGGCTCGACCTGGGTGGCGCGTTCCTGTCGGCGGCGGGCCTGGGCCTGGCCGTCTTCGGCATCCTGCGCTCCAGCCAGTGGGGTTGGATCACGCCCAAGGCCGCTGCCCCGTTCACCCCGTTGGGGCTGTCTCCCGTCTTCTGGCTCATCGTGGTCGGCCTCATCCTGATGGCGTTGTTCGCCCGCCGCGAGGAGTCGTTGATAGAAGCGGGCAAGGAACCGCTGCTCGATGTGCGCCTGCTGGGCATCCCGCGCCTGCGGGCGGGCCTGACCACACTGCTCTGCCAGCAGTTCATCATCATGAGCACGTTCTTCGTGCTGCCGCTCTATTTGCAGACGGTGCTCGGCTACGACTCGCTGCAAACCGGCATCACGATCCTGCCGCTGTCGATGGGCCTGTTCTTCTTCGCGCTGCTGGGCGCGTCGCTGGCGGCGCGCTATTCTCCGAAGCGCATTGTCGAGATTGGCCTCGTCGGCATGCTGATCGGTGAGGTGTTGCTCATCGCCTTTACGGGGCCGAACTTGCAGTCGACGGGCTTTGCTATAGCGCTGGCGCTGGTGGGTGCGGGGCTGGGCTTGCTGGCCTCGCAGCTAGGCAACGTCATCATGTCGTCGGTCGCGCCCGAACGAGGGAGTGAGGCTGGCGGCCTGCAAGGGACGGCCCAAAACCTGGGCGCATCGCTGGGAACGGCTCTTGTCGGCTCGATTCTCATCGCGTCGCTGGTGACCAACTTCCAGACGGCCGTGCTGGCAGACCCGGCTCTGGCCGACGTGAGCAGCGAGATCGCCGCGGCGGCCGAGAAGAACGCCAACTTTGTCAGCACGGCGCAGGTGCAAGCGAGCGCCGAGGCGGCGGGCCTCAGCCCCGCCCAGGTGGACGCCATTGTCACGGAGTACGCCAACGCCCAGATCGCCGCGCTCAAGGCGGCGTTCGCCTCTATTGCTCTGTTTGCCCTGCTGGCGTTGTGGTACGTGCGACGGCTGCCGACCCGCGCGACAGGCGACGAGCCAGCGGCGGCGCTACCGACGCCGAGCGGCGCCGGCACGGGCTAACTCCGCATCCAGAGGCGTGAGGCCGATACTGGCCAACGCTCCCTGGTCTGGGCGCGCGTTGTGCTATAATCTGGTCGCCGGGCGCATGGCGCACCGGCGGCGCGGTCGCCCACGAAGGGGAGGAGTCTGATGGCTATGGCCGACCATATTTCTGTAACCCAGCGTCCCGCCTGGCGGGCGTTAGCGGCTCACTACCAGTCCATCAAGGATGTCCAGCTCAAGACGTTGTTCGCGCAGGACCCCCAGCGCGGGGAGCGGCTGGCGCTAGACGCGGCCGGCCTGTATCTTGACTACTCCAAGCATCGCATCACCGACGAGACGCTGCGGTTGCTGGTGGACCTGGCCCGCGAGAGCGGCCTGGAAGCGCGCCGCGACGCCATGTTCCGGGGCGACCGAATCAACATTACCGAGAATCGCGCCGTGCTGCACGTGGCGCTGCGCGCGCCGCGCGACGCCCAGATCGTCGTTGATGGCAAGAATGTCGTGCCTGAGGTGCATGCCGTGCTGGACCGCATGGCCGCCTTTGCCGACAGCGTGCGTGGCGGCGAGTGGATGGGCTACACGGGGCGACCGATTCGCAACGTCGTCAATATCGGCATCGGCGGCTCAGACCTCGGCCCGGTCATGGCGTATGAGGCGCTGCGCCATTACGCGGCGCGCGACATAATCTTCCGCTTCGTGTCCAACGTGGATGGCACGGACTTCGCCGAGGCCACCCACGACCTGAACCCGGCTGAGACGCTGTTCATCGTGTCATCTAAGACCTTCACCACCCTGGAGACGATGACCAACGCCCACACCGCACGCAGCTGGATGCTGGCCGCGCTCAAGGACGAGCAGGCGATTGCCAGGCACTTCGTCGCCGTCTCGACCAATGCAGAGCAGGTAGCCAGGTTTGGCATCGACACGGCCAACATGTTTGGCTTCTGGGATTGGGTGGGGGGCCGCTACTCGATGGACTCCGCCATCGGCCTCTCGACCATGCTGGCGATCGGGCCGCAGGGCTTCCGCGCGCTGCTGGCGGGCTTCCACGCCATGGACGAGCACTTCCGCACCGCGCCGTTGGCTCAGAATCTCCCGGCGCTGATGGGGCTGCTGGCCGTCTGGTACAACGATTTCTTTGGCGCGCAGACGGTGGCGGTGTTGCCCTACGACCAGTATCTGAAGCGCTTCCCCGCCTACTTGCAGCAACTGACGATGGAGAGCAACGGCAAGTACGTGACGCTGGACGGGGCAGCGATTCGCGATTACCAGACGGGGCCGATCTATTGGGGCGAGCCGGGGACCAATGGGCAGCACTCGTTTTACCAGTTGATTCACCAGGGAACCAAGCTGGTTCCCTGCGACTTCATCGGCTTTGCCAACAGCCTCAACCCGCTGGGTGACCACCACGACATCCTGATGTCCAATATCTTTGCCCAGGCAGAGGCCCTGGCCTTTGGCAAGACGGCCGACGAGGTCAAGGCGGAAGGCACGCCGGACTGGCTGGTTCCCCATCGCACGTTCGAGGGCAACCGGCCGAGTAGCGTCATCCTGGCCGACCTGCTCACGCCGGAGATTCTCGGCGCGCTGATCGCCCTGTACGAGCACAGCGTCTTTACCCAAAGCGTCATCTGGAACATCGATGCGTTTGACCAGTGGGGCGTGGAACTCGGCAAGGTATTGGCGGCGCGCATCATCCCTGAGTTGGCGAGCGCCAGCCCACCTGACCTCCAGCACGACAGTTCCACCAATACCCTGATGCGCCGCTACCGCACCCTGCGCGGCCGCCGTTGAGCACGGGCGTGCTGAACTGGCGCGTATTCCCCGACGGGCTGAGCTTCGCGGCGGGGGCGGCTGAGTTTATCGCGCAGCGCGCCGCGCAGGCAATCGCCGCGCGTGGCCGCTTCGTCGTCGCTCTAGCCGGGGGCGGCACGCCCCGGCCCATCTACGCGCGGCTGGCGAGCGCAGACTTCAAGGATGGGATCGCCTGGCAGGCGACGCACGTCTGGTTTGGCGACGAGCGCTGTGTGCCGTCTGAGGACGCGCGCAGCAACTACCGCATGGCGCGGGAGGCCCTGCTCGACCACGTGGCGCTGCCGCCGGCTAACGTTCACCGCATCCGGGGGGAGATCGACCCGGCCCAGGCTGCGCTGACCTACGAGCAGGAGATGCAGCGTTTCTTTCGCGTCGCAACCCTGCCCCGCTTCGATCTCATCCTGTTGGGCATGGGCGATAATGGGCATACGGCGTCCCTGTTTCCGGGTACGGCTGTTCTGCGCGAGGAGTCGCGGTGGGTCGCGCCCCAGTACGTCGAGATCATGGCGACCTGGCGGGTGACCCTCACCGCGCCGCTCATCAACGCCGCGCGCGACGTGGCCTTTCTGGTGGAAGGCGCAGCCAAAGCGGATATGCTGTGGAACGTGCTTCAAGGACCGTATCAACCCGATGTGTGGCCCGCGCAGTTGATTCAGCCGCCCAACGGCGCGTTGCACTGGCTGGTGGACGCGGCGGCGGCGGCGAAGGTGGCGGCCAGCGCGGAGTAAGGGGGTCTGTATGAGTGGGGCTTCGGCCGTGGCCGATCCTCTGGCGCACTATAAGGAACAGGCCGCGCATCAAGCGGTCCAATTCGTGCAATCGGGAATGAGGGTGGGCCTCGGCACGGGCAGCACGGCCACCTTCGCGACGCGCCTCATCGCCGAACGGCTACGCAGCGGTGAGTTGCGCGATATTGTCGCCTTCGCCACCTCCAGGGCGACGGCGCAGGAGGCCATGCGGCTCGGCATCCCGCTGCTGCCGGATGACCTACCCGAGGACCTGGACGTGACCATTGACGGCGCGGACGAGGTCGACCCGGCGATGAACCTGATCAAGGGCGGCGGCGGCGCGTTGCTGCGCGAGAAGATTGTCGCCCAGGTGAGCGCGCGAGAGGTTATCGTGGTGGATGAGACGAAGCCATCACCCCGGCTGGGAACGCGCTGGCCGGTGCCCGTCGAGGTGCTACCCTTCGGCTGGCTGGCGCAGGCGCGCTACCTCGAAGCTCTGGGCGCGCGCTACGCCGTCCGCCAGACGCGCGACGGCGCACAGTTTGTGACCGACTCGGGCAACATGATTCTGGACTGTGACTTCGGCCCCATCAGTGATGTGCGGCAGCTGGCGGCGGCGCTAGATTCCCGCGCGGGCATTGTCGAACACGGCCTGTTCATCGATCTCGCCACCGACTTGATTGTGGCAGGGGCAGGGGGCGTGAGCCATCGCCTGCGACAGGGCTAGCGCTCGCCCCCGCCCGTGCCGCTGGCTACATCTCCTGGTGGCGCATCTCGCGCAGGCGCAGCATGACGTCGTTCGCGCCGCGCCCAAAGGTGTCGTGCAGGCGCTGATAGTCGGCGAAGAGGCTCTGGTAGACCCTGTGGTTCGCCGCGTGGGGCCGGTAGGTCTCGCCGGTGCTGGCGACCATCGACCGGGCTGCGTCGGTCAGCGAGTCGAAGCCGCCCGCCGCTCGTCCTGCCGCCAGCGCGCCGAGCATGGCCGCGCCGAGGGCCGACGCCTGGCCCGTGCCGCCGACCACGAACTCGCGGCCGGTCACGTCGGCGTAAATCTGCAAGAGTAGCTTGTTGCGCTCGGCCAGGCCGCCGCACGCCACCAGCTCATCGACGCGCACGCCGTGCTGCTCGAAGGTGTCGACGATAATCTTGGTCCCGAAGGCGGTCGCTTCGATCAGGGCGCGGTAGATGTCGGGTGGGCGCGTGCCGAGGGTCATGCCGATGAGCAGGCCGCTCAACCCGGCGTTGACCAACACCGAGCGGTTGCCGTTCCACCAGTCGAGGGCGATGAGGCCCGCTTCGCCTGGCCGCTGTTGGGCGGCGTCGCGCTCCAGGGCCTGGTAGACACTCAGCCCTGCCTCCGCCGCACCCCGCTCATACCAGCTCGGTACCGCATTCTCCACGAACCACTCGAAGATGTCGCCCACCCCGGCCTGTCCGCCCTCGTAGCCATACAGGCCGGGGATGATGCCGTCGCCGACGACGCCGCTGATGCCGGGCACCAGATGCTGTTCCTCGTCCACGATCATGTGGCAGGTGGACGTGCCCAGGATGAGGGTCATGCGGCCTGGCGTTGTCACGCCCGCGCCCGGTACGGCGGCGTGGGCGTCGATGGTCGGTGCGGCGACGGCGATGCCGGGCCGCAGGCCCATCCACGCCGCCGCCTTCTCGGTCAGGTGGCCCACCCGCGCGCCCGGGGCGACCACCTCGCCCGCCGCCTTCGTCTGATGGAAGCCGTCGAGGCGCGGGTCGAGGGCGCGCAGGAAGTCATTGCTGGGGTAGCCGGTGGCTTTGTTCCACATGCCCTTGTAGCCAGCGGCGCAGGCATTGCGCTTCTCTACGCCGGTCATCTGCCAGACGACCCAGTCACCCGCCTCGACGATTCTGTCCATCGCTGCGTAGACATCGGGCGACTCGTCGAGGATCTGTAACGCCTTGCTGTGCAGCCACTCGGACGAGATGCGCCCACCGTATAGGGGTAGCCACGCCTCGTCCCGCTCCACGGCCACGGCATTGATGCGGTCAGCCTCGGGTTGGGCGGCATGATGTTTCCACAGTTTGGTCCAGGCGTGGGGGTTACCCTTCCACTCCGGCTCGAAGCACAGTGGCGTGCCGTCGGCCCGCGTCGGCAGGATGGTGCAGGCGGTGAAGTCGATGCCGATGCCAATCACGTCTTCGGCCGGCACGCCCGCCGCCGTGAGGGCCTCGGGCACGGCCTGCTTGAGGGTCGCCAGGTAGTCGGCGGGGTTCTGTAAGGCCCAATCGGGGCCGAGGCGGGTGCTCGTGCCCGGCAGCTTCTCGTCGATGACGCCATCGGCGTAGCGGTAGGTGGCGCTGCCGACGGTCTTGCCGCTGCCGACGTCGACGACAACCGCGCGCCCCGACTCGGTACCAAAGTCCAGTCCCAGGGCATATTTGGTTTGGCTCACGAGTTCCACCTCATTGTGTGTTCGTCCGTGTCCCATTCTTCCGTCAAGAGGGCAGGGGCGAGGCCCTGCCCTGCGTGGCTACCAACCTAAATCCCCGCGCGGTTGCGAGTGATGATCTCAGACGTGGCCTGGCGTGTGAGGGGCGTGTAGCCCGCCAGGGGCAGCACTCGTTCGTGGACAGTGTCCACAATCCACTCTTTCTGGGGGAAGAACAGGTCCTCTATCTCAGCGGCGGGCGTGATCCAGTTGCGCGCTCCGACCACCGCGATGGGGCCGTCCAGGTAGTCGAAGGCCAGCTGCGTTAGATTGGAGGCGACGGTGTGCATGAACGAGCCGCGCTCGCACGCCTCCGATACCAGCGCCGCCTTGCCCGTCTTGCGGATCGACTGGACTAGGGGTTCGTAGTTCAGTGGGTTCAGGAAGCGCAGGTCGATAACCTCGGCCGCGACGCCATGCTTCGCCAACTCGTCGGCCGCTTCCAGCGCGATGTAGAGGGCCGGGCCGAGGGTGATGAGCGTCAGGTCGCCGCCCTCGCGGCGTACCACTGGCTCGCCGAGGGGAACTTCGTAGTAGTCCACAGGCACGCCGCCCTGAACCAGCCTCTCCGGCTCCGGATAGAGGCGCTGGCTCTCGAAGAACACCACCGGGTCCGTTCCCCGCAAGGCCAGGTTCAGCATGCCCTTGGCGTCGTAGGGCGTGGCCGGATACATGACCCGCAGGCCGGGCACATGGGCCACCAGCGCTGACCAGTCCTGGGAGTGCTGCGCGCCATATTTGGCGCCCACCGAGATACGTAGCACCAGGGGCAATGCCAGCAGCCCGGCCGACATGGCCTGCCACTTCGCCATCTGGTTGAAGATCTCGTCGCCTGCGCGCCCCATGAAGTCGGCGTACATCAGCTCGGCCACGACGCGCCCGCCGCTGAGGGCGTAGCCTACCGCCGTGCCCACGATGGCCCCCTCGGAGATGGGCGAGTTGAACAGGCGGTGGTAGGGTAGGCACTCCGTCAGCCCGCGATACACGCCGAACGCGCCTCCCCAGTCGCGGTTCTCCTCGCCGTAGGCCACCATCGTAGGATCGGCGTAGAAGCGGTGCATCATCGCCTCGAACAGGGCCTCGGCGTAGGTCAGCGTCTTGAGCCTGGGGTGGGGCTGGCCCTGAGCGTCGAAGGCGAAGCGGAACTTGCCCTCTGTGACGGCCAGGCGGCTGTCAGCCTTCGCCAGCCGCACCTCCGGCGTGCCCTCAGCGATGCGATCCTTCAACTCGTTCGAGAACATGACGGCCGCGATGGCCTCCTCGCTGAGGCGCGGCGAGCGCTCCAGGTCGGCGGCGGCGCGCAGGGCCTGGCTGATGCGGGCCACGGCGTCGGCGCGAATGGCGTCGAGGGCGGCCGCGTCGGCGTGGCCGTTGTCCAGCAGGTACTGGCGGTAGGTCACCAGGGAGTCGACGCCCTGCCACAGGTCCATCTCGGCCTTGTCGCGGTAGCTGGAGGCGTCCGACGGCGAGTGACCGGAGAAGCGATAGGTTACCACATCCAGCAACACAGGGCCGCGCCCGCCTTCGAGGACCGGTCGCTTGCGGGCGATGGCGTCGGCCACGGCCAGCGGGTTGAAGCCGTCGACGCGCTCGGCGTGCATACCCTCCGGGTTGACGCCCAACCCGACGCGGGCCAGCACGTCGAAGCCCATGGTCTCGCCTTTCGGCTGACCGCCCATGCCGTAGAAGTTATTCATGAAGTTGAACAGGATGGGCGGCGCGCCGCCGATCTCCGCATCCCACAGCGTGCGATACTGGTCCATGGCGGCGAACATCATCGCTTCCCAAACCGGCCCGCAGCCCATGCTGGCGTCGCCGATGTTGGCGATGACGATGCCGGGCTTGCGGTTGACGCGCTTGTAGAGGGCCGAGCCAGTCGCAATATCGGCCGAGCCGCCGACGATGGCGTTGTTGGGTAGGACGCCGAAGGGAGGGAAGAAGGCGTGCATCGACCCGCCCAGGCCCTGGTTGAAGCCGGCGGCGCGGCCGAAGATCTCGGCCAGCGTGCCGTACAGGACATAATCGAGGGCCAGGCTCGGCGCGTCGGCGCGGCTGTAGGTCTCGACGACGCGCAGCGGCGCGCCATCCAGGTAGCTCTCCATGATGGCGGTCAGCTCAGCCTCGGCTAGCCCGGCGATGGCCGAGAAGCTCTTGGCGAGAATCTCGCCGTGGCTGCGATGCGAACCGAAGATGAAGTCGTCGCGAGTGAGATGGAAGGCCTGGCCAACGGCGGCGGCTTCCTGGCCGATGGACAGGTGGGCGGGGCCTTTGTGGCTGTACTCGATGCCCTCGTAGACGCCCTCTTTCTTGATGCGGTCGAGCATGGTCTCGAACTCGCGAATGAGTACCATGTCGCGGTAGATGCGCACCAGGGCGTCGCGGCCGTAGGTCTTCGCCTCGGCCTGGGGGTCGGGCGTGTACTGGTTGATGGGGATGTTGGGGGCGACGATGACGCCAGGTCGACGTACTTCCACGGGATCAATGAGTAGGGTCTTGGGCATAGTTCCTCTGGGGCAATGATCGACGGGCCAATCGGGGTCGCGGGCGGCCATGTGACCACCCGCGTATCACGTCGCCAATAGCAAGTCCAGGCTGGCTATGGCCTGGGTCACGGCGTGCAGGAAGCGCGCGCCCGGCGCGCCGTCTACAACCTGGTGGTTGATGGTCAGGGACAGGCCCAGGTGTGGGATGAACTGCACCTCGCCGTCGGCGTCGACGGGCTTCAATTGAATGGATCCCACGCCGAGGATGGCGACCTGGGGCGGGTTGAGCACCGGCGTGAAGCTCTCGATGCCGAGGCTGCCCAGGTTGGTCACGGTGAACGTGCCGCCGCTGAGGTCGTCGGGGGTGGCCTTGCCGTCTTGCGCCGCCTGGGCCAGCCGCCGCGCCGCCTGGGACAGGGCGCGCAGGCTGAGGCTGTCGGCATGACGGATGACGGGTACGAGCAGGCCGCGCGGCGTGTCCACAGCGAAGCCGAGGTGAACCGGCGTGAAGCGGCGCAGACTCTTGTCCAGGAAGAGGGCGTTGAGGTCGGGGAAGCGGGTCAAGGTGCGGCTGACGGCGAACAGCACCAGATCGTTGACCGTCACCTCGCGCAGGCCGAGGGCCTCGGGGCTGGCCTTGAGCCGCTGGCGGAGGGCCTGCACCTGGCGGGCGTCGGCCGAGGCGTTGAGGGTCAGCTGGGCCGTGGTCTGCAAGGAGGCCAGCATGCGCTCGGCGATGAGGCGGCGCACGTTGCTGAGCGGTATATCTTCGTACTCGGCGACGGCCTGGGTTGGCCCGGCTATGCCAGGCGCGGAGGCCGTCGCGGTGGGTGGCGTAAGGTCGCGGCTGGTGACGCGGCCGGCGGCGTCGGCGGGCGGGGTGAAGCCGCCCTTCTCGACCAGGGCGCGCGCCAGGGGCGTCAGACGCGGTCGGGCGGCGAGGGCGGCCTGCACGTCGCGCTCGATGATGCGCCCGCCGGGGCCGCTACCCGTCAGGTCCGCCACGGCCAGCCCCTTGTGCTCGGCCAGCCGCCGCGCGCGTGGCGAGACGAAGACCTCACTGATTCCCTCCTCCCCCTTCCCATGGTCGACGGGGGGAGCCGGAGGGGGGGCAGGGGTGGCGGGTGTCGCCGCGTCACGCGGGCGAAGGGAAGCCGCCTCCTCGCCCGGCTGGCCGATGGCGGCGATGGTGGTCAGCACGGGCACGTCGTCGCCTGGGCCGAAGAACGTGTCGAGGAGGACGCCCGCGGCGGGGCTGTTTACCTCAAGGCTGCTCTTGTCGGTCTCGATCTCCACCAGTGGCTCGCCTTCGGCGACGGTCTCGCCGGGTCGCTTGAGCCAGCGGGCGATAATGGAACTCTCGACGGTGTTGCCCAGCTTGGGCAGAATGACAGCGATTGGCATACGGTCTCGCTTAGCGCATCTCCTGGCCGCCGGTCACGTTGATGGCCTGGCCGGTCATGTAGCTGGCCTGGTCGGAGGCCAGGAAGGCGACCACATTGCAGACGTCGTCGTAGGTGCAGCCGCGCTTCATGGGAACCTGGTCGATGTAGCGCTGGCGTACCTCGGCCTCGGTGATGCCCCACTTCCGGGCATACTGCTTGTAAAGCGAGTTGACCCACAAGGGCGAGTCGAGCAGGTTGCCGGGGCAGACAGCGTTGACGCGCACGCCATGCTCGGCCAGGTCGAGGGCGATGCTCTGGGTGAGGCCGATGCCGCCGAACTTGGAGGCCGCGTAGGCGGAGTTCTTGAAGCTGCCCTTCTTGCCCGACTTGGAGTTGATCTGGATGATGACGCCCTTACCTTGCGGCTTCATCACCCGCGCGGCGTGCTTGGCACACAGGAAGTAGCCGTAGAGATTGACCATCATCACGGCCTGCCACTTGTCGGCGGGGAAGTCGGTAATGTCCTCGGCGATGAGGATGCCCGCATTGGACACCAGCACATCGAGACGGCCAAACTCGGCGACGGCGCGGTCGACCAGGGCGGCGACCTGCTCTTCACTCGTGACGTCGACCTTGACGCCAATGGCGCGGCGGTCGGAGCCGGTGGCGCGCGCGGCGGTGGTAATGCCGTCGGCAGTGGCGGCGGCCTGCTCGGCGTTGATGTCGGCCACGACAACGTGGCAGCCCTCGCGGGCCAGGCGCTGGCAGAGGGCTTCGCCCAACCCCTGCGCGCCGCCGGTGACAATGGCGACTCTATCTGGAAGCATCATGGATGTGTTACCTCATCACTCTGGTAGCATCACGCGCAGCAACTCTTCCTCGGCCTCGATGGTCCACTCGCGACCATCCTTGAGTTTCGCGTACACGGTCGGCAGGCGATCCTTCAGGTCGGCCAGTGGCGTTAGCGGCAAGTCCGTGATGTGCGGGTAGATGACTACCTTGCCGGGGAAGACGCTGTCGCGCACGGCGATCAGCCCGTCGCGCGCCGCGCTCAATGAGCCGATAGCCGCCACGGAGCGGTTGGGCGACAACTCGGCCGTCTCGACCTTGTGGAGCGTCAGGCGCAGGTCATCGATGTCCGATGCTGAGTGGCCGATGAAGCGCACGTCCCGTAGATACACCGCACTCAGGTCCAGCCGGGTCGTCACGCCGCGCGCCACGCCCGCGAAGATGTTCATCACACCCTGGGGCGCGAGCCAGTTGGCCGCGTCGGCGATGGCGGCCGGCGCGGGGGCCAGGACGACAATGTCGTCGAAGCCTTCCGCCCTGAAATGGTCCATCTCCTGCTCGGCTGCGGCGGCGCCGCGATGCGCCGGATTGATGCACACGAACTCGATGCCGCGCGCCGCTGCCTCCCCGGCGAAGGTGTCGCGCAGGGCCTGGAGGCGCACGTCGCCCATGTCCGTGCAGACGATGATGGCGGGCGGTTGCGGGCTTTGCAGGGCGCGCTGGACGTGCATGCGTCCCATCGGCCCACCCGCGCCGATGAACCAGGCGCGCCCGCCCGGCCGCAGCGCGGCGCGCACCGGCAGGTCGCTGTAGGCGCGCGCCACGTCGGTTCCCCGCCCGCCGACGTAGGTCCAGCGGTTATAGTGGACGCGGCCAATGTCCACCTGGGCCGGTCGGTCGAGGGGCGTGTTGCCCAGCAGGGCAACGATGCCGAAGTCGGCCAGATGCGGGCTGACCGTCTCCACCAGATCGGCGGTCGTGGCGAGTAGCACGATGTCGTCGCTGGGAGTGACCGGCGGCGCAGTCACGTCCGGCGCATCCAGCACCTCGACGCCGAGGGCGGCGGCGCGCTCCCGAAGCCAGGCCGCAAAGGCCGGCGGTACGTCGGTCAGCAGCAGCCGCGCCGGGTGACTCGCCGCGTCGAAGCCGGCGCTGATAGTGTACGCCGTGCCGCTCGCGCCCGTGCCCACGATCCAGGTCGTGCCGCCGGGCTTCAACCCGCTGCGATAGGTCAGCTCGTAGGCGGCGATGACACACGCCCACGGTTCGGCCAGGGCCGTTTCGGCGTACCCGTCGCGCGGCTGGATGGGAATCAGATAGTTGCCGCCGTCACCGTTGAGGATGCGCTGGTCGATGCGCCCGTATAGCGACAGCCCGCCGTCGATCATGTAGCCGTAGGCGTAGCCGACGCCGTCCTTGAAGATGTCCGCCTGGATGATGAAGCGGTCGCCGACGTGGTATTGGTCGCGCAGATCGTCGCCGACCTGGACGACGGTCATGGCGACCTCGTGGCCCTGGACGACCGGCTCCTGGCGGATGTCGCGGAAGATGCGCGGGTGCTGCTCACCGAGGGAGATAATCTTGATGTCGGAGAAGCACAGGCCGCAGGCGTCATGGCGGACGATCAGTTCATCGGCGCCGGCGGGAGGCAGCGGCGTCTCGATGGGCCGTTCGTCACGACCGAAGTTCTCGAAGCCTGCGCCGTAGGTAGGCCACACAACATTGTGCTCGGGCAGCGGCGCGTCGGCGCGCTTATACTCATCCAGTTTGTCGCGCTTCAAGGTAGTGACGCTCATAGGCTCAACCTCGCTAATAGGTCTGATGGCGACATGGAAGCATCCAATGCCTGGAGTTGGGCCAGGCCCGCGCGACCGGGTGGAACGGCCCGGCCGACCTGGGTGTAGAAGGCGTTCCGCGCGCGTCGCTCAGGGAGACAGTCCCGCGCCCAGTCGCTCTGGTAGCCCAGACCCAGGGCGCGTTGTAACACGGTATGGCCGTAGACGAAGTACGCGCCGTCGAGGAAGGCCTGGCGTAGCGACGCCAGTTCGGGCGCGTCCAGGTCGTCCACCAGCCGTTGGCCGGGGCTGTTCATCTCGGTGCCAATGTTGAAAGGCAGCGCCAGGTCGTCGGCCAGCCGCGCCAGGTCATGCAGGCGTTGCAGCTTGACCGCCTTGGTCGCGGCGTCGGCGATGTTCCAGTTACGATCGGGAATAATGTTCACGGCCACCGTACCGTGGTCCACCAGCAGCCCCACCAGCTCGCCCAGCGCCTGCTCGCCGCTGGATGTGCCGTCGAGGAAGGCGTAGCACGGCAGCGCGCCGCAGGCCAGGATGAGGCGTTGCACCTCGGCGAAGGGCGGGAAAGTGTCGGGGCCGGGCTGCTCGTAGCCCACACCGCCGCGCTTCATCAGCCTGGCGCGTAGCGTATTCTGGAACTGCGCCGGGTTCTCCATCAGCGTGGCGACCTTGTCGCCGGGTAAGTCGAGCCGGTCAGCCCAGAAGGCGGTCGGGTTGGGCGTCTGCGCTTCGGCGGCGCGCACGTAGGCGACGAGCATGTGTCGCTCCGTCGCATTGCCTGAAGGCGTCATGGTCAGTACGTCGGTGTCGTAGTCGACGGTAACCGGGTCGAGGTAGCGGTTCAGGCGCGCGATCATGTCGCGGTTGCGGCGCGTGGCGCGGGTGCGCAGGTCGGCCAGGGCGCTGCCAGCAGCGTCGGGGACCCGGCTGCTGCTGAAGCCGAGGCCCATGTGATACAACACACCCGGCTCGCCCGGCGAGTTGATCTCGCGGTCGGCGAACGGGGGCAGGAAGGTGCGCGTTTCCAGGGCGGCCGCGCCACGCACGCCGAGCAGGTCGCAGGCATCGAGGAACTCATCCACGCCGTCCAGCACGTCGAAGTCGACCAGGCCAATGGCGCGCCAGCCGCGCTGATAGGCCAGCCAGGCCAGGGCGGCCGGCGAGTAGCCGTAGGCGTTATACGAGTAGAGGCTGTGACAGTGCATGTTGACCCGCTCGGTCTCAGCCGGGCGGGGCGTATCGGACAGCCTGGCCCGCCGCGCCAGTTCCGCCAGGGCTTCGAGCCGCTGCTGGAACGACAGGTCATTGAGTTTGGCTTCCAGGTCGGTAGTGACGCTATCCACACGGTCTCCCTTCGCGGGCGAGTGACCAAAGGCGAGTAGTCAGGCTCGTCCCGGTTGGTCGCTGGCCCCTTGCCCTGGGTCAGTGGTCGCTGACAAGCCCCAGATAGCGCTCATACACCGCATCCCACGCCGCGCCGTCCCGCGGCTCGTAGGTTGTGGTTTCGACGATGCGGCGCAGCAGGTCGCGGCCCTCGCGCAGCGAGGCCAGCCGTCCAGTCGCGATGGCCTGTACCAGGATGTTGCCCGTCGCCGTCGCCTCGACGGGGCCGGCGATGACGGGGCGGCCGGTGGCGTTGGCCGTCAACTGGTTGAGCAGGCGATTACGCGAGCCGCCGCCGACGATGTGGACCGCAGTCATGGGGCGGCTAACGATCGTCTCGATAAGGTCGATGACGCGGCGATACTCCAGAGCCAGGCTCTCTAGAACGCAGCGCACCAGCGCGCCCGGCGTGTCGGGCACAGACTGATCGCTCTCTCGACATGCGGCCTGGATGCGGGCGGGCATCTCGCCAGGGGCCAGATAGCGCGCGTCGGACGGGTTGATGAGCGGCCCGAAGGCGGGCGCTGCCTCGGCCAGGGCGGTCAGGGCATCGTAGGTGTAGGTCTTGCCCTCGGCGGCCCAGGCGCGGCGGCATTCCTGGACGAGCCACATGCCCATGATGTTCTTGAGCAGGCGAATCGTGCCAGCGACGCCGCCCTCGTTGGTGAGGTTGGCGCGCAGGCTGGCGTCGCTGATGACTGGCGCGGGCGACTCGATGCCCATAAGGGACCACGTGCCGGAGCTGATGTACACGTAGTCGGTGGCCGCCGCGGGCACGGCGGCCACGGCCGAGGCGGTGTCATGGCTGGCCGTGGCGATGACCTGTACGGGTGGGCAATGGGCATCGGCTGCAACGCTGGGGCGCAGCGGGCCGAGGGCCGTGCCCGGCGGTACGATGTCGCCAAACAGGCCGGTTGGGATGCCGAGCCGTTCCAGAAGCCCCGTCGCCCACCTTTCGCCCCGCGGGTCATAGCATTGTGTCGTGGTGGCGTCGGTGAACTCGTTGGCCTTGACGCCGGATAGCCAGAAGTTGAGCAGGTCGGGCATCATCAGCAGGTGACGCGCGCTCGCCAGGGCGGGCGAGTCGGCGCGGACCATCGCCAGCAACTGGTAGAGGGTGTTCAGTTGCATGAGTTGGATGCCCGTCTGGCGGTAGATTTCATCGCGGGGCGTCACCGCGAAGGCGGCCTCCAGCATGCCGTCGGTACGCGGGTCGCGGTAGTGGTGTGGGTTGCCAAGCAGGCTGTCGTCGGCGGCCAGCAGGCCGAAGTCGACGCCCCAGGTATCGACACCCAGGCTCGCCAGCCCGTCGCCCGCCCGCGCCGCGGCCAGCGCCAGCCCGCGCTGCACCTCGCTCCACAGGCGCAGAACGTCCCAATGCAGGCTGTCGCCTACACGCACCGGGCCGTTGGCGAAGCGATGCACCTCTTCCAGGCGCAACTCGTCGTCAGCGAGCCAGCCGAGGACAGCGCGGCCGCTCTCCGCGCCCAGGTCAAAGGCCAGGTAGGCTGTACCGGTCGATTCGCTCATCGTGCCTCTCTCGCCCGTCGTCCTGGAGTGCGGGGGCCGTGCTCCCGCACTCCAGAGGGCCGCCGAGAATGGAATGCGGACGCCGCGCCAGCATGTGAAACGCGAGGCCGCCGAGGCAGCTCGCGCCTCACGCCCCTACGCGTACCGGCCGTACAGCGGGCCGAAGGTGGCGCAGGCGCGATAGTCCGCGCCGACCGGTTCCAGCGCGCCGAAGTGGTTCCACGTCGCGGGGCGGAACAGTCGCGGGTTGGGGACGTTGTGCATCGTCACCGGGATGCGCAGCATGGACGCCAGCGTGATCAGGTCCGCCCCGATGTGGCCGTAGCTGATCGCGCCGTGGTTCGCGCCCCAGGCCGCCATGACTGAGTACACGTCGCGGAATGGCCCCTCACCCGTGGTGCGTGGCACGAAGTAGTGGGTCGGCCACGTTGGGTTGGTGCGCTCGTTGATGGTGTGGTGCACGTCGGGTGGCAGGTCGACGGTCACGCCCTCGGCCAGTTGAAGGACCGGCCCCAGGCCCTTGATGATGTTGATACGAGCCATCGTCACTGGCATCTCGCCGCGCGTCAGGAACTGGGACGAGTAGCCGCCGCCCCGGAAGTACTCGGTCATGGCCGGGTACCAGGTGGTCGCCTTGAGACAACGCTCCGCCTCGGCCTGGCTAATCTCCCAGTAGGGCTTCATCACCGGCGCGCCGTCGCGCTCCTGCTCGCCCGAGGCGTCCAGGGTAGCCGCGCCAGAGTTGATGAGGTGGATGATGCCCTGGGCGGCGATGCCATCCAGGGTGTAGCCAGTCACGCGCTTGACCGCCTCGGGACTCCAGAAGGTGCGGACGTCGGCGAAAATCTGGGCCGTGTTGGTCAGCAGATACCCCAGGAGCATCGTCGCGCCGTTCAGACTGTCGTTCTCGGTGGCGAAGATATAGGGGGCGCGGATGCCGTTCCAGTCGAAGGACGAGTTTAGGATGGCCTCCATGAAGTCGCCGTTGGGGAAATGATCGGTCCACTGGCGCTGGCCCTGGAAGCCTCCTGCCAGAGCATTGCGGCCTAGCGCCTCCTCGCCGAAGCCCATCTCGGCCAGGCGCGGGTTGCCGACCATCAGGTCGCGGGCGATGAGGGTCATCTTGACCGAGGTCTCCCAGTCGTGGTCCTTCTGCTCGCGGCTGCGCTGGTTGGCGGGCGGGTTGTACTCGCGGCCCTCGGCGCAGTTCTGCTTTGTCCAGGCCAGAGCGCGCTCATACTCCGCCCCGTCGAAGAGGTTCTCATCGATGCGGCGCGTCAGCTCGCTCATATCGACGACCTCGACGCGTATGCCGAGATACGTCTCGAAGAAGGGCTGGTCGACGATGGAGCCGGCGATGCCCATCGATGTGCCGCCGATGGACAGGTACGACTTGCCGCGCATCATCGCCACGGCCAGCCCGGCGCGGGCGAAGCGCAGCAGCTTCTCCTGCACGTCGGCAGGAATGCCAGGGTCGCCCAGGTCCTGCACGTCGTGGCCATAGATGCTGAAGGCGGGCAGCCCCTTCTGGTTGTGCCCGGCCAGCACCGCGGCCAGATAGACCGCACCGGGTCGCTCCGTGCCGTTGAAGCCCCACACCGCCGTGGGCATCTGTGGGTCCATGTCCATCGTCTCGGAGCCGTAGCACCAGCAGGGCGTGACGGTAATGGTCAGGCCCACGCCGGCGCGGGCGAACTTCTCGGCGCACTGGGCCGCCTCCGCCACGCCGCCAATGCACGAGTCGGCGATGACACACTCGACGGGCTGACCCGTCGGGTAGCGCAGGTGGGCGCTCAGGAAGTCGGCCGTAGCGCGGGCCATCCCCATCGTTGGCGCTTCCAGGGACTCGCGCACGCCGCGCCGTCGCCCGTCGATGGCCGGGCGGATGCCAATTTTGGGCAGGCCGCCGATGCTCCAGGCGGTCGGGATAGGGGCAGACTGGGTCATGGGTTCACCCTCATTTCGGACGGGACGGTCGAATGGGTTTTATCCTTGAGTCGGTACAGATACTCGCCCGCGCGCGGCACGACCAGGATGCCCTCAGCCTCGCGGCCTGCCCATGCTGACGGGTCGATAGATGCCGGGTCACGATAGCCCAGGTTCACGGCGCGGCACTCGTCCTCGGGGATGCCCGTCGCCAGGGTGACCTGGATGCGCGGGCGCTCGATGCCGTTTTCGTATGTGCCTACACCGCGCACGTGGGTCGAGTGGGCCAGCACGCCCCAGGGATAACCCTGGAACTGGTCCCATTGCCTGACGAAATAGTCGCGCACGTGATAGCCGACGGCTCGGATCGCCGCGCCGTGGGTCACGCTGATTTCCTTGATATGGGGCGCGTAGATGATAAGCTCGCCGCCGTCGGCGACGACAGGCTCCAGCTTGTACATGCCTTTGCCGCCCACCCATAGCTCGTCGTACATGCTGGGCAGCACGGATAGCACGGTGCGGTAGGGCTGGTCCAGCCACTTGATGTGGACCTGGGCGGACAGGTCGGCGGCGGCGGCGTAGGCCGCCTCGGGCGTGCCGGAGAATACGCCCGACACGCCGTCGTGGCTGACGACGCTACACAGGGCGTGGCGCGGGCGGGGGATGAGGGATGCAGCGCGGTCGATGACGCGCCGCACAGGGGTGTCCTGCGTCCCAATGATGTCGTAGGAGGTGATGAGCGCGCCGAGCCAGTGGGTGAAGTCGATGATGTCAGGCCCGGCAATGCCGGGGAAGAAGTACTTGTTGCCGCCGGAGAAGCCAACGACCTCGTGGGGAAAGACCGGGCCGCAGATGAGGATGTGGTCGTAGTCGAGAACCCGCTTGTTGAGGCGTACCGGCACCTCCTGGCGGAGCATGCCCTGGCTGAGGGCGGCGATGTCGGCGGCCGGGATGACGCCCAGGGTGGTCAGCGCGGCGGGGTCGTCCCAGGCGTGGTTGTAGACGTGGACGTTGCGGTAGGTTGTTGCTTTCTCCTCGGCGGTGATGCCGACGAGACGGAGCAGACTGGCGTCGTCCAGGGGCGGATGCGTACCCAGGGCGACCAGGAAGTCGATGGCGCTGGCTCGCCCCGCCAGATGCCGTGTCAGCAGGCGGAAGAACAGGGGCAGCGGCATGGTGCGGGTATGGTCAGGGATCAGGACCAGCACACGCTGCCCGGTCAAAGGCAGAGCGGCCAGCCCTTCGGCCACGATGCGCTCAATCTCCGCCTCGCTCAGGAAACGCTTCGCTTCGCCTACGCCGATTGAGATCATGGCATCCTCACTCGGTCAACCCATAGACCGCCGCCGCTGTGCCGCCGAAAATTGCATCGCGGGCGTGGGGCGCGCGGCGAGCCACGTAGCTGTCCACCAGGCCAACGACCTGCTCATAGTCGGCGGCGATCGTGCAGACGGGCCAGTCAGAGCCAAACATCAGCCGCTCGACGCCAAAGGCATCGAATACAATGTCCAGGTACGGCTCGAAGTCGCTCGGCTGCCAGTGCTGCCAGTCGGCCTCGGTGACCATGCCTGACACCTTGCAGAATACGTTGTCGAAGCCCGCCAGTTCCCGCAAGTCATTTTCCCACGCGCCGATGCGGTGGTCCTTGATGGGCGGCTTGGCGATGTGATCCAACACAAAACGCTGGTGGGGAAAGCGGCGCACCACTTCCACGGCGATGGGCAGATGCCTGGGAAACAATAGCAGATCGTAGGTCAGTCCCAGGCCCCGCAACTGGTTGAGGCCGGCCAGGAAATCAGCGCCGAGCATGAAGCGGTCGTCTGGCTCGTCGTGGACGACGTGGCGTATTCCTCGCAGCTTGGGGTGGCGCGCTACCTGGTCGAGTTGCGCGTCGACGTGGGGCGAGCGTAGGTCGACCCAGCCGACAACACCCTTGATGAAGTCGAAGCGATCCGATAGGTCCAGCAACCACTCTGTCTCGGCCAGGGTTTGCCTGGCCTGTACAGCAACCGTACCGTCGAGAGCCGTGGCGGTCAGGAGAGGCGCCAGGTCGGGCGGCAGGAAATCGCGTTGCAGGTTCGCCAGAGCGTCACGCATCCAGTCATATTCGGTTCGATTATAGCGCCAGAAATGCTGATGGGAGTCGATGCGCACCCGCGAGTCTCCTTACTCCCCGCCAGGGAAGAGAGGCTGTCCAGAGTGGCCAGCCCCTCTTTCGCCTGTCGGGCTGGGCGACGCCCGCTAGTTGTACAGCAGTGGCTTGATCTGGTCGGAGTCGACGTTGGTCTTGTCGTACCAGTGGAAGCCAGTGTCGATGGTCTTGGGCAGTGTTTCGCCCTTGACGGCCTTGACAGCGGCCTCGACGCACTTGTAGCCGATGCCGATCGGGTCCTGGGTGATGGCGCCGGCCTCAGTCCCTGCCTTGATGGCGTCGATCTGCTGCTTGCCAGAGTCGTAGCCAATGACCACGACCTTGCCTTCCCTCTTCAGTTCCTTGACGGCATTGAGGACACCGATGATGGACCCCTCGTTCGCGCCAAAGAAGCCCTTGAGGTTGGGGCGGGCCTGGAGAATCGCCTTGGCCAGGTCGGTAGACTTGAGCTGGTCGCCGCCGCCGTACTGGATGTCGACGATCTTGATGTTGGGGTACTTCTCCTTGATGCGGTTGACGAAGCCGTCGCGGCGGTCGATGCCGGTGCGGCTGGTCTGGTCGTGGACGATGACCGCGATCTCGCCCTCGTTATTGATCAGCGCGGCCATCTTGTCGGCGGCGGCGGCGGCGGCGGCGATGTTGTCCGTGGCGGCCGTCGTCTTGACGATGTCGCTATCGACGCCGGAGTCGAAGCCGATCACCGGAATGTTGGCGGCCTTGGCCTTCTCCAACAGCGGGATGGCGGCCTTGGAGTCCAGCGCGGCGAAGCAGATGGCGGCGGGCTTCTTGTCGATGGCCGCCTGGAGCATCTCAATCTGCTTGTCGACCTGGGACTCGTTCTCTGGGCCTTCGAAGGTGATGCGGACGCCGAGGTCCTTAGCCGCCTTCTCCGAGCCTTGCTTCACCGCCTGCCAGAATTGGTGCTGGAAGCCCTTCGAGATGACCGGGATGTACATGTCGCCGGTCTTGGCGGCAGCGGCGGCGGCCACAGTGGGCGCGGCGGCCTTGGCAGCGGCGGCGACGGTGGGCGCGGCCTTCTCGACCGCGGCTTGCTGTGTTGGCGTGCATGCCGCCAGTAGGGCCAGGATGGCCACCAGGCTGGCAAGAACGACAACGAATCTTAGGGATTTCATACCGAGCGTCCTTTCTCCTCTTCGTTCTAGTGGTGAGGACATTGTCAAGCTCCACGATGGAGCTAACAAACGTGGGAAGGCTGCCCCGCCAGGCTCAGCGCTGCCGGCGGCGGAGGATGTCCAGGAAGACGGCCAGGATCAGGATACAGCCTGTCACGACAATCTGCCATTCCTGGGGCACCGACAGGATGCGCAGGCCATTGGTGAGGGTGCTGATGAGGAACGCGCCGATAACCGTACCCAGGATTGTTCCCTCACCACCGCTCAGCGACGTGCCGCCGATGACGGCGGCGGCGATGGCGTCCAACTCGTAGCCCGCGCCGAGGGATGGCTGAGCGGAGTTGAGGCGCGAGGCGATGACGACGCCGCCCAGGCCCGCGAACGCGCTACACAGGGCGTAGATGGACGTCTTCCAGAAGGCGACGTTGACGCCCGACAGGCGGGTGGCTTCCTCATTGCTGCCGATGGCGAAGGTGTAGCGGCCCAACACGGTGCGGTTCAAGATGAACGCAGCGACCAGGGCCGCGCCGAACATGATGAGCACGGCGTTGGGGATATCGAAGCCGGGGACGATCGCACCCAGCACCGAACCCATGGCGAGGTCGCGGAAGATGGGCGTGTCGTTGAAGTAGACGGGCTTCAGCCCGGAGAAGATGAGCGCCAGGCCGCGCGAGATGTAGAACATGCCCAGCGTGGCGATGAAGGGCGGGATCTTCATGCGCGAGATGACCGTACCGTTGACGAGGCCGCACAACGCGCCCGTGCCCAGCCCGGCCAGGATGCCTAGGGGGATGGGCAATCCCCACATGGTGATGAAGACGCCGGTCATGACCGCCGATAGCGTCATGACCGTGCCCACCGACAGGTCGATGCCGCCGCTGATGATGACGAAAGTCACGCCCAGGGCGAGGATGCCGTTGACCGAGGTCGCCAGCAGGATACCGACGATGTTGTCGAACTGGAGGAAGTTGGGCGACAACAGTGAGAAGACGATGAACAGCACGATGAGCGCGCCGAAGGCCAGAAGGCGTTGCATAGCGTCCGAGCGGAACAGCGACTTGGATTGAACGGCGGGCGCTTGAGCTTGCATAGGTGGTGGGTCTCCCTTGGCTACTAGGCGGTGGCTGGCTCGTTGGCCGCGACGGGGGCGCGCTGGGTAGCGAAGCGCATGATGCTCTCTTGGGTGGCTTCGGCGCTGGCAAGCTCGCCGGTGATGCGTCCCTCGCACATCACGATGATGCGGTGGCTCATGCGCAGAATCTCAGGCAACTCCGACGAGATCATGATGATGGACTTGCCCTGCTGGGCCAGGTCGTTTAGCAGGCGGTAGATTTCGCTCTTGGCGCCGACATCGATGCCGCGCGTCGGCTCGTCGAAGATTAGAATCTCGGTGTCGGCGGTCAGCCACTTGCCGATGATCACCTTCTGCTGGTTGCCGCCTGACAGGTTGGCTACCTTTTGCTGGATGCTGGGCGTCTTGATGGCGAGAGCATCCACGTAGTGCTGGGCCGTCGAGCGCGTCTTGGCTGTATCGATGACGCCCAACAGCCGCATGAACTGGCGCATCGTCGCCAGGGCCACATTGGTCTCGACGTCCATCTTGAGCGCGAGGCCATAACGCTTGCGGTCCTCCGACAGGTAGGCGATACCGTGACGCACGGCATCTTGCGGACTGTGGATATTGACGCGCTGGCCGTGGATGAGAATCTCGCCCGAGTCCAGTGGGTCCGCCCCGAACAGGGCGCGGGCGACCTCGGTGCGGCCGGCGCCGACCAGCCCCGCGAAGCCCAGAATCTCACCCTTCTTGAGGCTAAAGCTGACGTCCTTGAGGGCGCGGCCACGGTTGAGGTGGCGGGCTTCCAGGACGATCTCCTCGCTGGGATGCTCGGGGACCTCCGGCGTTGCCTCGAAGATGGTGCGGCCGACCATCATGCTGATAATCTGGTCGGTCGTCGTCGCCTGGGTTGGCACGGTGTCGATGTAGCGCCCATCGCGCATGACAGTGACCCGGTCGGAGATCTGCTTCAACTCTTCCAGGCGGTGGGAGATGTGGACGATGCCGACGCCCCGCGCCCGCAGGTCGCGGATGATGCGGAACAGGTCGTCGATCTCGACATCGGTGAGCGCGGCCGTCGGCTCGTCCATGATGAGCACATCGGAGTTGAAGGACAGCGCCTTGGCGATTTCCACCATCTGCTGCTTGGCGACGGTGAGATCGGCGACCCTGACGCGCGGGTCCAGGTTGAGACGCATCGTCTCGAAGAGGGTCTGCGCCTGGGCGTTGATGGCCTTGTCGTCCAGCAGACCCAGGCGGCGCGGCTCGCGGCCGATAAAGATATTCTGGGCCACCGTCAGATGGTTCATCAGGTTGAGTTCCTGGTGAATCATGCTGATGCCCAGGTCTTGGGCGGCACGGGGCGAGGCGATGTCCACCTCCTTGCCCTTGTAGAGGATGGTCCCGGCATCCTTGCGATAGATGCCGGCCAGAATCTTCATCAGTGTCGACTTGCCCGCGCCGTTCTCGCCCACGAGAGCGTGAACCTCGCCGGAGCGCATCTCGAACTGGCACTGATTCAGGGCGTGGACACCCGGAAAGCTCTTGTCGATGCCGACCATCGAAACCAGCACATCCCCCATAGGCGGCTCCTTCATGGGTTGTTCTCCGGGCGACCGGTGGGCCAGGTACGATTGTGGATGGGCGCGAGAATGGCCTGCACCTCGGCCAGCAGGCCCAGGTCCATCGGGTCTTCGCTCCAGCGGACGTTCTTCTCCAGGTTTGCCGGGCTGGCTGTGCCCACCAGCGTGGTGGGGATATCGGGGTTGGCGACGCTAAACTGGATGGCCAGCCGGGCAATGTCGACACCCTGCGCCCGGCAGTAGGCCGCCGCCTGGGCACAGGCGGCCTTGACCTCGTCGGGCGCGGGGTGCCAGGTGGGCGTGCCGCGCTCCGTCAGTAGCCCCATACCCAACGGGGAGGCGTTGATGATGCCGACGCCTTTAGCCTGGAGATAGGGCAGCATGTCGGCCAGGGAGGTGTCATTCAACTCATAATGGCAGTAGGACAGGATGGTATCCAGGGGTGTGCGATCCAGGACGTAGGTGAAGATACCCAGGGGCAGGCCGGTCACGCCTACGTGGCGCACTTTGCCCTGTTCTTGCAGGCGGCGCAGGGCGGGCAGTGTTTCCTCCACCACCTGGGCCAGCGAGCCGAACTCGATATCGTGGCACTGGATGATGTCGATATGGTCGCTGCCCAACCGCGCCAGGCTCTCATCAACGCTGGCTGTGACTCGCGCCGCCGAGAAGTCGAAGTCGTCGTCGCCGTAGCGCCCGACCTTCGTCGCCACGATGTAGCGGTCACGCGGTAGGCTGCGCAGCGCCTTGCCCAGCACTGTCTCGGCCTTCGTCAGACCGTAGTAGGGCGACACATCGATGAGGTTGATGCCCAGGTCGATGGCGGCGTGGACAGTGCGGATGCCCTCGGCTTCGTCGATGTCGCGGAAGACGCTACCTAACGACGATGCGCCAAAGCTCAGCGCCGACACCTCCAGGCCTGTGTTCCCCAACGCTCGATAATTCACAGCCCCTCCTGAGCGAAGACCCCCACCCTGACCCTCTGACCCGTTCCGAGGGAGCGGGAATGAGATTGAGCTAGTTCCCAATCTCCACCCCCGAGTCGCTGCTCTCTCTCCCCCAGCGCCACGCGGCGCGGACGAGCGCCACAAAATTGTCGGCGCTCGCTGCTTCGGGCACGCCGTCGGATGGGCTGAGCACGAAGCCGCCGCCAGCGCCCAGAGCCAGGCAGGCCTCACGCACCTGCGCCTCGATGGCCTCACGCGATCCTGTCACCAGCAGGCCGGTGGGCACGCCGCCCACCAGAGTGAGTGTGTCGCCCCAGGTGCGCTTGATGGCCGCCAATGTCGCGAGGTCGGCGTCACTGAGGGCAAGCACCTCGAAGCCCGCTTCCCTCACCGCCGCCAGGTCGCCGTCGATTGGCCCGCGCACGCGCAGCCCGACCGGCAGGCCGTGTTCGCGCGCCGGCTGAATCAGGCGGCGCAGGCGCGGCAGAATCTCGTTGGCGAAAGAGGGGGCGTGAATGCTTGGTGGGTGCGGTCCCAGGACGGTACTGTCGAGCATGACAAAGACGAGGTCAGCGGCGAAGCGATCGCACACCGCACGCAGTACCTTCTCCTGGTGGGCCAATACCACGTCGAGCCACTCATGTCCGGCCAGCGCCTCCCCTGCGTCGGAGGGCAGATGCGCGCCAAGCTCGGCGAAAACGCCCACTTCGGTACGTTGTGCCGCGCGCAGATAGTTCTCAAGCCGGCTGAGTTGATCCGCCAGGCGCGGTGGTGTGACCAGATCGGCCCGTGTCGCGCCTGGCTCGAGGTGAGACGTCAGGTCGCAGCCTATCGCATCCAGGCCGAGGCGCTGGGCAAACTCGACCTGGTCGCCGGGCGCAATCGACGACGCGCTGCCGTTGACGGCGGCCGGCGCGCTCCGGCCCAGTACGGATTCGACCAGCGCGCGCTGGGCGATGGGGTAGGCGAGGCAAGGTACGCGGTCTGTCGCCTGGTGTTGCAGCGCGCGACGCAGGCGGCGGACGCTGGAGCGATCCGTATCGGTCATGGCATTGCGCTGCGCCAGGCCGGACCACGCCGTTTCGGGCACCAGGGCGGCGGCTCGTTCATGCTCAGCCGGCGTCAGGGGCTTTACCAGCACCGACTGCACGGGGACATCTCGCGGGCGCACCAGACGGTAGCCCTCGGCCTCGTTGGTGCGGAGTGTGCGCCCGCACGAGTAGCGCAGGATCAGGCGCGTAGGCAGCACGACGTGGCGCGGCTCGAGGGCAACACCCGCGCTCATGCGGCTCAGCAGCAGTTGCGCCGCATTCAGCCCCATGTCGTAGGCCGACTGCGCCACGACGGTCAGGAATGGAAACAGGTGATCCACGTCGGGCAGGTCGTCGAAGCTGACCAGGGCCACATCGCGTGGCACGTCCAGGCCACGCGCCGTCAGCGCATCCAGCGCGCCCAGGGCGATGGCCTGGTTGGCGGTGAAGATGGCGGTGGGCGCCAGCCCCTCGTCCAAAATGGCCTGAGCCTGCTGAGAGCCGGAGGCGATGCGATACTCGCCCCAGCGAATGAGGCGCGTATCGACCTCAAGACCCGCGTCGTGCAACGCCAGCCGATAGCCGATCACGCGGTCTTCAGCCGTACTCACGCCGGGGGGGCCGGTCAGGATGGCGATGCGGGTATGCCCCAGGTTTAGCAGGTGCTGGACCAGGGCGCGAGCGCCAGACACCGAGTCGGCGACCACGGAATCCACATCCCAGCCATCGACGCGGCGGTCGATGATGACAGTGGGCGTGCCTTGCTCGCGCAGCGGCTGGAGGCTCTGAGCGTCGGGGTCGCAGGGGGCAAGGATGACGCCATCGACGCGCTGCTGCAGCACGGCGCGCAGATAGTTCAACTGCTTGGCGGGATTCTCGTCGGTGTTGCAGAGGAAGATGGAGTAGCCCTCGCTCTGCGCGGCGTCTTCGATACCGCGCGCGACGATGGGCCAGAAGGGGTTGCCGATATCGGGGACTAGCAGGGCCAGGGTGCGCGTCTGGCCGGAGCGCAGGCTGCGGGCGGCCAGGTTGGGTAGATACCCCAGGTCCTGGATAGCCTGCTCGACCTTGTGCCGCGTGGCGGGGTTCACGTTCTCCGCGCCGTTGAGAACGCGCGAGACGGTGATGGGGGCTACGCCGGCTCGTTTCGCGACATCGCTTATGGTGGGCATCGCGGCCAGGTCCTGGCGTCGAAGCGAAGGGCGATGAAAGGACTACACTGGTACACTTACCATGTTATCGTTACCACAAGCGGCATGATGCAGTATACGACACAAAGCGCGCCATGTCAATGACTGGCGCGCTCCAAAATCGACCCATTTCGCTTGCGTGGTGAAACCTTCACCCGGCCAAGGTTAGCTCCTCGCGTCGTCGTAGATAATCTCGGTTATCTCGAGGTTGATGTATTCGAAATCGCCCTCGGGGTTGAGCCACACCCCCCGTCCGCGTAGCGGCAGCCGCAGTCCCGCCTGCTCGCCATACACCGTTAGCGGCGTGGCCCACCGCCGATACTCGTCGACGCCATCCTGGTAGCGATCGGCGATGAAGTTGGTCAGCCGACCCTCGGCGTCGACGTAGAGGATGGCGGACACGCTCTGCCCGCGATCGGTGAAGATGACCTCGGCAGTCTCGTCGTCGATGGCGCGGTAGGTGACGTTGTCCTTCAGCAGCGCGGCGGGGAACCACGTCGCCAGCTCGTTGAAGTAGCGCAGTAGCGCGCCCTGATTCAGCCCCGCGCTCCGCCTGTCCATGGCCGGGACCAGCGACCACACCGTCATGCGGATGTTGCCCTCGCCATCGGTGTACCTGTCGCGGATGCGCATGAAGGGCACACCCGCCATGTAGAACGTCGCGTCCCACATGAAGCCCGGCTCGTCGACGGTGTAGTATTCGTCGGCGGCGATGTCCAGCCAGGGCTGGGTGGGGGCGGTGCGGAACTGCCCTACCTGGTGGAGGCGCACGGTATGCGGGATGGGCTGACCGACGACCCCACTGTAGATCAGGTAGCGGCGGATGGGCGCGGGCAGGTTGTCTAGCATGGCCTCACTCACGACCACGTCGGCCGCCGCCTGGCCGCCGGATTGGCGGGCGAAGAAGTCGCGGACATCGGCGCTCACCCGTCGATTGTAGGTCCACTGGCCGATACCCAGTAGAGCCGCCGCGGCGATAATGAGGGCGAAAATAGCCCATAGAACGGCCTTGATGAAGGCGAGCATGTGGTAGACCCCTTCCTAAGTACGTTGCCGAACGCGCCGGGCCAGATAGCCGAAGGCTACGATGGCGACGACGTCAAACACGAGCTTGCCGATCCGGTCCGCCGGAGGCGCGGCCACCACTGCCATCACGCCGCCCAGCATACTCGCCAGACTGGCTCCAACGATGAGGGCGAGGCGATGACGGTCGTTCCACCCTTCGGCCGTCGTCAGCCTGCGGACGACCAGCAGCGCTTCAGCCAGCACGGGCGCGAGGAAGACCGGCGTCAGAATCGGCGCGGCAGCGCGCCAACTGGGTAGTGTGACACGGCCCGGTACATCTATAATCTAGTTGCTTGCAGAATGCAAGTAGTTTTAGGGCGTGGCGTCGGACGGTCGAGCAGCAGGCTGAACTTGCTTGACGGCGATGTCATTGGGTGTATGATTGCTGGCCCTACAATCGGCGCCGTTGGTGATACTTTCGGTCAGTGGGGAGGCATCAGATGGTAGCCCACACACAAGCCAGTGAGCGGATTCCTTGTTACTGCGCTCTGTGCGTTTCGCGGTGCGGCTCAATCGCTGTTGTCGAGAACGGCCGCTTCATCGCCCTGGAACCGAATCCATCGCACCCGACGGGAAAAGCCTTGTGCGCCAAGGGGCGGGCCGCGCCAGAGCTTGTCTATCACTCAGATCGGCTGCTGTATCCCATGAAGCGCACCCACCCTAAGGGCGACCCAGATCCCGGGTGGGAGCGGATTAGTTGGGACGAAGCGCTGAATATGACCGCCACCCGGCTGCGCCAGTTGGCCGCCACGCATGGGCCGGAAAGCGTCGTGTTCAGTTGCGTCTCGCCGTCCACATCGGCCTCCTCGGATGCGCAGGTGTGGATCGAGCGCCTGAAGAATGCGTTCGGGTCACCCAACTTCTGTGTGGCAATGGAGTTGTGCGGGTGGGGGCGATACCTGGCCACAGCCTACACGTTTGGCGCCGCTGTCCCGGGTAACTATATGCCTGATCTCGAACGGGCCGGGTGCATCCTGTTCTGGGGCTACAACCCGAACCTGGCGCGAATCGCGCATGCTGTTGCCACGACAGGCGCGCTCAAGCGCGGCGCCCGCCTGATTGTGGTTGACCCACGTCGCGCCGGGCCGGCGAACAAAGCCGACCTTTGGCTACAGGTGCGACCGGGCACCGATGCGGCGCTCGCGCTGGGCATCGCCGCCGTGATGATCGAGCGGGGTTGGTATGACGTGGACTTCACTCGCGACTGGACGAACGGCCCGCTGCTCGTCCGGACGGACAACGGGCGCTTGCTGACGGAAAGTGACCTCGCGACGGGCGGCAGCCAGCGCCGCTACGTTGCCTGGAACGAGGTCACGGCGCGCCCCGTCGTGTATGATCCGGCGTCAGGTCTCTATGAGGGCAATACCGGCGAGCTGGCCCTCTTCGGCAGCTTCCCCATCTCGACGCTTGAGGGTACCGTCGTGTGCCGGTCGGTATTTGACCTGACGGCCGACAACTGCCGTCAGTATCCGCCCGACCGGGTGGCCGCGATTTGTGGCCTTGATGCGTCTCAAGTCGAGAGCGCGGCCAGCATGCTCTGGCACGCTCGACCCGTCGCCTACTATGCGTGGAGCGGCGTCGAGATGCAGACGAACGCCACCCAGATCGCGCGGGCGATTGCCCAACTCTACGCGCTGACCGGGAGCCTCGATGCGCCGGGCGGCAATGTGCTGTTCGCGGCTGCCCCCACGGCCAATGTCCAGGCTGCGGAGCTTCTGCCTGCCGAGCTGCGCTCGCGCAGCCTGGGCCTGCTGGAGCGGCCCCTGGGTCCTGCGCGCTGGCAGTTCGTCACAACGGACGATATGTATCGGGCCATCCTGAAAGAGAAGCCGTACCCGGTGCGCGGGCTGGTGGGGTTCGGCGCCAACCTCCTGATGGCTCATGCGGACAGCCGGCATGGGCGCCGGGCGTTGATTGCCCTCGACTTCTATGTCCACGCCGACCTGTTCATGAATCCTACGGCCGAGCTAGCCGATATTGTGTTGCCCGTCGCCAGCGCCTTCGAGCGCGAAGCGCTCAAGATCGGCTTCGAGATTAGTCCGGAGGCGCAAGCGCTGGTGCAGCTGCGTCGGCGCGTGGTCGAGCCGCGTGGTGAGGCGCGCGGCGATGTGGAGATTGTCTTTGACCTCGCCTGCCGCCTCGGTCTCGGTGACCATTTCTGGGACGGCAACATCGAGGCCGCCTATCGCTACCAGCTTCAACCCTCCGGCATTGCGCTCGATGCGCTGCGCGCCAACCCGAGCGGAGTTCGCGCCCCGGTTCAAACGCGCTACCGCAAGTTCGCGGAGCGAACTGACGGGGTCGCGAGGGGCTTCGCCACGCCAACCCGGAGAATCGAGTTATATTCAGAGACCTTGCTGGCTGGTGGCTATCCACCCCTGCCAGAATATGAAGAGCCGCGCATGGGACCTATCTCACGGCCCGACCTGGTGGCGAGGTTTCCGCTGATTCTGACGTGCGCCAAGCACGCGCTGTTCTGTGAGACGCAGCAGCGGGCGCTGCCAAGCCTGCGACGCCTGGCGCTCGACCCAGAGGTCGAGCTACACCCGGTCGCGGCCGCCGAACGAGGTGTCGCGCCCGGTGACTGGGTACGCATTGAAACGCCAGACGGGAGCGTGCGAGCGCGGGCGCGGCTCAACGACACGCTTCAGCCCAACGTGGTTTGCGGCCAGCACGGCTGGTGGCAGGCCTGCTCGGACATCGGTGCGCCGGGCTATGACCCATTCAGCGCCGATGGAGCCAACTTCAATATGATTATCGGCAACGGCGAAATAGACCCGGTGAGCGGCTCCGTCCCGCACCGCGCCTATCTATGTCAGATTTCACGCGCCGATTGAGGATGCTCGGCGCGGGCGTCGTCGAGCTTGTCGTTGAGGACGTTGTAGTGGTCGGGGTACTGGCCGGTGTAGCGCAGGAAGCTGGGGATGGGGTAGCGGATGCCGCCCTTGTGCGTTCCCTCTAGACCCTCCACAATGTCGGCCATGGCGGCCACAGGTAGGGCGAAGGCCATCTCGTGGTCTTCGGTCTGGGCGAAGACGCGGTCGCCGTAGCACGGTAACACGACCTGGGGCTGCTGCGTCTGCATGGTGGTGATGACCGCATCCGCGCAGTCGATGCGCCCTGAGAAGGACGCCGCCAGCCGCCCGCCTGTCTTCCACAGCGCCGCCGTCACCAGCCGCATCACCTGCCCCGGCGTCCCGTAGACCAGAATCACGTCGGGGTCGAAGTTCGTGCGCTGGATGGGCGCGACCACGATATGCTCATAGCGACGATAGGGGAACTTGTCCACCGCCGCTTCGGTCATCGCCCCGGCGGCGGGCGTCGCCGTGTACATCCCGGCGCAGGCGTGCCCCTGCTCGTAGAAGTCCACCAGGGGAGCGAAGCCGAACACGGCCTTCGCCAGCGGGCATGACAGGTCCTCGATGCCGATGGCGATGGGCCAGCCGTAGCGGCGGGCGAGGGCGAAGCCCTGGCAGATGGCCGTCTGGAAGCCCATCTCCGTTGGGCGGCGCGTCTTGGGCGGCAGCGGCTCGCCAGAGGCAAGCATCTTGATGGCGATGGGGAAGGTGGCGGGGCGGATGTGCTGGTCGAGTGCGGCGGCGAACTCGGCCACGGTCATCGGGGGAGGGGTTGTCTCGGTCATAGCGCCTCCTTGTGAGCAGGAGTATAGTCTCAGTGGTGGCGAGCCGCAAGCGAACCAACGACGCCCATCGGATCAAGATGCGCCGCGTGCTTTGACGCGGCGTTGGCGGGAGCATATACTGGACTCCGATCTTCGGCAACATCTTCGTTGCCAGAGGGCCGGCGATGCTGATAACGTAGGGTATAATCAGGACAGACACGGCGCAACCACAGGGGCCGCCGTCGCCACATCAATCACCCCACGACGAGGTAAGCACGATGCCTGTTCATCCCCTGGCCGGACAGCCCGCGCCGGCAAGTATGCTGATCGACGTTGACCGGTTGGAACGCGCCTACTATAGCCAGCAGCCCGACCCAGGCGATCCCACCCAGCGCGTCGCCTTCGGGACCAGCGGGCATCGCGGCACGTCGCTGGCAGGCAGCTTCAACGAGGCCCATATCCTCGCCATCAGCCAGGCCATCTGCGAGTACCGCCGCGCCCAGGGTATCGATGGCCCGCTGTACATGGGCAAGGACACTCACGCCTTGTCGTCGGCCGCCGAGCGCACTGCTCTCGAAGTGCTGGCCGCCAACGGCGTCGGAACGATGATTCAAGCCGACGACGGCTTCACGCCGACGCCGGTCATCTCGCGCGCCATCCTGGTCTACAACCGCGACCATGCGCGCGGCGGGGCCGACGGCATCGTTATCACGCCGTCCCACAATCCGCCCGCCGACGGCGGCTTCAAGTACAACCCGCCGGAGGGCGGCCCGGCCGACACCAGCATCACCACCTGGATTCAGAACCGCGCCAATGAGTTGCTGCGCCAGGGCAACCGCGATGTCAAGCGTGTGCCCTACGACGCCGCGCTGCGCGCCCCGACCACCCACGCCGTCGACTTTGTCCAGCCCTACGTGGCAGACCTGGCGAACGTCATCGACATGGCTGCCATTCGCGACGCGGGCCTCCACATCGGCGTCGATCCGCTGGGCGGCGCGGCAGTCGCGTATTGGGCGCCCATCGCCGAGCGGTATGGCCTGGACATCACGGTTGTCAACGCCAGGATTGACCCCACCTTCAGCTTCATGACCCTCGATCACGACGGCAAGATTCGCATGGACTGTTCCAGCCCGTATGCGATGGCAGGGCTGGTCAAGCTGAAGGACCAGTTCGATATTGCGTGGGGCAACGACCCCGACGCCGACCGCCACGGCATCGTCACTCGCTCGCGCGGCCTGCTGAATCCCAATCACTACCTGGCGGTAGCGATTCAGTACCTGTTGCAGCACCGCCCCGACTGGCCCGCCTCGGCGGGCATCGGCAAGACCCTCGTCAGTAGTAGCCTCATCGACCGTGTGGTGGCGGACCTGGGCCGCCGGTTGGTGGAGGTGCCGGTGGGCTTCAAGTGGCTCGCGCCCGGCCTGTTCGACAGCTCCTTCGGCTTCGGCGGTGAGGAGAGCGCCGGGGCGAGCTTCCTGCGCCGCGACGGGACGGTGTGGACCACCGACAAGGACGGGCCCCTGCTTGGCCTGCTGGCCGCCGAGATCACGGCCCGCACGGGGCGCGACCCCGGCCAGCACTACCAGGCCATGACCGAGAAGTTCGGCACGCCCTACTACACGCGCATCGACGCGCCCGCCACCCCGGCGGAGAAGCAAGCGCTGGAGCGATTGTCTCCCGCCGCTGTCACCGATACCGATCTGGCGGGCGACCCTATCACGGCCAAGCTGACTCGCGCGCCCGGCAACGACGCGCCCATCGGCGGTCTGAAGGTGGTCACCGACTACGGCTGGTTCGCGGCGCGCCCATCCGGCACGGAGAACATCTATAAGCTGTACGCCGAGAGCTTCAAGAGCGAGGCCCACTTGCAGGCCATCGTCGACGAAGCGCAGCGCCTCGTCAGCCGCGCGTTGGCGTAGGGGTCTGGCCCCTCTGCCCCTTCCGTCTGCCCCTGTCTACGGGGGAAGGGGGCCAGCCAGGGTGAGAGGCTTGGGCTGTGCTCGGGGATACAAGGGGGGCACGGACGAACGCGGACAAACGTTGGCCTGGGTCGCGGCCAGCGGCTTCGGCCTGGCCGCGTGTGCCCCGACAACGGTGGCCGTGCCGACGGCGCGCTTCTCGACGTTCGGCACCATTCACGTCGACTTCCGTTGGAACATCGAGGCGGGAACGACGCCGTAGCCGACAACAGTCGGCCTCGCGGTGGGTAGAGCGCCAGGATTCCCAGGCACAGCGATGCGAACGACCGACATGCAGCGGGGCGGCGCGCCTTATCGGCCACGCCGCCCCCTGTGTATGCTCCACGCTCCGCATCCGCAACCAATCTCCAATCCCTAACCTCCAATCTCTCTGCCCCCTACTCGTAGCGCAGCGCCTCAATGGGGTTCAACCCGGCGGCGCGGTTGGCCGGGTACGCGCCGAAGAAGAGGCCGACACCGATGGAGAACAGCGACGCCAGCAACACCGAGTCCAGGCCGATGGTGGGGTTGAGCGAGATGCTGCCCACCGACATGCCCCCGATGAGGCGCGCCACGCCGAAGGCGATGCCCACACCGATGAGACCGCCCAGCACACTGAGCACCGTTGCCTCCACCAGGAACTGCATCAGGATGTCGCCGCGCCGCGCGCCCACGGCCTTGCGCAGGCCGATCTCGCGGGTGCGCTCGGTCACGCTGACCAGCATGATATTCATGATGCCGATGCCGCCGACGAGGAGCGAGATGCCCGCGATAGCGCCCAGGAACAGGGTGAACACGCCGGTCGTCGTGGTCGCCGTCTCCAGGATGTCCTGCTGGCTGAGGACGCTGAAGTCGTTGTTATCGCCTGTCGTGCGATGGCGTTCCTCCAGAATGGCCGTCACTTGCTGGATGGCCGCGTCATTCTGGGCCGCGTCTACGATCTGGACGTTGATGGTCGAGATATTGTTGGAGCCGCGGAACTGGCCGCTACCCGATAGGCGAGCCTGGGCCGTGGTGATGGGAACCATCACCTGGTCGTCGAGGCTGCCGAAGCCCGTGCCGCCCTTCGCCGCCAGCACGCCCACGACCTGGAACGCCACGTTGTTGATACGAATGCTCTGGCCGACAGGGTCGGCGTCTCCGAACAGAGTCTTGGCGACATTCGCGCCCAGCACAGCCACCGTCGACTTGGCGCTCACCGCCGCCGCGTCGATGAAGTCGCCACTGGCAAGCTTCAGGATGCGCACGTCCAAGTACTCCGGCGTCACGCCCGTCACCCGCGAGTTGCTGTTCGTGCCCTGGTAGACCACCTGGCCGAAGGCGTTGTACTCCGGCGCGACGGCCTTTACCGCCGGGGCCGCGCCCGGCTCGGCCAGCGCCTGGGCGTCGGCGTAGGTCAGCGTCGCCGCTGAGCCTTGCGCCTGGCGCACGCCGCTCGACTGTGTCGAACCCGGCCGCACGTACAACAGGTTCGTGCCGTTGGACTGAATCTGCGCCTCGATGCTGGCCTGCGCGCCGCGCCCGATGCCCAGCATGACGATGACCGCCGCTACGCCGATGATAATGCCCAACATGGTCAGAATCGCGCGCAGCTTATTCGCTACCAGCCCATCCACCGCAATCTGTAGGGATTCCAAGATGCTCATGAGTGTCTCCCGTTCTGAGCCACGGCCACCTGGACCGCGACCAGCGCCTCGCTCGCCACAGGCTCGCCATCGACGGGGATCGTGTCGTGGGCGTCGTAGGCCATGCCGTCAAAGATGCGAATGGTTCGGTCGGCCTGGGCGGCGATGGCGGGATCGTGGGTAACCAGCACCACCGTCAGGCCCTGCTGGCGGTTCAGCCGCTTGAAGATGCCCATCACTTCCGCGCCCGCCTTCGAGTCGAGGTTACCCGTCGGCTCGTCAGCCAATAGCAGCGACGGCTGGGTGACCAGGGCGCGAGCGATGGCGACGCGCTGCTGCTGGCCGCCCGATAGCTCGGCGGGCTTGTGGTCGAGACGCTCGCCCAGGCCCACCTCTGCCAGGACAGCCACGGCCCGCTCGCGGCGGTCACTCGCCCCGGCGTATACGAGAGGCAGCGCCACCTGCTTCCAGGCCGGCACGCGGGGCAGCAGATTGAAGCTCTGGAACACGAAACCGATCTTCTCGTTGCGGATGGCGGCCAGTTCGTCGTCGCTCAGGTCGCCGACCTCCACGCCGTCCAGGCGATACGCGCCGTCGGTGGGCTGGTCGAGGCAGCCGATGATGTTCATGAGGGTGGACTTGCCCGATCCGCTCGGCCCCGTGATGGCGACGAACTCGCCCTGCTCGACGTGGCACGTCACCCCGCGTAGCGCCCGCACTTCCACATCCCCCATCTGATAGAGTTTTGTCGCGTGCTCGATGTCGATAACTCGGTGCAACATACTGTCTCCTATCGACCAGGAACCAAAGACGAAGGACCAAGAGGTTGACGTCATCCTATGCGGTTCCCCTGGTCCTTCGTCGCGTCGTACGTGGTCACGGGCTTGGCGGGGGGCCACCAGCGCCGGGGCCCATCATGCCGGGCACGCCCATGCCGCCCTGGCGGTTGGTGGTGGTGGTCGTCGTGGTGGTCGACCCGTTGCTCGTTCCGCTCACGCTGCCGATGATGACGACGTCGCCCGCCTGCACCTCGCCGCTGATCTCGGTGTTGGAGCTATCCGCGCTGCCCACCGTCACCGGCACCTGCACGATCTGGTCGCCGCGCTGGACATTCAGCACCTTCTGGTTGTTGACGGTCTGGATGGCCTTGGCGGGGACCTTCAGCACACCCGTCTTGCTGTCGGTGACAATCGCCAGGGCGGCCGTCATGCCCGACGCCAGGCGGTCGTCGCTCTGGGTCACCTTGATCGTCACGGGGTAGTTTACGACGCCGCTCGTCACGCTCGCCGTGGGGCTGATGCTGGTGACCTCACCCTTCAGAGTGACGTTGGGCAGCGCCTCGACCGTGATGTTCACAGCCTGCCCCACCTTGATCTTGGGGCGGTCCATCTCCGACACCGGGCTCTGGATTTGCAGATTGGCGAAGTCGGTGATCTGGAGCGGCGCGCTATTCGTCGTCACTGTCGCGCCGACCGCCGTGTTGACCTCGGTGATGATGCCATCGTAGGGGGCGGTAATCGCGGCCTGCGAGAGCTTGACCTTGGCCTCGTCGACGTTGGCCTGCGCCTGGCGCACAGCCACCTCGGCCTGCTGAACGGTCAGCGGGTCGGGGCCGGCCTGTAAGGTTGCCAGGCTCGACTGGGCCTGCACGAGGTTGGACCTGGCGGAGGCGACATTCTCGGCCGTCGGACCCTGCTGCAGCGCGGCCAGCGACGCCTGCGCCTGGTTCACGCTCTCCTGCGCCACGGCTACGTCGTTGGCGTCGGGACCTGCCAGCAGCGTCGCCAGATCATTCGCGGCCGTCTGAACGGCCAGTTCGGCATTGTTCACCGAGGCGCGCGCGCCCTGGCAGCTCGAGTCCTGGTCGCCATCCTTGACGCGGCCGCAGATGGAGTCGCGGTTGGATTGCGCGCTCCACAGGCTGTTCTTGGCCTGCTCGACCTTGTTCTGCGCGTTGGCGATCGCGATCTCGGTCGGGCCGGCCTGGGCCTGGTCGAGGTTGATCTGCGCGGTGCGCAGCCTGGACTGGGCAGTGGCCAGGTCGGACGCCGTCGCGCCGCTGTACAGGCCGTTCAGCGCCGCCTGTGCTGCGTCTACCTTCGCCTGCGAGGCGGCGAGTTCGGCCTCGGTCGCCCCTTGCCTGGCCTGCTCCAGCTTGAGTTGAGCCGACTCCAGGTTGGTCTCGGCCGTCTTGACCGCCAACCCCAGGTCCGTGGTATCGAGCTGGAGGACCGTGTCGCCTTTCTTGACGCTGTCACCGAGCTTCGCCAGCGTCTGGACCGTGCCGCTGGTATGAACATTGAGATCGGTCTGCGTGACCGGCTGGATGTTGCCAGTCGCCGCGACCGTTGTGGTGATGTCGCCCCTGGTAACCTGGGCGGTCTGAATGGTGGTCGCCACCGCCGTCGTCTGGGCCTGGTAGCGCTGGTAGCCAAAGTAGGCGCCAACGCCCAGCAGCGCCAGCAGCGTCAGCCACAACCACCAGCGGCTCTTACTCACCCGTCGGTTCACACGCGTACCCGGAGCAGTTACGGTTGCCATTTGTATCTCTCCTTCACTTGAATGATGCCTCGACCATCGTAGGCGATGGCGCGTCTTTGCGTCGTGGCCCTATCATAGCCAGCCAATCTTCAGACATTGTTAAGAAGCTACGGGGAGATTGTTGGGGTGACGACAAAAGGCCAGGTTCACCTGTGGGGTGGGCCTGGCCTTGCATGTGCTTATCGTGAGGCTGGCGCAACTCCGGCTCGACACTCGCCGTTCGCGCGCATCGCCCGGCGCTACTTGTAGGTGAGGCTGAACTCCAGTTGCACGTCAGGCAGGTAGTTGTACACCTGCACGAGATATGTGCCCGCCCTGCCTGGCAGCGCGACGCTGCGCGTGCCGACCAGGCCACTGGTATTCACGGCCTCGCCGATCACATCGCCACGGGCGTCATAGAGCTTGACGCCGAGGCTATGCCCGATGGCGGGATCATCCGGCGTGTAGCGCAGGTCGATGTGCCCGTTGTCCTGGGTGTCCTTGTCGAGGGTAACGCTGTAGAAGAGGTACGCGCCACCCGTGGAGCCGACCAACTCCCCGGCCTCGGCCTTATCCTTCGTCAGCGGCCAGGCCGTCTCGGCGCGGGTGTTGGGCGTGCGCGTCGGCGCTGGCGTGGGCGTCGGGGTCTCGCCATCCGGCGTCGGCGCTGGCGCGCTCAGGCCACCCGCGCGCAGGAACTCGTCCCAGGCCGGCCGCGACGCCGACTGAGATACAATGCTGACGGTGCGATCCCATTGGCTCCCCAGCAGCGCGTGCAGCTGGGCCGCGTCGGTCTTGGGGAAGACCGGCAGATACAGGTTTGCATATACATCCCACAGGCCCTCGAAATCGCCGTAGGGGATAGTCTGCCCGAAGCCAAGCACGCCGTCGTTGACGATGAATGCCTGCGCGACGTCGTCGTAGCCGACGATGACCCGGTAGTGGGGAATCGGATCGGCCTCGCTGAGCCACTGGGTGACGATGACCGGCACGCCCTGGTTGAGCAGAGTCTTGAGGTCAGCGGGCGTTCCGTGGTCCAGGACGCGCGTGTCCAGCCCGAACTGCTCGACGTAGGGGGCGACGACATCGGGCAGCATGCCCCACTCGTCGGGGTCGGGCCGCAGCGAAGCCTGCGCCTCAGCCTGGCTGACCGAATGGCCGTAGTAGGCGAGCACCATCGCCACTGAGGCCGGGCCGCAGTTGTTCAGGGTCTGGAAGACCTGGCCGACCGAGTCCAGCAGGCGGCTGCCGGGGATCTGTAGCGTCGGCGTGATTGAGGGGCGGAGGGGCATCGTATCCGTCGGTAGCGCCGCCGCTGACAGGACGGGCACGTCCAGCACAGCGCGACGCGGCGGTAGCGCGGCGTGGCTGGGCAACGGGGTGGCCGGGGCGGTGGCGACGGCGCGCGTCACGATCGCCGTGGCTGTGAACGCTCCAGCCGTGGCGGCGGCCACGCTGGTGGGCGGCGGCTCTGGCGTCGCAGGGCCAGCGGGCGAGGTGCGGCTGGTCGGCTGGGGCGTGGCTCGAGGGAGCCAGCCAGCGACGAGGGTCACGGCCACCATGATTAGCGCTACAAGGAACGGGGCGAGGCCACCCGCTCCCTGGCGTCGCAGGCGCTCCAACATCCGGTGCCTGGCTTTCTACGTGAGGGGGTTGCTAGGGCAGGGACAGGCGCTGCCGCCCCGTCGGTCGGGCGCCGACAGGCGGAACAGGCCAATGATAGGCGGGGAGATGGCTGGTGCGTGGGGAAGGCGATGCCTACAAACGTAGTATAGTTGTGAGCGGAGCGCAAGGCAAACGCGGCGGCCAGTGTAGGCGACGGCGGCGCGGCGTGCGCCTGCCCTGCCAGCCGCGCCACCATTTCCAGCCCGACCTGCTGGCTATCTGGCTCTGCGCCGCCTCGCTCAGATGGATGGCCGGCGTGTCGTCGCCGCCGAGAATGAGGCGAGCGGGGTGGCCGCTCAGGGTCACCTATTCATGACCCTGTCGACGACGAGTTGGTAGTCGTGGGCATCAATGCCCAGTGAGCCGCGAAATGGATCATCGTTGACGGCAATGACGAAGATGACCAGGCCGATGAAGGCTGCAATCAGGCCGACGAGCGCGGCATGGATGCGCACATCATCGACCGTCAGGAAGTAGGCTACACCAAGATTGATGATGGCTCCCAACCAGATGACCGCCCACATCGATCCGGCCAGGCCATCCCCCACCGAGTCAGCGCGTTCTCGTCGGTACGTGACGACGTTGTTGTACTGCCGGAGCGCCTCCGCGTGGAAGATCGCGTCGCCCTGCGTAGTTGGTTCGAAGTCGGTGAGCACTGCCTGGAAACGATTCAGGATATCGGTGCTGTCATCTGGAAGCGTCCCCCGGGTCTGCGCAGGCCAGTCTATGTCGATGACCGCCTGGGTATACTCTCGTAGCTGCGCCTGTAACGCCTGCCGAGGCGGGTCGGGGTAGGCGGCTATGTCCCGGTAGAGCGCAGCGATGGCGGCCGCTTCCTGGGAGACCAGGTCTTCGAGGTCGGCGTGGGTGGTCCAGACGCCCACGGCGAGCAGGCCGACGGTGATACCATAGAAGACGCCGATGGCCTGGATGGCCGCGCCCGCGGCGTCGTTGACATCGACGTCGAAGTTGAGGCGGGGGGCGACGAAGCGGCGGAAGAGCACAAGACCCATAAGCGATGGAATGACGACGATGGCGACGGTCAGGATACCCAGTAGCCAGGGGTCAAGATCATAGGCGAAGTCAGGCATACGGCGACGAACTCTCCAGGTAGGGGGGCGATAGATGCGGCGGCTAGGCGTCGGGCACGGGCGTGAGGCGCGCCTCGAAGTGGGCGATGATCTCGTCGGGGCGCAGGCTGAACTTATGCAGAGCCGCTATCGGGCACAGCAGATTGAAGTCGAGAATCTTGGCATTGATGGTCCTGGCTCGCGTCCGATAGCGATTGGCGGCCGAGGCGTGCGCCTCGACAATCAACTGCCGCCGTTGAGTGCGCTGGGCCGGGGGCATCTCCTCCAGGTCGGCGACAGCCTGGTTGTGCCAGGCGATGTGCCGCTCCAGCGCGCCGTCGGCCTCCGCCTGCAACTGACGAATCTCCTTGTCGCGGTCGATCCAATCGGGGACATAGCCCGCGTTGGCCATCGCGTTGTAGGCCATCTCCCAGTCGCCGGCGTAGGGGTTACCGCGCAGGTCCAGAGGCTTGCCCTTGCCGCGCAGGTTGTCGAAGTCGCCGCGCTCCTGGGCCTCGCGAATCCGCTCGTCGATGGCGTCCTGCCATTTCTTCTCGCGGGACGGCGGCTCCTCGTGGGCCGGACGGTATTTGGGATGAATCGGGTTGTATTTCTCGTCAGGCACGGAATACTCCAGGTGAATTGCAAGGTGACTGTCAGCCGTGTCAATATTGGGCCATAGTTGCCGCCCGCCGGTCGGCGGCGCCTAGCAGGGCGTATAGCACACCGTGGACGGGCGTGGGTACGCCTGCCGCCTCGCCGAGGCGTACCACCGTGCCGCTGAAGTCCTCGTTTTCCAGCCGTCGCCCATGCTCGAAATCGGCGGCCATAGACGAGCGCATCCCAGGCGCGATGCTGGCGACGTTGGCGACGAGGCTATCGACCGCGTCGGGCGGCAGGCGCACGCCGCGCGCGCGAGCCACGGCTTCGACCTCGCGCACCGCGGCCTGGTAAAGCTGCCAGGCCGGGGGGAAGTCGCGAATCGCGCCCAGGGGTTGGCGGGTCAGCGCGGTCAGCGGGCCGTGGACGGCGATGAACATGAACTTGAGCCACAGGTCACGCTGGATGTCGTCGGACACAGCGGCTTCGACGCCCGCCGCCCGGAATGCGGCAACGATGGCCTCGGCGCGGGGCGAGGATGGGCTGTCCAGCTCACCGAGGGTTACGCGGGCGAAGGCGCTGCTATGGCGCACCTCGCCAGGCGCGACCAACTGCGCCGAGATGGCGGTCAGCCCGCCCAGGACATGCTCGCGGCCCACGACGGCGGCCAGGTGGTCGGCGGCGTCGAGGCCATTTTGCAGCGAGATAACAGCGGTCGCGGGGCTGACCAGGGGCGGCAGCAAGGCCAGGGCGTCGCTGGTTCCGTAGGTCTTGACACAGAACAGCACGAGGTCGACCGGGTCAACCGGGGCTGGGGCGTCGGTGGCCTGGACGTGGGGCAGGCTCAGGTCGCCTAGCGGACTGATGACGCGCAGGCCGCCCGTGCGCAACGCCTGGAGATTTTCCCCGCGCGCCACGAACACCACGTCCTCGCCCGCCGCGGCAAGGCGTGCGCCATAGTACGCGCCGATCCCACCCGCCCCAATGACCACGATACGCATGTCACACCCCTCGTACCACGCTGGGAAACATCTTGCGCGGGTTGCACAGGCTGTCAGGGTCGAAGGCGCGCTTGAGGCGGGCCATCGCCTCCAGCGTCTCGGCGTCGAACAGGCGGGCCATATCCTCGCGCTTCTCGATGCCCACGCCATGCTCGCCGGTGATGGTGCCACCGGCGGCGATGCATACCTGCTGCATCTCGGTGGACGCCTTGAAGACGCGCTCGGTCTCCTCTGCGTCGCGAGCGTCGAAGAGGATGTTGGGGTGCAGGTTGCCGTCGCCGGCGTGGAACATGCTGGCCAGGGTCAGCCCGTAGCGGTCGGCGATGGCGTACACGGCTTCGAGCACGTCGGGCAGCTTCGTGCGTGGAACCGTGCCATCGGCGATGTAGCAGTTGGGGCGCAGCTTCGCCATCGCGCCGAAGGCGTTGCGGCGGGCTACCCACAGTCGTTCCCGCTCGGCCTCGGAGCGGGCCACCTGGACGTCACTGGCCCCGCTGGCCCAGCAGATGTCGACGATCTCCTGGGCCTGGCGGTTCATACCCTGGGGTGGTCCCTGCAATTCGATCAGCAGCAGGGCGTCCACGTCCAGCGGCAGGCCGACCTTGATGGCGTCCTCGGTGATGCGAATGGCCGAGCGGTCGAGCATCTCCAGCGCGGCCGGGATAATGCCGCGAGCGATGATGTCGGAGACAGCCTGCGCGCCGTCGCGGAGCCTGGGGAAGACGGCGGTCATGGTCTTGTGGGCCTCGGGCAGGGGCGAGAGGCGTACTACGATCTTGCTCACGAGACCGAGCGTTCCCTCCGCGCCGACGAACAGGCCCACCAGGTCGTAGCCGGGGGCGTCGGGGGCCTTGCCGCCCAGGGTGACGACCTTGCCGCTGGGCAGCACGACCTCCAGACCGACGATGTGGTTGGTGGTCACGCCGTACTTGAGGCAGAAGGGACCGCCCGCGTTGTTGGCGACGTTGCCGCCGAGGGTCGAAACTTTTTGCGAGGCGGGGTCGGGAGCGTAGGTCAAGCCCAGCGGGGCCAGAGCGTTCTTGAGGTGCAGGTTGACGACGCCTGGCTCGACAATGGCGCGGCGGTTGGGGGCGTCGATGTCCAGGATGCGGTTCATCTTGGAGAAGGCGACAACGATGCCGCCGTCGGGCGGGACCGAGCCGCCCGCCAGACCTGTGCCCGCGCCGCGCGCCACGTAGGGCACGCCACTGCGGCGGCTCAGTTCGACCAGCCTGACCAGTTGCTCGGTGGCCGTGGGAAAGACGACGACGGCCGGCTGGCCGCGAAAGATGGTGGCGTCGTACTCGTAGGCGAGCAGGTCGGCCGGACGGTGCAGGACGTTGGCAACGCCAAAGATGGTTTCGAGCGCCTCAATCATCTCAGTGCGGGTCATGCTTACCCTTCCGACTCGGCGAGTATTCGCTGAACATGCAGCTCAAGCTCTGGAATGTTCTTTTGAGTGATGGTCCACGTCAGATCATAATCCGCCTCTGCGATGATTTCTAATCGTCGAATGACAGCGTCCTGGGCCTGGCGCGAGGTCAGAAACGCCTCCTTCGTCATGCTCGACACATACTCCTGAATGATCTGACTGCTCTCCAGGATGTGCTCAAGAAAGACGCGGACCGTGGGATTCATAGGATGGTGACCTGCTCGGCTAGCACACCTTCTCGGATGAGCGGATGGAGTGACCGATACGTGAGCACATCCACGGAGCGCCCCAACGCATCTTCCAGTTCTAGCTTCAGGTCAACCAGGTCGAGCAAACTCTTGGAGGGCGGCAAGTCGACCAGAAGATCGATATCGCTGTCTGCTGTCGCCGCCCCTCGCGCGTAGGAGCCGAAAATCGAGGCGTGGCTGACAGCGTGCCGCTTTAGGATGGGCACGATCGTGAGCACGATGTCTTGGGACAGCATAGACTCACCTCTCCCGCGTTGCCGTAATCCGCAGCCGCCGATAGTCGGCCACCCAGGTCCCACCCTCGCAGAGGTGCGGCCGCAAGTCGCGTTCCACCTGGGCCACGACATGTTCGCGCTGCGCCACGTCGAGGGGGGCGAGGAGCGTGCCCGCGAACATGTCCAGCCAGTGGCGCATGCCGGCCTCGCCGCCCTCCAGTTGTGTCGGGCGGTCAAACAGGGCGGCGAAGTTGACCGCAAGGCTATGGCGCTCCAGCAGCGCGGCGTACTCGCCAATGCTGGGAAAGTACCACGGGTTCAACTCTTCGGGCGATTCGTAGCCGACAGCGCGTAGCGCCGGATACAGAGCGTCAAGGATGGCCTGGATGTTGCCGTGACCACCCATCTCGGCCACCAGCCGACCGCCGGGCTTGAGGGCGGCCGCGATGCGGGCGGCGACGCGCGACGGCGGGCGCATCCAGTGCAGCGCGGCGTTGGAGAACACGGCATCAAAGGGCGCGTCGGCCACGTAGTCGGCGGCATCAGCGACCTCGAAGCGCAGGTCGGGGTAGGCCTGGCGCGCGGCGCGAATCATGTCAGGCGCGCTGTCGATACCGACGACCTCAGCGCCCGTCGCGGCAATCTGGTGGGTCAGGTGGCCGGTGCCGCAGCCGAGGTCCAGGACGCGCTCGCCGGGCTGCGGGTCCAGCATGTCTAGCGCGCCGCGACCGTGCTTCCAGACGAAGCTGTAGCCACTGTCATAGTGGGCCGCGTTCCACTCGCTCATGGTCTACCCCAAGTCTGACCTGTCGCGCAGCTCGACTACGGGTCGCGCCGCCGCGTGCAACTCGAAGATAACGAGTTCGTTGCGCCCTCGCTTCAGTAGTGGCGCCGGAATGTAGAGGGTCTGCTGCGGGCCGCGCCGCCAGTAGCGGCCGAGGTTGAAGTTATTGAGCCACGCGACGCCCTTGGTCCAGCCGGGCAGGGCAAGGTAGGTGTCGGCAGGGGCATCGACATCGAACACGCCGCGAAAGAAGCGCGGCCCTGTCGCCGCCAATGGGCCGAAGCGCAGGCGACTCAGATCATCCAGCGGCAACGGGTAGATATCCCAATCGGCCAGGTATTGCCCGCCGAGGAGGACGCCATCACCGATGCCCTTGCGGTCGAGCAGGTCGGGGCCGTAGTTGACGCGCCCCATATTCTCGACCAGCAGGTCGAGGGATAGCCCGCCGGGGGGCACGGCCAGCTCAACTCCCTGTTGGGGGAACTCTCGCTCCAGTACGCCAGCCTCCACGCCGTCAGCAAATACCTGCACCCGGTCGCGGACGTGGCGCACGACCAGCGGCGCGGGTGGGCGCGGGCCACTGACCCGTGTGCGGTACAGGATGAAGCCGTAAGCCTGGTCGAAGGCCTCCATCGTCTGAGGGAAGGGGGACGTGCGCCGCTCGCTTAGCTCGCCCAGGGCGTCGACCAGGTCCACCGACTCGGTCAGGGCGACGGGGCCGTAGGCTCGCGTCGCCGACGGCGGCGGCAGCGGCACATCCGGCAGCGGGACGTAGCGGCCAATGACCTCGCGCAGGGCGAAGTAGCGGGGCGTGGGATCGCCCGCCTCGTCCAGCGGCGCGGCGTAGTCGTAGCTGGTGACGGTGGCGCGGTACACGCCGCCATCGATGTTGGCGCCGTTCATGAAGCCGAAGTTGGTCCCGCCGTGGGCCATATACAGGTTGACCGACGCGCCCGCGCTCAGGATGTCGTCCAGGGTGCGCACCGCCGCGTCACCCTGAGCCGCGTCGAGGGGTTGGTCGTGGTGGGCCTCGCCCCAGTGATCGAACCAACCCAGCCAGAACTCGGTTACCATCAGCGGTCCCTGGGGGTCGTACTGGCGCAATCTGGCGAAGGCGGCCGGCGCATTGGCCCCGAAATTGACGGTCTTGAGAATGCCGGGCACGGTTCCGCCTTGCAGCATGGCGTCGGTGGGGCCGTCGGAAGTAAACAGGAGAACGTCGACGCCCCGCGCGCGCAGGCCGTCGGCGAGGTAGGACAGATAGGCTGTGTCGCTGCCGTAGCTGCCGTACTCATTCTCGACCTGCATGGCGACGATGGGGCCGCCACGCGTGGCCTGCAAGGGTGCGAGGCGTGGCAGAAGGGCGTCCAGGTAGCGATCCACCGCATCGAGATACGGCTGAGACGAGACGCGCAGTCGCATGGCCGGGTCCTTGAGCAACCAGGCTGGCAGGCCGCCCATCTCCCATTCGGTACAGATGTAGGGGCCAGGGCGAACGATGACCTTCAGCCCCTCGGCGGCGGCCAGTTCGACGAAGCGAACGATGTCCAGTCCGCCCTCGAAGCGGAAGTCGCCCTCGCGCGGCTCGTGCAGGTTCCAGGCGACGTAGGTTTCGACAGTGTTGAGGCCCAGAGCGCGCAGTTTGCGCAGCCGGTCGGGCCAATAGTCGGGCACGATGCGGAAGTAGTGCAGCGCGCCGGATAGGATGCGGAAGGGCGAGCCGTTGAGGTGGAACTGGTTGGCGGAGATGGTTAACACAGCGGCAACCTCACCAGGGGCGGATGCCGCAATTGTGCCACCAGGCGCGGCCATTGACAAACGGCAGGGGTAGCCGGATTCGGGGGTGACGGGACGCAGTGGCAAGTTGACATCCATCTCGCCGCTGGTTACAATCCGCTTGCCCCCCAATCGCCGCACCCCCTTTGGGTGAGACATCGCCGCGCCTCGACCCTCATGCCGCGCCTGCCGCTTCTCGCCGCCGCCTGGTTCGTGGGCCTCGCCCTCGCCGCGACCTACCCCCCTGCCTGGCCGTTGCCGGTCGTCTGGACTGCCGCCGCCCTGCTGATCGCCGTCGCGCTGGTGAGCCTCGGTCGCCGCCAGGGACGGTCAGGCGTGACCCTGGCGGCGATGGCGGTGCTGGTCGCGTCCCTGGGCGCGCTGCGCGTGTCCCTTGCCGACTGGCGACCGGCGCTGGCAGCCTGGCAGCCGGCCTACGGACGATCCGTGATTCTCGTCGGCGTCGTCGACGACGATGTCGCGCCGCAAGATCGCATCACTACAGTACGTGTGGCTGTGGAGGACCTGGCCGTCGAGGGCGTTCCCTGGATCGTGGGCGGCCAGTGGCAGCCGCGCGAGGAGGCGCTGACGCCTGACACGGGGCGGCCCGTGTGCCGCGTGGCGCCGGTGATGTGCGCGCCTGCGCCAGCGGTGCAGGTGCGGCTGCCCTCGACGCAGGCGCTTCACTATGGCGACCGCCTGCGCCTGGCAGGGCGGCTGGAGGCGATTCCCATCCTGGAGAACTTCTCGTACCAGGAGACTCAGGCGCGCGGCGGCGTGTATGGCGGGCTGGCGTTCCCGAAGGTCGATCGACTGGCGTCGGGCCAGGCTCCGCCCCTGCGGCTGGCGGCGGCGGCCCTGCGCGCCTGGGCCGAGGGAACCATCGACTCCCTCTACCCGCGTCGCCCTGTCGAAGCCGGGCTGCTCAAGGGGGCGCTCTTGGGGCTGAACAACCGTCTTCCCGCCGACGCCGTGGAGGCGTTACGCCGGGCCAGCCTCTCCCATCTGATCGTCGTTTCAGGCTTCAACATTACCATCGTCGTACTGGGCGCCGTGGCGCTGCTGGCGGGGCTGCGCTTTGGCTTCGCGGGCCTGATGGCCCTGGCGGCGAGCCACCGCCGCTGGCGTCTGGCGCGCCTGGCCCAGTGGCCGCTGCGCGCCTGTTTCACCACGTCGCCGTGGGTACCGGCGTTGACCATCGCGGCGGTGATGGGGTATGTCTTGCTGGTGGGCGGCAGCCCGTCGGCGGTTCGCGCCGGGCTGATGGGGGTGGTAGTGGTCGTGGCTCTCTACCTGGGGCGACCTTCCAACGCCTATGTTACCCTGGCCGCCGCCGCCTGCCTCATCACCCTGGTCACGCCCTTGGCGGCCTTCGACATTGGGTTCCAAGAAGGCCTAATCGCATTCGCAGGTTCTGAAGAATTGTGATTGGGGTTCCAGGGAAGATCAATCGCAATCACATCTTCAGTGCCAGGGATACCGCACGAGACTTCAAGATATCGCCGTTTCTCCTCATCAACCTGATAGATGACCCGAACATCTAGCTTATCCATCACGTAGCGTTTCTCGGCGAACGTGGCATCTGGCAGCTTCTGGCGGATGGCAGCGGCCATCGCCTTAATTTGCGCCTCCATTGCAGGGGTGATCTCATGCTGGGCAAGCTCGGCGGCAATCATGTTCCGTTCTGCCTTGAGCGCTTCCCGCTGCCGCGCCAGGTTCTTCACTTCTGTCTGCATAGCACTCAAAACAACAGCATCCCCTGACTCATCATTGCCAAACGCGCGGATCAGGCGGTTGATCTTCGCATCAGCCTTGTCAATCAAGCTATCCACCAGACTGAGCCGTTCGTGCTTGCCAGCAAAGGTTGCTTGCGCCTGTTCCTTCATCGCCTGCAACCCTCTGTCGATACTCGTATCATCTGACAAGAGTGCTGTCAACCATTCCCACACGAGTTGTTCAGCCACCCGTGACAAGACTGTGCGATTCATGTTCGAACATGGCTGCCGCTCCTTCCATCGGGCAGGAGGCGAACACACGTAGCGGTCTCCGCACAATGACCCCATTGCATAGCCGCACCGACCGCAGCGGAAGAAGCCACTCAACAGATACTCACGCTTCCCGTTACGCTTCGCAAGCTCCCGGTTGCGCTCCATGCGGTACTGAGCACCCTCCCAGGTTGCCCGATCAACCAGTGCCAACTCAGGGACGTCGATCACCAGCCACTCTTCACGCGGCTTGTGCACCGTCTTCCGCGTCCCGTCCGGCTGCCATGCAACAGTCGTCTTGCCAAAATACGTCCGGCCTGCATAGATCTCGTTCTTGATGATCCAGTGCAAGGCCGAGGGGGTCCAATACCCCCGGTTGTTCTTGGCATTGTTCGGTGCCGGACAGCCTTCATTGTCCAATACCTCAGCCAATTGCCGGAAGCTTAACGGACCGCTGCCATCACCCCTGCCGTGGACGTAGAGCTCAAAGATCCGCTTGACCACCGACCCTTCTACCTCATCAATGACCAGATGGGCACTACGGCCTTCGCCTACCTTCTTGTACCCATACGGCCTGCCGCCGCCCATCTCCAGCTTCCCTGTCTGTGCTTTGGCATGCCGACCGCGTCTTCGCCCAGACCGGAGACCACGAGATGGCCTTCGCCCTACCTGTGGCCGCCATGGCCGACATTGTGGAGGGTCTAGAGGGAACGCACAAGGGCGGCATCCGCTACCCCATCCCC
>DAOUDG010000030.1:0-206617 GCA_034431435.1 Anaerolineae bacterium | reverse complement strand
TGATGAAGATTCGATGTGAAGAGTGTAAGAGGGCGGCTCGGCCGAAGATTTGGCGTTGACCTGGACTTATGCTAGAGTTGTTCGGTTGAGAGTGTGTCGCTTTTCGTCATCAGGAGACCGCATGCGTCGCTTCCTTCCGCCGCTCGCCGCCGTTCTTGCCCTGCTGCTGGTCTGGGGCGGGCGCGCCGCTCTGGCCGCGCCCCTCGCCCCCACCTCGCAGGCCGCGGCGACGACTATGCTTCAGGGCTGCCCCACCACGACCATCAGCGCCCCCCGCTCAGGCGCTACCCTGCGCGGCGAGGTTCCCGTGATCGGCAGCGCGGACGCTGACCGTTTTCAGTTCTACAAGCTAGAATTTGCCCCAGCCGCCAACCCACAGGCGTGGTCGGCCGTCAGTTCGACCGTCAACCGCCCTGTCGCCAACGGCCAGCTAGACGCGTGGAATACTCAGGGCGTGCCGGACGGCGTCTACAGTCTCAAGCTGACCGTCGTCGACGACCGCGCCCAGGAAGTTTGCTTTTACGTCGCCACGAACCTCCAGGTCGCTAACCGCGTTCAGCCCGTCGCGCCCACCCAGGCGCAGGCCAGCCCGACGGCCAGCGAAACGGACACCCCCACGCCCAACCCGCAGCGCACGGCAACGCCCCAGGCGACTGTTACCCCGCCGGTGCTCCCAACACTGCCGCCCTTGCCGGGTGGCGCGCCGGCCGCCGTGGCGCAGGCGCAGGCGACCGCCGCCACCGCCCGCCCCGGCACAACCCCCACCGCCGTCGGGACACCGCGCGGCACCGGCACGCCCGGCGCGAGCGCGACTCCCGCCGCGCGATCGGGCTTGTCGTCGCTGATTCCTGACTTCTCGGGGATTCGCCGCCAGTTCACGTCCGCCTTCGACATGAGCCGCATCCGCGACGCCTTCTTGCTGGGCGCCATCGGAACACTGGCGGTGTTTGCCTTCATCGGCCTGGTGGTCTTGTTGCGGAAGTTGATCTAGCCTTGAGCGATGAGCCGTATGTGATTGTCGGCCTGGGCAACCCCGGCCCCGAATACGCGCGTAGCCGCCACAACCTGGGTTGGCTCGTGGTCGACCGCCTCGCCCAGATGTACGGGCTGACTTTCGACAAGCTCCAGCACAAGGCCCGCCTTGCCGGCGGCCTGGTAGAGGGCAGGCGCGTCATCCTCGCCCGCCCCCTGACATACATGAACCTGAGCGGCCAGGCGGTCGGTCCCCTGCTGCGCTTCTACAAAGCGCCCCTGGACCATCTACTCGTCGTCTACGACGAGTTGGACATCCCGTATGGTACGCTGCGTCTGCGGCCAGAGGGCGGCGCGGGCGGCCACGGGGGCATGAAGTCGATTATTGCCAGCGTCGGATCCCAGAACTTCGCTCGCCTGCGCGTCGGTGTGGGCCGCCCGCCGGCCGGCTGGGACGCCGCCGCCCACGTCCTGGCCCCGTGGACCAAAGCCGAAGAAGCCGAGTTACCCATCCTCGTCGACCGCGCCGCCCAGGCCGCCAATGCCTGGCTGCGCGAGGGTATCCTGACCGCCATGAATCGTTTCAACCCCAATTAGTGGTTATGTCAGAAATTACCCTGTCCGGCCTCACCAACTACATCCGCACCACCCAGGGCTATCGCACCCTGGTCAAGGGTCTGCGCGCCATCGGCGACGGCGACCTGCGCCCCCTGGTGCGCGTGTCGGCGTTGGAGACGGCGCGGCCCGTGCTGGCCGCCGCGCTCCAGCGCGACCTGAAAGCGCCGCTTCTCCTGCTCACGGCCCACCCGGAGCGCGCCCACCAGCTCGCCCAGCATTTGCGCGCCTTCGCTCGCCACCCCGACGACGTGTATCGCTTCCCGCCCCCGGACGCCCTGCCCTACGAGCGTGTCGCCTGGGACATCGAGACGCGCCGTCAGCGGCTGGATACCCTGTGCGCCCTGGCGCAGTTGCCCGCCGCCCGTGCGAACGGCGACGCCCCGGACCGCTGGCCCTTGATCGTCACCTCGTCGCGCGGCCTCCTGACTCGTACCCTGCCCCCCGCCGAGTTGAGCAAGGCCATGCTCAGCCTCAAGCGCGGCCAGCAACTCGACCTGGCGCGGCTGCTAGAGCGACTCTCGGCCATGGGCTACGAGATGGTCAGCGTCGTCGAAGCCCCAGGGGCTATCAGCCATCGCGGCGGTATCGTGGACATCTACCCCACGGCCAGCGCCTCGCCCGTGCGCATCGAGTTCTTCGGCGACGAGATCGAGTCGCTGCGCGCCTTCGATCCGGCGACCCAGCGCAGCAGCGAGATGATCGAGGCCATCACCATCACCCCGGCTGCTGAGGCTCTGCCCGGCCGCGGCCCGGCCATCGAGGACGATCTGCTCGCCCTGGACCTGTCGACGCTTCACCCCCTGGCCCAAAGCGCGTATATCCGCGAGCGTGAGGCCCTCCTGGCGGGCGTGACCCTGCGCAATATCGAATTCTACCAGGGCTATCTGCACCCCACGCCCGCGACATTGCTCGACTATCTGCCCGCCGACGCCTGGATTCTCATCGACGACTGGCAGGAGGTTGCCATTGTTGGGGCAGAGGTCGGAGCGCAGGCCGAGACTGTCCGCGACAGCCAGGTGAAGGCCGGCGAGCTACCCGTCAACTGGCGCGGCAGCCAGGTCGTCGCCTGGGGCGACGTCGAGCGCGTCCTTCGCCGCCGCCCGGCCGCCGCCCTGGATGACCCCCATAGCCCCGCCCCCGCCGGGTTGACAACGACTGCCTTTAGCGACGCTGTGGCTGCTACCTTCGCTCCGGCCCCGCGCTACGGCGGCCAGCTCGGCGAGGCTGCGCGCCAGGTTCTCGACTGGACAGACGCAGGGCAGGCGGTCATTCTCGTCTCGCGCCAGGCCGACCGCATCGCCGATCTCCTCAAGGAGTGGAGTGTTCGCGTCACGCCTGCCACCACCCTGACTGACCTGCCCCACCCGCGCAGCCTGACCGTGGTACGCGGCGTTCTCGGCGAAGGCTGGCGCATCGTCGAGCCGGTCACAGCTCCCAGCGACGCTCAGGGCCATCTGCGAGCTGCCCTGGATGCCGCCCAGCCCCCTACCCGCGACGCTGAGGACGGCGGCCGCCGCGACGAGGGTCAGATACGCCTGACCCTGCTCAGCGACGGCGAATTGTTCGGCTGGCGACTGCCGCGCCGCCGCCGCGCGCGCCAGCGCCAGTCAACGCCGCCGGAAGCCTTCTTCTCTGACCTGCGCCCCGGCGATTATGTCGTCCACATCGAGCATGGCATTGGACGCTTCGTCGGTATGGTGCGCATGGAAGTCGCCGGCACCGAGCGCGAATACCTGGAGATCGAGTACGCGCGCGGCGACAAGCTCTACGTTCCCACCTACCAGGTCGACCGTGTGGCGCGCTATATCGGCGCGGGCGACAGTGTTCCCGAGGTCAGCCGCCTGGGCAGCGGCGACTGGGAGCGCATCAAGCAGCGGGCTAAACGCGCCGTCGAGGAGTTGGCCGCCGAGCTGCTAGAGTTGTACGCTGCCCGCGAGACCGTGCCCGGCCACGCCTTCTCCCCAGACACGCCGTGGCAGGCCGAGCTAGAGGCCGCCTTCCCTCACACCGAGACCGAAGACCAGCTGCGCGTCATCGAAGAGGTCAAGGCCGACATGGAGCAGTCCAAGCCCATGGATCGCCTCATCGCGGGCGACGTGGGCTACGGCAAGACCGAGGTCGCCCTGCGCGCCGCCTTCAAGGCCGTCATGGACGGCAAGCAGGTCGCGATCCTTGTTCCCACGACCGTTCTGGCCCAGCAGCACTTCGCCACCTTCAGCGAGCGGCTGGCCGCCTTTCCCGTGCGCGTCGCCTCCCTGTCGCGCCTCCAGTCTGACAAGGAACAGAGCGACAGCCTGCAAAAGCTGGCAGCGGGCCAGATCGACATCGTCATCGGGACGCACCGCCTGCTGAGTAAGGATGTTCAGTTCAAGGACCTGGGCCTGGTCATCATCGACGAGGAACAGCGCTTCGGCGTTGCCCACAAGGAGCGCCTCAAGCAGATGCGGCAGGAGGTGGACGTGCTGACCCTGACGGCGACGCCCATCCCGCGCACGCTGCACATGTCATTGACCGGCGTGCGCGACCTGTCCACCATCGACACGCCACCCGAAGATCGTCTGCCTATCCTCACCGTCGTCGCCGAGTACGACGATAATCTGGTGCGCCAGGCCATCATGCGCGAGATGGATCGCGGCGGCCAGGTCTACTTCGTCCACAACCGCGTCCAGGGCATCCACATGGTCGCCCAGCACTTGCAGCGACTCGCCCCGGATGCCGTGGTCGCCGTCGCCCACGGTCAGATGGACGAGCATGAGTTGGCCCAGGTGATGCTCGACTTCGCCGCCGGGCGCATCGACGTCCTGGTCTCCACATCCATCATCGAGAGCGGCCTCGACATCCCCAATGCCAACACCCTCATCGTCAATCGCGCCGACCGCTTCGGCCTGGCCCAGCTTTACCAACTGCGTGGCCGCGTCGGCCGCGCCACCCAGCGCGCCTACGCCTATCTCCTGTACGACAAGAGCATGGAGCTGAGCGACGAGTCGCGGCGGCGCCTCGAAGCGCTCATGGAGGTAAGCGGCGACCTGGGTGGCGGCTTCCGCCTCGCCATGCGCGACCTGGAGATTCGCGGCGCGGGCGACCTGCTCGGCAGCCGCCAGCACGGCCAGATCGCCGCCGTTGGCTTCGACCTGTACACCCGCCTGCTGGCCCAGGCCATCAAGGACATCAAGGCCGACGCCGACGAACCGGCGGCCAATGGCGACGCGGTGAGTGGGCGGCCGACGCGCATCACCCCGCCGCCCGTCTCGACGCGGCCCCTCGCGCCCGCCCCTACCATTGAGTTGCCGCTGGACGCGCTGCTGCCCGAATCCTACGTCGCCGACGAGAGCCTGCGCCTGCGCCTCTACCGACGCATGTCCGAGCTTGACGGTCTCAGCGGCGTCGATGCGATGAACCAGGAACTGAGCGACCGCTTCGGCCCGCCGCCAGAGGCGGTGCAGAATCTGTTGTTCCTGTTGCGCGTGAAGCTGCTCGCCCAGGCCGCCGGGGTTCACACCATCCAGCGCGAGGGGGACGCTCTCATCCTGCGCACCGACCGCATTCCACGCTCCGTGCAGCAGACTCTCCAGAAGCGGCTGTCTGGCCAGGCCCAGGTGGCCTCCAATCAGGTCCGCGTGCCCATTCGCGGTGATTGGACGACCGCCATCTTGCAGGCCCTGGCGATCTTCGGCGAGGTCGTCCGCGAGTTCGAGGCCGACACTCGGCGCGCCGAACCTCCGCCCAGGGCCACCCGCAAGGGCAGACGCCCCCCAAACGGCGACGACGCAAGCGATTCGGACCCCGCGCCTGCTCGCGGGCGCGCCGTGGAGTAAGCCACGTGACGCGGCGGCCCTCCGTAGGCGAGCGCGCGCTGCCCGCCCCCGCCGCCAGGCGTGCGGGCCGAGCCTGGCGCCGCCTGGCCGTCGGCCTGGCCCTGGGCTATGCCGCCGTCCTGCTCATGTACTCCGTTGCCGAGTGGCTGTTCGGCCAGCCTTCGGTGTCAGGACGGGTATCGGGACTGTCGTCGACGTTGGCCCTCATGGCAACCTTCGAGCCGTTTCTGCTGATTCCTCTGCTGCCGTGCCTGGCCCTCGCTCTGCTGGCGCGCTCGCGGCTGGCCCTCACCACCCTGGCGGTGGCGGCGTTACCCTTCGCCCTCTACTACCTGCCCTTGTTTATGCCGCGCCTGCCCACGCCTGAGCCTCGCCGCGCCGTCACGGTAATGACCCACAACATCCTCGCCGCCAGCCGCGACACGGATCGCCTTGCCGCGACCATCCTTTCCCAGGACGCCGACATCGTTGCCCTCCAGGAGCTGGTCGGCAACCATGCCGCGCGCCTGGCCCCTAAGCTTGCCGCTACCTACCCCCATCGCGTCATCTACGCCGACCAGGGTTTGGGCCTCTACAGCCGCTACCCCCTGCGCGACGCCCAGCTTCTCACCCTGGGGGCCGAGGGTTCCTATGCCATCCGCGCCGTTGTGGACCTACCCGGCGGTCCCGTGACCGTGTTCAACGCCCACCCGCGCAACCCGCGCATCGACTGGACGCCGGGCGCTGGTTCCCTGCTGTACGTCGCCAACTTCGACCCATCGCGGCGTGACCGCGCCGTCGCCTCCCTCGTCAGCGCCATCGACCGGGTGAAAGGGCCGGTGATCGTGCTGGGCGACCTGAACCTGCCGGACCGCAGTGGCGCGTACCGCCAGCTCACCACGCACCTCGATGATGCCTACCGCGAGGCAGGCTGGGGCCTGGGCTACACCTTTCCTGAGGGCCTGGTGTGGGGCCGCTTCTGGACCCCCTTCCCCGTTCTGCGCATCGATTATGTCCTCCACTCGCCCGAGATTCGCGCGCTGGAGGCGAGGCGCGGCCCGCCTAGCGGCTCCGACCATCTGCCCGTCGTGGCGCGTCTGGGCCTGCCGGGTTGATGATCACGGACGAGGGACCAGGGACCAACAGGTATTCCCCACTGGCCCCTGGTCCCTCGGTGCTCGTTGCCGGTCGCGCTCCGCCCTACGTTCCCCGCTTCACGCCGCCTCGAGCCAGATCGTCGCAAATACCGCATCCTGGCGGGCGATCACGGCCCGCTCCTTGACCAGCTCTAGCAGGGCCAGGAAGCCCGCGACCACCTCGTAGCGCGTTGACGCCTCGGCCAGCCAGGCGTTGAAGTCCAGCCGCCCCCAGCGGATGCGCTCCCGGAGATCCGCCATCTTGCTTTCGACCGTCACGCTATGCGGCTGCACCGGCATCTCGGTCGATGGCTCGGCGGGCAGTCGCGCCAGCGCCCGCCGCAACGCCCCCATCAGATCGTCGAGGGTTACCCCGTCCAGCCCCAGCGTAGGCGGCCGGGCAGGCGGCGGCGCCTCGCGGGCGAACACCTGCAAGTTGGCCGCCTCGCGCGCCTGCAACCCGGCCGCCGCCTGCTTGAAACGCTGGTACTCGCGCAACTGGCGAGCCAGCGCCTCGCCTACATCCTCCTCCGCCTCATCGTCCTCATCGGAGGGCGGTGGCGGCGGCAGCAGGCTGCGCGACTTGATGAGCAGGAGTTTGGCCGCCAGGCTGAGAAAGTCGGCCAGCAGGCGCGGATTCGGCGCATCAAGGGCGCGCACGTAGGCCAGGAACTGGTCGGTCACCGTCGCCAGCGCGATAACGGTGATATCTAGCTCACGCTCCTCGATCAGACTAAGCAGCAAGTCCAGGGGACCGTCGAAGGCGGGGAGTTGGACGCGGTAGGTCTCGGTCACGAGCGGCAGAGAGGGCGGCCGCTACAAGGCTGAGCTGTCGGCGGCGGAGGGATACGGCGGCGCATCGACAGGCGCGGCCGCGGTCGGCGGGGCGGGGCGCTCGGCATCTTCCGGGGCTGCACCCTCATCAGTTCCGACATCGGCCGCGTCAAACGGCCACTGTGGGGCAGGCGGCTCCGCCAGCGACACGTCCTCGGTCGTGACGTCGCTGGCGTCGGTTGCGACGTAGGGCGTCGCAACCGTATTCGCTGCCAGGGACGCGCCGTCCAGGTCGCCGACGCCATCCTTCGACATCTCTGGCGGCGATACGCGAACGGACAGCGGCGCTTCACCCAACTGGCGCTGCACGCGGTAGATGAGATCGTACTTCCAGGCTGCCCCCAACAGCCACTGGCTACCTGGGCAGGTGACGTTGACCAGTTCGCGGTGTCCCTGGATGGCAGCCACGGGCAGGCGCAACTCGCGCCGCAGCCATGCGCACAGCGCAGCCGTCGCATCGAGTTGGTCGTGCGGCGGAGGGTCGCTCTCGAAGTCGCCGAGCAAGGCAATGCCGACGCTCGTGGCGTTGAATTGGCGAGCATGGTAGGCAACGGTGGTCAGCGCGTTGGTTTGCACGATTCGCCCGTCTGGGTAGACGACGAAGTGATAGCCGATGCCCGGCCAGTTCAGGTCGGCGACATGGTAGCCTGCGATCACCTCGGGGCCAACCTCGGCCGCCACGCCGGTGTGGTGGATGACGAGATGCGTGATTTCCTCAAGAGGGCGGCTGTCATAGCGGAGCATAGCGTGACGCGGCAGACGAGACACCACCACCGCCAGGTCGAACGGGGGCGCTGCCAGGGTAGCATCAACCGTGCCGGTGGCGCCGGGCGCATACCCGCCGCGCCGCGCCAGCACCTCTATCCCCAGCGGCTTCACCCGCACCTGGCCCGGCGCCACCTCCTCCAGAGCCAGGCGTTGGAAGTATTGGATCGGCAAGCCGTTCTCCACCAGGCGTTCCGTGATGGGCAAGCCGCAGATCTCGACACCATAGCGATTGAAGAAGTCGAGAAAGACCCCCTCCACGTTGCACCCGGTTTCCGGAAAAGCGCGCCCCTCAGACGGGGCCGCTGTCGTCTCGAGCATGCCGACCATCCTCCACTCGTTCAAGCTGCAACCACGTCATTATACGTGTGGCTGTACACGCGGGCAAATAACGGCCGTCGGCTTCATTGCCCATGCAACTCTGACGCCAACCGCGCGTATAGCACATTGAATGACAGCGGCCAGGCCGCATCGACCTGAAAGGACACTAGAGACCATGGATCGTCAAGAGAATTACAACGTAGAGGCTCCCGCGTGGCCCGTTGTCACGCAAACCCCCTTGCCCCCCGCCGGCGGCCCTGCGCCTGCGCCCGCGCCGACATGGCTGTCAACCCAGGTAATCGACGGGGATGACCGCCTCATGGCCGGCCTGGCGCACGCCAGCATCTGGCTGAACCTGGTGACCGGCTTCCTCGGCCTCGCCGTCGCCGGCGGCATCTGGCTCGTATACCGCAACCGCAACGACGGCCAATGGGTCGCGGGCCAGGCCCTGCAGGCCACGTTCTGGCAGCTTGGCGTCGTCGCCGCCATGTTGGTGGGTGGCGTGAGCATGTGGCTGGGCGCGCACCTGTGGTGGACCATCATCGGCCTGCTGTTCTTCCCGCTGGCGTGCGTGGCGGGTGTCGCCATCATCGGCATGTTCCTGTACAGCCTGTACGCCGCCTTGCAGGGCTTCAGTGGCCGCGATTTCCGATACCCCATCGTCGGTGTCGCCGCCGATCCGCTGTAGGCCACCGACCCCCGAGGCAAGAAGAAGGACCAATGGGCGCTCGCCTGTTGGTCCTTCTTCTTGCCGGTTGTCCCCGTCACGCTAGGGGAACCGCCGCCACCAGTCCTTGCGCGAGCGCGGGTCCATGAAGGAGCCGGTGTCGCGGACGGCGACCCCGACCTCGTAGCCTGTGGCGCGGCCGAGCGCCTCCCCACCGTGGAGGGCAGGCAGAGTGCGGCGGCCCGAGGCGTTCAGGCTGCGATATAGCGCCAGGAGACGCGGCTCGACGCACACGTTCTCAATGTGCACCGTGTAGCCCTGAACAACGTTGTCCTCGCGGGTGTACTTGAGGGTGATGCGGCTCTCACTGGCATACAGAACCAGAACCTCATAGTCGCTACCGATGTTGTAACCCGAATCGGGAACGCGCAGCACCTCGCCAGGCGTCGCCGCCAGCCGCATGAGCGTGACCGGCCAGTTCGTAATCAGCCCCCCGCGAGAGTTGCTACCCCAGTTCCAGTCGTAAACGCGATGTACCGAGGCGATGTCAGCGCCGCGTGGGTTGGCGAAGAGATAGCCGAGTTGCGGCGCGTTGGTGTCGGTGTGGCCGCTATAGTCCACCAGAACGCGCATCTCGCTCGTCGGCGCGTAGCCACGCAAGGCCAGGTTGAGGTCAGCGTGGGCCTCGGCGGGGCGATCGCTGGGCGAGCCGTTGATGGTGAGGGAGCCGAAGCTCGAACCGGGGATCTCGGCGCACACGTTGACGGGCGGCGGCGTGGGGGTCGGCGGCGGCGTCACGTTGACTGTCACCATGTTGCTGGCGCTGGCGCCATTGGCGTTGCTGGCCTGGACGCGGAAGTAGTATAGGCCGACCGGCAGGGTCAGGCTGTGCTGCCGAAGGGTGCCCCGGTAGATGACCCATGCCCCCGCCATGTCGGGGTAGCCGCTCATCCACAGGTGGTAGCCGTCCGCGCCTCCCACGCTCGACCAGGACAGCGTGAACTGGCCGCCTGACGGGGCGCTGGCGCTCAGGGCAGGGGCGCTCGGATAGCCGGGCGCCACGTGCATGATGGTGGGAAGAAAGTAAAGGCGGTTGTACTGAACCTGCTCGGCATGGGGCGACCCCGGCTCGGCGGTGGCGCGGGAGCCTGGCAGGAAAAGCAGTGTGGCGAGCAGGAGGGCCAGGGAGACAAGACGGAGGTGGGGCATGCGCCAGTTTCCAGGTCGAAATGCCGACGGTAGGGCAGGCTAGACGGCAGACCGACCCGTTGCGGCCGCCGCGCTTCCTCTACACATACGTTTTGCGCGCTGGCTTCATTGCAGGCGCACAGGCAAACGCACCTGACAGGTCTCGACGTGGGCGACCGACGATCGAGGGCACGCCACTGACCAGCTGATCCCGGCGGTCGGTGGCCCGTGGTCCGTGGTCGTCATGGCGCCAGGGCACGGCGGGCCACAAAGCCGACGCCAAGGACGATGGCGAGCAGGACGGCTCCTAAAGCCCATAGGGAAGGTTTGCGCCAGTTGAACTGCCGCGCGTTGACGAAGAGGTAAGCGGCCATCATCAGGGGCAGGGCCGGCACAGCCCTCCCGGCCGCGATGCCGACGACCGCGCTGCCCAGTAAGCCGAAGGCCAGAGCCGCGTGGGCACGACGGTAAGGGAACTGGAAGCGGTAAGCGGCCTGGGCGCAGGCTGCCCAGACCAGGAAGTCGGTCGCCCCCACCAGAGGTGCGATACGCTCGGCGCCGAGGATGGGGAAGCGAATGGTGAGGGTGCTCACCAGCGCCCCCCCACGCTGTAGCAGAACCTGGGTGGGACCGAAGAAGACCGAGTAAGCATCGATGATGATGTAGAGGACGGCGATGAGCAGAACTAAATCGCGGTCGATGAGGGCAAAGCGACCGATGAGGACGCCGACGATGACCGCACCGAGCAGCAGCGCTAGGCTCGCCGCGCCCGGCGACTGGGCGTTGGTCAGGAAGACACTGGAGCCCAGAGCGGCCACGCCCACCACGCCGAGGATGAGCCAGCCACGGAGGGTGGGGAGGTTGAGCGCGCCGCCGAAATACTCGATGGGGAGGATGGCGACGACGAGGAGAACCGTGGTCGCCATGAGGCCCACCGCCGGAGAGACGGGCAGACCGGGCGCGGCCCAGCGAGCGAGGATGAACACCGTCAGGAACCAGCCCGCGCCGAGCAGCGTACCGCGCATAGCCTCGAGCGGACCGGGGCGGCCATCGGCGGCGAGGCCAGGGACAGAGGAGGGTGTCATGGCGTGAGCGTGAGCCGGTCGGCGTGGGTGGCTTGAAGACTGGCCTCGTCGAAGGGCATCGGGTGATACTCGACGCGCTGCCAGGGTTGAATCATGTTGTCGTAGTAGCGGCTAAACGGCTGGCCGGATTGGCCCGTGGTATGCATCGCCTGGGAGGCGGCCAGATGAGCCAGGTCAATGACCTGGCGATAGGAGGCCAGGGAACTGACGGGATAGGGTTTCTGGTAGCTGAAGCCCGCCGCGTTGACGCTCAGCCCGCCACGGGCAGGAATCGGCCCACGATTGAGCAGCCTCTCCAGGGGAACAATGCCGCTCTGCCCGAGGGGCGTATGCTGGAAAGTCGCGGTGTGTAGGCGACCCCACTTCCACTCGGCGGGCACATCGCCGTACTGGCGGCCCAGCCAATCGACGGCGGCCGCGAAGGCCTGGGTCAGCATCTCATCGCGGGTCTCGCGCTGCGGCGTCTGTTTGTCGTCCCACCAGGGGTTGTTGGCATCGTCGAGCAGGGCGTCGACCAGCATGTGATGCATGCTGCTCTCGCGTAGATAGTCCTCGTAGACGCTCTTGGGCAACTCGTCAGCCAGCAGACGCGGCAGCAACTCCTTGTAGGCGACCTCCAGGATAGCTGCGCCCGCGCTGTCGGTGTCGTTGCGACCCCCCCACGCGCGAACAGCCTTGAGCGCCTCCTCTTGCAGCCAGCCCTGCGGCTGGACCTGGGAGACGTAGCCTTGCAGCTTCTGACTGAATAGCTGCTGCGTGTCAGCCTGGAGGGCCTGCATATCGGCGACCGTGAGGCCACTGCCCTGGCTGAGTATGTCGGTGATGCGGCGAGCGCGGTAGGGGGCCGCCCACTCGGCGCTGATGAAGTAGGGGTAGTCGTCGGCGATGACCTTGTTGTTGGCCGTGGCGATGAAGTGGGCCGGCGGGTTGTACATGGTCGGCAATTCGTCGAAGGGGATGCTATCGATCCACTCGCCCTCGCCCGTCCAGCCGGGGACGGGAACCAGGCCCTGACCCTGGGCGCGTCGGGGGATGCGCCCAGGCATCTGATAGCCGATGTTGCCATCGACGTCGGCGTAGACGAAGTTCTGGGCAGGCACGGCAAAATAGCGCAGGGCGTCGCGGAAGTCCTGGAAGTTCTGGGCGCGATTCAGCTGGACGAAGGCGCGGAACAGTTCATTTGGCGCGCTGATCGCCGTCCACTTGAAAGCCATCGGCTGTTCCAGACCGGAGACAACATAGTTGAGCAGTGGTCCGTGGCGCGTCGTCACGACACGGGTAATCTCGTCGGGCTTACCCTTGACCTTGATGGTTTCGTAGCGCACCGTCGCCGGATACCATTGACCCTGGTACTCGGCCTCCGGCGCGTCGGTCGCCAGGCCGCGCATGTGCTCCAGGTACAGGTCCTGGACGTCGGCGACGGCGTTGGTTACACCCCAGGCGATGCGGTCGTTGTGACCGATGATGACACCCGGCACGCCGACCAGCCCCGCGCCGACGACGTTATAGCCACCCCCGTGCAGCCCAACCTCCCACCACACGGACGGCAGGCGGATGCCCAGGTGGGGGTCGTTCGCCAGCAGGGGTTTGCCGCTGGCCGTCTTCTCGCCGCCGACCACCCAGTTGTTGCTACCGATGCCCGCCTTGACGGGCGACAGCCAGCGGTTGATAGCGGCCGACGCCGCCGCGACATCGGGCGCGCCCAGGTCACGGTAGGCGTTGGTCTCGGCGGGGATGATGAGGGGACCTGTGGCGGGATAGGTGGGCAGCAGCTGCTGCGCCGCCTCGGCCCCCAGCAGGGCGACGATGCGGGCGCGCAGCAGCTCAGTCTCCCAGTTGCCGCCCAGGTCCCAGGCGATCATCTTGCCCCACACCAGGGAGTCGACTGGCGTCCACGGCTCCGGCGTGACGCCGAGCAAGGTAAACTCGATGGGCAGATTGCTGCGGTGGCTGTCGATGTAGGCGTTGACGCCGCGCGAGTAGGCATCGATGTACGCGCGCGTCGCCGGGTCCATCATGTCCAGGTCGGCCTGGGCTGCCTGGGTGATGCCCAGGGTGCGGAGAAAGCGATCGGTGCTCAGGGTAGCAGCGCCAAGAATCTCGCTCAGTCGCCCGTGGCCCGTGCGCCGCTGGAACTCCATCTGCCACAAGCGGTCGCCCGCCTGGATGTAGCCCTGGGCCATGAACAGGTCGGTGGCGTCTCGGGCGAAGATGTGGGGGATACCCCAACTATCGCGGTACACAGTGACCGGAGCCTGGAGGCCGGGCACGCTGAGCGCCCCTGTGGTGGGCGGCAGCGGGCGGATGCCGGCGTACCAGACCCCCACGGCGGCGACCAGGGCCAGGACGGCCACGACGCCCAGCAGAGCCAGGATGAGGCGGCGGGTATTGCGGCGCATCGTGACGCTCCTTCGCTACTCGGAGACGGTGGGCGGCGGTGGCTGCCGCGACGCCTCATACTCCTCACGGGTGATGAACGCGCCACCCTCGATGCTCTGGGACGTGATGTTGTACCGGTCATCGAAGGCCAGCTCGGCCCGCATGAGGCGGAAGCACTTGTCATCCATCATTTCCTTGACCAGGCTGTAGCCGCCACTGTCCCAATCGGGCAGGAGGTCGCTCTGACGGTTGACGCGGACCTTGAGGGTGCGGCCACAGTTGCCGCAGCGCACGTAGAGGTAGATACCGTCATCCTTAGCGGCGGACGACCCGCCGAAGAGCTTGCTGAGAAAACCCATGGTGGCTCCAGTAGTGGGCAGCCAGGTAGCCGATAGCGGAGTGCGCGGTTGTAGCCAGCCGCACCCCGGTTCTGCCTGGCTCCGTCTGACAGCGTATGATTGGCTTCTGAGGACTCTCAAAGCTGCCTGCGAATCACAACGAGGCCGAACGCCGCCAGCGCGGCGACAAGGCCCGTGCCTAGCGCGAGCAGGACGCGCTCGTGCTGCCGCGCCCACACCTCACGCAGGCCCAGGGCCAAGAACAGGGCAATCGGCGTGAGGGCTGAGAACAGGTAGCGGCCCTGGAACTGAACGAACTTGAGATTGTACAGGGCGACGCCCGCCACGGCGCAGGCAATGATCAGGCCAAGCAGCCAGAACTGGGGGCGCGGCCAACCCCAGTGCCCGATGGCATAGAGGATGAGACCAACGACAGCCAGCGCAGCCAGGCCGTACAGGACCCAGTAGACTTCGTAGGGATAGGGCGCGCCCATCCAGCCAAAGATACCCCAGAAGCTCTGGAAGACTGTGGCTATCCCCTCGCGTAGGCCGCGCACCGTGCCCACCTGGGTCAGGTAGTCGCGGGTGGTCAGCTGGCCGACGACGATGCTATCGTGCCGCTGCCAGCCGAAATAGTCGCCGGGGCCGTAGGTGGCGGCGTTACGGCCAAACCACCAGCCCGACAGGAGCAGCGCGCCGAGGTAGATACCCGCCAGAACGGCCAGGGTGGGGGTGAGACCGAAGCGATGCCGCCGCCACCAGGCAATGCCCTCGGCAGCGGCAGGCAGGGCGACAGCCGCCACATAGATGGTGGTCTTGGTCAGCAGCGCGGCGGCTACCAGGAGAGCGCCCAGCACGATGAAACGGCGTTGGGGGACGTAGCCCACGACGCGCGCCAGACACAACCACAGTAGCAGCAACAGCGTCAGTTCGGCCAGCGTATCATTGTTGACAGCGGCGGTGATGGCGAGATGCATGGGCAGGAAGGCGACGAGGCCCACCGCCGCCAGCACGACGGTCGGCGCCTCGGGCAGCGACAGGCGGCCCACGCGCCAGGCGACATACAGCACGAAGCCGCCCAGGGTTATCGACACCAGGCGCAGGGCGATGACCGTGCCCCGCAGGCCTGCGCCGACGGCCTGGGCCAGGCCATAGACCGGGGACGCCAGCAGGTAGAACAGGGGCGGCTGGTGGCTCTCGTAGCGGATGCCATCAACGGGGCGGTCGCTGGGCCACTTGAGGCGCTTCAACTCTTCGAGGAGATCGGCGGGATAATCCCCCGGCTGGAGGACAGGCAGGGAGCGAGTCTCCCAGATGTGACGCACGTAGTTGAAGTGGGCGGGTTCGTCGGGGCTTTGCCACGGGGGGGTGACGACGGCGTAGCCCAGCGCCAGGAAAAGATAGGCGGCCAGGATGAGCCAGAAGGGAGCAGGGGGGCGCGCTGCAGTGGGCATTGGCCTATTGTACGGCGGTCAGCGGTGTGGGGCAAACCCTCGCGCGGTCACTGGGGCAGCTTGCCCGTCTCACTCTGGGTGACGAATGCGCCCAATGCGCCGTTGATGAAGCGGGGCGAGCTGTCGCTGCCGTAACGCTTGGCCAGCTCGATGGCCTCGTTGATGGCGACCTTGTGGGGGGTGTCCAGGTATAGCATCTCGGCCAGGGACAGGCGCAGGATGCTGCGGTCAATCACGGCCATTTGTTGCACCGGCCACTCGGGGGCGATGGCGCGGATGATGGTATCCAGCCGCTCGCGGTGGGTGATCGTCTGATCCAGGAGACGCACGGCAAAGGCCGTCACGTCGGGCGTCCACTGGCTGGCCTGGGACCGAAGCTCCTCCGGCTGGTCCTCCACGCTGCGCGCCAGAACGACCTCGACCGGATGGTTAGTCAGGTCCACCTCGTAGAGCGTCTGCAGGGCGAGGGCGCGCGCCTGGCGGCGAGCCTTCATCCCCAACCTCCGGAGTCGTCGTCGCCGCCGAGCGGGGCGACATCACGAATGCTGACGTTTACCTGGCGCACCGGCATGCCGAGCATGTGCTCGATGGCCCGCGCCACTTCGCTCTGAATCTGCGTGCCAACCTGGCGCATGTTCGCCTCACGCGAGACGACGACGCCCACCTCGACCTCCACGGCGTCGTTGACCACCCAGACGCGGACGCCATCGCCGACCGTCGGCTTGCCGAGGCTCTTGGCTGCGGCGGGCGCTGGCCCCGACATGAGACGCACAACGCCGGGGACGCCTTCGGTGGTGGTCTTCACGATGGTGATAAGCACCTGCGGCGCGATGGTGACGGTGCCCAGATTCTCGGTCACGAAGCCTCCCTGTTGGACTGGCGCCAGGCGTTGCGGGATTGGGGCCAGGGAGCAGCGCGCTGCTCAGTCCAGCTTGCGAGCGTTGATATGTTTGCGCCGAATGGCCCCACCCAGCGCGCCTGGCGGTGTCGGATGGTGAATGTGGCCATCCACCGCGCCCCTTCCGCACTCGACTCGGTCTAGATGACCAACCCGCCATCGACCACGAGCACCTGGCCGGTGATCCACGCGGCCTCCTCGGAGGCCAGGAAGACTACGGCGTTGGCAACGTCCTGCACGCTGCCCGCGCGCTTGAGGGCCGACATGTCGACGGCGGCCTGGATGAACTCGGCCGGCACGTCGGCGGTCAGGTCGGTAGGGATGAAACCGGGCGCAACGGCGTTGACGGTAATACCCCGCGAGCCGATCTCCTTGGCGGTGGCTTTGGTGAAGCCGATGAGGCCCGCCTTGGCGGCCGAGTAGTTGGCCTGGCCCGCATTGCCCGCCACGCCTGCGACCGACGCAATGTTGATGATGCGCCCGCCCTTCCGGCGCAGCATCGGGCGTAGGGCGGCCTTCGTCACCAGATACGCGCCGCGCAGGTTGGTCTCCATGACCGTGTCCCAGTCTTCCTCCTTCATCATTGGCAGAAGGGTGTCGCGGGTCGTGCCCGCGTTGTTGACCAGGATATCCAGGCGACCGAAGTCAGTGGTGGCGCTCTTGACCATCGCCTGGGCGGCCGCCGAATCGCGGACGTCACCCTGGACGGCGCGCGCCTGTCCACCCGCCGCCACGATCGCGTCTACAACCTCTTGGGCCGCCGTAGCGTTGCTCTGGTAATTGATGACGACGGCTGCGCCCTGACGGGCGAGGGTCTCGGCGATGGCGCGGCCGATCCCGCGCGAGCCGCCCGTGACGAGGGCCACCTTCCCGGTCAGGTCAAGCATTGTTGGTGTCCTTGATGGTCGCCAGGTAGGCGGCGATGTCGTCGGGGGTTCCGAGGGCGCGGGCGTCGGTATCCTTGACGATGCGCTTGACGAGGCCCGTCAGTACCGTGCCCGGCCCGATCTCGATGAAGCTGGTTACGCCAGCGTCGACCAGGGCCTGCACGTCAGCGACCCAGCGCACCGGGGCCGTCATCTGCGCCACAAGATCGCGGCGGATGTCGGCCACCTCGGTCAGCGGCTGGGCAGTCACATTGCTGAGAACCGGCGCGCGGGGCGCTAACATCGGGGTGGCCTCGACGGCGGCGCGATATTCGTCGACAATGCTCGCCATCAGGGGCGAGTGGGCGGCGATGCTCACCGCCAGCGGGATGACCTTGCGCACGCCGTGCGCCCTGGCGACCTCCGGCAGAGCAGCGAGGCCCTCCGCACTGCCCGACAGGACCACCTGGCCGGGCGAGTTGAAGTTGGCAACCTGGACCTCGGTCAGTGCGGCCGCGACCGCTTCGGCCGTGGCGTCGTCGGCCCCTATCAGAGCGGCCATGCCGCCGGGGCGGGCCGCACCGGCCTGCTTCATGAGGCGGCCGCGCTCGCGCACCAGGCGCAAGGCATCCGCGAAGTCGATCGCATCGGCCGCAACCAGCGCGCTATACTCGCCGAGACTGTGCCCGGCGACAAGGCGCGGCGTGGGCGGGTCGATGCCCTCGGCGGCGGCGCGCTCGTGCAGCGCGCGCAGCAGCGCGACGGACGCCGTCAACAGTGCGGGCTGCGCGTTGAGCGTATCGTCGAGGTCAGGTTGGGGGCCATTGAACATGAGAGCTGAAAGGGAGAAGCCGAGGGTGGCGTCAGCGGCGGCCAGGACAGCGCGCGCCGTGGGCGAGACCGCTGCGACCTCGTGGACCATGCCGACGGCCTGAGAACCCTGCCCTGGGAAGAGCCATGCGGTGGTGGGGAAGTGAGTCATAGCGCCTGGGTTGTGAAGGTGGTCGCCTGGTAGAGGAGCGCGGAGCGGAGGGACCTTGATCTCAACGTCCCTCCGCTGGGTGAGGCTACTTCTTCTTGTCAGTGTCGAGGTCGATGACCTGCACGCCGCGATAGGTACCGCACTCGGGGCAGACGGTGTGGGGCAGGTGCAGGGCATGGCACTGAGTGCATTCGATCAGGTGGATGGCGGGCAGCGCATCGTGGGCGCGGCGGCGGTCACGCCGACCCTTGGAGTGCTTTCGTTTTGGCAGAGGGGGCATAAGCGGGCTAATCTCCTTATCATCCACGCGCGGGCGCGTTTGCGTCTCGTATATAACCCGACAATTATGCACGGATTCGGGGGCTTTGGTCAAGTTACAGTTGGATGGGCAGTAAGGTGGTGGGGGCGTCTGGCTCGGCCAGGCGCCCCCACTGCTGGGTCTCAAGGGACAGAGCCTATCCCTCGCTGTGCCCGTTCTGGAGCTTTTCCAGGGCGGCCCAGCGCGGGTCGGTGGGCTTTGGCTCGGTGGTGTCGGTCAGGATGGCATCAGGGGGACAGCCGTCGGGGTGAACCGGGTGCATGGGCACGGCGAGGACGAGGCTCTGGCGAATCAGCTCGGTGGCATCGAGAATGTGCTTGCTACTGATAAGGGTATCCGGATCGGCGTCGTCAGGGGTCGTGAGCTTGCGCCCGGTCTCCACCTCCAGCGTGGGGTAGTACTGCTCCTCCAGCTCGAAGTCCACCGGGAGGCTGACCAGCTCCAGGCAGCGGACACACGGCACGGCCACCTGGGTGTGCAGGTTGCCCGTTACCAGGATGCCGTCGGTATCGCGCATCAACGTAATCTCGCCGGTCAGGGGGGCTTCGATGCTCAGGTCGTCGGCGCTGAAATGACTGATGTCCTCGTTCATGGGAAAGCGGCGGACGGCGCCTGTATGCTCCTTCATGAGCTGCGCCACATTGAATTGCACGGGTCCTCCTATGGGCAAATGCGCCCAGGCTCGAACCCTGAAAGTATAGCCGGGGCCGAGGCAGCAAACAAGACAAGGGGCAATACGTCGAGGCAGGATGGCCCTGACCGCTGCGGCGAGCGGCGGATGTGACCATCCGCCGGAGCAGGCTGACCTAGCCCTCTGCGGCTTTAGCAGCGTCGCTATCGGCGGCAGGAGGGCGCGGCGGCCGCGGCGGGCTGGCAACGCGCGGCGTGGCGCGGGGGGCCGGCGGGGCGATAGGTGGCTGGCCGCGCGTCTGACGCAGCAGGGCGATGCCATTGGCGAGGGTGCGCTGGTAGCTAGCGAGAGTGCGTTCCAGATCGCGGAGCACGCTTAGCGCGTAGTCGTCGGCTTCCTCACGTACCACCGTGGCCTCGCGGCTGGCGATCTCACGAATCTGGGCGGCGTCAGCCTCGGCGCGCTCCAGGATGGCGCGCCGCTCGCCCTCGGCGCGCAGCAGAATGGACGACTCGCCCGTCATCTGGTCCGATTGCTCCTGGGCCAGGCGCAGGATACCAGCCGCCTTGTCCTCGCCCTGGGCGATGATGGCATCACGTTCCTGGAGGACACGGTTGGCCTCGCGCAGCTGTACCGGAATCGTCTCACGCAACTGCTCGATCAGACGCTGTAGCACGTCCTCGTCCACCAGCATCTTGCCGGTCATGGGAACGCGCGGGCTTTGTTGGGCCATCTCTTCGAGGCGGTCGACGACGAAGTCTATGTCGCTCATGTGTCCAGGTGTGCCATAGGAACGATGGGGGATTGGGGGTCGCCGTTGATCTCGGCCGCGCGCTGCCGCAGCGAAGGGATGACGGCAGCCGGGACAAGGTCTTCGAGCGGGCCGCCGAGCATGGCTACGTCACGGGCGATGGTGGAACTGATGAAGCCGTACTGGGGGCTGGTCATCAGGCACACCGTCTCGATCTCGGGGGTCAACTTCTGGTTGGTCTGCGCCAGCTGGTGCTCCCACTCAAAGTCGGTGGGCATACGCAGCCCGCGCACGATGACCGTCGCTCCGTGGGCGCGGGCAAAGTCTACCGTCAACCCACTGTAGACAACGACATCGATATTGGAGATGTCGGCCAGAGTGATGCGGGCCATATCGACCCGCTCGCGCGCACTGAACATCAGCTTCTTGTTGGGGCGATCGTAGACACCGACGACGACGCGGTCGAACAGGCGTGCGGCGCGGCGGGCGATGTCGGCGTGGCCGAGATGGATGGGGTCAAAGCTGGCGGGATAGATGGCGACAGGCACGGGACGACACTCTCCATTGAGGGCGATTAACTGAGGTCTCCCTCACCCGCCCAGAATTTGTCGACGGCGGCGCGCAGGCCCAGATGGTCGGGCGCCGACAGATCAGGGTCGTGGGCAAATAGCTCCTCAGCCGCGCCCCGCGCCTGCTCTAGCGTCGCCACATCGCTGAGTTGGGCGACGATGAGATCAGGCAGGCCGCTTTGGCGTGTACCGAAGAACTCGCCGGGTCCGCGTAGCTTCAAGTCCTCTTCGGCCAGCTCGAAGCCATTCTGTGTACGCTCCATCGCTTCGAGCCGGGTCTTGCCCACCGCGCTGATCTCGTCGTCGGCGACCAGCAGGCAGTAGGACTGGTGCTCGCCGCGCCCCACGCGGCCTCGGAACTGGTGCAACTGAGCCAGGCCGAAGCGATTGGCCCCTTCGACCAGCATCACCGTCGCGTTGGGGACATCGATGCCCACCTCGACCACGGAGGTGGATACAAGCACCTGGGTCTCGCCCGCGTAGAAGGCCGCCATGGCAGCTTCCTTGTCGGCGGGCTTCATCTTACCGTGAAGCAGCCCCAAACGCAAGTGGGGGAAGACATGCTGCTGCAAGCGCTCGTACTCTTGCACAGCGGCGCGGGTTTCCATGTTCTCCGACTCTTCAATCAGCGGACAGATGACGAAGGCCTGGCGACCCTGCCGCACCTGCGCATCGACGAACACGTAGGCGCGCTCGCGCTCGCGGGGCGTGACCCACTTGGTCTTGATGGGAGTGCGGCCGGGCGGCATCTCATCGATGATGGACAGATCCAGATCGCCATACAGGGTGAGGGCCAGGGTACGCGGGATGGGCGTCGCGGTCATCACCAACAGATGCGGCACAGCCGTCGAGCCTTTCTGGCGCAGCGTCGCGCGCTGGCCCACGCCGAAGCGGTGCTGCTCGTCGACGATGGCGAGGCCGAGGCTGGCAAACGCCACTCCCGACTGGATGACGGCGTGCGTCCCCACCACAAAGGGGGCCGCGCCCGAGGCGACCGCCGCGTAGGCGGCGCTCCGCTCGCTGGCCGTCAGGCTACCGGTCAGGAGAACAATCTCGGGGGCGGGCTGGTCGGTAGCCTGCGCCCAAAGGTCGAACATACGCTGGACGCCACGCGCGTGCTGTTCGGCAAGAATCTCGGTCGGGGCCATCAGGGCGGCCTGCACCCCGTTGGCGTGGGCAGCCAGCATGGCCGCCGCAGCCACGACGGTCTTGCCCGAGCCAACGTCGCCCTGCAAGAGACGACTCATGGGCCGCGTCTCCGCCATGTCCCGGAGAATGTCGCCCAGGACGCGCTGCTGGGCGTTGGTCAGGCCAAAGGGCAGCGCACCGATGAAGCTGTCGAGGATGGCAGTGGGTGTCGGTAGGGCGCGGCCGTCGTTGGACCGCCACAGGCGGCGCTGGCGCAGGACGCCCAGCTGGATGACGAGGAACTCGTCGAAGGCCAGACGGTGGCGGGCCTGGGCGAGCCGCTCGGCGCTGTCGGGGAAATGGGCCTGGCGCACGGCATCGCTGAGGGGCAGCAGACGCTGAGCCTCGCGGGTATCGCGCGGCAGGGGATCGGTCAGGCGAGGAGCGTAGGCGTCGACAACGCGCTTCAGGACGTTTCGCATCCAGCGCGGGCCGATGCCCTCGGTCAGGGGGTAGACGGGAACCAGGCGCGCGGTGTGTACCAGGTCCTGATCAAGCGGTTCCCATTCGGGGGACTGATACAGCAGCCGCCCCAGGTAGGCCTCGACGCGGCCACTCAGCACGATCTGGCGACCGGGGCGTAGCTGCTGGAGGAGATAGGGCTGATTGAAGAATGTCGCCTGTATGCTGCCAGTGGCGTCGGCGACGACGGTGGTGGTCACGGTCAGGCCGCGCTGTGTGCGCCGCGTCGTGGTGTTCTGCACCGTGCCGACTATGGTAGCTTCCTCGCCGTATACCAACTGGTGGATGGTCTTGAGGCGACTGAAATCGTCGTGTCGACGCGGGATGAGATACAGCATATCCCGGATGGTGCGGACGCCCAGCTTCTCCAGTCGGCGCGCATAGACACTGCTCACGCCGGGAATCTGCGTCACCGGGCCGTCGAGATCGCCCGTGGCGGGAATCGTTGGCGCGGGGCCGCGCCGCACCGTCTGGGCGCGGGGGAGGGGAGGCGGGTCGGCGACAGCAACCGGCGCAGCCGACATGGACAGGCCGCCGTCTGAGAAATCGGAGCGGCTGTCGGGGCCACTCGGCGCGCTCGGCCGGCGCGTCTGGGGTGAGGCGATGGTAGGCTTGGCGGTCGACTTAGATTCGGCCGCGGGGCGTGAGGCAGAACTGGCGGTCCCAGCAGGCTCAGGCTTCGCTGCCGTCGCCGCCGGCCGAGGGCCACGCTCACCCTTGCGCGCGGCCGGCGGGACTTGTGGCCGGGCGCGGGGCGGCGCGGTCGGGCGCGGCGCATCATCGCGGTCCTCGTCATCGGCTGCGACGACATCGGGGGGCAGAGGTGTTGGTGGCTCGCTGCCCGTGTCCGCAACGGGGCGGGCCGCAGCCCGCGCCCCGCCCTCGCTTGCCAGCAGGGTACGGATGGCGGCGGCGCGCTGCTCGGCGGCCTTGTCAGCGTAACCGGCGAGAGCGGCGTTGACGCGCTCGACGAGGGCCGCGCCGCCGGGTTCGGTCACCGCGCCGGCCGCCCAGCCAGGCAAGAACCTCTCCAGGCCGCCGATCACGGCGCGGTTCTTATAGCCCCCCTTGCGCTCCAGATCCAGTATCTTCGTCAGACGCTCGAATGCCGTAGCCATGACGTTTCCTTCTGTCCACCAACGTTCTGACAGCTTGATTCTAGTCTAGGAGTGGGGTCAGGTCAAAGCCAGCGACGATGGCGCGCCAGGCGGCGCTGCCACTGGCAGGCGAGTATAATTGACCTACGGCCTGCCGTGGTCAGCGCAGTGCCGGACTCAGTCGAGGAGGCATGGTGACACGCGATGAGATGACGGCAGGGATTGAGCGGCTCCGGCCCTGGTTCCACGCGGTAGAGGTGGCGCCGGGCTTGTGGACGAAAACGAACAGCGTGGCGGGTGAGCCGGTGGATCACCCGTTGCCAACGTGGCGCGCGATTCGGGGAGCGTTGCCGGCAGACCTGACAGGCAAGCGCGTCCTCGACGTTGGCTGCAATGGCGGGTTCTACTCTCTCGAGGCCAAGCGGCGCGGCGCTGAGCGCGTGCTTGGGGTGGACATGGGGCGCCGCGAGGTAGCCCAGGCCAATTTCTGTCGGCGGGCGTTGGGCTACGAGGGCATGGAGTTTCGCCGCCTGTCAGTGTACGACCTTAGCCCCCGTACCGTAGGCTCCTTCGACGTGACGTTAGCCCTGGGGCTGATCTATCACCTGAAACATATCATGCTCGGCCTGGAACGGCTGTACAGTGTGACCCGCGAGCTGCTGATTCTAGAGACAGCGGTCCTCACGCCCGACCAGACGCCGGCCGCCTTTGGCCGCAGCATGGGCAATGTCCAATCGACGCTGCAACCCCTCTTCTATGTCGACAATCCACCCGAAGCCGCCGAGTCGGTCTACAACTGGTTCGTGCCCAGCGTCGAGGCCACGCGGGCCATGCTGCGCGGTGTCGGCTTCACCAGCGTGGAACTGTACCATCAGGTGGGCGACCGCGCGACCTTCGTCTGTCGCAAGGCAGCCACGGGGGCGTGGGATCAGGCGGAGCAGTACTTCGCCGCCCACCTTACGCTGATGGACGGGCCGCATACAGCGCGACCCGGCGAGACGCTCACCTACCAGTTGCGGCTACTGAACGAGGGCTTTGCGTCCTGGCCGAACGTTGGCAAGACAGACACGCGCGTCGGCGAGGTGCGGCTGGGCGCTCACCTCATCAGCCTGGATGAAGAGACGCTCGACTGGGACCTGGCCCGCGCCGACCTGCCGAGTGCGATACAGCCAGGTCAGGTGGCGACGCTGGCCATTGACGTGCGCGCCCCCATGACGCCGGGGGCATACTATCTGGACTTCGACATGGTCGCCGAGGGTCAGGCCTGGTTCGAGGATCACGGCGCGACCCCGCTCCGGCATCGGTTGGAGGTGCGCGGCGTATGAGCGACGTTCAGCCCACCTTCGTCAGCGAGACCCCACTCAGGGTCCGGTACGCCGAGACCGACGCGATGGGAATCGTGCATCACGCCTCATACATCATCTGGTTCGAGGTGGGGCGCTCCGATTGGCTACGGCAACAGGGCATGTCGTATGCCGACGTGGAGGCGAGCGGCTATCTGCTCGTGGTCAGTGAAGTCCAGGCGCGCTTCATGCGCCCTGCCCGATACGATGAGTTGATAGTGATTCGCACCCGAGTGGCCGAGCTAAAGTCGCGGCGGCTGCGTTTCGAGTACGAGGTCGTGCGCCAGGCGACGGACGAGACACTGGTTGCAGGCGCGACCAGCCACATTGTGACCGACCGCACCGGGCGGGTAACGACGTTCCCCACTGCGCTGCGCGTGCTGCTGGAGGGCGGGAGCGCGGCCGGCATGGTATGATGGGCGTGCAGCCATTCTTAGCTGTGCCTGGAGGCAGGCGGGACGGCGCGGGTAGCATCGGTTGGATGCTCAGCCCCCCTGTCGTCGCTATGACGAGAATGTGCTCAACGCCTGGTGATGCGCAGGCGGTAGCCGAGACCGCGCTCGGTGACAATCAGAGGGGGCTGGTCGGGCAGGCGCAGCTTGTGGCGCAGGCGGCTGAGGTGAACCCACAGGTAATCGGTCGCCTCGATGTAGGCCGGCCCCCACACCTGCGTCAGCAACTGCTCGCGAGTAACCGTCCGTCCGGGGGTCAGGGCGAGTTGATGGACAATCCGAAACTCAGTCGGCGTCAGCTTGACGGGGCGATCGGCGAGGGTCAGCCGCTGCATGGTCGTGTCGAGGCGCAGGCTGCCCACCACCAGGATATGATCAGCGGGGCCGGCGGGCGTCGCAGCGGCGGGTGGCGGGAGCAGGCCTAGCCCGCGCCGCAGATCGAGGGCAGCCGCCGAGGCCTGCGCGAGGGCCGTCTGTGAGGCAGGGGGCAACGTAGCGCCCGCCAAGACATCGAGGGCGGCCTCCAGGAGCGCCAGAGCCTGCGTCACGACGCCGGAATGGGGAGAGTCGCCCGGCGGTGAGTCGAGTGGGATGTGGGCATCGACCGCGGCGGGCGTCGAGTCATAGCTCCGCTCGGCCACGAACCCTCCTGACATGAACCGTCGTCTCGCGCGCGAGACGCAGCGGCGAGACGGACGGTCATGGTCCTACGTTCAAGTTGGGCGCGCTACGCGACTTCAGGCTCCAGGACGCCGTAGCCACCGCCCTTGCGGCGGTAGACGAGATTGACGCGGCCAGATGTCGCGTTCTGATAGAGGTAGAAGTCGTGACCCAGGAGTTCCATCTGCTCCACAGCTTCGGTCTCGCTCATCGGGTACACCGCGAAGCGCTTGCGGCGCACCACGGGCATCTCTTCGTCCTCTAGCTCCTCCTCAGCCAGGGCAGCGACCGCCGCATCCCCCACGACAGGCGCGCCTCGCCCGCGCCAGCGGTCCTGGCGCTTACCCTTGTAACGCTCCACCTGCCGCTGGAGCTTGGCCAGCATCTGATCGACCGCCTCGAAGGCGTCGGGCGCTTTCACCTCAGCGCGGAGCACCTCCCGGTCGAGGCGCATGGTCGCTTGTGCGACGTTCAATTCTCCCTGGCTCTTCGTGGCCTGAGTGGACATGTCTACCGCAATGGACTGCGCGTTGGGCAGAAAGCGATCGAACTTGACCAACTTCTTCTCAATGTACTGCCGCAGAGTCTCAGACACGTCGCCCTGACGACTGGATATTCGGATTTCCATCTAGCCTCCTTCAGCGATGAAGGAACGGAACTGCGGCGAAGCGGGATACCCGACATTATAGACAGGGGACCTAGCCCTGTCAACAGACTCACGCGCGGCTCAGGCTGACGCCCCACACGACGTCGGCGCCCGCCTGGAGCAAGGCGTGCGCGCATTCCTGCATCGTGGAACCGGAGGTGTATACATCGTCGACGAGCAGAACGGTCGTGCCCGGCGGCAGAGGCTGGGCCAGGAAGGCCCCGGCAACATTGGTGCGCCGCTCGACAGCCGTATTCTGCCGCGCCTGGTGGGCCGTCGCTCGGATGCGGAATGCGGTTCGAGTGTCCAGCGGGACGTTGAGGTGGGCGGCTACCTGACGGGCTAGCAGCTCCGCATGGTCGTAGCCGCGCTCGCTCAGGCGGAGCGGGTGGCTGGGAACGGCGATGACGCGCGTTGGTCTCGGCGCGTCGCCCAGGACAGGGACCAATAGCGTGGCCAGCGGCGTGGCCAGGGTGTGCCAGCCATCGTATTTGAAGTGGTGGATGGCCTGCCGCAGGGGGTCCACATGGCGACCCACAGCGCGTAGGCCAGCCAGTGGCGGTCGGTCGGCGCGGCACTCGGTACAGGGCAAGCCGTCATGCGTAGGGGCCAGGCAGATGGGGCAGGCTGGCTGCGCCAGGGGCACGATCTGGCGCCGGCAATTGTCGCACAAGAGGGAACCACCGCAACCACAGCCCGCGCAGTGGCTGGGGAGCAGAGTATCGAGAAGCGCAGCGGGCGCGCGGTGAAGCCAGTCAGCCACAAAGGACATACAAGCCTCGCGACGCCGGCCGGGGGGAGCGAACGTCGTCAGCCCCACTATAGCAGGCCCTGTTGGCGCAGGCAAGTCTGGAGCGTGACGCTGTTCCGCGTGCGACCGTTATACATACAGAATTGCCGCGCTCCGCGCCCCCCGGAGGTCTCCATGCGCCGTGTTTCTCTCGGTCTGACCCTGGCTGTTGCACTCCTGGCCCTTGCCCTCGTCGCCCGCCCCGATGTGGGCCGCACCCAATCCGATGCGCCACCCATGTTGTGGCGCTGCTTCTATGTCACATGTCAGACGCTGCACGATGTGGCGCTGACCTCGACTGGCGAGGGTTGGGCGGTCGGGACGGCGGGAACGATTCTGAGGCTGAACGAGGCTGGCTGGTCTACCGCGCCAAGCCCGACGAAGCTAGACCTGTTTGGCGTGTGGTTCGCATCGCCCAGCAGCGGGTGGGCCGTCGGGGGGTATGGCGGTAACCGCGTGGCCCTGTACTGGAATGGAGCGACCTGGACACCGACGCCCTTTGCGCCAACCGGCGAGCTGCCGCCCGGCAGCCCGAATGCGCCGCGCGCCATCTCCGGCTGGGCCGATAACCTGTGGATGGTCGGTGAGCGCGGAGTCGCCTTTCACTGGCTGGATGGTCGATGGGTATGGCAGGGGCGGGTCGTCAACAAGGACCTGAGAGCGATGCAAATGGTTGGGTCGCGCGAGGCATGGGCAGTCGGGGGCCAACGCGAGGAGCTGTCCACCACATCGGAAGCGGCGCATCTGGTCAACGATGTATGGACGCCCGTCGTGATGCCCACCGTATTTGGGCAGCAGGTCAACTATACAGCGCTCCACTTCGTGAGTGCGGACGAAGGGTGGGCCGTGGGCGAATACTACGATGTGGCGAATGGCGACTTTCGCGGCGCAATTGCCCACTACACGTCGGCCACCGGCTGGCGTCTGCAGTCAGTCAGCGCGGCTCCCATGACCGGGATCAGCATGCTGAGTCGGCGCGACGGGTGGGCGGTGGGCTGGCGCTATGGCCAGTATGGCCCAGCGGCCACCTACCTGCGCTACGTGGACGGGGTGTGGTTCCCGGCCCCTGGTGCGGCCAGTGTCGAGCCGCTGGCTGTCGACGCTGTGGGCAACGGCGGGTGGGCTGTCGGGTACGCCGGAGTGATGCTCCGCCTGGGCGGCAGCGCATGGAATGCCATCGGCCTTGAGGCGAACAACAATCTGCGCGCCATCGCCTATGACGGCGCGACGGGTTGGGCGGTGGGCGCGGGTGGCGTGATTCTCAAGCAAGAGGGTACCGCCTGGACCATCTCGCCGCGCCCATCGAGCCTGACTCTCAATGCGGTGGCGCTGACGGGCGGCGGCGGCTGGGCCGTGGGCAGCGCGGGCACGATTCTGCGGCTGAGTCAGGGAACATGGCAGGCGGCGGCCACACCCCTCCCCGTGACACTCAATGGCGTGGCGCTTACCGCCCCTGACACAGGCTGGGCAGTCGGCAACGCAGGAACACTATTACGCCTGAGCGATAGCGCCTGGTCGGTGATCACGCCAACGGTCAGCGTCAACCTGTACGCGGTGGCGCTGAGGGGCAACGATGGCTGGGCGGTGGGCGAGCGACAGGCCGACGGCAGCGCGGCTATCCTGCGACTCGAAGGTGGCGAATGGCGGCGCGCACCCAGCCCGACCGGACAGCCGCTCTACAGCGTCAGCCTGGTGGGCGCCACGGGCTGGGCGGTGGGGACGAATGGCGTCATCCTCCGCCTGGTTGAGGGCCAATGGCAGGTGTCGGACGGTCCAGCGAACGACCCCCAGTTTGCGGAAACCCTGTTCGGCGTCTACGCCGAGTCGCCCGACCGGGCCTGGGCGGTGGGGGCCAACGGCGCGCTGCTCGAATATCGGGATGGAGCGTGGCTACGCCTGCCAGCCGTTTCGCGGGATACCCTATACGCCGTGGCGGCCGGGCCTGGCGCCGAGGCAACCGCGGTAGGTGCGTACGGGACGCTGGCGCGTGGGATTCCGCTCCTCTCGCGCCAGAATCTACCCTTACTCCTGCGCGGGGGCGCGCAGGGTATTGACACGCGGCACTAGCTGTGGTACGCTGGACGTGGTAAGACCCTAGATATAGTGATAGGAGAGTGCGTGCCACGTCCAGAACAGTTGCCCCTGTTTCCCACGCCGGGCCGCGCCCCTGACCTGCCCGCGCCCATTGTCACCCTGCCGGACCTGGGCCAGAATCCGTCGCTCGCGGCGGCGGCGGGGGCGTTTCAGGAGCACATGCTGCGCCAGGGCTTCAGCCCGAACACCGTCAAGGCCTTCCGCAGCGATCTGCACCTGTTGGCGCAGTACCTCGGCGGGGGTACGCCGGTGCGGCGTATCGGCACGCAGCGCCTCGACGACTTCCTGCACTGGCTTCAGCACGAGCGTGACATGCCGTGCAATGCCAAGTCCTACGCACGGCGCATGACGACGTTGAAGGTATTCTTCAAGTGGCTGGCGGATGTGGGGGTGACGCGGGAGGATCCGGCGGCCGCGCTCATTCATCAGCCTGTGCCCAGCCGCCTGCCCGACATCCTCTACGATGATCAGGTAGCAGCCCTGCTGAGGGCCGCCAGAGCATTGCGGGACCAGCCAGAAAAACCCGATGCGCGCCCCTACCTGCTCCTGTCATTGCTGCTGGCGACGGGCATCAAGAAGAGCGAGTGCATGGCGATCGCCCTCGAGCACCTGGACCTCAGGGCGACCGACGGGCCGACGCTCTATATCCGCTATGCCAACCCACGCCAGAGCCACAAGGAGCGCAAGCTGCGCCTCCCGCCCGACATCGTGACATCCCTCACGGCCTTCCGTGCCCAGTACGCGCCTCGCCTGCGGCTGTTCGAGTGCACGGCGCGCAACCTGGAATACGTGCTGACGGATCTGGCGCAGCGCGCGAACCTGCCTGATGTGTCGTTCGAAATGCTGCGCATGACGGCCGCGGTACGCGACTATCGAGCAGGGATGGCCCCGGATGTGCTACGGCAGAAGCTGGGCCTGTCCCACATCACCTGGGCCGATACCGGCGAGAAGCTACGGCGGTTGGCCGAACCGGCGCTGTAGACGGGCCGAGTTGCGCTCTAGCAGGTCTCAGCCTTCGCCTACCACACGTCCATGCGGGCAAAGGTCTCGCCATACGGGACGCCGATACGCGCGCCTGCCTCGCCGCTCCACTTGCGCAGCCATTCCAGGGGTTGCTCGGGGTCGGGAAACTGCGAGCGGTGGCGCAGGGTGGCCTGGACCTTGCGGTCCCAATAGGGCGTCACATCGACCACGAAGTCCTCGCGAGTCGTGCCGCCAAAGAGGAACACATGCTTGATCTGCGCGACGGTCACGCCGTCGCGTAGCTGTTCGGGGTGATACAGGGGCATCTTCGACGGCATGTAGGCATCGAGGGCGGCGCGGCCGGCGGCGGCGTGGTCGGGGTGGGCCTGACCGGGCCACCAGGGGTCGAAGGTGAATACGCTGTCGGGCTGGTAGTGGCGGTAGAGGCGGGCGATATCGGCGCGTAAATGCAGATCGGCAACGACCTCGCCGTCGGGGCGATGCAGGAAGACCACGTCGCGTACGCCGAGGTCGGCGGCGGCGGCACGGGTCTCCTCCTCGCGCACGGCCGCCAGGGTGCCGCGGGTGACGCCGTGGGGAATCTCGCCGCTGGCGCCGATGTCGCCACTGGTCAGCACGACCTCAATGATTTCCACCCCCCGGTCGGTGAGCATGGCGGTCGTACCACCCATGATGGTCTCCAGATCGTCGGGGTGGGCAGCCACAACCAGCGCGCGCCTGACGTCATCCCACATGTAGCCTCCGTGATAGTGTCCTCTGGCTCTTGTCCGTCTCTCTTACTCCGACAGTGTCGCGCCCACGAAACCGGGCGCGCCATTCACAAACGCCTTGCCCGGCATGGGCCGCCGCCCGGCCGGTTGCACCTCGTCCAGTCGTAGCAGCCCCTCCCCGGTCGTGACAGCTACCCCGCCCGGCGCGGCGACCACAGTCCCCGGCGCGCCCGCGCCCGGCAGCGCCGTCGCCTTGAGCACCTTGAGCGGCTCGCCCTTCCAGAGGGTGAAAGCCGTCGGCCAGGGCTGGTAGGCGCGCACAGCTCGCTCGATGGCGGCCGCCGGGTGTGACCAGTCAATGCGGCCGTCCTCCTTCCTCACCAGGCGCGTATAGGTTACACCCACCTCCGGCTGCGGGGTAGGCGTGAGCTGACCCGACGCCCAACGCGGCAGCGTCTCCCACAGCGTCGCCGCGCCCAGGCGCGCCAGACGCTCACTCAGGCTGGCCGTTGTATCGTCGGCGCGAACTGGCTCCTGGGCCAGTGTCAGTATCGGCCCCGTATCCATTCCCTCATCCATCAGCATGATGGTCACGCCCGTCACCGCATCACCCTCGAGCAAGGCGAAGGTGATGGGCGCAGCCCCGCGCCAGCGCGGCAGCAGCGAGGCATGCACGTTGAGGCTGCCCATCGGCGGAATGGCCAGCACCGACGGCGGGAGAATGAGGCCATAGGCCACGACGACCAGCAGGTCGGGGCGCAGGTCACGCAACAAGTCGACATTCTCCGCACGCTTGCGGAAGCCGAGCGGCTGATAGACGGGGATGCCCTCGCGCAACGCCACTCGCTTGACAGGCGACGACTGCACCCGGCCACCCCGACCGGCCGGTCGGTCGGGCTGCGTGTAGACGCCTACCACCGCCGCATCGGGCAGGCTCAACAATACTTCGAGACTGGGCACGGCGAAGTCGGGCGTGCCCATGAAAACAATACGGCGCATGGTTCCTCCTGCACTATTGTAGCACATCGCGGCACTAGACCGGCGACCCCGAATCGCCTATAATGCCCCACGCAGAGGAGCGCCCCGTTGAAACACAAGGATTGGCTGATCGCCCCGCCCGCGCCCCACGAGTACCTGGACGCCTTCCCCGACCTGCCGCGTCTGGTCGCCCAGGCGCTCTACAATCGCGGCTACACGGACCCGCCCACCGCCCGCGCTTTCCTGGATGGGGGCGCCACCGACACCAATCCCTTTGCCATGCGCGGCATGCAAGACGCGGTGCGGCGGCTGCGGGAGGCCATCCGCCGGGGCGAGCCAATCGCGGTCTATGGCGATTACGACGTGGACGGCGTGACCGCCACGGCCCTGCTGGTGCATACCCTGCACGTCCTCGGCGCAGAGGTGCGCCCATACATCCCGGACCGCTTTGAGGAAGGTTACGGCGTCAATCAGGCGGCGCTCGAAAAGTTAGCTCGAGAGGGATTCAAGGTCGTCGTGACCGTCGACTGCGGTATTCGTTCCCATACCGAAGTCATTCATGGCCGCCGTCTCGGCCTCGACATCATCATCACCGACCACCACGAGCCAGCCGAGCCGCTGCCCACCGCCGCCACCGCCATTATCTGCCCGCGTCAACCGCGCTGCACGTATCCCACCAAGAACCTGGCTGGCGTCGGCCTGGCCTACAAGCTGGCGCAGGCGCTGTTCATGGTGGATGAGGGCACGCCCCTCGGCCGACGCCGGGGTGAGTTGACCAGTGACGATCTCCTTGACCTCGTCGCGCTGGGAACCGTGGCCGACATGGCCCCACTGACCGAGGAGAACCGCCTGCTGGTGCGGCGCGGTCTTCCCGTCATCAATCAGACCCGGCGCGCTGGCCTGCGCGCGCTGTTTCGCGCGGCGCGCCTGGAACCGGGACACATTGGCGTCGACGCCTTGAGCTATACCATCAGCCCGCGCCTGAATGCCGCCGGTCGCCTCGAGCACGCCATGACCAGCTACCACCTGCTCATGACGCCGCGCCCCGACCGCGCCGAGGCTCTCGCCGCCAAGCTGGAGGAGCAGAACCGTCAGCGGCAGGCCCTCACGGAGAAGACCCTGAGCATCGCCCAACCTCTGGCCCTGCTCCAGTTGCAGGATAGCCGCCTCATTTTCGTCGCCTCGTCCGACTACCCGTCGGGCGTCGTCGGACTGGTCGCCAATCGCCTGATGGAGGAATTCTATCGCCCTGCGGTTGTCCTCGAACTGAGCGAGGAGACGAGCCGCGGCTCGATGCGGAGCATTCCCCAGGTGAACGCCGTGGCGACGCTCGATGAGTGCCGCGATCTCTTCGTCCGCTACGGCGGCCACAAGGCGGCGGCGGGCTTCACTATCCGTAGCGAGCACCTGGCTGAGCTTGAGACACGCCTGCGCGCCCTGGTGGACACCGCGCTCGACTCGCCACCCGTCCCGACGCTCACCATCGACGCTGTCGTACCCCTCGCCGACATCCAGACGGGTGTACTGCCCGCCCTCGACCGCCTCGCCCCCTTCGGCCAACACAATGGCCCTCCCATCGCGGCCAGCCTGAACCTGGCCGTGCGCGAGGCGCGCATCGTGGGCGGCAACCATCTCAAGCTGACCCTCAGCGACGCCCAGGGCGACACCCGCGAAGCCATCGCCTTCCGGCAGGCTGAAAGGCTCGGTGATCTTCCGCCCATCGTTGATATTGCCTACCAGGTCGAGGCTAATCGCTGGAACGGCTCGACGCACCTCCAGCTGAACGTGCGCGACGTACGGCCCGGCCAGGCGATGCCGCACTAGCAGCCACCCCCAGGACATCCCATGCTCAACCTTGCTACCATCCAGGCCTTCGTGTTCGACATGGACGGTGTGCTCTATCGCGGCCTGGACGTTATCCCCGGCGCGCGCGAGCTTCTGGCCGATCTGACTGCCCACGCCATCCCCTATCGCCTGCTGACCAACAACGCCTCCCTGACCCAGACCCAGTTCGCGGCGAAGCTGGCTACGATGGGCATCGATGTTCCCGCCGCCAACATTATGACTAGTTCGGCCGCAACCGCCGAGTATCTCAGCCAGGTTGCGCCGCAGGGCGCCCGGATTCTGCCCATCGGCCTGGACGGGGTGCGCGTCGCTCTCCAGGATAAGGGCTTCGTCCTGGTCGATGATCGCCCCGCTGACTACGTCGTCGTCGGTATCGACTGGACAGCCACCTACGAGAAGCTCAAGCGGGCCAGCCTCGCCATTCGGGATGGGGCGCGCTTCATCGGCACCAATGCCGACAAGACCTTCCCCTCCGCCGAGGGCATCATCCCCGGCAACGGCTCCCTACTGGCCTTTCTCGAAGCCGCGACGGACGTGAAACCCATTATCATTGGCAAGCCCGAAATTGGCATCTTCACCCAGACCGTCCACAGCATGGGCACGCACCCGACGGCAACGGCCATGGTTGGTGACCGCCTGGACACCGACATCGAAGGGGCGGCGCGAGCCGGTTTGCGCTCAATCTTCCTGCTGAGCGGCGTGCATAACCGCGACGATCTGGCGAGGTCTGGCCTGACGCCCGATCTTATCTACGACGATATTGCCACCCTGCGCGCAGCCTGGCGCGCCGCCTGTGGGCTAGAGTGAGCCATTATGTCGGCCAAATGTGGGGCTGGGACTGGGGCGCTGGGTACGATTCCTCGGTATACTTGCATCTATAAGAGTGTACAGCAGCAATGACGCCCTGAGGGGCAGTTGAGTCATGGAGGTGAAGTTAGATGCGCTTTGGTATTGACCCGCTCTATCTGATCATGATTCTACCTGCGCTCGCCTTCACTATGTGGGCGCAGTGGAAGGTGAAGTCATCCTACAGTAAGTGGAGCAACGTACCCAACTCGCGCGGCATTACAGGCTCCCAGGCCGCTCGCTATCTCCTCGACTCCAACGGCCTGAACAACATCCAGGTCGAGCAGTCGCAGGGCATGTTGTCTGACCACTACGATCCGCGCGCAAAGGTGCTACGCCTGTCGCCCCAGGTCTATGGTGTGCCTAGTGTCGCCTCGGTGGGCATCGCTGCCCATGAGATGGGCCATGCCCTCCAGGACAAGGAGAACTACGGCGCGCTGCGCCTGCGTTCGGCTCTGGTCCCCGTCGCCAACATCGGTAGTTCCTTCGGCATCTGGATCATCATTGGCGGCTTGCTGCTACAGATGACGCCCCTCGCCTGGCTGGGCGTGATTCTCTTCGGCGCGGGCTTTGTCTTCTCCCTGATCACCTTGCCTGTCGAGTTCGACGCCAGCCGCCGCGCCATGCGCATGATGGACCAGTCGGGCCTGCTGGCGGGCCAGGAACTGGCCGGGGCCAAGGAGGTTCTTACCTCCGCCGCCTGGACCTACATCGCCGCGGCGGCCGCCTCGCTGCTGACCCTGCTCTACTGGATCACGCGCGTGGGTGGCTCCAGCCGCCGCAGCTGAGCGTGACCAGCCAAAGGAAGGCGTCGTGGCGCGCAGCGCGCCACGACGCTCTTTATTGGACATGCCCATGACGAACGACGGAACCCGCCTACTGGACCTTAGCCCGGCCGAGTTGGAAGCCTTCATGGCCTCCCTGGGCGAGCCGCGCTTCCGCGCCCGCCAGGTGTGGGATTGGCTATACCGCCAGCTTGCCACCGATTTCGACGCTATGACCAGCCTGCCTAAATCCCTGCGCGCCCAGCTGGCCGAGAGTGCGGTCATCGATATGGTCGAGCCAGTCGTCGAGACGTGGTCGGCCGACCGTATGGCCCAGAAGTTCCTGTTTCGGCTGCGGGACGGCCAGCTGGTCGAGAGCGTTTTGATGCACTATGAGGACGAGGCGGCCGCCGTGGCCGACGCGGACGAGGGCATGGCGCGCGGGGCGGGCCGCCATACCGTATGCATCTCCTCGCAGGTTGGCTGCGCGATGGGCTGCGTCTTCTGTGCCACCGGCCAGATGGGCCTGCTGCGCAACCTGACCCCCGGCGAGATTGTCGCCCAGGTCTTGCACGCCGAGCGCATGCTCCGCCGCGAGGGCGGGCGGGTCACGAATGTTGTGTACATGGGCATGGGCGAGCCGCTCGCCAACTTTAACGCTGTGTGGCGCTCTGTGGCAACACTCCACGACCCCCACGGCTTCAACCTGGGGGCGCGACGCATTACCATCTCTACCGTCGGCCTCGTACCGGGGATGCGCCGGCTGGCCGAGCAAGACCTGCCCGTCAACCTCGCCCTGTCCATCCACGGCGCGACCGACGATGTTCGCAACGCCATCGTGCCCATCAACACCCGCTATGCCCTGGCTGACATCATCGCCGCCGCCCGCGATTACGTCGCCAAGACGGGCCGCCGCCTGACGGTCGAATGGGTGCTCATCCAGGGCGTCAACGACACGCCGCAGCAGGCCGAGCGGCTGGCCGACCTGCTGCGCGGCCTGCTGGTCCACGTCAACCTGATTCCCCTCAACCCCACTGCCGGCTACGACGGCAAGACACCCACGCCCGCCCGCTCGCTCCAGTTCCGGGATGCCCTGGCAGCGCGCGGCATCCCCACCACACTACGCATGCGGCGCGGCATCGACGTACAGGCCGGCTGCGGGCAGCTGCGTACCCAGGTAGTCGGTGGCCGCCCAACCAGCATCAACCCAGCGCTGATTGCGACCACCGACCAGCGACCACCAACCAGCGGCTGAGCTTCGCGGTCGTCGGTCATCCGTGGTCCCATTATTTGCGAAGTCAGCCAAGTGTGTGTATAGTAACGCGGACCCCCGCTTTCACAAGGAAAGCGGGGGTCAGACTGAAAGGCTTTTGTGTTTGCTTCAGGCCGTCTTGCGCAGCGTCTTCAAGCACTTCATGCACACGTTGATGCGCTTCTCCGAGCCATTGACGGTGACCGTTGCCCGCCGCACATTCGGCTTCCAGTCGCGGTTCGTGCGGCGCTTCGAAAAGCTCACGTTATGGCCGTATTGCCGGCTCTTGCCGCACATCTGACAGATCGCCATAGTCACACCTCCTCGACATCGGGATATTATAGGCTGCCTGGCTTTGACAGGCAAATTCCAGTGAAGGCTCCATGACAGAAGATACCTCGCTTACTCAGCCGCCTCACACATCCCTGACTCAGACCGACCTCGGCCGCATCGACATCTCTCCAACGGCGGTGGCGCACCTGGCGAGCGCCGCCGTCGTCAAGTCGTATGGCGTCGTTGGCATGGCCTCACCCGATCTGCGGGGCGGCATTGCCGAGTTGCTCAACCGCGACCTCCATCGCGGCGTTCGCGTGCAGCACAGCAACGACCAGTTCATCATCGACCTGTACGTCATCATCCAGTATGGCACGCGCATCTCCGAGGTCGCCCAGCAGATCATGCGTACCGTCAAGTATCGCGTCGAGAAGTCCCTCGGCATTCCTGTCAGCCGCGTCAACGTCCACGTCCAGGGCCTACGCATGACCGAGCCACGCAAGAAGGGGGCTCGATGAGCGCCACCCTGGATGGCCAGGACCTGCGGCGCATGGTCGCCGCCGGCACGGCCTGGCTCGAGCGGCACGCCGCGACCGTCAACGCCCTCAACGTCTTTCCCGTGCCCGATGGTGATACCGGTACCAACATGCTGTTGACGGCGCGCGCCGCCCACGATGAGGTCGCCCATAACCAGAGCCACCACGCGGGCGAAATCGCTCAGCGCATCTACCGAGGCGCGCAATTCGGCTCGCGCGGCAATTCGGGCGTCATCCTATCGCAGCTGCTGCGCGGCTACGCCAGCGCGCTCAAGGATAAGAAAGAGTTCACCGGCCACGACCTGGCCGAGGCCCTGCGCCAGGCCTCGGTATTCGCCTATCAGGGCGTCACCAAGCCCGTCGAGGGCACGATTCTGACCGTCGCCCGCGAGGCGGGCGAGGCGGCGATGCTCATGCCGGAGACTGCCACGCCCCAGTCCGTCATGGAGCAGACCCTCAAGGCCGCCGATGAGTCCGTGGCACGCACCCCGCAATATCTCAAAGTGCTCCGCGATGCGGGGGTGGTCGACTCGGGCGGCCAGGGCTACTACTACTTCCTGGAGGGGATGGCCCGCTACCTGCGCGGCGAGACTACCTACATCGTCCCAGGCATGACAATCGCCGAGCCTCAGGAGGCCGCACCGGCATTCACCATGGACTTCATCACCAACGGCCAGGATGAACTTGAAGGCTACGGCTACTGCACCGAGTTCATCGTCGAAGGCCAACTCAACTTCGACCAGTTCCGCAGCGACATGCTCAAGATCGGTAGCTCGGCAGTCGTCGTCGGCGACGACGAGATGATCAAGGTTCACATCCACACCCCCGACCCTGGCGCGGCCCTGAGCTACGCCACCGCGCGAGGCAGCCTCGTCAAGGTCAAGATCGACAACATGGACCGCCAGTTCAAGGACTTCTCGGCGCGCCCACTGGGCGAGGGTCGCGAGGCGAAACTGGCGGAGACTGCCGCGCCCGTTGCGCCAGCCCAGCCCCAGTCATTCCACGACTTCGCCATCGTCGCCGTGGCTCCCGGCGCAGGCTTCGACCAGATCTTCCACAGTATGGGCGCGAGCGAGGTGATCGCCGGCGGTCAGACAATGAACCCCAGCGTTCAGGACGTACTGAAGGCCATCAACAGCGTGGCCGCCGATGACATCATCGTGCTGCCCAACAACAAGAACGTCATCATGACGGCGCAACTGGTCCCCGAACTGACGGACAAGCGGGTCCACGTCGTGCCGAGCAAAACCATCCCGCAGGGCATCGCGGCCATGCTCGCTATCCGCCACGATCAGGAACTGGCCCAGAACCTCGAGTCGATGCTGGATGCTCTCAGCCACGTGCAGACGGTGGAGCTGGCGTACGCCGTCCGTAGCGTGCTCATTGACGGTGTCGATGTCAAGGAAGGTCAGGTTCTTGGCATCCTGAACGACGATGTTGTCACCGCTGGCGAGAGCGACGTGGCTGTAACGCTGGACGTTCTGGCCCGCCTGGGCATCGACGACTACGAGGTCTTGTCGCTCTACTATGGTCAGGACAGGACCCCTCAAGCAACGCGCACCTTTGCCGATGCGCTGGCCGAGCAACTGCGCGGTCGGTACGGCATGCCCGTGGCCATCCTCGCCCCCGAAGAGGCGCGCACTCGCGCCGCCACTCTGCCCTTCGGCACGTTGCGCATCGAGATTCATGCCGGCGGGCAGCCGCACTACTTCTATGTCATGTCGGTCGAATAAGCGCGCCCTGCAGGCGGCGGGCCGTGGCTCGCAGGGCAGCCGCGGTTGGTTGCGATAGCACGCCGATGTCAACTCGTATCGTGACCGACTCGGCGGCCGATCTGCCCCCGGCGCTGGCCGCCGAGCTTCAGATCACCGTCGTGCCGGCCATCGTCCGCTTTGGGACGGAGAGCTTCGAGGATCGCGTCGACCTGAGCGCGGCCCAGTTCTATCAGCGTCTGGCGACGAGCGCTACCCTCCCGCAGACCTCCGCCCCCGCGCCGGGCCGCTTCGCGGTGGAGTACGAGCGGCTCATCCAGGACGGCCACGACGTTGTCGTCGTGACCGTTATCGGCGGCATGAGCGGCATCTACAACGCGGCACGGCTGGCTGCGCAGGATTACCCTGGCCGGGTACGAGTGGTGGACTCGACGAACCTGTCGCTCGCCGAAGGCTGGGTGGCCGTGGCGGCGGCCCGCGCCGCGCGTGACGGGGCGGGCCTTGCCGAGGTCGCCACCCTGGCCGAGAGCCTTACTCCCCACGTGCATCTGTGGGCCGTATTGGATACCCTGGAGTTCGCCTACCGGGGCGGGCGCGTCAACGCCGCCCAGGCCTGGGTCGGCGGGCTGTTGCAGGTCAAGCCGATTCTGGACATCTACGACTCAAAGGTCGTGGTCGGCGAGCGGGTGCGCACGCTCCACAAGGCCGTGGCGCGCCTGATTCAGATCGTGGCCGAGGCGGGGCCTCTGGCTGAAATAGGCGTCATCCACGCGGCCGCGCCGGAGTTGGGCGCGGAGGTGCAACGACGCCTACAGGCCAGCTATCCAGGGCGCGACATTGCCCTGGTCGAGACAGGTCCCGGCGTCGGCGTCCACGCCGGGCCTGGCGCAGTCGGCGTCGCCGTCCTACTGTCGGCCTGAGCGCGTTCCTGTCGCTAGAGTCTCGAGCGCCGGGCCGCCAGCTTCCCTACCACCAGAGCGCCCAGTTTGCGCTTCTGCTTCCTCACCCTTGAAAGGGGCGCGCCATGCCTGTCCGCATCGTCACCGACTCAGCCGCCGATCTCCCCCCCGCCGTCGTCGCCAACCTGGACATTTCCGTAGTGCCCGTCATCGTGCAATTCGGCGAGGAGAGCCTCCGCGACCGGATCGACCTCACCTCGGCCGAGTTCTATCGCCGCCTGCCTGCCAGCCCATCGCTACCCAAGACCGCGGCCCCGCCGCCAGGTTTCTTCACCGCCGAGTACGAGCGCCTGACCCAGGCCGGCGACGACGTTGTCAGCGTTCACGTCGGGGCGGGTTTGAGTGGCATTCTCAACTCGGCGCGGGTGGCAGCGGCGGACTTCGATGGCCGGGTGCAGCTCGTGGACTCTACCAACCTGTCGCTGGCCGTCGGGTGGGTCGCTATCGAGGCGGCCCGCGCGGCGCAGCGTGGGGCGAGTCTGGCGGAGGTAGTCGCCGCCGCCGAGAGTTGCGTTCCCAGGGTACGCCTCTGGGCGGCGCTAGACACGCTGGAATACGCTCACAAGGGTGGACGTGTGAGCGCGCCCGCCGCGTGGCTCGGCTCATTTCTTCACGTCAAGCCGATTCTTGACTTCCGCGACTCCGCTGTCAAGGTGACGGATCGCATTCGCAGCATGCGTAGCGCCGTCAATCGCCTGCTCGACATCGTGCAGGCCGCGGGGCCTGTGCAGGAGATCGGCGTGCTGCACGCCGCCGCGCCCGAACTGGGCGCTGAGGTGCAGCGTCGCGTGCGCGCCCTGTATCCCGACCGCGACGTCAGTCTCGTCGAGACCGGCCCCGCCGTGGGCGTTCACTGTGGCCCGGGGGCCGTAGCCATCGCCACGCTGCTCGCACCCTAGCCCCAGCCTCCGCCATCGCTGCCCCTAGGTGCGTCCGAACTCGCGGGCCAGGAACGCCGCGCTGAGGTGAATCATGGTCGGGCGACCGTGGGGACACGTGCGCGGCGAGGATGATGCTTCGAGCAGGCGAATCAGCGCCTGCATCTCCGCCATCGACAGGGTCTGCCCTGCCTTGATGGCGGCTGTCTTGCACACCGCGCGTAGCAGCGCGGCCTCGGCATCCACCTCGACGGGATTGCGCCGGCCCTCTCCCAACTGAGCGAGGATCTCGCGCAGCGCCTGGCGCGGGTCGGCCTGCCGGAGCAGCGCCGGCACGGCGCGGACGAGCAGCGTGCCCGGCCCGAAGGGCTCCAGGGTAAAGCCTAGCCGCGCCAGGCCGTCGGCGTGCTCGGCGGCGGCCGCCGCCTCGCCGGGATCGAGTTCGAGCGGCAGCGGTTCCAGTAGGGCTTGCGCGGCCACGTCGCGACGGGCGTGGGCGGCCAGAAACTCCTCGTACAGAACGCGCTCGTGGGCGGCATGCTGGTCGATCAGGTACATCCCGTCTGGCCCCTCGGCGATAATGTACGCCTGCGCCACCTGGCCCAGTACCCGCAGCATCGGCAGCGTGCCCCCCGTACCCGGCAGGGTGCGCTCCCCAGCGGGTGACGACGTGGCGGGCGGCGCGGCCATGCCCCACAGAGGCGGCTCGGCGACGGGCGGCGCATCATCCGCCGCCGTCGACCACCAGTCGGGGCCGAACATGGGACGGGACGCGAACCCCGCCGCATCGCCCGACGCGCCCCAGCCTACGCCGCCCGCCGAAGCGTCCCACACCGGCGCGCCGCCGAACTGCGGCACAGGCGCAAAGCGAATCACGGCGCGCCGCACGGCCTGCTGGACCGCGCTGAACACGGCGCGACCGTCGCGGAAACGCACCTCTGCCTTCGCCGGATGAACGTTGACATCCACATCCTCTGGCGCGACCCAGATGTGCAGCGCGGTGATAGGGAACCGCCCCACCATCAGTAACGTGTGGTAGGCCTCGGTGACAGCCACGGCCAGCGCGCGGTCCTGCACCACCCGGCCATTGACCACGAAGGTCAGGTGGGCGCGGTTGGCGCGGCTTACCGCCGGCGGACTGACGAAGCCCCAGACCGTCGGCACACTCTCCACTTGGGCCTCGCCCTGCCCTCCGTCATCGTCCTCGACCGCCGTTACCTCGATCAGCTGGCGGGCCAGGTCTGCGCCATACACCGTTGCCAGGGCGTCGATGAGCGCGCCGCCCGCATGCTGAAATATCGTCCGCCCATCACTGACCAGCGAGAGGCGACGGTCGGGGAACGACAGGGCTAAACGCTGCAACAGGGTGTGGACCTGCCCCGCCTCCGCCGTGGCCGACTTGAGAAACTTGAGGCGCGCAGGCGTGTTGTAGAACAGGTTCTCGATCGTCATGACCGTACCGGCCGGCGCTCCAACGCCCGCTCGCTCCACCACCCGCCCCGCCTCAAGCCGTAGTCGCGTTCCAACCGTCTCGTCGCGCGCCCGCGTCACCAGCGTCACGCGGCTGACAGCGGCGATGCTCGGCAGCGCCTCGCCGCGAAACCCCAGCGTTCGCACGTGGAACAGGTCCTCGGCCGACTGAACCTTGCTCGTGGCGTGCCGCTGGAAGGCTGTCTCCGCCTCGGCGGCGGCGATGCCCGACCCGTTGTCGGCGACGCGGATGAGACGCTGGCCGCCCTCACGGATCTCGACGCGAATATCGGTCGCGCCCGCGTCCAGGGCATTCTCGACCAGTTCCTTTACCACGGACACCGGCCGCTCGATGACCTCACCCGCTGCAATCTTGGCAGCCACGTCGTCGGCCAGCACGATAATCGGCATACGCCCTCCACGCTATCGTCAGAATGAAATTGTAGCACAAACGAGCCAAGCGCCTAGCCTGCCGCGTGGCACTTGCGCCAAATCGCCAATGCGTGCAAAATTAGGGCAAGCATTAACTTCGAGCTAATCGTTTTTCCGCCATTCGGGTCGTCAGGGCCGCACGATTGTATTGGCCCGGCAACCTGCCAGTTCGGATGGGGCGTTTATGGACCCGCAGAACCATATCGCTGTCTTTGTCGATTTCGAGAACATCGCCGCCGCCGCCGAAGAGGACCACCGCGAGATCGAGCTTACCAGACTGTTCGACTACCTCAAGGCGCGTGGGCGTGTGACCATCAAGCGCGCCTACGGGGACTGGCGCCGCTTCAGCCGCCACCGCAGTGACCTGTTGGAGAACGCCGTCAACCTCGTGCAACTCTACAGTTATGGTATGGCTCACAAGAACGGGGCCGACATTCGTCTGTGCATCGAGGCGGTGGAGACCATCTTCACCCACCCCGGCATCCAGACCTACGCTATCGTCTCCGGTGACTCCGACTACTCCTCGCTCATCAACAAGCTGCGCGAGTATGGCAAGTACACCATCGGCATCGGCCTGCGCCGCTCCACCAGCGAGATTCTCATCAAGAGTGTCGATGAGTTCGTCTTCTACGAGGCCATCGTCGGCGCTCTCGACCTCGCCCAGGAGTTCGATGTCAGCGAGGCCCACGCCTTGCTGCTGCGCGCCCTCCGCGCGTTCGAGCAGCAGGGCGAGTTGCCGGTCTTTGCCGGCAAGCTCAAGCAGCGCATGGTCGCCCTCGACCCGGCCTTCAACGAGGCCTATTACGGCTACGACCAATTCAAGTCGTTCCTGGAGGACTCGGCGGACCTGGTGCGCCTGGAGACCCGCGACGGCCAGGTGTACGTCTCCCCCCTCGATACCCGCGAGATGGCGGCCGCGGCCGCGCGCGGTGATGTTCGCCCCCTGGCCGAAACCTACAAGCGCTACCTGCGGCGCGTCGGCGTGCCAGTAGTCGAAGGCAGCGTGCGACGCGATGTCCTGGCCGACCTGTACGAGCTATTCCGCCTGAGCATGCAGCCGCTGAGCCTCGACCAGGCCGCTGTCGCGCTTCGCGAGCGCTACGACGGCGACAACATGCTTCGCCCACAGAGCCAGGTGCGCGACGTTGTGCGGCTGGTCTATCGCGGCGGCTGCCTCGAATTCGACCACCCCCCCTCGCTCTCGGCGAATGCGGAGTTGTTGCCCGGCATCGACGCCGAGACGTTCGTCCGACAATGTGAAGGGGCGTACGCGCGCAAGCTTGTTGAGGGCGGCTTACAGGTGGACGCCAGCGAGATGTCCAACGCCCTCTTTGGCGATCAGGAGCACACCGAGTACATCGAAAGCCTGTTGAGCGATCTGGTAAGCGCGGGCGCTATCGAACAGCACAACGGCTCCTACTCCGCCGCGCCCCACGAGACCGCCAGTCCGCTGGCGGGCCATCCGGCCCTGGTCCCCATCCTGGTCGATCTGGAGGGGGTTGAGCCACCGCCCGAATCCGTCATCACCGCTGTCGAAGCGCGCCGCCTCTTCGACGACGGGACGCGCCTCCGCGTACGCGACTTCGCGGCCAGCGCGGCCAAGTACCTGCTCGCCACAAAGACCCAGCAGATGGCTGTCGAGGCCGGCGAGTCGGGGGCAACGCTCGAAGACCTCAAGTGGTACCTGGCGGGTTACTGCTCCGTGCAGGCGGGCCACCGCTTCGTGGAGCGCGAGTACGAGGCCGCCATCCCCTACTATCTGGCCTTCTTCTACCTGGCCTACTCGGACGACACCGTCCAGGAGCGGGTGCGTGGTCTCATGCGCCCCATGCTATCGTACTTCTTCGCCATCGCCGCGCGCCGCTTCGAGCCAACCTTCCAGGCCCAGGCCAATGCCGCACCGGCCCAACTGGCTATTCAGTTGCACAACCACCCCAACCCGGCCGTCGGCCGCGCTTTCGAGGACTTACTGACGCGCCTGGGCCAGGTGACGTCGGTGCCCGTTCGCATGCTCATCAAGCAAGCCCCCATCGTGACGGCGGATCCTGCGCAGCGCGAGCGAACCCTGGCCTTCCTGACTCGCCTGCTTGCCCCGCAAGAGGCCGAGCCAATGAACGGCGCGTGAGCCTGGATGAAGCGAAGGGCTGACCCTACCCGCACCCGTACCTGTCATGAGCGCCATGCCTGATCAAGACCGTGAAGCTCTTCAAGACCTATTGATGACCATCAAGCCGCTGGCAAGCAGCGGCTTGATGCGTCCGACCAATGCCCAGGGCGGCGCCGCCGCCGTCGCCAATCAGCTTGCCTTGCGCTGGTCCACCAAGCAGCGACTCATCGAGCGCCTCCTCAGCGAGGACGACCCTCGGACCGCCCTTGCTGTCTTTGAATCGCGCACCCAGGACTTCGTCGCCAGGCACCCCGACACGCCGGGCTGGCGTGACAGGACCGGCCAGGACTGGGACGCTGCCCTGGTCATCCAGGCCTGCGACGAGATTCGCAGCCACCTCGACAGTTGGGATGCCGAAGACGATTTTGACGATGACGACGGAGAACTGGACAACGACCGCGACACCAGCGCTTGAGCTGCGCCGGGTACACATCCGCGACCTGGCGAATGTCGTTCAGTTGGAGCGGCGCTCCTTTGGCCGCGAGGCCTGGGGCTGGACGAGCTTCCTCATTGGTTTTGCGTTCGGCAGCATCTTTCTACAGGCCACGCGGGGTGACGAGATGCTCGGCTTCGTCCTGGCCCAGGCCCGGCGGGCCACGGGAGTAACCTGGATTCTGAACATCGCCGTTGACCCTGACCAGCGCAATCAAGGGATTGGTCGGGCCCTCATGCTCGCCGTCGAGGCCGAAGCCGCGACGCCGCGCCTGCGGCTGACGGTCCGTGTCGACAACCCTGCGGCCCGCCATCTCTACCGCAGCCTGGGCTACGAAGAGGTTGGCTTGCGCCGGGGCTACTACGGACGGGGACGAGACGGCATGGAGATGGAGAAGCGCAGCACGCCCCACGACTCTCATCAGGAGCTTCCGCATGAGTGAGACCCTGATCCTTACCAACGCCCGCATCCACACCCTGGAACGCGCCACGCCCTCCGCCGAGGCGGTCGCTGTGCAGGGCGAGCGCATCGTCGCCGTGGGGCGCGCCGCCGACATGCCCACCGGCCGGCGCGTCGACCTGGGTGGCCGCGCCCTCCTGCCTGCCTTTACTGACTCTCACCTGCACATCATGCACTGGGCCTTGGGCCTGGACCAGATTCCCCTCGACGGCGTGCGGTCCCTCGACGAGGCGCTGCGGCGAGTCGCCGAGCGGGCCGCTGCCACCCCGCCGGGCCAGTGGCTGCAAGGCTGGGGGTGGAACGCCAACATCTGGCCCACGGGCTGGCCGACGCGGGCGGACCTCGATCGCGCCGCCCCCAACCACCCCGTCGTTCTTACCCACAAGTCGGGGCACATGATCTGGGCCAACTCGTTGGCGCTGCAAGTGGCCGGCGTCACCGCCGCCACAGCCAACCCGCCCGGCGGCGACATACACCGCGACACCCACGGCGCACCCAATGGCATCCTCACCGAGAACGCCGATGAGTTGGTATATGCCGCGGTCCCGGCTCCCGATACGGCGCAACGGCGCGCCGCCCTGGGCCGCGCCTGGTCCCACTTCCACCGCCTCGGGCTGGTCGGCGGCCACGAGATGGGCTACGCCGACCCCCTCGCCCTGTGGGACGACTTCAGCGCCCTCCAGGCTGAGGGTGGCCTGCCCTGGCGCATCAGCCACTATATCCACAAGCATCAACTGGAGGGCATGATTGGGCGCGGTATGCGCTCGTGGGGCGGGAATCACAACCTGCGGGTCGGTGGCCTGAAGATCTTCATGGATGGCGCTCTCGGCTCGCAGACGGCCGACATGCTCGCTGACTACGAGGGACAGCCCGGCAATCGCGGCATCGTCACGACCGAGGCCGAGGAGCTGCACGAGCTGGTCTTCCGCGCCGCCGAGCACGGTATCGCGTGCGCCATCCACGCCATCGGCGACGCCGCCAACCACAAGGTGCTGGAGGTCTTCGCGGCGTGGCGCGGCGGTCCGGGCAGGGACTCACCCCTGCGCCACCGCATCGAGCACGTCCAGGTCATCGCGCCGACTGACCTGCCCCGCCTGGCTCAGCTAGGGGTTGTCGCCTCTGTCCAGCCCATCCACGCTACGTCGGACATGGATATGGTCGACAAGTATTGGGGTCGGCGCGGCGAGACCGCCTACGCCTTCTGCTCGCTATTGAGTTGTGGCACGCAGCTGGCCTTCGGCTCCGATGCTCCCGTCGAAACACCCAACGTGATGGTCGGTATTCACGCCGCCGTGACGCGCCAGCGCGCCGACGGTCGGCCGCCCCACGGCTGGTACCCCGAGCAACGCCTCTCGGTCCACGAGGCGGTCCACGGCTACACCCTCGGCGCCGCCTATGTCACAGGCGAGGAGAGCGTCAAAGGGTCCATCGCCCCCGGCAAGCTCGCCGACCTGGTCGTGCTAGACAGGGACATCTTCACCATCGACCCCGCCGACATCCTTGCCACCCAGGTAGACGCCACGATGCTCGGCGGCGAGTGGGTGTATGGGGGCTAAAGGATAGTGTGCCTTACGACGTCCAGTCGCGCTTCTCTTTAACTTTCCAACCGGCCCACTGGTCAACCCATTGGAGATCGCCATGACCCGCCCGAAACTTCACGGCATCTACCCCGCCTGCGTCACGCCCTTCACGGCTGATGGCGCATTGGACGTCGCCGCCGTCAAGCACAACGCCCGCCGCTGGCTGGATGCCGGCGTCCACGGCTTGCTGGTGCTTGGCTCCACCGGCGAGTTTGTAGTTCTCGAAGAGGGCGAGCGCGATCAGGCCATCGCCGCTGCCCGCGAGATCGTCCCCAGCGACCGCGTCCTGTCCATCGGTGTCGGCCACCTGGGCACAGCGCAGACCATTCGCCAGACCAAGCGTGCTGCCGAGCTAGGGGCCGACGTGGCCCTGGTGGTCACGCCCTTCTTCTACAAGCCTGCCATGACCCACGCGGCCCTCGTCGCACATTTCACGGCGGTCGCCGACGCCTCGCCCATCCCCATCCTCATCTACAATGTGCCGCCCTTTACCGGCCTCAACATCGAGAGCCAGACCGTGGCCGCGCTATCGCAGCATCCCAACATCATCGGCATGAAGGACAGCGCCGCCGACGCGGGTCAGCTCGCCGCCGAGGTCGCCCTGTCCAGGCCTGGCTTCGCCGTCTTCACCGGCGGCGCGCGCGTTCTCCACTCGGCCATGGTTATCGGCTGCATCGGCGCGAATCTGGCCGTTGCCAATATCGCGCCGGAGCTATGCATCGCCATCTATGACGCCGCCCTCGCCAATCGCCACGAGGAGGCGCGCCGTCTCCAGGCGGAGTTGACGGCCATCGAGGCCGCCATCTCGCGGCCCTACGGCGTTGCGGGCTATAAGGCGGCGCTCGACCTGCGCGGCTACCAGGGCGGCTTCGCCCGCGCTCCGCTCCTCATGCCCGACGCCGCTGCCCGCGAACGCATCGCCGCCGCCGTCCAGCGCCTTGAAAGCGTCACGGCCGAGGCCCTCGCCCGCTAACCGCCGACCACCGACCACCGGCTGATCGGGTCGTCGGTGGCCATCCCTACCAGGAAGGTCCCCATCCCCATGCCCAGCGCCTCTCCCGCCGTCTTCATCTCCGCCGACATGGAAGGCATCAGCGGCATCATCGACAACGACTACACGACGCCCGGCCACTCGGACTACCCGCGCGCCCGCCAACTCATGACCGACGACGTGAACGCTGCCGTCGAGGGCGCGCTGGCGGGTGGCGCGGGCGACGTCGTTGTCAACGACAGCCACGGCCCCATGCGCAACATCCTCATCGAGGGCCTGCACCCGGCGGCGCGCCTCATCTCCGGCTCCCCCAAGCGGCTATCCATGATGACCGGCATCGCCGACGGGCCAGACACCATCCTCGTCGGCGGCGACGGCCAGCGTGGCTGGGACGCGGCCTTCTTCGTCGGCTACCACGCGCGGGCCGGCGTGGCCGACGCCATCCTAGACCACACCTGGACCTACTCCATCTTCGAGGTGCTCTTGAACGGGCGCGAGGTGGGCGAAATCGGCCTCAATGCCGCCGTGGCCGGGTCGCTGGGCATCCCCGTCGCCCTGGTCACCGGCGACGAAAAGGCGTGCGCCGAGGCCAGCGACTTGCTCGGCGCCGGGCTGCAGACTGCCGTCGTGAAGCGCGCGGTGGGGCGCTACGCAGCCGAATTGCTGCCCCTGCCGACGGCGCGCGCCCGTATCCGCGCCGCCGCCGAGGCCGCTGTAACGGGGCCACGGCCCGCCCCCTTCGTCGTCGCTCCGCCCATCCACCTGGTCGTCGGCTGGGGCAAGACCATGCACGCCGAGATGGCCGCCACCGTCCCCGGCGCGCGCCGCACTGATGGCCGCCACGTTGAGATTACCCTCGACAACATGCTGGATGTGTACGTCGCCTGGCGGGCCTTCAACAGCCTGGCGGGAACGGTCTCGTAATGCTGCTATTTGCTCGGGAATTGCAGGCGGTCGAGGCGCGCACTGAATAAGCCATCCCCCCCGTCTTCCCCCCCCATCTCCCCCTACTTCGCCATCGTCGTGGGCATCGTCGCCGTGTCCTTCGCGGCGATCTTCATCCGCTACGCCAATCTGGCGGGCGCGCCGGCCCTGGCCATCGCCGCGTGGCGGTTGACCATCGCCGCCCTGCTGCTGGCCGGTCCGGCCTGGGCCTCGTCGCGCGGCGAGCTGGCCGCCTTGACCCGCCGCGACCTGGGGTTGGCCGCGCTGTCGGGCGTCCTGCTGGCGGTCCATTTCGCCAGCTGGATCAGCTCGCTTGAATTCACGTCGGTCGCGTCCTCGGTTGCGCTGGTAACGATGTATCCCCTGTTTGCCGCCGTCGCATCGGCGCTATTCCTCCACGAGCGCCTACCCCTCGTCGGGTGGATAGGCGTTGTCGTCTCGGTGTTCGGCAGCGTCATCATCGCCTTTAGTGACGCCAACAGCGGGATGCCCGACTCCCTCTTCGGCGACGCGCTGGCGCTGCTAGGCGCGGCGAGCGGCGCGGGCTACTTCCTCGTCGGCCGCGCGTTGCGCCAGAAAGTATCGCTTCTTTCTTATGTCACCCTGACCTACGGAACCGCTGCCGTAGCGCTCATCGGCCTGGCCCTCGCCTTGCGCGTCCCCCTGTTGGGCTACAGCCCTGCTGTCTACGGCCTCTTCGTCCTGCTCGCCGCCGTCCCCCAGCTCATCGGGCACACCTCGTTCAACTACGCCCTGCGCTACCTCTCCGCCACCTTCGTCACGGTCACCGTGGTCGGCGAGCCGATAGGCGCGACAATCCTGGCTATCGTGTTCTTCGGCGAGCGCCCCGGCTCCGTCAAGCTCTTGGGAATCGCGCTGATTCTGATGGGCATCGTGCTTGTCACGCGCGCCGAGCAGAGCACAGGCAAGGGCGAGATGTCGGATGCGTCTCGTCAAAGAGCCGCCGTCAGGGGTGAATAGTCAGCGGCCAGTCACCCGGCCTCTCGCATCTGACTGCTGCCGTGTGTTACCCGACTATTAGCCGAAGTACGGCAGCACCTCGCGGCCAAGCGTTTCAATGGCGGCCAACGGGTCGGGACCGAGAGGCGGCCCAAAGCTCAGATGCCGCGCCCCCTGCTCGACCAGCCACTCCAGGCGTGGCAGCAGATCGGCCGGCGTCCCCACCACGCCCACCCGCAGCATCGAGTCCGTCACCATCGCCGCTGCCCGCGCAATATCGCCCTCATGCTGCGCCACGCGCTCAATCTCGGCAAGATCGGCATGGCTCAGGCCCAGGCGCGACAGAATCAGTGGGCTGAAAGCGTGCCCGTAGTAGGCCACCTTCTCCGCCAGTGCGGCGCGCGCCGCCGCCCGGTCGTCCGAGACCGACGCCCACACACACGCCGCCACATCAATCTCCGCCAGGTTGCGCCCCACCCCGCGCGCACCGTCGGCGACGTAGCGCATCACCTCGGTGTAGTGCTCTGGCGGCAGGAGCAGGGGCAGGCCGCCGTCGGCCTGCGCGCCGATAAGGGCCAGCATCCTGGGACTCATCGCCCCCAGATAGACAGGCACGCGGCGCACGGGAAAGCGCAGATAGGCTTCGCGGGTCCACCGCGTCAGGCGCACGGGGTCGTCGGGGTCGGGGTCTGTGCTGCTGCGCGCCTCGGCAGCGGGCCGGCCGCCCCCCAGGAGCATGGTGAGCGCCGCGAGGCTGTCGCGTGTGGCGGCGAGGGGGTGAGTCTGCCGGATGCCCACCCAACCCAGAAAGTCGCCAGCCCCGGCCCCGAACCCCAACAGGGCGCGCCCGCCGCTCAACTCATCCAGCGTGGCGGCGGCCATCGCAATCTCCGCCACGTGGGCGGTGTAGGGGTTGACGATGCAGGTGCCGATCTGAATCCGCTGCGTGGCCTGCGCCACCGCGCCCAGCATCGTCCAGGCGTGCCGCCAGAACAGATCGTGGCTGACCCAGAACTGGTCGAAGCCCGCCGCCTCAGCGGCCAGGGCAAGGCGCACGTACTCGGCAGGCGGCAGGTCATTGTTGAAGCGCAGAGAGAAGCGCATGCTGACCTCAGGACAGCGAAGCGGTTTGCGTCGCCGCCGGGGCAACGCAAACCGCTTCGTTCGTTGTCGTCGCGCGTCGGTGACCCGCCTACGCCTCCGGCGGGGGCGGCGCGGTGGTGTCGTCGGCAGGCGCGATGGCTGTAGGGTCGTCGGCGGCCGACTCGTCCGCGTCGGCCATCTCTTGCTCAGGCGCAGGCTCCTCGACGGGCGGAGGTGGCGCGGGCTGCCAGGCCGCCACCCAGGCATAGGCCCCGTCGTTCGAGCGACGGCGCGTCTGCACCGGTGGGGCCGTCGTGACATTGCCCATCGCTCGATACTCGACGCCCACCGAGGACCAATTCATATCTCTGGGGAGCTTGAGAGGCGGCGGCGGAACGGGTTCGTGCGCCGGCATGTCGCGGTTCACTCCCGCGTCGTACAGCTCCTCATCCGTAATGGGCTTGTTGAGTTTTCCCTGGTTATCCATCCCCCGGTCCTTTACCTCGCCGATACGCGCGGCTCGGTTCGACGAGCGCGCCCACGAATTTGTCGCGCAACTCCGAGTCAATCATGAGCACCACACCCATCATCACCAGGCCCAGCAGCGCCTGCCAGAACACCGTCCACGTCGGATTCGACGCTTCCGGCTCAACCGGCGTCTCTGGATTCACCAGGATACGCAGCAGCTGGTTCCCTTCACCCAGGACCAGGGTCACGTTATCCCCCACCGCCAGCGACGCGGCGGAGGATGGCGCATTGTCGCGCCGCACCTCGGTATCCGGTCCTGGCGAGACCGTGACTGTCCCGCGCCCAGGGATCGCCACCACAAAGCTCGCCCCATCGCGCTGGGCGATCCGCCCGCTAAGGGTCAGAAAGGCGGGCGCGCCGGGCGCGGCGGTTGTCGTGGGTGTCGCTCCCGTCCCGGTGGGGCGGGCAGAAGCGGTGGCCGCCGCTGTCGCGTTGACTCCGCTCGTCGCCGCCGGGAGAGGTGTGGCGGCGGCGGGTGGGCGCGGGGCCGTCGTAGGCGGCGCGCCCGGCTGGGCCGGATAGGCCCCTGGCAGTTGCCCGGCCGGCGGGATCGTGGGCGGTAGCGTCTGGCTGCCAGGGCGCGCCGGCTGTCCTACGGGTGGAATCGTCGGCGGTAGCGGCTGCCCGCCGGGCGGCGGGCCAGCCGTGACCCGCACCGCCGGCCGCGTCGGCGTGACCGCGTCAGCCTGCATCGGGGGCACAACCTCGCTACGCAGGTCACCACTGCCATCGGGCGACTGGAAGCCAGCATCCGCCACCGGCCGCGAGGCCAGCGCCATGACCATCAGCAGACCCACAGCCACGCCCAACGCCGCCCAGCGGCGCAGGCGCGCCGGACGCCACCGGCTCAAGGCTGCCTCGGCCTCACCCTGACGCCTCATCTTCGACCACCGGCGCCGACCGCGTGCCCCGTCGCTCGCGGCGCGGCGGCGCCTGAGGTGTCGCCCGCAGCCGTCGCCGCAATTCCAGCACGTCCACTTCCTCGCCGACGCTCTCTAGCACCCGGTCGATCTGAGTGCGTCGCCGCTCGAGGTCCGCCGGCAGCGCGCGCATCGAGCCGCCCGCCTCCCGCTCGCCCTCCACATCGTTGACCCAGGCGTCAACCAGCCCCCGCAACTCGCTGTGCAGCTTGGCCTGGTATACCGCCGCCTGCCTGGCCTTGATAGCCTCGAAACGCGCCAGGGTCTCGCGAATGATGGCGTGGTCGTCGATACTCAACTCGCCCTGCCGCCGCTGTACCTCTAGCGCGTGCCACTGGATGCTGCTCAGCGACAGAATCGCATACGGCAGATTCTCCGAGGTCAACAGACGCACATCGGCAAACACGTAGGGGCCGTCCAGGTATTCCGGCAGGCGGTCGACCATGACCTGGAGCAGGCCGAGCATGATGGAAGCGTTGATATTGCTGAATGGCATTCGGTTCTGCCCTCCGGTCCGGTATCATACTCTGAATAACGTGGCCGTCAAGAACCCGATAGGCTTCAGCCGCCAATGATACGCCCCTCGGCAACGAAAGCCAAGCCCGGCGGCGCGCTCAAATCGACCTGGCCCTTTTCCCCAGCTATGTGCTATAATGTCCATACTCGAACGCTATCCACGCCCAGGGAGAACCGCTCGTGGCTGAGACACCTCGCAATGCGCCCGGCGCCGGGGCTGAGTTAGTCCCCTGGATACTCGTGGGCTGCGCCATAGCCGCTGTCTGCCTCCTATCGACCTGCCTGATGGGTATTGTCGCCGTGAGCCTGGCCGGCGGGCAGCCCCTGTTGTCGCTCCTGGCGCCGATCAACGCGCCGCCTGGCCTGGCGACTCCCCCCGCTGTCAATATCCGTTTCCGCGACGATTTCCACGACAACCGCACGGGTTGGACACTCTTCCAGGATACCACCGGCAGCACGACTATCGAGGGCGGGCGGCTGGTCGCCACCGTCAGCGGCCCCGACCGTACCGTCACGGCTACCGCGCCCCTCCGCTTCGACAACTTCTCCCTGGAGGCGGACAGCGGCCTCGAAAGTGGTGAGGTTGAGGCCAGCTACGGCCTCATCTTTCGCCGCGTCGACGACCATAACTTCTACCTGTTCGAGGTCGATGGTCTCGGCGCCTACCGCCTCGGCAAGATGGTCAGCGGTGGCTACACCTCGCTCATCCCCCCCACCGCATCGGAGCGTGTCCAGCCCGGCCTGGCGATGAATCGCCTGCACGTGCAGGCCGATGGCCCCCACATCGTCGTTGGCGTCAACGGCGTCGACGTCGCTGACGTCAATGACAGCGCCTTCAGCGAGGGCGCGATCGGCGTCAGCGCATCACTCCTGGGCCAGGGTGAGGCCCGCGTCGTCTTCGGCAATCTGCAAGTCTCCCAACCCTGACTTTTTCTGGTCGCCAAGCCCGGTTTGACTCACGCCCGGCGGGTGAGTACAATCCCGCCACCACCCAACCCGCAGCTTGTAGACAATCGACAACCCCCGGCATTTCTCAAGGAGGAGACCCATGCATCGACCGCAGCCTCGTCGGTTACACTACGGTCTGCTAGCGCTCGCCATCGCCTTGTTGGCCCTGGCGGCCAGCGCGTGCGCCCAGCCGGCCGCCGCCCCTGCGCCCGCCCAAAAAGCCGCTGAGGCGGCTCCTACCGCGGTCGCCGCCGTCAAGGCCGCCGCCCCCACTGTCGCCGCGGCCGTCCAGCCAGCCGCACCAACCGTCGCCGCCGCTGCGCCCACCGCCGCGGCCGCCGCCGGTGCGGCGCCTGCCGCCAAGGCGCTACCGCCAGTCCAGGGCGGCAAGTTCACCTATTGGGGCGGCCTCATCTTCTCCGACAAGGCTAACAAGCTTATGGAAGAGCGGGTGAAGGAGTGGGGCAAGCTGCGCAATGTCCCGGTCGAGATCGTGATGGTCAACCAGAACGAGACGGTCCAGAAAGTCTCGGCGGCTATCCAGGCCGGCAACGCCCCCGACGCCTTCGATCTGGGCCGCGATTTCATGCTCCAACTGTCGAAGCAGAATCAGCTGGTTCCTGTGGACGATCTGTACGCCAAGATCGGCAAGGACCACGGGGGCTGGGTTCCCGCCGCCGAGAAGTCGACTCAGCCGGCCACCTTCGGCGGCAAGATTCCCGGCATCCCCTTCGGCATCGGTGGCAACGTCCTCTTCCGTCGCACCGACCTGCTCAAGCCGGCCGGGTTCGACACCGCTCCCGATACGTGGGAGGACCTGTCCAAGCAGGCAGCGGCCGCCCAGAAGCCGCCCAAGACCTACGGCATGGGCTTCGCTATCTCCAACGTGGGTGACGCCAACCTGACGACCCAGATGCTCCAGTCGTGGGGCGGCCGCGTCGCCGATGACGCCGGGAAGAAGTGCACCCTCGACAGCCCTGAGACACGCGCCTTCCTCAAATGGATCACCGACGCCTACAACGCGGGCAACTTCCCGCCCGGCGTGACGACGTGGGATGGCGCGGGCGACAACAACTCGTACCAGTCGGGCCAGTCCATCTTCATCGCCAATACCGGCAGCGTCACCATCTGGATGCAGGCCAACGACAAGGAACTCCTCGACGCGACCAAGTACTCGGTGATGCCAAAAGGCCCCAAGATGCGTGTATCCGCGCAAGGCCCCAACTATCGCGGCATCTGGTCCGGCAGCAAGAACCAGGAGCTGGCAAAGGACCTCATGGAGTTCCTGGCCGACGACAAGTTCATGGCCGAGTACTACGCCAACGCGATCTACGGTCCTGTGCTCAAGAGCCAGGAAAGCGCGCCTATCTTCACCAGCAGCGAAGTCCACAAGGGTCTCAAGGACCTGTCCACCAACGGCACGCCGCCCGCCTTCCCCGATACCGACAACGCGGCCTTCGCCGAGTACCAGAGCAACTTCCTGACACCCAAGATGGTGCAGAAGATCGTCGTGGACAAGAAGGGCATCGACGAGGCCATCGCCGAGACGCAAACGGCCTGCCAGGCCATCTACGACAAGAACAACAAGTAAGGCGTAGCGCGGACAGCATGGCGCGTGGAGCGCAATATCGCGCTCCACGCGCCACGTCCCACGCGCCACGTCTTTGCGGAGGCCGCATGGCTCAGCAAGCGCAGCCGGTCGTCGAGCGCACCCCCGTGCGCGAGGGCATGTCCCTCCACCGCCGCAACTCGCTCCTCGGTTGGGGGCTGGTCCTGCCGGTGGTGCTGGTCTTGCTGGTGCTGGTGGTGTACCCCTTCTTCTACGCCATCTGGATCAGCTTCACCGATCAGATGGTCGGCTCGGAGGCAAAGTTCGTCGGTCTGGAGAACTACCGCTACCTGTTCAGCCTGCCGGTCTTCTGGACGACCGTCAAGAACACCATCGTCCTGGTGGGCAGTGTCCAGCTCCTCAAGTTGGTCTTCGGCCTGGGCATTGCCCTGCTGCTCAACCAGGCCATTCGCGCCCGCTCGCTGTGGCGCGGCCTGATCCTCATCCCGTGGGCCATGCCCGCCTTCGTCGCCTATATCACCTGGAAACTCCTCTACTCACCCACCGGCGGCGCGTTCGATCTCATCTTCGAAAGCCTCGGCCTGCCCATCCAGCCCGACTTCCTGAGCACCAAAGAGCTGGCGATGCCCAGCGTCATCGTCGCCACCTTCTGGCGCGGCTTCCCCTTCTGGGTCATCTCCTTCCTGGCCGCCCTCCAGACTGTACCCCAGGAGCAATACGAGGCCGCCGCCATCGATGGCGCGGGCGCGTGGGCGCGCTTCCGCCACATCACCGTGCCTGCCATCCGCCACGTCGTCCTGCTGGTTGTGCTGCTGTCCACTATCTGGACGACGAATAGCTTCGAGAACGTCTGGCTGCTCACCCAGGGTGGACCGTCCGACGCCACGATGACCTTCCCCGTCCTGGCCTATTACAGCTTACAGAGTCTGCGTCTGGGAGAAGCGGCGTCGGTGTCCGTCGCGATGTTACCCATCTTCGGCTTCCTTGCCTTCGTCGTCATCAAGTTGATGCAGGAGGAGTAGACCATGATGACCCGTATGTCCCCCCTGCAGAAGGTCTTGACCTACACGGCGCTGGTGACGCTGGCCGTATTCATCCTGTTCCCCGTCTACTACATGGCGCTCATCTCGCTGAAGACGCCGCGCGGCATCTACCGCGAGCCGTCGCTACTGCCCGTCGGCGTGACCATGCAGAATTATGTCCAGCTATTCACCGAGATGGACTTCGGGCGCAACATCCTGAATAGCCTCATTGTCGCGCTGACGGCCACCGGCATCGCCGTGTTCATCAGCGTTCTTGCCGCCTACAGCCTGGTGCGGCTGCGCTACCGGGGCCGCGACGCCGTGGGCCGCCTCATCCTGCTGTCGTATCTGACGCCCGCTGCCCTGCTGTTCATCCCGCTGTCGGTCATCATGGCCCGCATCGGCCTGACCAACAGCCTGCAGGGCCTGATCTTCGTCTACCTGGCCTTCACCATCCCCCTGTGCACCTGGCTGCTGATGGGCTTCTTTCGCGGCATTCCACCCGACCTGGAAGAGCAGGCGATGGTGGACGGCGCGACACGCCTCGGCGCGCTGTGGTACATCCTGCTACCCCTATCCGCGCCGGGCCTGGTCGCCGTCACGGTGTTCACCTTCACCTCGGCATGGAACGAGTTGCTGCTGGCGCTGGTGCTCATCACCTCGCCCGATCTGCGCACCGTGCCCCTTGCCCTGCAATACTTCATCACCGGCGACGTGTTCCGCTGGGGTCTCATCATGGCCGGCTCGGTGGCCGCCGCCCTGCCGGTGATGATTCTGTACTACGCCGCCCAGCGCTTCATGGTCCAGGGCCTCGCGGCGGGGGCCGTGAAGAGCTAAGGCGTATCCGGCTCGTCGCCCTACCCGGTAGCACGACACCGCCAGGTTCGACTCACGGCGACGACCCCTCCCCCCATCGCCACGATTCGGCCAGCGTCGGCGGGCCGCCCCTCTCAGCGGCGCGCAACTCCCAGATGTGGCTGCGGTCGCGGTCGTCGGCCAGGCGCTCGATGAAGGCGCGGTCGTGGGTGACGACCAGGACGGCGCCGGGGAAGCCCTGCACCGCTGTCTCGAACTCATCGCGTGCAGCAATGTCCAGGTGGTTGAGCGGCTCGTCCAGCACCAGGAAGTTGGCCCCGCCGAGGACTAACTGCGCCAGTTGTAGCCGCGCCTGCTCGCCGTAGCTCAGGCGGCCGATGGGCACGAACACCTCGTCACCCGTGAACAGGAACCAGTGCAGGAAGGCCCGCGCCTCCGTCTCCCCCACCGCCGCCGACCGGCGCACCAACTCGAAGGGCGTCAGCGTCGGGTCGAGGGTCTCGCCCTCCTGGGCGAAGTAGCCAACCTGGACATTGCTGCCCAGGCGTACACGGCCCTCTAGTGGGGCGAGTTCCCCTACCAGGACCTTGAGCAGCGTCGACTTGCCCACTCCGTTCGGCCCCAGCAGCGCTGCCCGCTCCCCCGCCCGCAGCGTCAGGTTCACGTCGCGGAATAGCCAGGGGCCGTCGCCGTAGCGGTGGCCGACGCCCTCGGCAACAACCACGTTGGTCCCCGACGCGGGCACGGTCACGAAGTCGAGCCGCATGTCCCACACCCGCGTTGGCTTCTCCACCCGCTCGTCCGACTCCAGGTAGCGATCGAGCTTCTTCTCCCGCGACTTGGCCTTCTTTGCCACCTTCTTGGCGTAGCGCCGCACCGTCGGCTGGCGCGGCGTCGTGGACAGCTCTACCTTCAGCGCCTGTTGCTTGGTACGGCGAATGTCGGCTTCCATGCGGCTGATGGTTGCTTCCTGCTCGCGGTACATCTCCCACTGCCGCTCGCGCTCGGCAGCCCTGGCGGCCACGTAGTCCGAGTAGTTCCCCGTGTACTCCCTAATCGTGTGCGTCTCGTCGCTAAGCTCCAGGACACGAGTGACCACGTTATCGAGGAAGGCGCGATCGTGGGAGACGATGATGGCCGCACCTGGGTAGTCGCCCAGGAAGGCTTCCAGCCACTCCAGGGCGTCAATGTCCAGGTGATTGGTCGGCTCATCCAGCAGCAGCAGGTCCGCCTGGGCCAGCAGCAGGCGGGCCAGGCCCAGTCGCGTCTTCTGGCCGCCCGACAGCGTCGCCACCGGTGTCGCCGGGTCGAGGGCGGTCAGGTCCAGGTGGGCCAGTACCTCATCCATGCGCGCCTCTAGCGCATAGCCGCCCGCCGCCTCGAAGGCCGTCAGCGCGTCACCGTAACGGTCCAGGGTATCGCCACTATCGTCGGTGGCGAGGGCCGCCGCCAGGCGGTCGACCTCGTCGCGGGCCGTGCGCCACGCCGCCGCGCCCTCGGCCAGCACGTCGCCGACTGTGGCGGTGGGTGCGAAGATGAGCGCCTGGTGCAGGTAGCCGATACTCAGCGCGGGCGGCTGGCGACTGATAGAGCCGCCGTCGAGCGTGTCCAGGTCGGCGATGAGGCGCAGCAAGGTCGTCTTGCCCGCCCCGTTGGGGCCGACCAGCCCAACGCGGTCACCGTCGTTGACGATAAACGACACGCCGTCGAGGACGACAACATCGCCGAAATGTTTCGATAGATGACTGACACGTAGCATGGAACCCTCGCTGGCGTCCGCCGGGGTCGGCGGACGGGAGATAGGCGAGGGACAGGGAATGGCTTATCCCTCGCGGGTTACGCGGCCGACAGGTTGAGGGATGTCCAGGTTGTCACGGGTGTTCTCCCACACTCGGCGCGCCCGAATGGCGCGCGACTTGCTGCCCGTTATTGTACTCAAGATGCCAATCGGCGCCAATCTGCGGTATAATGGCGGTAACGAGCCAGAGACCTGGAGGCCAGCATGAGACAGCCCAGGTGGTTGTTCGGGATCGCCGCCGCGCTCGCAGCGCTGGTGGGCCTGGGCGCGGGTATCGCCCCGGCCACACCTGCCGAGGCCACGCCTGGCCCGACCTCCGTCGCGGCGTGCGCCTTCAACGATAGCGTCTATAACTACGATGTGAGCATCGAACCGGTTTCGCCACCGCCTCAGAGCGGCGCGACCCTGCGCGTAGCCGGCGTCTCCGCCGATGGCTGCGTACCCACCTTCGTGCGTGCCGACCTCGTCCCTGGCGGTATTCTCATCTACGCCGTCGAGACATCGTGCGCCGAGGAATCATGCCCTGCTGTCCTGGCGGCCTGGTCCTTCGACGTCCCGCTGGGCGACCTGCCGCCGGGCGCGTACTCGGCCGAGCTGACGTTGCAATGCGGCGAGAAGAGTTTCCAGTGCGCCGCCCGCGCCGTGAGTCTCGTCGACGTGACGCCCACCGCAACCCCCGCGCCAACCGACACAGCCAGCCCGCTGCCAACCCTCACCCCCGCGGTCACGCCTACCCCCGCACCCACCGCCACGAGCACGCCGATCCCCACCGCGACCGCGCCGCCCTTCGTATGCGACGAGAACAACCCGACCAGCGTCTGCAACGGCATCATCGCTGTGCGCGTCTTCCTCGATCTCCGTTGCGACCGCTTCTTCAACCCAGGCGTCGACGTCCTGCTCACGAACGCCCGCGTGACGGCTCACCTGCCGGGCGACGCACGTCGCGCGGCAACCACCAACCGTTTCGGGGACCTCATCCTGACGGGCATCCAGCTACCGCCCGGCGGAACCGTTCGCCTTGTCAGCGACCGGCCGGATGGCCCCTGGTGGACAGCGGCTTCCCTGGCTGCCTGCCCCGGCGGGTCCGAACTGCGCCTGAGGGCAGAGGACTTCGGCCCGCTGGGCATCGCCACGGTCGACTTCCGCTGGCGGCCAGGGGATTAGGCCTGGCGCACCAGCAGGGCGCGGATCGTCGGAGGGATGGGATGCCGGGCCTGACTGTTGAACCACAGCGTCGCAGGCGGAGCGAGAGAGCCTCCCGTTGCCAGCAGCACGATGCCGCTCAACTGCAAGTAGCGCTTGAAGAAGTCCGACGTGTCGCGGAAGCCATGTCGGGCGTAGAGGGTGGCGTCCTTGCCCTCGGCGCGCGTCTTGAGGTCCTTCATCGCCCCTGCTACATCCAGCTTGTCGGCTATCGCGCCATCAGTCACCACCCATAGCAGATTCATCATCCCCGGCGGCATCTGGCCGAGCTTGGCGCACACCACCTCGCTGAGGCGCCCCGCGAGGCGGTCCGCCTCAGCAGACGCCGGCTCAAGGTCCTGCTGCACGGTGGAGGTAGTGGCGCTCGGCGTGGCTGGCGCGGCGCGCATCCGCGTCACCTCAACATTGAAGACCACGTGGGACCGGAACGTGACGGTGAGATCGGGGCAGCGCGCCTTACCGACGCCGTACTTCTCGTACGCCACCTCGAACCGTCGCACCTCTAGCAGCCGGTACGCTGTCTCAAGCTCGGCCTGCACGTCGCGCACCGCCTCCCACGCGTGCGCCCCACGCAGCTTCTTGCGTATCTTGTCGCGGTACGTGTCGGCGAACTGGGCGAAGCGGCGAGACGAGATAATCCACTCCATCATCATTGGCCGCAGGGCGTGGGGCCGGCGATCAAAGATGTAGGCCAGCAGATCGTCGACGGCCGCGCCTCGCATTGTCATGATGGCCCCTGCTCCGCCACACCCGCTGCGAGCAGCGACTCCCGCCCCACCACTCCCGTGAGCCACAGGGGCGGGGGCAATTCGAGGCGGCGGGCCGCCCAGGCCAGACAGACCCTCAGCTGCTGGCGCTGGAAGAGGCGCAGGCGCGGCAACCCCTCGATGTCGGGCCGCCAGGCGTGGTAGGCAAAGAACGCCGCCAGCCACGATACCGCGGCATCCAACGCCTCGCCGCGAAGTGGCCCTCGTTCGCCGTACCAGGCCATCACCTGCTCGGCGGCCGGGCCGCCCTCCACCGTCACACTCTGCGCGAAGGCCGCCGCATCCAGCTCCGGTGGTCCAATGGCGACATGCGGCCAGTCCACCAGCGCCAGCCCTCCACGCGCCCAGCGCAGATTGTCCGAGCGGACATCGAGGTGCAGCAGCGCCAGGGGCGGCTCGACCCCCGGCAGACGACGGCTCGCTTGCCACAGGGTCGGGAGAGCCGTCTCCAGCCAGTCCCGCGCGGCGTCGCGCTGGTCTCCCGCCATGTCCACCACGCCCCGCAGGCTCTCCGTCGCCATGCCGCGCCCCCATAGCGCGGCCATCGGTGTGAGCAGCGGCTCCGGCTGCGGCAGCCAGTCGGGGAGCGTAGCGCCACGGGTCGCCGCGTGGAAGTCGGCCAGGGCCTGGGCGACTCGCTTTGCCAGGCCGGGCGTCCACGGCGGCGCGCTCTTGGGTCCCAGGTCTTCCAGCAACATCACATCCCAGCCAGCGCAGTGGATCGCCCCGTAGAAGGCGGGCGCCCAGGGCGCTATCAGGTCGCCCAACTCCCGGTAGACCCGCTCCTCGCGCGTGTGCGCGCGGTGCATGAACTCGTTGGACTCTGGATTGACAGCCTTGAAGAAGGCCCCTCGCCCGTCGGCCAGCCGCAACCGATATGTTGGTGATGGGCCGTAGCCGCCCCACACCCGCGCCCCGCGCCGCACCTCACTGCCCAGCGCGGCCTCTACGGCGCGTCGTACCTCGATGGGAATCGATCGCCACGGCGGCTTCGGCTCCACTCCCGTCCGCGACATTAGCCCCCCAAGACACGGGTGTGTCTCGCTTGTTGAGCTGCCACGAAGGACGCGAAGGGCGCAAGCGCCACGCAGAGCTATGAAATGCTCCTCCTGGCGTCCGTCGTGTCCTTCGTGCGCTTGGCGCTTATACCATGCCGAAGGCCCGACACCTACGCGGCCGGTTCCGCGATGGAGACGGCGACGCCGGCCTGGTCGTCGGCCGCGTCTTGCAGGCGGCGCGCGCGCAGCAATGCCACTACCGCGCCCAGCGTTACTATCAGCCCGGCCAGGTTGAACACGGTCACGATGCCCAGGCTGTCTACCAGCACGCCGAACACCACGACAATCGTCATGCGAGTTCCGCCCGCCATCGTCTCCGCCAGGCCAAAGATACGCCCGCGCACCGCGTCGGGCACGAGTCGCTGTAAGAGCGATGCCTGCAAGGCGCTATAGCCGATCCACGCAAACATCTGCATCAGCACCATCACCAGCACCAACCCGTACAGGCGCGTGTTGGCGTAGGGAAAGAAGCTGAAGGCGAACAGCGCGGCAAACATCGCCCACAGTGTCGCATCCCGCCAGCGCCGCGTCAGTCGCGGCAGCGTCAAGCCCGCCAGCACGCCACCTACGCCGGCTGCCGTGATAACGGCTCCGTATTGAGCGTCCGTCGCACCCAGCACGTCCTTGATGAACAGCACTTCCAGGACATCGAAGGACACCATGCCCGCCACCATGAACAACTCAACGGTAAACAGCGTCTTGAGGGCCCGACTCGTTGCCAGGGCGCGCCAGCCCTCGGCCAGGTCGCGGCGCACCGCCTCGGCGGCGTGCCGCAGGCTCTCGTGGGCCTGAGTCGCCGGCTTCGGCGCGACAATGCGGCTGGCGAAGACCGCACTGAGGGCGAAGCTGGCCGCGTTGAACCAGAAGGCCGCTGTATAGCCAAAGGCAGCGACCAGCATCGCCCCAACGGCTGGCCCTACGATGAGCATGGCCGAGAAGGTAGCCTGCATAAAGGCGTTGGCCGCCACGAGGCGGCTCTTGGGCAGCAAATCGGGCAAGAGCGCGGCGCGAGCCGGGTTGAAGAACGTCAACGCCAGCCGGGCCAGCAGCGCTACTGCATATACCTGCCACGTGGTCGTTGCGAAGGGTAGCGCCAGGTACAGCGCCGCGTTCATCAGGTCGCTGGCGATCAGCACATGGTTGCGCTGGAAGCGATCGGCCACCACGCCCGCAAACGGCCCCACTAGCAACACGGGCAAGCCCTGAGCGACGGCCAGCCCGGCCAGCGCCGCGCCGCTGCTACCGCTCAGTTCACGCACCAGCAGCATCATCGCCACGTAGCCCGCGATGTCGCCTACCTGCGACACGACGCGCGCCAGCCACAGCCAGCGGAAGCCGGGGTATTCAAATACGAGTGGGGTGAGGTTACGCAGTCGGTGCATTTATGCCATTCCTAAGTATTCCTGCAACAGACTGGGCACGGGCGCGGCGTACTCCTCACGCAGTGGTGCGGGCAACGCCCCGATGGCCGCCTGCCACGTCAACGCGCCGTTGACAACGCCGACGCGGTGCGCGAGCGGGTAGGCCGCCCGCAAGGCAGACAGCGGCGCCACCCGCGTCCAGGGTTCCAGGTAGGCGTCCACCAGACGCTGGAACTCTGGCGCATTCTCCGGCAGGTCGAGACTCATCTCCAGGCTCACGCCCACCGTGCGCAGCGAGAAGAAGGGGTGACCCACCACGCTGTCGCCCCAGTCGAAGAACCGATACGCCCCATCCCGCGCGAAGATATTACCGTCGTGCAGGTCGCCGTGGTGCAACGACGCGGGGATGCCGTAGCTTGCCAGCTCGTGACATAGGGCGGCGAAATACGGGGCATCGGCCCGCAGGCGGTCGTACTCCCCACTCGTCAGCCCCGGCTCCTGCCCCACCCGCAGCGCGCTCTCGTCCGCCAGCAGCGCCTCATACAGTGCGGGCAGGCGGTCCAGGCGGCGGTCGGGCGTGCCGAAGCTCAGCAGGTCCGTCACCCGGTCGACCAGGTCGATCTGCACCTCGGCGTACAGCGGCAGCAGCCGCTCCCAATGGCCCAGGTCGCGATCGGCGCGGATGATCTCGCGCAGCCGAGGCCCGCCGTCGGGCAAGAGCAGCCAGCCGCGCGCTTCATCGGCCGCCAGTACAGGCGGCATCACATCAGGACACCAGCGCGCCAGGGCAACCGTCAGCGCTATCTCGTGGGCCGCCGCCGGCGCCACAGCCTTGAAGTAAAGGACGCCTGTATCCGTCGGCAAGCGCATGACCGTCGACCACGGGCGGACGTGGGGTTGCTCCACCGCGCCGATGCGGTGGCGGCCCAGCCGCGCCAGGCTCGCGTCGATCCACGCTACCGCCTCGCTCCGCCAGGCGGACGTGGTCCAGTCGGTCAGTATCGCAGGCTGTAGCATCTCCGTCTCCGTCCGCCCCAGGGCGAAGATCTGGCGGCCCGGCGGCCCTGGTTGTTAGCCTTTCGACATTTCCGTCGTCCCAAGTATACGGACGCGCGGGCTTTCGCCAACGGGCAGAAGGATGATTTAGCGACGCCGTTCGGGCGATGGGGGAGAATGATAAGGAGCGCGGCTAGCGATGCCGCGCTCCCGTAATCCCATTACTTGCCGCCGAGGCCAGGCTTACGGCCCGACGCCGTAGACACCACCTTGCCGCCCGATCCCGCACCAGGCGTAGAGGTTGGCTTCGTGCGCTCGGTGGAGGCCGCCGCTACCGCGATTGGCTCCGATCACATCGTTGAAGGTGCTCAGGCTGCGCGTGGCCAGGTCGACAATCAGCACCTGAGACGTGCCGTCGTCAGCCAGCGACGAGATGAGCAACTGCGCCTCGTCCGGCGTCAACGCCATGCCAGCCGGATTTCCCAAGTGGACGGAACCCACCAGGCGCTGGTGCTTGCCCCCGTCGATTTTCAGCACCACGTCGGTCCGGTCGCTGTTTCCGCTCCGACCCGCCACATACACCTCGCCGCTGCTCGCCACCGCGATACCGTCAGCAACCGCCAGCGGACTGCCGCGCAGCAGCGACGTTCGCGCGCCTGTCCCAATGGGAGCGAACCGCCACACCTCCGCCCGGCGGTTGCGCGGGTCCACGCCCGCGACATACAGGGCATCCCTCTGGCCCTTGCGCACCAGGTCGAGCGCCCTCGGTCGCGTTCCCAGCGTGCCGGGCACGACGCTCGCGGGGCCACCGGCCACAGGCAACGCGAACACGGCCCCGCCCCCCGCCGCCTCCGGGTCGGCCACGTAGAGGGTCTGGCCGTCAGCCGAGAAGACGACGCCCCGTGGCGCCGCCAGCGGTGCGCCGACGAGCACATTCTGGACAGGGCCGCCAGCCGTCGAGACGCGGAAGACGCCCGGCTCGCCATTGGCCGCGCGGGCCACGAAGTACACCATCGTCGCCGTGGGGTCGGGTGTGGCGTCCAGGGGGTTCGTGAATGTTGCGCCACCCTGAGCCAACAGGGTCACCGTCATGCCTGCGGCGGCCTCGCTGCGCCCCGCTGGCAGGGTGGCCCCAACAGCTATCACCATCAGACACAGCCAGATCAGCACAGCCGACGTACGTTTGACGCCAACCCTGACGGCGCTCTCGAAGCCGCTTACGCTCCCCCCCATACGCCCTCCTGATAGTCTCCAGGCCAACCGATGCCCCCACATAGACAGGCATCGAATCGGTCGTGTCACAGACGCTCAGTAGAGAGACGCTCCTTGCGGGGAGGTTGGATTTCAGCCGCGCTACGGTATCCCCTGACACGCCGTCGCCATCAGCGGCGCGGTGTTCGTGCCGTTGGCAACCTGGGTCAGCTTCCCTTGCTGGATACCGATGGGCTGGTAAGGCGGTGTCGCCTGCGCGTAGGGGCTGCCCAGGTGCAGCACGTAGCAGCCGACGAAGGTCTGCTGGCCGCCCGTCGTCTGGGCGACGAGGGTCACGGGCACGCTGTAGTACGTCTGCCCCGCGCCGACGCCCGTCCTGACCGCGCCCGTTGTGAGTTGAACAGACTGCGTGTTCTGGTAGCCCTGCTCGAACTGTGGGAAGGGCGGCAGGCCCACCGCGCCCGGCTTCCAATAGCCGTAGGCGCGAGCGTACTCCTTGCGGTTGACGGCGTTGAACAGCGACCGCAGCACCTGCACGGCGTCGCTACGGTCGTCGAGGTAGCGCGTCGCGCTGATGTCGCCTGGAGCGTAGGGGGGCAGCGGTGCAACCGGACTGCCCGCGTTGGCGCAGATGGTTGCCAGGCGTGCGGCCGGGTCCTGGCCCGCCGGAATCTGCACCACGTTGGCCGAGCGGATGCCCAGCGACTGGAAGGGCACACCCTGGATGCCGGGGTTCGCCAGGTGCAGCGTGTAGCAGCCAACGAAGGTCTGGACCGTGCCGTTGGTCAGCTGGCTGGTGAGGACGACGGGTACGTTGGTGTAGAACTGGCCCGCGCCCGCGTCCTCAGTCATCTGGCCGAAGCTGATCTGGGTCGTCGCCGTGTTCTGGTAGCCCTGCTCGAACTGCGGGAAGGGTGGCAGGCCCGGCGCGCCCGGCTCCCAATAGGAGTAGGCGCGCAGGTACTGTTTCTGGTTGAGGGCGTTCACCCACGACAGCATCAGCGCCTCGGCGTTGCTGCGGTCGTCGTAGTACAGGTTGGGCGGCGCGCCGGAGCCGGGCACGACGGGCAGACCCTCGCGGTTGGCCTCCCAGGCGAAGCGCTGGGTATTGAGGCGGCTCTGGACGCCGAAGGGGCCATTGACCCATGTCCGATAGCCGTTGGTGAAGGCCGTCCAGTTGTCCGACTTGCGCCACTGCATCAGGCCATTGACGGTCTGCTGATAGCCATTGCCGACGCCGTCGTGGTACTCGTTGGTGACGCAATTACCGACCACGCCGGGGATCAGGTCATGGAGAGTCTTGAAACCCAGCACGAAGGTGCAGCTCTGCGCGCTCGCGGGCGCGGGCAGAGCCACCAGGGCCAGGACCAGCAGCAACGCGGGCAGCAACACCAGGCGTAGACGCTTCACGGGGCTACCTCCTTGTTCATCACTCCAGCACGTCCACCAGCTTGAACTGGGTCACGTCCACCAGGCCCAGGTCGGAGATGCGCAGTTCGGGAATGACGACCAGGGCCAGCAGGCTGAGCTGCATGTTGGCGTTATTTAGCGTACAGCCACAGGCGCGGTACTCGGCTAGCACGGCCTCGGCCTTATCGGCGACGACCTCGGCGCGCTCGTCCGACATCAGGCCGGCGATGGGTAGCTCGACCACGGCGCGCACCTGGCCCTCGCGCACGACGAGCATGCCGCCGCCGCGCCGCGCCAGCTCGTTGGCGGCCAGGGTCATATCGCCGTCATCAGTGCCGACGACCAGCATGTGGTGGCTGTCATGGGCGACGGTGGAAGCGATGGCGCAGGGGCGGTCGAAGCCGAAGCCCTGGACGAAGCCGACCTGCACGCCACCCGTGCCGCGATGCCGCTCGACCAGCGCGACCTTGGCCACACCCTGCGTCGCGTCGGCGGGCACATGGCCGTCGGTCACGGGCAGGTCGAGGACGACGTGGCGTGTTGGGGCCTGGTTCTCTATGACGCCGATGACGTTGGCGCGGACGCGACCGTCGCGGCGGGTGGCGGGAGCAGGCACGGCAAAGTCGGCGGCGGTCAGGTCACGGGCCAGGTGAACCGATTGCTTGACCCAGGCCGGGTAGTCGAAGGCGGGCAGGTCGACCGTCCACGCGCCGCCCTGGGCAATGACCTCGCCCGCTGCGATGACGATCTCGGCGCGGAAGTCGGCCAGGTCGCTCGTCAGCACGATGTCAGCGTAGCGGCCGGGAGCGATGAGGCCCACGTCGCGCGTCACACCGAAGTGCTCGGCGGTATTGAGGGTCATCATCTGGATAGCCGTCATGGGCCGCACACCCTGGCTAATGGCGTGGCGCAGCACGCGGTCCATGTGGCCCTCGTGGACCAGGGTGCCGGGGTGGGAGTCGTCGGTGCACAGGATAAAGTGGCGCGCGTCTAGGCCCAGCTCGGTGACAGCCTTGACGGGGCCAGCCACGTCGTACCAGGCGGAGCCGAAGCGCAGCATGGCCTTCATGCCCTGACGAACGCGAGCCACGGCATCCTCGGCGCGGGTCACTTCGTGGTCGTCCTCCGCGCCGCCCGCCGCGTAGGCGTGAAAGGGTCGGCCCAGGTCGAAGGCGGCGTAGTGGCCGCCGATGGTCTTGTCGGCGCGCATCGTCTCGGCCATCTCGGCGTGCATGTTGGGGTCGGACATGAAGACGCCGGGGAAGTTCATCATCTCGCCCAGGCCGATGACGCCAGGCCAGGTCATCGCCTCGCGCACCTCATGGGGGCCGATGGACGCGCCGGGCGTCTCCAGGCCGGGGGCTGACGGCACGCATGACGGCATCTGCACCCAAACGTTGATGGGCTGAACGGCCGCTTCGTCCACCATAAGCCGCACGCCAGCCAGGCCGAAAACGTTAGCGATCTCGTGGGGGTCGATGAACATGCCCGTCGTGCCGTGGGGCGCGACGGCGCGGACGAACTCGGTAACGGTGACCATGCCCGACTCGACGTGCATGTGGGCGTCGAGCAGGCCGGGCACCAGGTAGCGGTCGGCGGCGTCGATGACCTGAGTGTCGGGGCCGAACGTGTGGCCCGCGTCAGGGCCGACCCAGGCAATGCGCGAGCCTTTGACGGCGATGTCGGTGTGGGCGAGAATCTCGCCCGATTGGACGCACACCCAGCGGCCGTCGCGGATGACCAGGTCAGCGGGGACGCGACCCATGGCGCAGTCGACCAGGTCGCGCGAGACATCACTCCACGGTTGTCGTGGCGGCATGATTGGGATTCCTCTTCGTGCAATTGAGCCAATGTGGGCATTGTAGGGCGCGAGCCGGGCAGAGTCAATCCCTTGCCCGCGCCCGCAGCGCCTAGCCCACCAACTCCTCCAGCCGCCCCACGTAGCGCGCCATGACGGCAAAGGTCTGCTCGACCGGCTGCGGCGTGGACAGATCGATGCCCGCCAACCGCAGCGCATCCAGGGGGTATAGGGAGCCGCCCGCTCGCAGGAACGCCAGGTAATCCTGAGCGGCGGCAGGCCCGCCCGTCAGCACGCGCTCGGCCAGGGCGTGCGCGCCAGAGATGCCCGTCGCATACTGGTAGACGTAGAAGTTGGAGTACAGATGGGTGTGGAACTGCGCCCAGGTAATGCCCGTGCGTGGACGGTCAACCTCGACCTCGTCACCGTAGCCCTCGGCGAACAGGTCGGCCAGCAGGTCGTTGAGGCTGTCGGCGGTTAGCGCCTGGCCTCGCTCGGTCCGCTCGTGAATCTCCAATTCAAAGCGGGCCAGGGTCGGCATGACGAAGAAGTAGCGGTGGAAGTTCGCCATCGCCTCTTCGATGATGCCGATCTGAAAATCGCGGTCGGGATGGGTACGCAGCAGATAGTCACGCACCAGGGCCTGGTTGAAATTCGACGCGACCTCGGCGACAAACATGCCGTAGCCGCTGTACACGAAGGGCTGCGTTTGCCAGGTCAGGTAGGAGTGCAGCGAGTGCCCCAATTCGTGGGCCAGCGTGCTCAGGCTGAACAGGTCGTCGTTGTAGCTCATGAAGATGAACGGGTGCGTACCGGGCGTGCCGGTCGAGAACGCGCCCATGCGCTTGCCCTTGTTGGGGTACACGTCCACCCAGCGCTCTTCTAGCACGCCGCGCCGCAGCGTCGCCACGTACTCCTCGCCCAGCGGGGCCATGCCCTCCCCAATCCAGGCCACCGCCTGGTCGAACGGAACGACCGCCTTGGCCGCCGTCAGCGGGGCGCGCGCGTCGTACTCGCGCAGGGGGCTGACGCCCAGCGCCTTGCGGCGCACCCGCCAGTAGCGGCGCCAGGTCGGCAGGTGGGCGCGGAACGTGGCAATCAGGTTGTGAAACACCTCGACGGGGATATCGGACGCTTCCGTCGCCGCCGCCAGCGAGGATGGGTAGCGGCGGGCGCGGGCCAGAAACACGTCCTGTTTGACGCCCGCCGCCAGGGCGTTGGCTACGGTGTTCTTGACGCCCAGATGGGCATCGGCGTAACCTTCCCAGGCCGTGCGGCGAACCTCGCGGTCGGGGTGCGTGACTAACGCGGTGATCGTGCCCTGGGTGACCTCGAACGTCGTGACACCATCGGACGCTCGGGCGGGCGGGAACACCAGGTCGGCATTCGCCAGCACGCCATGCGTCGCCGACGCCGTCCAAAACGGCTCCATGACCTCGCTCAACAGATTCTCGACCTCGGCCGAGCGCACGTGGGTCTGACGTTTCTCCAGCCGGTCCAGGTAGTGGCCGTAGTGGGCCAGGCGCGGCTCAGCCTGCATCCACTGGCGCAGCCGATCGAAGCCGATCTGGATCAGCTCCGGCTCGGCAAAAGCCGTCGCCGCCGCCGCCCGCGCGTAGAGGCCCTGCGCTCGGCTGTCACGCGCCTGCGCCGCCTGATCGGCCATATCGACCACTGCCTTCATACCGGCGTAGATCCACACCCGCCATACGTTGTACAGCAGGGCCTCCGACTCGGCAAAGTAGTCGGCCAGAACCCTCGACCCCTCGGCCAGCCGCCCCTGATAGCCATCCAGCGCGGGCAGGCTGGCGCTCACTCGCTCAAATTCGGCCTCCCAGGCGTCATCGCTGGCGAAGATGCTCTCGGTACTCCAGGTAGATTGCTTGGGAATCTCACTGCGGGGCGGAACAGTGGTGGACATCGTGCCTCCAACGGGTAGAATTACACGTAGTCTAGTCCCTCAGTCTCCAATCTTCCAAATCCTATCTTCCCCGCCAAAGGATGGATAAGGTTTCATCCGGGCGGGGGATGCGACGCTGGCCGGAAACCGTTATGATGAGGGGCGGCTACCCTCCGTGACAGCAAAGGCAAGTGCAGTATGTTGATTATCACCGTCACCGACCTGACCAAACACTACGGCGGCAACACCGTCTTTGAGAAGCTCGCCTGGCAGATTGGCAAGGGCAAGAAGATCGGCCTCGTCGGCGCCAACGGCGCGGGCAAGTCCACCTTGTTCAAGCTCGTCGCGGGCGAGTTGCAGCCCGACGAGGGCAGCATCTGGCGGCACCCTGGCACGACCGTCGGCTACATGCCCCAGGAACCCCAGCTCGACCCTGACCAGAGCGTGTTGCAGGCGGCCCTACAGGCCTCGCCCGCCATTGCTGCACTAGAGGCGCAGATTCAGAGCCTGGAGGACAGCCTGTCCGATCCCCAGGTCTACGGCGACATGAACCGCCTGGGGCAGGTGATGACGCAGCACGAGCAGGCGTTGGGCGAGTATGAGCGCCTCGGTGGCCTGACCTACCACAACCGTGTGGTCGCCACGCTCAAGGGCCTGGGCTTCAGCGACGATGACCTTGCGTTGTCGTGTGGCGTCCTATCGGGCGGCCAGAAGAAGCTCATCGGCATTACCCGCCTGCTCGTCACCCAACCTGACCTGCTCCTGCTCGACGAGCCAGATAACCACCTGGACGTCGACAGCAAGGTGTTCCTGGAACGCCTCATCAACGACTACCCTGGCACGGTCGTCATCATCTCCCACGACCGCTACCTGCTGGACGTGGTCGCCGAGGAGATCGCCGAGCTAGAGGCCGGCCGCGTCGTGGTATGGCCGGGCAACTACTCCGAGTATGCCTTCGCCAAGAAGCAGGCTCTACTTCACCAGCAGAAGATGTTCGAGCTGCAAGCGCAGGAAATTGAGCGTCTCCGCCAGGCCATGTTGCGTATCCTGTCCTACAGCTCCAACGGGCAGAACGAAAAGATGGTCAGGCGCGCCCGCAATGTCGAGCGGCGCATGGAGCGCCTGCAAGATGAGCAGGTCGACAAGCCCATCCTCAGCCGCAAGACGATGGGCCTCAGCTTCAACCTGTCCACGCGCGGCTCCGACAAGGTACTGGAGATGCAAGACGTTGCCAAGACCTTCGACGGCGACGACTTCCTCTTCGAGGGTATTGACCTGCTGCTCTGGCAGGGCGAGTGCGTCGGGCTTGTCGGCCCCAATGGCGCGGGCAAGTCGGTCCTGTTCCGCCTCATCCTCGGCCGCGAAGCGCCAACCTGGGGCGCCGTCAGGCTCGGCCCCAGCGTCCACCTGACCTACTACGCCCAGGAGCACCAGACTCTCAACTATGACGCCACACCCCTGGAGGAGGTGCGCGCCATCAAGCCCATGTACGAGCGCGAGGCCTTCGGCTACCTGGGGCGCTTTCTGTTCGGCTTCCAGAAGGCCCAGCAGCCCGTCAAGACCCTCAGCGGCGGCGAGAAGGCGCGCCTGCAAATGGCGAAGCTGATGCTCAGCCCCGCCAACTTCTTGCTGCTGGATGAGCCGACCAACAACCTGGACATTCCGTCGTGCGAGGTGTTGGAAGACGCCTTGCAGGATTTCAAGGGCACGTCCCTTATCATCTCCCACGACCGCTACTTCCTGGACCGCCTGTGCACGCGCATTGTCGAGCTGCGTGACGGTCGGCTGGTGGAGTATGCGGGCAACTACACCTACTATATGGAGAAGAAGCGCGAGGCGGCGCAGGCCAGCGGCGCGACCCTGTCGCCAGCGGCGCGGACCGCGCTGCGTCGCTGACCGCTGGAGGCCACCATGCAGCGCCCCACCCTGTTCCTGGACGACGGCGGCGTGATGAACGACAACACGCTGCGCACCCCCTAGTGGCAGCGCCTGCTCGGCGAGTTCTTCCCGCCCCGCCTGGGCCGCACGGCCGAGGGCTGGGCGGAGGCCAATCGGGTCTACACCGACGATCTATGGAGCGGCGGGGAGACCTGGGCCGACTACTCGGCGCGGCTGTGGCGGGAGGGTGGCGAGACCTACGCGGGCTTCCACCACCTCTACCAGGTCGCGTGGCTGCATGGGATGTGCCGCCTGCTGGACCTGCCGCGCCTACCCAACGACGAGGCGGTCGCCCTGGCTGACGAGGCGACCGCTTTTGTCACACGGCGGGTGCGCTCCGCGCTGCCGGGCGTCGTGACTGCTATCCAGACGCTCAGGCGCGACGGCTACACCCTGCACACCGCCTCCAGCGAGAGTTCCATCGCGCTTGACGGCTACCTGACCGGCATGGGCGTGCGGGGCTGCTTCCACCGCCTGTATGGGCCAGACCTGGTGGAGCGCCTGAAGGATGGCCCCGAGTACTACCGGCGCATTCTGGCGGACTGCGGCGTGGAACCGTCCACCGCCGTCTTCGTCGATGACCAGCCTGTCGTTGTCGAATGGATTCAGGCGGCCGGCGCGCGGGCCGTTCTGGTGCGGCCACCCTTCCAAGCCAACGGCTCTGTGGGCACGCCGACTGTGATTGACGGCCTCGCCGACCTGCCAACGGCGCTGCGCAGCATGTAACGCCCCTCGCTGCGGCCAGGTGCTTGCCCGGTGCGGTGAAAGACTCTTCGCGCGCCCGCTCTGCGGCGCGCATATCCCGAATCTTGATTCGCCTCCACACCCTGATACCCACCACCGCTATGGATGGCAGGGCGGCCAGCTGGCCGCTCTGTTCGCATTTCCAGGCCCAGGCATGGGATTCGCGACCCAGAACGACGATCTCTCGCGGATCAGGCCCCGAAATGCCGGATTTGGCGAGGAATGTGCAACTCACATGGGTAGAGTGTTCAAGACCCTACGATGCAGACAAGGAGGATCGCGATGCACGATATCGATCGTACCCAGGCCGAAACATGGGAGACCTACGAGTTCGGGCCGGCCGAGTTCGGCTACGAGACCGGCGGGGGCATGTTCGGCGAGGCGGAAGGCCCCTACGCCGGCGAGTACCAGGGCGAGTATAGCGGCGAGACGTGGGGCGAGGCCGAAGGCCCCTACGCCGGCGAATACCAGGGTGAGTATACCGGCGAGATGTGGGGCGAGGCCGAAGGCCCCTACGCCGGCGAGTACGGCTATGAGTATGCGGGCGAAGGGCCACTGGGCGAATCGATGGAATTGGAGCTAGCTGCCGAACTGCTAGAGATCAACAGCGAGGCGGAGCTGGACCAGTTTCTCGGCAAGCTCATCCGCCGCGTCAGTCGCGGCATAGGCAAGGTCGTGCGCGGCCCCCTCGGCTCCGCCCTCGGCGGCATCCTCAAGGGCGTCGCCAAGCAGGCCCTCCCGATGGTCGGTGGCGCGCTGGGTACGTTCGTTGCGCCCGGCGTCGGCACGGCTCTCGGCTCGTCCCTGGGCACGGCGGCGGGTAAGGCCTTCGGCCTGGAACTGGAAGGGCTAAGCGCCGAAGACCAGGAGTTCGAGTTGGCCCGCAACTACGTACGCTTCGCCAGCGCCGCCGCCCAGGAGGCCGCCACTGCCCCCCCTAACGCGCCACCGCAGGCCGTCGCCCAGCAGGCTGTCATGTCGGCGGCGCAGCAGCATGCGCCCGGCCTGTTGAGCGCAAAACCGCCGTCGGGCATGGCCGGTCACCCCGGTTACGGGCCGCAGCGCCCCGGTCGGCGGCCCATGTCGGGGCGTTGGGTTCGGCGTGGCCACCACGTCGTGCTGTTCGGCGTCTATCGCTAGGGGTAGCCAGACAGGGAGGACAGCGTCATGCACGAGTCTCCCGCGACCGCGCTCGCCGGCGACGGCATCCGCCAGATGCTCGCCCTCGAAACGCGAGCGCTGCTGACACGGGTTGAGCGCGTCAAGCCCTTCGTCCTGTACGAGACGATGGTGTTGGCCGCCGCCCCCTCAATCGCAGCCCAGACGGCCATCGAGGGCTATCTGGCTCGCGGTCGTCACGTTTTGCGGCGACTGGCGCAGGAGTACCTGGCCTGGCTGCATAGCCCCCAGGCAGCGCAGCTGCCCGTCGCCGAGGCGCAGCGCCGCTACGCGATTCTGAAGCTGCACTTCAACACCATGCTGTCCCAGTTCGACATCTTCGCCGACGTGATAACCCAGCGCAGCGAGCACGACAACGGTGTCTGGCTGTCGGGGCTGGACGTGGTCGCCGCTGACGCCCTGGACCTGCCAGGCGGCTTCTACGACGCGCCGCCGGTCGTATGCTACCTACAGCGCGGCCACGGGGCGGCCATCCGCCGTGCCCGCACGCGCCTGCCAGGCGGCGGCGAGAACCCGGTAGCCATTATCCAGGTTCCCCGCGAGCGCATGGTGGGTAGTGGCATCGCCTCGTCGCTGGTGCATGAGGTCGGTCACCAGGGCGCGGCCCTGCTGGGGCTGGTCTCGTCGCTACAGCCCGTACTGCAAGGCATGCAGCGCAGCGGGCCGCGCGAGGCAATCGTCTGGCAGCTGTGGGAGCGCTGGATCTCGGAAATCCTGTCCGACCTGTGGTCGGTGGCCCGCGTGGGCATTGCCGGGACCATGGGGCTGATGAGTGTCGTGAGTCTGCCCGCCCCCTTCGTTTTCCGCGTCGGCGTAGACGATCCGCACCCTATTCCCTGGGTTCGGGTCAAGCTGAGCGCGGCCCTGGGCGACGCCCTGTACCCTGACCCGCAATGGCGGGCGGTGGCCGACACCTGGGAGGTTCTCTACCCCAAGCAGCGCCTGACCCCTACCAAGCTGGCCCTGCTAGACGCGCTGGAGCAGGTCATGCCCGCCTTCGTCTCGCTGGTGGTTCACCACCGCCCACGCTCGCTGAGGGGCGCCTCCCTCAAGGAGACACTGGCAACCCCGGATCGAACGCCCACCCGCCTGAGGGCCGTGTTCGAGGGTTGGCGCGGCTCGCGGCTCAAGATGCAGGCGGCTCCGCCGTCCCTCGTCCTCGCCGCCATCGGGCAGGCTAAGGCCGACGGTCGGCTCAGCCCTGAGCGCGAGAGCCGCATTGCCGCCGACCTGCTCACCGACTGGGCGATGCAGAGCAGCCTCGACACGTCGGCCATCTGCGCCACCCGCGCCCAAACCCGCGTAATTCCGACCATGACCTGGGGCCGCCAGGCTCCAGCCTGGCAACCGTAGCAAGGAGGTTTCCATGACCGAGCAACGTCGACGACGGACGGTCAAGGCCGTCCGCAGTGAGAATGAAGAAGGCGACGTGGTAGAGGCAGTGGATGAGGTGACGCAGACCGACATCACCGACCCGTTCACGGGCGAGACCGCGCGAGTGGTGGAAGAGACGCGCACCACCCGCGTTGTCGACCTGCCCGGCGAGCAGGCTCCCGACCTGGGGCGAGTGCGGCGCATCGTCGGCGAGCCAGACCTGGTGAACCAGGAGGGCAGCGGGCGACGGCCATCCGTAGTCGTCTCGACGCGCCTGAGCCGCAGCTCGGCGGCCGCTACACCCGACCTGCCGCTATGGCTGACCGTCGAGTATAGCACCGAATGGTTGTCGTTCAACAACTACTTCGACTTCATGGACTTCATCCTGTGCGGGGGAACGCTACCCCCACGGACACTGACCTCGCCCGAGGACGCCCTTCTTGTCAACCACATCCGCCTCGCGCTCCGCGAGCGGCGCTTCCTGCCCTTCACCGACACCGATGCCTATCGCCTCCTAAAGGTCGCTACCGAGGCCTTCGTCAGCGCGGGCTGCGGCATCGTACCCTTCGCCGACGAGGATGCCTTCACTGCGTTGCTGAATGATCCTCGCTTCGTGCAGCCCGCCGAGGAGCGCGACATCACCGTCAACCAGCTCCAACTGAGCCAACGCTGGTTTGACACCTACCTCGAGCAGGTCAATGGGACATCTTCCCGCGTGCTGCCCTACCTGGCCGTCATCCGTCGCAAGTTGTCGGATGTCCGTCTCAAGTCGGCCATCTTCCGCGACGACGACATCACTCGGCGCGATCAAGAAGACGAAGCTGAGCGGTGCTATGGCATCCTGCGCGAGAAGCTGATCGCCCCGTGCCTGATGGAGCTGATCTGGTCGTACTGGCACGAGCAGGGCCTGCTGGTTCAAACGATGAACGCCGTCAGCCGTCGCTTCCAGAACATCCGCGGCCCGGCTGATCGCGACCCCCTGGCGATGATGGAACTGGACCCGCTGCGTCCCCTGAACAACCTGCTATGGGGCTACATCCAGGATGAGCAGCACCGCCTGTCGGTCATCCGCCGCGCCTACGAATACGACCACCACTACGGCCTGACCCTGGAAGGCAAGGCCGTGCCGCCCCTGCGCACCGCCGATAGCCGCAGCAAGTTCCTGGAAGCGTTCCACAGCCTGCTGTACCTATGCACCCAGTTCTACCGCCAGGACGACGACACGACCGTCGTGTCCGACGCCTTCCCGATCCTCATCGCCCTGCGCGACCTGCACCTACAACTGACCGAGGGCCAGCACAACCAGTGGGGCGACCTGCCCTCCACCGCTCGCGTCGAGATGCTGATGCAGCAGTGGCTGTTGGCGCGGCCGGAGTTCCGCGAGGCGCTGCCGACCCGCATCATGGTCGATTATCCGGAGCCCTGGATGGATCGCGTGGACGCCATGAAGCGTCTGCAGGGCTGGCCGGGCGCCAACATCATGCACTTCCGCGATCTGGGCCACTTCGGCGAGCAGATTCTGCTCACGGTGCGCTTCGGTCGATGGAACGACGCCACCCGCGACCAGGCCAAGGTGTGGGCGCGCTACTGGCGGTCGCAGATTCAGTCCTACATCCACGCCTACCGCATCGTGACGGGCGTCGACCTCACCGCCGACGCCACCAGTCCGCAGCAGCGCAACCTCATCGCTACGCAGCCCTCCACCCTGCTGCTGCGCGCGAACGGCAGCGGGCCGGGCGGGGCGTCGCTACCGGCCCCCGCGCCAACGACATCGCGGTTCCGCGCGCGCCGCGACGCGCGCGCCTCGTAGTCGATCGTCGTCTACCAACTGGGATTGCCATGTTCTGGCCGGGCTGCCGCGCCGGGTCCCGGCCGGACAGGCGGGCGCAACGAACACGTGGGAGACGCCGCCGTGCTTGACTTCACCTCCGGCCTGTATCTCGGCTTCTGGCATGCCCACCCGTCGCTGCCGCCATGGCCGCGCCTGACCACGGGGACGCCGGCCGCCCTGGCCGACCCGCCAGGCGCGGCCGAAGTCGCGGCGCGCCTGGCGCGGCTCCAGGGGTGCGAGGCGGGCGCGCTAGGCACGTCATCGCTCCACGTCTTCTGGGACGTGTTTGGCTGGTTGGGTCGCGACGGAGCGGCGATCTACGTCGACGCAGGCGCGTATCCCATCGCTCGCTGGGCCACGCTCCAGGCCGCGGTGCGCGGCGTGCCGGTCCGCCACTTCCCGCACCGCAACGTCGACGCCCTGCGGCGGCTCATCGAGGCCGATCCGCGCCGACGCCCAATCGTTCTTGCCGACGGTGTGTGCGTCTGCTGCGGCGCAAGCACGCCGCTGCGCGAGTATGTGGCGGCCATCCGACCTCGTGACGGGATGTTGGTCGTCGACGATACGCAGGCGCTGGGCCTGCTCGGCGAAGCGCCGTCGCGCGCCGCCCCCTACGGACACGGCGGTGGCGGGTCGCTGCGGCGGCTGGGTCTGCACGGGCCGAGCATCCTGATCGTGGCCTCGCTGGCAAAGGCGCTCGGTGTCCCGGTCACGTGCCTGTCGGGGAGCGCGGATATGGTCGCGCGGTTCAAGGTCGCCAGCCAGACTCGCGTGCACTGTAGCCCGCCGTCAGCGGCCCACATCCACGCCGCGCGCCACGCCCTCGACCTCAACGAGGAGCAGGGTGAGATGGCCCGTCACCGCCTCGCCGCGCGCGTCGCTCTATTTCGGCGGCGGCTCACCGATGGGGGCCTGCGAACCACAGGGGGGCTGTTCCCGGTGCAGAGTCTACCGCCGCTGCCCACCACAACAGCCCAGGAAGTCCACCGACGCCTGTTAGCAGCCGGGGTGCGAACCCTACTGCGGGGGGGAGAGGGCGACAGCGCGCACGTCACGTGGGTCTTGACAGCCCGCCATCGGCGCGAGGCCATCGAGCAGGCCGCAGCCGCCCTGGCAGCAACGCTGGAACCGAGAATGGCCCAGCCGGAAGAGCCTGGCTGAGGTGACGAGTGACGCCGACCCCGTGCGGGTCGCATAAGCGCCAGACGCGGGCAGGCCACGTCCCCCGTGAGCGCGGCGCGAGAGGAGTCCAGTGATGATCTCCCTACCTAGTGAGACCTTTGAGTACCAGGCCGAGGACGGCTGGCGTTCGGAGCAGGAGTTGGAGCAGGAGTATCGGGGCCGCTTCGCGCCGCGTAGCGGGTCGTCGTATCGGCCGACACCTCGCTACCGGCCCGCGCCGCGCCCCGCCACGGCCTATCGTACGCCGCCGCGTGGCATGGCGTATCGTACCCCACTGCGCCCCATGGGGCCGCGCCTCCCGGCCGGCGGCCAGCGCCGACCCCTGCCGCCGTACCCGCCGCGCCGACCCCGCCCCCGACCCCGCCCCTTCCCCTACCCGTACCCGGTGAGGGAACCGTGGGCCGTGAACGTGGCGGGGCCAGGGCCGTCCGCCTCGGAGTACGCCCGCTGGGTGCAGGCGTCCCTCAACCAGGTCATGAACCTGCAACTGCCCGTGGATGGCGTGATGAGCCAGCAGGTCCGCGACGCCGTGCGCGACTTCCAGCGCAGCCGCCAGTTGCCCGCCGACGGCTTCGTCGGCCCGGATACAGAGCGCGCGCTGATCGAGGCGCGGCGCGGTGGCGGGGCGGCTCCAGGTGGCCCTCAACCCACCGGCGGCCCACCGCCGTCCAGCGCGGCCGCCCCGCCAGGCGCTGAGCCAGCCGCCAACGGGGCCGCTCCAAAGGACGCGCCCGCCAACGGCCAGCCGGCCGCGAGCGAGCCGCCCGCCCAGGGCGAGTGGGAGTGGGAGCTAGGCGGGGCGATAGCGCGCGGGGCGGCAGGCGCGGCGGCGGGCGCGGCGGCCGGTGTCCATGTCAGCGACCGACTGGTCGGCGAGACGCTCCGCATGGCGAAGCGACCTGCGTCGGGCCTGGGCATCAACCTGGAACAGTTGCTCGCGCGGCATCAGGCGGAGGCGGGCGGCATTCCCATCGATGTTCTACTCGCCTTCATCCGCTTCGAGGCCGGTGGGCGACTGTTCAATGATGCGACGGCGGGCAAGCTCAACCCGAAGACCGGGCGCTACAGCCCCACGTTCTTTGAACTGGGCGTCTTTCAGACGCCCGCCGGCGCTCACGGCTGCGCTCCAGTTGGCGGCAAGAAGGTCTGCCAGTATATGCCGCCGGGGCCGGGCGTGGAACGCAGCGCCTTCGGCAAGGGCTGGCATGCCATCAGCGGGAAGTATCCCACGGCGGCCACCTGGACCGACCCCACCATGCAGGTGCGCGTCGGGCTATGGGACCTGCGCACCACGGGCGAGCGGATCGCCAACGAGTTCCGCGACCTGTTCCCGTCGCGCCAGTCGGAGTGGTATGTGCGAATGGCGGTCCTCTACTCGTTCGCTGTCGGCGCTGGTTGGACCCGCGCGTTCCTGCGCAAGTACCGCGCTGAGTTGCTGAGGTTGCCGGAGGGCCAACGCTGGGACTTCCTGCGCGGCAAGACAGCGTACCTCAAGGGTTACGGCACGCGCACGTTCCAGACCCACAACGTCGACGAGAAGATGGCGCTGGCCGCCAGGCTGCGCACTGCTCGCAGCAGGGGGCAACCATGAGCCACGCTATATCCCACGGGCGGCCATGGACCCTCGAGGTCGGGGCGGGTAGGGCGGGGCCGGGCGGCGCCGCACCAACGCCCGCCCTACCCGCCGCCCCGCAACGCCTGCGCGCCGCCATCGTGCGCGTGGCGAACCAGGAGTTGGCGCGCTGGAACAACGGCGCGCTCAAGGAGAGCGACCCGCGCGCGCTGCCGATTCTGCACGACTACTGGGCGCGCGGCGTAGGCCAGACCTACAGCCAGAGCCAGTTGGGCAGCGCGACCTTCCAGGGGGCCCACCCGTGGAGCGCGGCGTTCATCTCGTGGGTGATGCAGCAGGCGGGGGCAGGCAAGCTGTTTCGTCGCTCGGCGGCCCACGCCGTCTACACCGCCTGGGCCAGGGACAACCGACGCCACAACCGCCCCAACCCCTTCAAGGCCTACCGCGTCACCGAGATCGCGCCCCAGGTCGGTGACCTGGTGTGCAAGAGCCGCGCCGGCAGCGGCGCGACCTACGATACCGTCAAACCCGGCATGAAGACCCACTGCGACATCGTTGTCGCCGTGGAGCCGGGCCGCCTGGTCACCGTCGGCGGCAACGTCCGCAATTCCGTGTCGCGGACGAATGTGCCCATCGATGGGCGAGGCTTCATCCAGCACCCCCTCTACTTCGCCGTCATTCGCCTTGACGGCGGCGGGACCGGGCCGGTCGGACCGACGCCTGCGCCCCAGCCGCGGCCGGTCGCGGGTGAGACACCCGCGCTGCTGCGCCAGGAGACCAGCGCGGCGGGCACGACGCTGTACGTCAACATCGATCTCGGCATCATCGATGCCTTCGGCGCCCGTGCCGCGCCCATGACGGGCATCTTCATCCCCAATGGCTACCGGCCCGGCGCGACCGCTGACCTCATCCTCTACCTCCACGGCCACAAGTGGCCGAAGGAGCGCAAGCTGAGCATCGATCAGTATTGGGACCCGCGCCGCTTCCCCTTCCGCGCCTACCGCGAGGGTGTCGCCGCCAGCGGCCGCAACGTCATCCTGGTGGCCCCGACGTTGGGTGGCCGCTCGGAGGCGGGCCGGCTGGTCGCTGCAGGCGGGCTGGACCGCTACCTGGCGCAGGTGTTGGCAGCCGTAGCCGCCCACGGCCCACGCCGGGGCGGGACGCCCCCCACCCTGGGCCGCCTCGTGCTGGCCTGCCACAGTGGCGGCGGCCTACCGATGCGCCGCCTGGCGGGGGGCGGCGGCGCGGCGACGAGACGCATCCGCGAGGCATGGGGCTTCGACTGCACCTATAATCACCGCCATGGGGCCAGCTTCCCCGGCGATGACACCTTCTGGGCAGACTGGGCGCGCGCCCGCCCCAGCGCCAAAGTCTACATCTACTACATCGCCAACTCGCCCACCCAGGGCCTGGCGGTGAGCATGAGACGGCAGGGCGGCCCCAACGTCATCGTCACGCCCTCCAAAGAGCCGCGCCACGACTACGTACCCATCGCCTACTGGCGCGACCGCCTGCAAGGGTTGCCGTAGGCTACCGCACGCACCCCGACAGTTGTCGCCGTGACCGCCCCGCCGGGCCTGTCACCCCTCAGGAGGTACAGCCATGATATGGCTATCGTTGTTGCCGCGAGAGACGTTCGAGTATGGTGAGACCGAGATGTACGAAGGCGAGACGGCTGGGGGAGCCACTGCCTCGCGCGTCGCGCCCCCCGGCAGCCCGCGCTACGGGCCACCACCGGCCGAGACGTGCGAGACCCTCGACGGCTTCGCCTTCGACAAGGACAACCTGTCGCCCGCGCATCAGGCGCGCATCCAGGCCATCGCCCAGGCCATCGTCGCCAGCCAGGCCACGCGCCAGCCGGTGCGCTCGATTCGCATCGTCGGCCACACCGACCCCGTGGGCAGCGCGCAGTACAACCTGGCCCTCGGCCAGCGCCGCGCCGAGCAGGTCGGCCGCCAACTGCGCGCTACCCTGGAGGGGATGCGGCCAGGCAGCGTGCAGAGCCTGACCATCAGCGAGGGGTCGCGGGGCGAGTCGGAGCCTATCGGCACGGACGCCGCCCGCAACCGCCGCGTGCAGATATGCCTGACCCGCGCCGCTGCGCCGAAGCCGACGCCGCCAGGCCGCGAGCCGAACCGTTGGCGACGCCTCCTGGGGCCGGGTGTGCGGGGCGGCAACAAGGTCACGCACCTGGTGGACGGGCCGGAGACGTTCCGCGCGATGGCGGCGGCGATTCGCACTGCTACCCAGCGCGGCCACTACATCTACCTGCTCGGCTGGTGGCTCGACGATGATGTGCCCCTGGTCGCACCTTACCCGCCGCTGCCTGGCAACCGGCTCGGCCCCGTCGCGCCCGACCCGCGGTCGACCATCCGCGCCCTGTTCGCCGAGGCGGCGCGCAAGGGCGTTCAGGTGCGGGCTATGCTGTGGGACCAGACCGGCAAGAAGAAGAACACCGCCGAGGTGGCGCGCATCCAGGCGCTGCCCGGCGGCGCGGCCCTGCTCGACAACAATCAGTTGCGGTCGTGGATCGGCAGCCAGCACCAGAAGGTGCTTATTGTCAAAGGCTCGCAGGGCCTGATTGCCTTCTGCGGCGGCGTGGACATCAACTGGGACCGGGTGCAGGTCAAAGCCCCCGGCGGCAGTAGCAGCGGCAGCAGCAGCAGCGGCGGCGGCGGCAACCCCATGCACGACGTCCACTGCCGCATCGAGGGGCCGGGCGCGCGCGACCTGCTCAACGTGTTCATCCAGCGCTGGTTCGCCAACCCCAAGCATCGCGCGCTGGATCGCAGCAAGGGCGCGCTGCTTGGCCTGCGCGAGCCGTTGCCCACCGCCAGGGGGCGTCAATTCGTGCGCGTCGGCCGCACCTTCAACGGCAACGTGGACCGACCCAGCGGGGGCACAACACGCGCCGCCGACCGCAGCGTCCAGGACATCTTCCTCAAGGCCATCCAGGGCGCGCAGCGGTACATCTACATCGAGGACCAGTATCTGGTGAACCTGTGCGCCGCCGACGCCCTGAACGCCGCGCTGCCACGCATCCAGCACCTCACCATCGTCATCCCCGACTCGAGCATCACCGACATGCCCCAGGTCTGGCAGCGGCGGCACGAGTTCATCCGGCGTGTCGCGCGCGGCCCGCATGCCAGCAAGGTTCAGGTCTACATCCTGGTCGATCCCAAGAGCGGCAAGATCAACGGCTTCCATACCTACGTTCACAGCAAGATGATAATCGTGGACGACGAGGTCGCCATCATCGGCTCGGCCAACATGAACCGCCGCGGCTGGGAGTCGGACGCCGAGGTCGCCGCCGCCATCTTCGACATCCCCGCTGGCGGCAGCGCACGCCCCTTCGCCCAGCGGCTGCGGCTGCGCCTGTGGTCGGAGCATCTCAACCTGCCTGAGGGCCGCCTCCTCGACCCCATCGCCGCCGGGCGGCTGTGGGCTGGCCCGCTACCCGGCAAGCGGGTGCGCGCCTACAACCCGACGGCGGGCAGCGACAGCTGGACCGCGCGGCGGCTGTCCTGGGACGGTGTGATCGACCCACCCGCGCCCTCGCGCACGGCCCCGTGCTGCACCCACTTCGGGCAGTCGTGCGGCGCGCGGGCCAGCTAGACTCCGGCCATGATCATCGACAGCCACTGCCACGCGGGGAAAGGTGACGGGCTGACCGGCCCCTGGGACACGGCGGCGCCGCTACGGAAGTACCTGGCCTGGGCAGATCAGGCGGGCATCACCCACACCGTGCTGTTCGCGGCGTTTCACTCGGACTACGCGGTCGCCAACCGCGCCGTCGCCCGCATCGTTGCCGCTCAACCGGGGCGCTTCTACGGCTTCGCCTTCATTCACGCCGTTCACGACCGCGGCCGGGTCGCGACGCTGGTGCGCGAGGCGGTGGAAGACTTCGGCTTCGTCGGCCTGAAGGTCCACCGCCACGACGCCCGCATCAGCCGCGAAATCTGCGCCGCCGCCCGCGCCTACGGGTTGCCTGTGCTGTACGACGTGATGGGCGAGGTGTCCACGGTCGAGTTACTGGCGACGGAGTATCCCGAAGTCAACTTCATCATTCCCCACCTGGGCAGCTTCGCCGACGACTGGGCTGCCCAACTGGCTTTCCTCGATCCCCTCACCCGCCACCCCAACGTCTATACCGACACGTCGGGCGTGCGGCGCTTCGAGCTGTTGGAGGAGGCGGTCCGCCGCGCCGGGCCAGGTAAGGTACTGTTTGGGTCCGACGGTCCATGGTTGCACCCAGGCGTGGAACTGGCGAAGGTAGCCGCCCTGGGTCTGGCGCCGGCTACCGAAGCGCAGATTCTCGGTGGCAACTTCCTGCGCCTCATCCAGGCCGTGCGCCGCTCGTCGCACTACCCGCCACGCAGCATGACTGGCGCGCCGCCCGGCTATCGAGACAACGGCGTGGTGGGCGACCCGTGGCTCGCCCCCTCTCAGCCATGAAACGTGACGCGCCTCGTCGCGTCTCACGCATCACGTTTCGGCATCACATTACACTGCCTCGTCCAGGGTCGATTTCCGGCGTTGCTCGGCGCGGCGGAGCTGCAAGGCACGGTCGGTGAGGCCGAGGCGGCGGGCCGCGCGTTGCAGGTTGCCATCCTCCTCGCCCATCGCGACATGAATGGCCGTGTCCTCGGCAGCGTGGCGAATCTCGCGCAGGCCTGCGCCCGACAACAGCGCACGGCGAATCGATTGCTCGAAGGTCGTATCACGCCAGTGGTCGCGGTCGGGGGCCAGAGCCGGCCGCTCATCGGTCGGAATGTCGCCGACGGTGATGGGACCGCGCCCCACGTGACGGTGGGCCATGCGCAGCGTCAGGTTACGCAGGTCGCGGATGTTGCCGGGGTAATCGCGACTGAGCAGATATTCCTGGACCGGCTCGTCCAACTCTGGCGGCGCGTCGAGGCGCTCAAACTGGCGCAGGAAGTGGCGCGCCAGGGGCAGGATATCCTCCGTCCGCTCGCGCAGAGGCGGCAGGCGAAACGTCCACGTCGCCACCCGGTAGTACAGGTCGCGGCGGAAGCGGCCCTGAGCCTCCTCGGCCAGCAGTTCGCGGTTCGTCGCGCATACCAGCCGAAAGTCGGTCGTGTGCCAGGTGTTGCTACCCACCCGCTTGTAGGTCCGCTCCTGCACCACGCGCAGCAACTGCGCCTGCAACGCCAGAGACAACTCCCCTACCTCGTCTAGGAACAGGGTGCTGCCCGTCGCCAGGGCAAACGCGCCGTCGCGCGCCGCGACTGCCCCCGTGAACGCCCCGCGCTCGTGGCCGAACAACTCGCTGCCCGCCAGGTCAGGAACAATGGTCGTGCAATCTAGAACGATCAGATCGCGGCGACTACGTTGCGGCGACAGGGCGTGAATCAGCCTCGCCGCCAGTTCCTTGCCCGTCCCCGTCTCGCCCGTCAAAAGGATGGATGTATCGGTGAAGCGCGCCGCCTCGACGATCTGCCGAAGCGTCGACAGCCAGGCACGGCTACGCCCCACCAGATTGTGGCGCACCAGCGGCGTATCAAGGATATCGTCAACCGCCTGCCAGCGTTGCAGGCGGGCCACCACGACGGCGGCCGGGTCGCTCAGGCGATCCCAGGCCAGGACGTCGAACGCGCCAGCCTGGAGAATCTGCCACGCCACGCCACGGGCCATCTCGTCGCCGGTCGTGATGGCGAGGAGCATGTCCTGACCGTTGTGGCTGAGGCGTCGGACGAAGTCCGCCACGGTCGGCGTCACTTTGTTGAAGGCGACGATACCCAGGCACGACGGAGCGGCCACGTCCAGCCGATGGATTACGACGCCGACCCGCCGCAAAGCCGAGGCAAGCCCCTCCTCAGCCAGACAGCCTTCGTTGTCGAAGCAATGCAGCCAGGCGGTTACACGCGGGGCATCTGGCATGTTCACCTCCCCATGCTGATGCATTCACCGCGGCGGTCGGGCATCAAGGGCGGCGATGACTGAGGGGATGGTCCCGGCTCCGCAGCCCCATGCGCGGTATACCTAGTTCTTCCCGATATTGGGTGACGGTCCGACGCGACAGGTCGAAGGATTGCAGGCGCAGCTGCTCGGCGATCTCGCGATCACTAAGGGTTCCGGCGTCGGAGGCCAGCATCTCAAAAATGGCCGCCTTGGCGGCAAGAGACCCGTCAAAGAGCGTGCGCAGTTCCATAAGGCGGCCGCTCGGCAGCTGCACAATCTTGTCGCTCACGGCGCGGCTGATCGTTGACTCGTGTACCCCCAGCGAGCGCGCCGCGTCCCGGCGCGTGAGTGGCTTGAGAAAACGCGGACCACGGACAAAGAAGTCGGGCTGGTAGGTTACCAGAAACTCGCCCAGCCGCTGCAGGATCGCCTGCCGGCGCCCCAAGGCCTCGATGAACAGATGGGCGCGCCCTACCGCCTGATGGAGCCATTGCCACGCTGCGGGGTCCGTTGCACCGCCGATGGGAGCGGCAGCGCGGATAGCACGCTGATACGCGGCGCGGATACGCAACTCGGCCAGGTAGGTTGCCGGAACCTCGACGCTGAACGCTCCCGCCCCGTCGTCGGGCGTGTAGCGGATGATCAGGTCCGGCTCAGGGAGGAGGTCAGCTGGGTGGGAACCGTCGGGGGCCAGCATCAGCGGGTATGGATACATCCGCTCGCGCATAAGATTTACGGCAGTGTGAACCTCGACGACTCGGAGGCCAGTCTGCCGCGCCACCTGTCGCCAACGCTGCTGGACGAATGCCGCCCAAGCCTCGTCGATGATGCGCCGCAGCGCACTGCAATCTACGCCCCGCGCCGCCAGGTCGAGACATTGCAGCCGAAAGCACTCTTGAAGGTCACGCGCGCCAACGCCCGCCGGCTCGAGTTGGTGCAGCCAGGCAATGGCCCCTTCGATGCGCTCGCGGCTCACGCCCAACTCCTGTGCCAGCGCCTCGCTAGAGGTTCGGAGGAAGCCATGTTCATCCAGGCAGTAGAGCAGGTAGCCAACGAGTTCTAGATCGGCGGCCGGGGCGAGAAGCCTCGCCTGGTCGAGGAGCTGGTCGATCACCGTCGCTGTCGCAGGGACAGACTCGAATGGATCGGCCACGACGGCATCCGGCCCATCGCGCGGGCGGCGCCGATGTACTGGCGCGCGTTCGAGGGCGGGATTATCCGCCAATTCGCGGGTCACCGCCTCCTCGATGGCGGCATTGGCTAAGCCTAGCAGGTGACTGACCAGCACCATCTGCGCTGTGACCCGCAGTTGTGGCGCTAGCCTTGTCGTCATCGGCATCTTACCCTCCCTGCGGCCACGCCCCCCGACTCGCTGGTCCGCAACAGCGAGACAGCATCTTTGTATGACGCACGACGGCGGCGAGTGGATGTCTCGAGGAACCTGAAATTGCACTCAACCAGTGTAACACGTCGGCGTGGGCCAGGCTGTGAAATCCGGTACAGCCGGGTTGTGGGCTTGGTCACTCGACATACGCAGCGGGGGCGACTTATGAGCCGCCCCCGCTGCGTATATCTATCTGGTATCAGCCAATGATTTGAGGCTCGTCGGCGGCTTCGCTCTCGTCCAGCCAGTCGGGCCGCTCATCGCTCTTCCACAGCTTCTTGCGATCCGTGATGTGGTCGGTGAACAGGATGCCGTTCAGATGATCGATCTCGTGCTGGAAGATACGCGCGACGTAGTCGCGGGCGCGGATGCGAAACTCGCGCCCCTCCCTATCGAAACCCTTGACCACCACCCACACGTGACGATTCACCAGCCCGTTCCAGCCCGGAATCGAGAGGCAACCTTCCTCGCCCTCCTCCATCTCCGGTGATGCCTTGACAATCTCCGGGTTGATGATGGCGTACAGCTTACCGCTCTGGGGATCATCCTCGTCCCTGGGCGCCTCGGCAACGATGACGCGCAAGCCCACGTTCACCTGGGGCGCGGCCAGACCGACGCCGGGGGCCTCGCGCATCGTCAGCGCCATGTCGTCGATCAGTTTCTGCAACGACGGATCAATCTTCTGGACCTTCTTAGCCTTCTCGCGCAGTATCGGGTTGCCCTGACTGACGAGAACTATGTCGCGCGCCGACGCCATGCCCGCCCCCTTCACCTGAGCTAGTCTACGCTGAATTATAGCCAGCCCGACGCAGCCATTCAAACATCACGCCGCTGGCTCGCCGCCAGCACGCTGTGTCGGTTATTGCGATTCCAGGACGCCGCGAGTAGTATTGTTGCGGCGCGGCGCGCATCATCCTCTGATGGGGCGTGCCTGTTTTCCTGTCAGCACGCCTTATGAAATACCTGCCCCGTATCCGCGGCGGCGAAGTCCGAACCGCCGTCTACATTGAGAAGGCCCACCGCCTCCTACAGCGCCGTTTTCCCCGCGCGTTGTGGATAGGCTCGCCAGGCGACCCTCGCGTCGCCCTGAGTTTCGACGACGGGCCTGCTCCGCGCGATAGCGAGGCGCTGCTGACGGTGCTGGATCAGCACAAGGTGCGAGCCACCTTCTTCAACGTCGGCGAGCGTGTGGCGGCCCACCCCTCGCTGGCCCGTGTGGTCGCCGCGGCCGGTCACCAGATCGGCATCCACGGCTACCGCCATCTGGCCTTCCCCTTGAGGGCTGTCCCTACCCTCCACGCCGACCTGCGGCGCGCCCAAGGCGCGCTGGCCGACGCCACGGGCCAGGCTCCGGATAACTTCTGCTACGTTCGCCCCCCCTTCGGCTGGTTCACGCCCGGCACGTTGCGCCACCTGAATGACTGGGGGTTCCGCCCCGTCATGTGGACCGTCGTTCCGCCCCACTGGCTACAGAGCCAGCACCGGACTTATAGCGATATCGCGCGCGAGATGTGCGACGGCGCCATCCTCGTCCTGCACGAAGGCCTGCCCGGCCCATCGGTAGCCCGACTGACCGACGAGATTCTCTCGCGGCTGGAGGATCGTGGTTTCACCTTCACCAGCATCGACCACATGTGGCAGGCGGCATTCCATGCCCCGCCGCTGAATTCGCCGCCACCACCGAGAGGATGAGCACATGCCTCGGATCCTGATTCTCCACGCCACCCTCGGCTCCGGCCACGTGACCGCTGCCAACGCCCTGCGCGACGCCTTCGCCCTGCGCAACATCACCGACGTGACCGTCGCAGACGTGTTTGATTTCGGCAACGCCCTCTACCGCGAGGCCGTCACCAAAGTTTACGGTCACCTGAGCGAGAATGCACCCCTTCTCTGGAAGCGCGTCTACGAAAGCTCCGACCAGAAGAGCGTGCAGGAAGCAGTATCTGCCAATCGATTGCGGGTGACCTTCCAGCGGCCCTTCGTCCGCTCCCTGGTGAAGCTCGTCAAGGAGGTGCGGCCCGACGTTATCATCGGCACCCACTTCATCCCCGTCGAGATTCTGACCGCCGAACGCGACAGGGGCGCATTCACGTGCCCCATCTATTGCGTGATTACTGATTTCATGTCTCACAGCAACTGGGTCTCGCCAGGCGTCGACGGCTACTTTGTCGCTGCCGACATCACCCGCGACGCCTTGCTCACCCTCGGCCTGGACCCTCATCTCGTCCACATCACGGGCATTCCCACCAACCCGACCATCGCCCTGCCCAAGTCCAAAGCCGAGATGCGGGCGAAGTACGATCTACCGACCGAGCGCCCGATGAGTGTCCTGCTGGGCGGCGCCCTAAACCCTGAGCAGGTTCGCCGCAACGTCGAGCGCATCCTGGGCAGCGCGAGCGACAGCGCGCTGGTCGTCATCGGGGGCCGCAACGAGGCCATCGAACCGGCGCTGGCTGGCTTGTCGAGTGGACCGCACGTCAGCCTGCACACCTATGGCATGGTCCATGGCCTGGACGACCTGATTACAGCCAGCGATCTGGTGATTACGAAGGCGGGCGGCCTTATCGTCAGCGAGGTGATGGCGCGGGGTCGTCCCATGGTCATCGTCGAGCCGATTCCCGGCCAGGAGGAGTGGAACGCCGACTACGTCTCGCTCGTCGGCGCGGGGGTCCAGCTGCGCATCTCAGCCATGCTTCCGCCCACTGTCGCGGCCTTGCTCGGCGATCCGGCTCGACTGGCCTGGATGCAGCAGGCCGCCGCAGCGGCGGGACGACCCAACGCTGCCCTCGACATCGTCGACATCGTCCTGGCTGCCATCCGCCCGACCTAGCCACCCACGGCAAATGAAACGGACGTAGCAGGCAGTGATAGCCGCTACGTCCGTTGGTTGTCAACTCCCGCTGCGGGCTAGCGCGCCGTCGAGCCGCGCGCTGCCGCCTGGGGTATGTCCCGGGTTCTATACCAGGGGGTGCCCAACCGGGGCAGCAGCCAGCGGTCCAGGCCAACCCAACCGGCATTCCGCCAGGCCAGGATGAGGAAGATCGAAAGCAGGAACAGGAAGCCGTTGGTACTGGCCGAGCCAGCCATGATGAAGTTCCAGTTCATGAACGCGCCAAAGAAGGCCGCGATCCCGACCAGCGCGCCCACGACCAGGGCGATGCCGATCGCCAGTTCGCCATAGGCGATGAGCTTGGCGAACCAGGTGTACCAGCCGGCATCGAGCATGAACTGGATGAAGCTGCGATACCAGTCGAAGGAGATGGGCGGCTTGCCAGTCTCAGGCACTTTGACCGCAGCCTCCCAGAACCCCTTGAGCGCAACCCCGCCGTTCATCCAGGCCGGACTCTGGACCTTGCCTAGCCCCGACTGGAACCACTGCCAGCCCACGAACACGCGCACCACCAGCCAGACCCAGGGCATGATACCGGTACTGGCAAAGAGGAAACGCGCGATGGGCGGCTCCGGAACGATGATTTCCCCTCTCTCGTTGACGATCGATCCCGCGCTCATACTCCCTCCTGAGGAGTCTTGCAACACGAAGCCCGCCCTGACGCGAGCCAGACACAGTATCGCCATTATACATCAAGGTCTACCCCTGGCAAGCAAAGCCAGGTAGAGTTTCGACCACGCGGAGCAAACGTACTGTGACGGGGATCGGATAGCATGACTGTAACAACACGCGGCCCCCTTCCTGTCACCAGAGAGGGGGCCGCGCTTCATCGACTTACTCGAGAGACGATGTGAACGCCTCAGGCCGGCTGCGTCTCGGCCGGCGGCAGGCTCTCGCCTTCCGTAGCGCGCAGGATGATTTCGCCATCCTCAGCGTCGACGACAATCGTCGAGCCAGGCTGGAACTGCCCACCCAGCATGCCTTCCGACAGGCGGTCTTCGATGAGGTTCTGGATCGCGCGGCGGAGCGGGCGCGCGCCAAACTCCGGCTGGTAGCCTTCGCGGGCGATGACCTCCTTCGCCGCGTCGGTCACTTCCAGGGACATGCCCTGGTCCTGCACACGAGGGGTGAGCCGCTTCAACTGGATGCTGATGATCTGGTTCAGCTGCTCGCGGGTCAGTGACCTGAAGACGATGATCTTGTCGACGCGGTTGAGAAACTCAGGGCGGAACACCCGCTTGAGGCTCTCCATCACCCGATCGCGCATCTTGTCGTACTCGGCCGCCGTCTGCTCCTCGTCCTTACCCTTGCTGAAACCGACGGCCATCGCCTTGTTGAGCGCCTCAACGCCGACATTGGACGTCATGATGATGATCGTATTGCGGAAGTCCACCTTGCGCCCCTTGGCGTCCGACAACTGACCGTCCTCCATGATCTGGAGGAGCATGTTGAACGCCTCGGGATGGGCCTTCTCGATCTCATCGAGCAGGATGACCTGATAGGGGCGGCGGCGAATGGCCTCGGTCAACTGGCCGCCCTCGTAGTAGCCCACATAGCCTGGCGGCGCGCCAACCAGGCGGGCGACGGTGTGGCGCTCCATGAACTCGCTCATATCCAGGCGGAGCATGGCGTCTTCTGAGCCGAACATGAACTCAGCCAGCGTCTTCGCCAGCTCCGTCTTGCCGACTCCCGTGGGGCCGAGGAAGATGAACGAACCGATGGGCCGCCGGGGGTCCTTCATGCCCGCCCGCGCGCGACGCACCGCCTTGGAGATGGCCTCGATGGCCTCCTCCTGGCCAACGATGCGCTGCTTGAGCGTATCCTCCATCTGCATCAGGCGCTCCGACTCCTCGCCGGCGATGCGCATGACGGGCACGCCTGTCCACATCGAGACGACCTCGGCAATATCCGCCTCGGTCACCTGCAACATGCTCTCGCCCTGCGGGTCCATAGCGCCCAGGCGCAACTGCTCGATGCGCTCGCGCAGCCGGACCTCCTGGTCGCGCAACGCCACCGCCTCCTCATAACGCTGGCCGTTGAACGCCTCTTCCTTCTGGCGCTGGATTTCCTTCATCTCATCCAGGCTCTCCTTCAGGGAAGGCGTGTCGGGCATCTTGTACATGCGCACCCGCGAAGCCGCCTCATCTACCAGGTCAATGGCCTTGTCAGGCAGGTGGCGGTCGGTCACGTAGCGCGAGCCGAGTTGCACAGCAGCGACGATGGCGCTGTCGCTGATCTTGAGGTTGTGATGCGCCTCGTAGCGCGAGCGCACACCGCGCAGAATCTCGACGGCGTCCTCCGGCGTCGGCTCCTCGACATACACCGGCTGGAAGCGACGCTCCAGGGCAGCATCGGATTCAATGTGGCGGCGGTACTCGTCGAGGGTAGTCGCGCCGATGCACTGCATCTCGCCGCGCGCCAGGGCGGGCTTGAGGATATTGGCTGCATCGACCGACGAGCCGGCCGCACCCGCCCCTACGAGCATGTGCACCTCGTCGATGAACAGAATCGCCTCGGTGTTCTTGATCTCGTCGATGACGCGCTTCATCCGCTCTTCAAACTGGCCGCGATAGATCGTGCCCGCGACCAGGGAGCCGACATCCAGCATCAACAACCGCTTGTTGATGAGCTGCTGCGGCACCTCGCCATTGACGATGCGCTGCGCCAGCCCCTCGACGATGGCCGTCTTGCCAACGCCCGGCTCACCGATGAGAGCCGGATTATTCTTGGTGCGGCGAGAAAGGATCTGGATGACGCGCTCGATTTCCTTTTGCCGCCCGATCACGGGATCTAGCTTGCCCTCTTGAGCCTGGGCGGTGAGGTCAATGGCGAGCTGGTCAAGAACCGGCGTTTGCACGTTCTTCTTGCGCTCCTGTCGCGGCCCACTGGGATTCTGCATAATGGCGCGTGTCGTCTGCGTCCGGATCGCGTCCAGGCTGATGCCCAGGTCTTGCAGGACGTTCACGGCCAGGCCGTCGCCTTCGCGGATCAGTCCCAGCAGGAGATGCTCCGTCCCGATGTAGTGGTGGCCCATGCGGCGCGCCTCGTCCACCGCCAGCTCGATGACGCGCTTGGTACGCGGGGTCAACCCCGTCGCGCCGCCCACCGAACTGCGCTGACCTCGGCCAACCTTGTCCTCGACGATCCGCCGCACCTGATAGGGATTCACGCCCAGGTCACGCAGCACACGGGCGGCCACGCCCGTTTGCTCCTGGACCAGGCCCAGCAGCAGGTGCTCCGTGCCGATATAGTTATGATTGAGACGCTTGGCCTCCTCCTGCGCTAGCATGAGGACGCGCCGCGCCCGCTCGGTAAACCGATCGTCTAGCTTGTTGGCCACCGCTTCGTCCTTTCTGACGTCTCCCGCCACCGCCAGACACTAGGGGCGTATCAGGCCCGCCCCTGCATGATGAGGCGGGCCTGACACACTTGAACTAAGTCCTGCTAGGCCTGCTCCGTGGGCGCTTCCACCTCAGCCGCGGCCGCATCCTCGCCCCCGCCATCAGGGGCATCGATGCGTCTGAGACTGAGACCGATGCGCTTGCGCTGCGGGTCGACGCGAATAATTCGCACGTCTACCACGTCGCCTTCCTTGACGACATCGCGCGGGTGCTGGATCGGTCGATCGGCCAGCTCCGACAGGTGGATGAGTCCTTCCACCTCCCCCGAAGCGTCACCATCGAGGCGAGCGAACGCCCCGAAGGCGGCAAGCTTGGTGATCGTCCCCTTGACGACCTGCCCGATCTGATACTGGCTCTCCACCTGCGCCCAGGGTTCGGGCTGAAGGCGCTTGAGACTGAGGCCAATGCGGCGGCGCTCACGATCCACGTTGAGCACCTGGACCTCGACCTCATCGCCTATCTTGAGTACTTCACTGGGATGATTCACCCGCCGCCAGGACAACTCCGATAGGTGAATGAGGCCGTCCGCCCCACCCAGATTGACGAAGGCGCCGAAGTCGGCCAGGCTGATGACCTCGCCGCTGACGATATCGCCTTCCTTCAACTCCGTAAGCAGGCGCTCCTTGAGAACTTTGTTGCGCTGCCGCATGGCGGCCTGCTCGGAAAGAATCAGTCGATTGTGGCCACGATCGACCTCGATAACCTTCAGCCACAGCTTCTGGCCGATCAAGCCCGCCAGTGATTGGCCGCTGGGGTCGTCGGTGCGGCGGCGAGCGCGCGTCAGTTGCGATGCCGGCACGAAGCCGCGCAGCCGCCCTACCGGAACAATGACGCCACCCTTGTTGTGATTCGTCACGGTCGATTCAAAGATCTCGCCGGACTCCATCTTCTGCTCGGCGTCTTCCCAGTCGCGATCGGCCTCCGCCTGAGCCAGCGAGACGACGGTATTGCCGTCCCTATCCTCCGGATTGAGAATTACTGTTCGGACCGTCATTCCCACGCGCAGGTCCGCCAGTTCCTCCGGCGTCATGCGCTCTATCTCACGGGCCGATACCATGCCTTCGGACTTCGCGCCTACGTCGACCAGAATCTCATCCTCGCTAACCTGAACGATCACCCCGTCGACGACATCGCCGCGCCGCAGGTTGCGGTAGCCGAAATCGCCATTCATCCACGCTTCCATAAAATTGCCGTCCAGGACGGCGGCATCCACCGCACCCTCTGCCAGATCGACGGCGCTACGCTGCTCCATGTACTCGACACCCCTGTTACGAAAGTTTGTGCATATTATAGCGCGCCAGGGGCCAAATGGCAAAGGCCGATGGGCGGCGCGGCGGGCCGCCCATCGCCAGGCCTATCCCACAGCCGCGACACACTCGATCTCGATGAGGGCGTTGCGCGGCAGCGCCCCCACCGCGAAGGTAGAGCGAGCGGGGGGTTGCTCGCCGAAGAACTCGGCGTACACCTTGTTCATCGCCGCGAAATCGTCCATACTGGCGAGGAAGACCGTCGTCTTGACCACTTGGCCCAGCGACGATCCCGCCGCCTCGAGAATCGCCTGCATATTCATTAGAACGCGGCGAGTCTGCTCTTCGATACCCCCTTCGAACATTTGCTGGGTCGTCGGGTCCAGGGGAATCTGGCCCGCCGTGAAGACAAAGCCGTTCATGACGATACCCTGCGAGTAGGGACCGACCGCGCGGGGAGCATTCTCGGTGAAGACAACGCGCTTCTCTGACATGGGGATTCCTCCAGGGAATGATGGGCTATCATGTATTCTACCGAGGCCGCGCGCCGCCTGTCAAACCCACATCTGCGGCAGCCTATGCTATAATGGAGGCACACCTGGACGACCATCGCCCACTCCTGAAGGACGCCATGCCTGAAGACACTCCTCTCCTGGTCAGCTCGGACTGGCTCGCCGCCCACCTGCATGACCCCCTGGTCCGTATCGCCGACGTGCGCTGGTACCTGCCCCACCTGGGTAAGAGCGGCGCGGGCGAATTCGCGGCGGGTCACGTCCCCGGCGCGGTCTACGTCGATGTCGACACGGAGCTGGCCGCCCCACGCGGTAGCGGCCCCGGCCGCCACCCCCTGCCCGATATGGCCGTCTTTGAGGCTGCGATGCGGCGCATCGGCGTCACGCCCGAAACCCACGTCATTGCCTACGACGACAACAGCGGCACGGCCGCCCGCCTATGGTGGCTGTTACAGTATACGGGCCACCCGCGCGCATCCCTGCTCGACGGCGGCATCGCCGCCTGGCAGGCCGAGGGCCGGCCGATCGAGAGCGGGATGGGTTGCGCCTACGCCCCCGGCAGTTTCACGGCGCGGCCCCAGCCGGGTCAGGTGGTGGATAAGGCAGCTGTGGTCGCCCTCAGCGAACGCCCCAACGTCCTCATCCTGGACGCCCGGGCGCGGGAACGCTACGAGGGGCGCATCGAGCCGATTGACGCCCGCCCCGGCCACATTCCGGGCGCGCGTAGCGCCCCCTTCATCGAGAGTCTCGGCCCCGACGGTCGCTTCCTGTCGCCGGCCGCGCTGCGCGCCAGATACGTCGCCCTCGGCATCGACGAGGCTGAGACGGTTGTCGCCTACTGCGGCAGCGGCGTAACCGCCTGCCATGACATCCTCACCCTGCGGCTCGCTGGCCGCAACGACGCCCTGCTCTACGAAGGCTCGTGGAGCGATTGGGCCGCCGACGATAGCCTACCCGCTGTCGTCGAGATTGAAAGTTGAGGGGCGGGCGCTATAATTTGAAACTGCCTGTCAGCGCCTATCATGGTGAATGAGCGTGCTACCTCGCCTGTATGACCTGCTCAGCGTTAGCCAGAACGCGACCACCGAACACATCGAGGTCGCGCGGGACGCGCTGCTTGCCCGCTACCAGCCCCACGCCGCCCTGGGTGACCGCGATGCCGTGCGCCTGGTTAAGGCCATCGAGGATGCCGCCGCCATCCTTGCCGATCCCACGCGCCGCGCCGCCTACGACGCGGCGCTCGCCGCCGTGACGGCCCCGCCCCCCGCACCCGCCGTTCCGCTCCTCGTTCCGCCTGAAACCACACCAGCCAGCCCGCCGGCCACTCCCGCCCTGCCAGCGCCCGTAGCGCCGGCCGCGCCGCAAGCGGGTTCAGGCGCGCCCCCGGCGCCGGTGGTGTTCCTACTGTTCGTGCTGGACTGGCTTGCCAAGCATGCGCTTCTGCTGCGCGATGGGCGCGTCCGGCGCGGCGAGTTGCTTGCTGCGGCCGCTGGCCCCGGCCTGCCTGCGCCGGCCACGACAGGCGTGCAGGTCAGCGCGGCTGGCTGGACATTTGTCATCCACGACGCCTTCAACACCTCCGCCCTGGCCGCCAACGGCCAGCGTCTCAACGCCGACGGCCATTGGCTGCTCGTTCGGCTCGCCGTCAAGAACAACTGGCCCGGCCACCGCGTCCTGCGCGGCGACGATTTCGCCCTCATGGCCGCGCGCCACCGCGACGAGACGACCGCCGACGTGCAGACGATACCCCTCGCCACGGAAGCCACCCATGCCGCCCGTCTCAGCCTGGGGATCCGGGCCACCCCTGCCACCCGTCACGGCCTCGGCTTCGCCGCCGACGAGGAAAAGGAGACGGTGGTTGCCTTTGATCTGCCCGCCGACGCCACCGACGCCTATCTGCGCCTGAGTCCGGCGGCGGCCATCGTCAACCTGGCGCCCATCTCGCCCCTGCCCGCCCTCGCCGAGCCGGACGACAGCCGCCCCGCCACCATCGCGCCGCCCGTGCGCCCGCTGGAGATCACCCATGTCCAGCTTGCGCCGGGGCCGGGCCGAAGCCGCACGGCGCGAGTCACTGCCCGCGCGACGCCCGGCGTATTGTGTCACATTCGGGTGCAGTATGCCCACGGCCCGAGTAGCGCGCGAGGCCTGGCGCCGGCCGTGGCCGGCCCCGACGGCGCAGTCACCTGGTCGTGGCGCGTGTCGTCTCGCACCCGCCAGGGCGAGTGGCCCGTGACCGTCATCTGCGGCTTCAACCACGCCCTGACAACGGTGGTCATTGGAGAAAGCGGCCAGGCAGAGACGGGCTTCTAGCTGACGGGAGAACCGAAATGTTGGGCGCAAGAGAGCGTTATCGTGTCGACGAAGACAGCCACCGTGTCGTTGTGATCGTTGTTCATGTTGGACATCGACGCGATGTCTGTCGTTGAGAAGCGCAGTGCATAGCCTCGCATGACCAGTCACTCCAGTACCACTACCCCTGACGCTCCGCCCGCTCTGACGCCGGACCAGAGCCTGGCGCTCAGCGGCTTCGCCCTCGTCATGGCCCAGGCCACCGAGCGCGATGAAATCGGGCGACTGATCGTTCGCAACGGCGTATCGATTCTACGCACTCAACACTGCTCTCTATTCAGCTATGACCCGGTGATTGTCCTCCTGCCCGACCTCAGCGGCCAGGCCGTCCCCGAATCGGCCCTCGCCACCGCCCGCTGGCCCGCCGCTTTGCCACCCTTCATGGAACGCGCCGTCCGCGAGCGGCGCGCCACCACCTGGAGCGGCGTCGAGGGGCCACTAGATACAGCGGCGCGCGATTTCGCCCGCCGCGCCAAGCTGCCGCCAGCGGGGCCATCGGCCGACGTGCGCGCCGTGCGTGAGCGACTGGGTGCGACCGATGCCCTGGCCGCCCTGTGCGTGCCCCTCATCGCAGGGGGCGAGCTGAGCGGCCTCGCCGTCTTCCACGACAACTACCCGCGCGAGTGGGCCGCCCCGGAAGTGAACCTTGCCGAGCGCCTCGGGCAACTCAGCGGCGCCGCCTTGCGGACGGCCCGCCGCTTCGAACGAGAGCGTCGCCGCCGCCGCGTCGCCGAGGGCCTAGCCGAGGTCGCCTCATCGGTGACGGCCACCCTTGACCTGGAAATCATCCTGGGGCACACAGCGCGCTACGCGGCCGAGATCCTGGCCGCACCGTTGGCCGGCATCGTCGTGCTGGATAAGGCCATCGCCACCGCGCCCAGCGCCCACTTCGGGCCGCCTGCCTACAGCGGCATGTGGGCCGAGGCGCAACGCGCCATCGAGGCGGCGAGCTGGCTGGACCACCTGGCCGGGGGCGAGGTCATCTCGCTGGCAAACACCGCGACCGAGCGTCTCGCCGGTGAGTGGTTCCGCGAGCGCGGCGTGGTGTCCTTGCTGCTCGCGCCGCTGGTTCACGAGGACCGGTTGGTTGCAATGCTCGGCGTCGCCTACACCGATAGCCCACACCGTTTCAGCCGCCCTGAGATCGAGCTGGTTCGCCAGTTCGCCCAGCAGACGGCTCTCGCCATCGCCAACGCCGACACGTTTCGCCGCCAACGACGGCGGGCCGAGCAGATGCGCTCGCTGGCCGAGGTATCGGCAGCCCTGGCCTCGACCCTCGACCTGGACAAGGTTCTCAAGCTCATCCTCGACCAGTTGCGATCCGTGGTCGCCTTCGATAGCGCGGCCATTGAGGAATTGGACGGCGAGACTCTCGTCGTCATCGCCGAGTCGGGTGACAATCATGCCAGCCCGGCCCAGATGCGCATCAGCGTGCGCGACAATGCCCTGGCGCGGCGCGTCCTGGAAGAGCGACGCCCGGTCATCCTCGGCGATGTACAGCGCCACCCAGACTTTATCCGCGTGGACCGGCGGGTCCGCTCGTGGATCGGGGCGCCTCTTCTCGCTGCCGACCAGCCCATCGGCCTGCTAGTCGTCGACAGCTATCAGCCCGACCGCTACAACGAGGAAGATGGCGAGGTTGTCGCCGCCTTCGCGCGCCAGGCAGCGCTGGCGATGGACCGCGCCCGCCTGTTCGCCGCCGAGCGCGCCGGCCGCCGCCAGGCGGCGCTGCTGCTGGAGATGACGCGCGCCGTCAGCGCCTCCCTCGACCTGGACGAAGTCCTCACGCGGGCCGCTCGCGATATTGCCGCCGCCGCTGGCGTCGTGCACTGCGGCGTCTACCTTGTCGACAAGCGACGCTCGCGGCTGACGTTGCGCGGCAGCGCGGGCCGCGCCCCACGCGCCGCCCTGGCCCGCCCGGCCCTGCTCCAGTCACTACGCTCCCTCGGCGAACCGCTCGTCCTCGACCCGCTGAGCGACGGGCGCATCGACCGCAGCGTCGCCAAGCCTATGAACCTGGTCTCGCTGCTCGCGGTGCCCTTCATCCACCGCGAGCAACTGGTAGGCGTCGCCCTGGCCACCGCCTACGAGCGCCCGGTCCAGTTCGAGCGTGGCCAGGTCAAGCTCGCCCACGGTATCGCCCGCTCGGCGGCCGTCGCCATCGAGAATGCCGCCCTGTACCAGGAGCAAGAGCGCCGTGTCGCTCAACTGTCGGCGCTCAACGAGATTGGCCAGGCGGCCGCGGCCCTGCTGCGCCGCGACGAGGTTATCAACCTCGTCTGCCAGCAGACGAGCCAGGTCCTGAAGACGCAGAGTTTCTACATCGCCCTCCTGACCGACGACCGCGACCGCATGACGCTCATCGCCAACACCGAGCGCGGCGAGGTCGCCCCCAACCCCATCACACTGGTCCGCGGCGAGGGCCTGACCTGGTACGTAGTCGATCAGCAACAATCCCTGTACGTGCGTGACGGCTACGCTGCCGCTTGCGAACGCCTCGGTATCAAGACCGTGGGGCGATCGTCGCGGAGCTGGCTAGGGGTGCCACTCCTGGCCGGCGGTCGTGCCCTGGGGGCCATTGTAGTCCAGGACTACGACCGCGACGACGCCTACGACGACGACGATGTGGCTGTGCTGACCACCATCGCCAGTCAGGCCGCCATCGCGCTGGAAAATGCGCGCCTGTTCTCCGAAGTCCAGCAGCGGGTCCAGCAACTTATCGGCATCGCCAGCGTCGGCGCGGCTATCGTGGAAGAGCGCGACGTCGACCGCGTGCTCGCCATTGTCGGCAATCACCTACGCGGCCTGACCGATGCCGAGACGGTGCTGCTGAGCTTCCTGAGCGAGGACGGCAAGGACCTGCGCGTCTGGAAGGCCGTCGGTCAACGCAGCGAGGACATGCAGGACATCGCTGTACCGGTAGAAGGATCCCTCGCCGCCGTTGCCATCGCCACGCGGGAGTCTCAGGTCTCCACCGATCCGTCCGACGATTCGCGTGTCTACGCTCCCAACGTGCAGCGCTACGGCGTGCGTAACCTGCTCATCGTGCCCCTCGTCGCCCAGGACCGCGTGATTGGAACCATCACGGCCATCAACAAACGTGACACAATCTTCGGGCAGGGCGATACGGACGCCGTCGAGGTGATGGCTAACCTGGCCGCCGTCGCCTTCGAGAACGCCCGCCTGTACGGGCTGACCCAGCAGCGCTCCCTGGAACTCAAGGCCCTCAACGAGATCGGCCAGCGCATCTCGCGCTCCCTCGCCCTTGATACCGTACTGGATGCCATCGTCAGCGCGGCGGTCCAACTGCTGGCTGCCGAGAAGAGCGTCCTCTTCCTGATGGAGGACGAACGCCTGCTGGCGCGCGCCAGCCACGGCCTGGGGACCGAGATGCCGGGGACGCGCTTCGAGGCTCGCGACAGCGTCGCTGGTTACGTCGCCCGCACCGGCTTCCCCATCATTGTGCATGACATTACCCAGGATGGGCGGGTCGTGCCCGACATGGCCGACGCCGAGAACATTCGCTCGCTGGTCGAAGTGCCCATCCGCATGGTAGGCGCGGTGGCTGGCGTCTTGGTCGTCGGCTCGCCGCGCATCCATGCCTTCAGCGACAGCCAGGTCGAACTGCTGAGCGCGCTCGCCGACCAGGCCGCCATCGCCATCGACAATGCGCGCCTGTACGCCCAGGCCCGCGAGCTGGCCGTCCTGGAAGAGCGCAACCGCATGGCGCGGGAGATGCACGATACGCTGGCCCAGGGCTTCACCGGCATCGTGCTACAACTCGAGGCCGCCGAGCAAGTCATGGGCGACGATGCGAGCGAAACCCTGGAGCACCTCAACCGAGCGCGTCAACTGGCCCGCGACAGCCTCAATGAGGCGCGCCGCTCGGTGTGGAACCTGCGCCCGCGCGCCCTGGAGCAGGCGAGCCTGGCCGACGCCATTCGCCAGTCCCTCGATGATTATGTCGCGGATGGCCGCCTCGAGGGTTCCTTCGTCGTCGAGGGCACGGTGAGGCCGCTGCCCGCCGAGGCGGAGAACACGCTGCTACGCATCGCTCAGGAATCACTGACCAATCTGCGCAAGCACGCCCACGCCGACCACGTCTGGGTCGCCCTGGTGTACGACCCAGACGGCGTCACCCTCACCATCCGCGACGATGGTGTCGGCTTCGACCCGTCCGCACCCCCTGCGTCGCGCCACGTCGGGGGGGGCCTGGGCCTGGTGGGCATGCGCGAGCGCGCCCAGGCCATCGGCGCTTCCATTCAGATCGACAGTCAGCCGGGTGACGGCGCGCAGATCCTGGTGAGCTTGCCCACCAAAGGTCAGTAGTCAGAGGTGCTACATGCCCAAGATTCGCATTATGATCGTTGATGACCACCCCATCGTCCGCGAGGGTCTGGTATCGGTGCTGAAGCGCGACGAGGACTTTGAGATCGTCGGCGAGGCCCCCGATGGGCGAACGGCGGTCAAGCGGGCCGTGAGTCTCAAGCCGGATCTCATCCTGATGGACCTGCGCATGCCGGAGATGGGCGGCGTCGAGGCCATGAAAGAAATCCGGGCCACCGCGCCCGACATCAAGTTTCTCGTCCTCACCACCTACGATACGGACGAGCATATCGTCGGCGCGCTCGAGGCCGGCGCCAGCGGCTATCTGCTCAAGGATGCCCCGCGCGACGACCTGTTCAACGCCATCCGCACCGTGGCCCGGGGCGACGCTCTCCTTCAGCCGCGCGTCGCTGCCCGCCTGTTGCAGCACATGACGGGGCAGACGCAGCGGGGCAACGTGAACAACGGCGAGGAGGACCTGTCGCCGCGCGAGATCGAGGTGCTACAGTTGGTCGCACGCGGCTACGCCAACAAGGAGATTGCCGCACGCCTCACCATCACTGAGGCGACGGTGAAGACGCACCTGGCGCACATCTTCCAGAAACTCGGCGTCAATGACCGCACCGAGGCCGTCACGACGGCAGTGCAGCGCAATATCATCCGCTTGTAGCGTGACGCAGGCCCGTGGCAGCGCCAGCCGACCTGTGATAGATGAGGAGGGAAGAGATGAGGCCCTCGTCGAACGAGAGTGCGTCCTCGCCGATTCGCGTCCTGGTGGTGGACGACAATGCCATCGTCCGCGACGCCCTATGCCGCATCGTGCAGCGTAGCGCCGACCTGCTACTCGTGGGCCAAGCCGCCGACGGCATGGAAGCAGTGGAGAAGGCGGAGGCCCTGTCGCCGGATGTCATCGTCATGGATGTCAACATGCCGCGCCTCGACGGCCTGGGCGCGACGCGGCGCATTGCCCAGTCACGGCCTGCCAGCCACGTGCTGATGCTCACCATGTACCCTGAGATGGCCCACGACGCACGCGCGGCAGGAGCCAGCGCGACAATCCTGAAGGACTGCTCGGCCAGCGAACTGGTCGCCGCTATTCGCGCCCTGGCTCCGACCGATAGCACGGGTCAGGCCCCGGCTGATAGCACGGCCCAGACCGGCAAGCCACGAGTTCGTTGACCACGTGAGTCAGGTCCCGATGACCATCCCGCCGCGTCCTTTTACGGAGGATGATGATGCCTGCTCGCAGCCAGTTCCCGGCCGACCCCGACGACGACCCGGAGGATTTTGACCTTGCCAGCGACGTAGAGAGCGACGAAGGCGGCGAGGAGGAGCTACTCGTCGGGCTATCTGGCCGCCCCGGCCCTGACACCTTCGATCCCGTCGAGGCCCTCGATGACGTCGGCGAGTACGAAGGCAGCGATGCCTCGTTGCCGCCCGACTATAGCTACCGCGTCAGCACCTCGGTGAGCGACCGCTACGGCGAATACCCGTACCCCGGCGCCGAGGATGTTCCGCTGGGCTACGCAACCGATGACGGCGTGGCGGCCGAAGAGGGCCTGGCGTACTTCCCCCCCGACGACCCGGCGACCATGCAGGGGGCGGGCGCGGACGACGACCTTGAGCTAGCGGCGGGCTTCGCGCCCTCGGCGGGCGACGCTGGTTTCGACGACGAGGACGTGCCACGCCGCGTGCGACGAGGCGACTACGACGTGGCCGAGGAAGTCCTGGAAGCCATCGAGTCGGCCTCCGAACTGACCGGCTTCAGGCTGCGCGTCCGGGTGCGCCACGGCGTGGTCTACGTTCGCGGCCACGTCTCCACGATGGAGGACCTGGCTATTGTAGAGGATGTGATACGCGAGGTGCCGGGCGTCGTCGATGTCGACGCTGAGTACCTGGATCTCAGCGACAACGACATTGAGGGCATCCGCATCGTCACGTCGAAGCAGGTGGTAACAGACGGCGACCTCGAAGAAGAGCTGTAAGGCATCCACTCGCGTCGCCGCTGCGTCCTCCTCTCAGACACGAGAGGAGGATTGCTATGCGTCGTGCCCCCCTGAGTCGCCAGTCGACCGGTCTCATCGCCTTTGGCGCTGCGCTCATCGGCGCTCTCACCCTGACCTGGACCGTCGCTGCCCTCGACGGCTCTTCGCCAGCCGCCGTCGGCCGCCTGTCCATCGACCCGGCGGGCCTGGCCCATGTAGAGACCGAAGGCTGGCGCGCCTACTATGACCGCGCCTGGCCCCGCGCCATCGCCTTGATGCTCCAACTCAACCACGACCAGTTCGGCCTGGGCTGGCCCGCCGCTGCCGAGGCGTCGTACAACGCAACGCGCGCCCAGATGGCCTTCGCCGGCGCCGACAATAATGTCCCGCTGGCCCGCGATTATCTGGGGCGTTACTACGCCATTATCGCCCACGAGCGCGGCCTGCGCTGGGATGCCAGGACCGTCGCGGACGCTGAGTTGCGCTATTGGATTGTCCACCGCCAGGTCGCTCAGGCCCCCGCCAATCCTCAGCCGCTCGTCGCTGCCCTGACCGACCTTCACACGCTGCTGTTTGAAATCCCGGCTGCCGACGCCCTCGCCTCGGCCATCGAGCGCGCGGCCGCGGCCCAGGCCGTAGACCGTATCACCAGCCGACGGTCGGTGGACATCGACGCTGATTGGCGCGAAGTGGAGCGCCGCCTCCACGCGGGCTACTCGATCGTGGCGCAGGCCATGCGCTGACACGCCCAGATCTCGCCGAGTTTCTCAACTCGCACCGCGTTGGGCGTATCCTTCCGCCTGGCGCGGTGTTACTATGCTTTGATACCAGCAATGGCGAGCCATGACTCACAACTTGCACGACCAGCCACCTTGCTGAACCTGCGGGAGGAAGTGTCAATGCGTTCACGTATCGTGGTCACCGGCATGGGAGCGCTCTCCCCGGTCGGTAACAGTGTTGCGGCCATGTGGAGCGCCCTGATCGCGGGCCGTTCGGGGGCCGGACCCATCACCCATTTCGACGCCAGCAACCTGGACACCCATTTCGCTGCTGAAGTGAAGGACTTTGATCCTCTCAATGTGATGGAAAAGAAAGAGGCGCGGCGCTCATCGCGCTACGTGCAGTTCGCCATAGCCGCGCTGCGTGAGGCGATGGAGCAATCCCGCCTCAGAATCGATGACTTCAATCGCGAGCGCGTCGGCGTCATCTTCGGGACGGCTCTCGGCGCGGTGGACCTGATTCAAGACAATCTCATGCTGTTGAAGGATAAGGGGCCGCGTCGCATCAGTCCCTTCTTCGGTCCATCCACCTTGCCCGACACGGGCGCGGGCCAGATCGCCATCGAGATTGGCGCGCGGGGGCCGAACATGTCGGTTGCCACGGCCTGCGCCACCGGCATCGACGCCATCGGCATTGCCATGGATCAGATTCGCGCGGGCCGCGCCGACGTCATGATTGCAGGCAGCGCCGACGCCCTGATCATCGAGCTGGTCATGGCCGCCTTCAATTCCATGCGCGTGCTGTCAGTCCGCAACGATGCCCCCACCGAGGCATCGCGCCCGTTCGATGCCGATCGCGACGGGTTCATGCTGGGCGAGGGCGCGGGCCTCGTCATCCTGGAGAGTCTGGAGCACGCCCTGCGGCGCGACGCGCCCATCCTGGGCGAGGCCGTTGGCTATGGCAACGCCAACGACGCTTACCACCTCGCCATTCCCGCCGAGGACGGCGACGGTATCTATCGCGCCATGCGCCTCGCCCTGTGCGACGGCTCAGTCGGCCTGGACGAGGTCGGTTATGTCAATCCCCATGGAACAGGGACGGTTCTCAACGACCGTATCGAGACCCAGGCTATCAAGCGCGTCTTCGGCGAGCACGCGCCGCACCTCGCGATTAGTTCGACGAAATCCATGACCGGCCACCTGATGGGGGCGGCCGGGTCTATCGAAGCCATCATCGCCCTCAAGGCGCTGCAAGAGGGGATAGTACCACCCACCATCAACTACCACACTCCCGACCCCGCTTGCGATCTGGACTATGTGCCCAACACGAGTCGCACCGCCGATCTCGAAGTCGCCATGTCCAACTCGATCGGCCTCGGCGGCCACAATGCAACTCTGATTGTCCGCCGGGTGTGACGCTCCGCGGGAGGTTCCATGAATCGTTACGCGACTATCTCCGGTTGGGGAATGTACGTCCCCGACCGCATCATGACCAACCATGAGTTGTCGCTCATGGTCGATACCTCCGATGAGTGGATTCGCAGCCGGACGGGTATCCAGCAACGCCACATCGTTGATGCCAGGGAAGCCACATCCGACCTGGCGACGCGCGCTGGCTGGGCGGCGCTGCACTCGGCGGACCTGGGACCGGAGGAGTTAGACCTGGTCATCGTCGCCACCTGTTCCCCCGACTACCATCTGCCCGCCACCGCCTGCCTGGTCCAGGACCGACTTGGCGCGTCGCGCGCCGGCGCTTTCGATGTAAACGCGGCCTGCTCAGGCTTCGTGTATGCCCTGTCCATGGCCAGCTCGGCCATCGTCAGCGGCGCCGCCAACAAAGCCCTTGTCATTGGCGCCGAAGCCATCACCCGCTGGATCGACTGGACTCAGCGGGATACGTGCGTTCTGTTTGGCGATGGAGCGGGCGCCGTTGTGCTCGAGGCCACCGAGCGGCCCAGTGGCCTGCTCTCCTACGTCCTCGGCTCCGACGGCTCTGGCGGCGAGATGCTGATGATGCGCAACGGTGGCAGCCGCCTACCGCCAAAGGGCAATCTACCCCTGGACGGCGGCCTGAACATGAATGGGAAGGAAGTCTATCGTTTTGCGACGCGCATCATGGGTAGGGCAGCCCGCGAGGCCATCACCCGCGCGGGCTTGACACCCGCCGATATCGATCTGTTCATCCCCCATCAGGCCAACTTGCGCATCATCGAGTCGGCGGCCAGGTCACTCGACGTGCCCATGAGCAAAGTATTCGTCAACGTCCAGAAGTATGGTAATACCTCCGCCGCCTCCATTCCCATCGCCATTTGCGAGGCGGCCAACGAGGGTTTCCTCCAGCCGGGCCAGAACGTGTGCCTGATTGGCTTCGGCGCGGGCCTCACCTGGGCCGCCGCTACCCTGCGCTGGATGCCGCTCCGCGCGCGCCCCAGCCAGAGCGTCCCCAAGCGCATGGTACGCTGGTCGCGCGCGCCGCTGGCCCGCGTCAAGTCCCTCGTCCACCGCGCCGAGCGACGCATGGATGGCCTGGAGGACGAGATCGACCGCCGTGAGTGGCTGCGCGAGCGTCTGCGCCGCGATGAGGGGGCCCCCGACGCAACCCCGACGGTGAATGGCAATGGTCATGGGCAGAGCGCCCCAAAGGGGCACGCCGACAGCGCGAGTGACCGACACGCGGCAACAGCGCCCGACAGCCGCCCCGACAGCGCCACCCCGCCCAACGGGACAGACAAGGCCAACTGAAGCCTCCTGCTGTAAGCGCCTCGATACAATTTGACGAGCGGACACCTGATTCTTGAGATTCAGTGTCCGCTCGTCACTTGTCAAGGCAGTCCCAGTTTCCATTTTGCACCCTTTGGGAGTAAGATTGCCGTAAGACGCAGCAAGCGATTCCACACTTCACCTTTGAGGGCGCTTCGTGAGTCTCATTCGTAGCAAGGTTCGCCTCCCCCGCTGGCGATCGGATTTGCTCAGCCGTCCACGCTTGGTCGAGTATGTGCGGAGCAACCTGACGCGCAAGTTGATTCTCATCGTCGCGCCGCCCGGCTACGGCAAGACCACCCTTCTCCTCGACTTTGCACAGCATGGCGCCACCCCTTGCTGCTGGTACGCCCTCGACGAGAGCGACCGCGACCCGCGCATGTTCCTGGAATACCTGGCCGCTTCGATCCAGCAGCAGTTCCCCCGCTTCGGCGAGCGTACCTGCGAGGCTCTGAACGATTTCAAGCCACTCCGTGCCGAGCTAAGCCGCCTCATCGGGGTCATGGTCAACGAAATCTACGAGAGCATTTCGGAAGACTTCGTCGTCATCCTGGATAACTTCGAGAGCGTTGACGACAGCCCAGACATCAGTCAGATTCTCGAGGCGCTCCTCCGCTATCTTCCTGACCATGTCCACATCCTCCTTGCCAGCCGCACCTTCCCCCAGCGCTCGGCTGTCACTCTGCCGCTCATTGCCACTGGCGAGGTCGTCGGCGTCAGCGGCCAATTGCTGCGCTTCCGGGCAGCCGAGGTTGTAGAGCTGGCAAGGGCAGCCTATGGCTTGACCCTGGACATTGATACCGCCGCCCGCATCGTAGACCAATGCGAGGGGTGGATCATGGGCATCCAGCTCTCATCCAATGCTCTGCGCCGCCGCGAGTTGGACAGCGTATTGCCAGCCGAGGTCGACCGCAATCTCCTATTTGAGTACATGGCGGCCGAGGTTCTCGCGCCGCTGCCGCCAGAGAGCCACGACTTCCTGCTTCGCTCCAGCATCCTCCGGCCCCTCACCGTCGAGCTGATCAACACGGCTTTGTCGCGCTCCGACGCCGCCGATCAGTTACGCATCCTCACCGAGCGCCTTCCGATGTTGGTGACCACCCTCGATAGCGATGGCGCCTATCGCTATCATGGTCTACTGGTCGAGTTCCTCGATACAGTGCTGCGGCGGGATGTCGCTACATTCCGTGCGGCGCATCTGGCTGCGGGCCGCGCCCAGGCGGATCGCGACGCCTTCGTCGAGGCCGTGGATCACTACATTGAAGCCGATCGGCCGGATGAAGCGGCGGCTGTTGCGGCGAGGGCCGTCGACGCGCTGTACGCCACGGGTCGTTGGGAAACGATTGGGCGCATATTCGCGCGCCTGCCACGCCAGGCGCGCACGCCTGAGCTGCTCCTCGCCGAGGCGTTACGACTCAAGGAGCAAGGTGAGAATGAAGCCGCCATGCTCCTTCTGGCCGAAGTCGAGACGCACGGCGACCCTCGATCTCAGATCATGGCCCGTGTGCGTCGCGCCAACATGTGGGGCCTACAGGGACGCCACCAGATAGCCCTCGACCTGTTCCGCAAAGCGCTATACGCCACCGACCCCAATGACCTGACCCTTATGGCTGAGGTCCATCGTGGGATGGGCCGCGCCTACTCTGGTCTCGGCGAAAACACCTCGGCGATCGAGCAATTCGAAATCGCCCTACGCCTCTTTGAAGAAGCTGGTAGCGCGACTAACGTCGCTCATGTTTTCCACGAAATCGGCTCAGTTCAATCCGATATCGGGCGTCTGGATGCGGCGTATGCGTCCTATCAACGCGCCCTGACGCACTGGGACGCCACCAGCGCCACCGGCTGGCGGCTCATTACCCTCAACAACATCGCGGACCTGTACTATACACAAGGCCGATGGCAGGAGGCGCTTGCCATCCACGACGAGATTGGCCCCGCGGCCCGCGACTATGGCTACACCCTCATTGAGACAACCAGCCGTCTGACGGTCGGCGCAATTCGCGCCGACATGCAGGAGTATGATGCCGCCCTGGATGCTCTCAATGAGGGGCTTGAGTCGGCGGAGCGCGGCGAGTATCCCTACCTGATTGCCCACGGCCTGGACGCTATAGGCAACGTCTATCGCGTGCTGGGGGATCTGAACGAAGCCCAGGCGCGCCTTGAAGAAGCCCTGGGTGTGGCACAGCTGCGCTCCCTGCCCCAACAAGCCGCTCAGGCCATGCTCTCCCTGGGTTTGCTTGCCCTCAATCGGGGCGACCTGGGACCGGCCGCGGAGTGGCTGGAGCGAGCGCGCAGTGCGTTCGTCGAGCAAGACGCTCACGCCAAAGTCGCGAGCGCGGAATTCGCCCTGGCGCGCCTGGACTTTCGCCGCCGCGATACAACTAGCGCGCGACAACGCCTGGACGAAGCCGCCCGCCTGAGTGGTGAGCTAGGCTACAACCAGTTTCTCGTCGACGCAGCCGCCGAGGAACCAGACCTCGCCGAATGGGCGACTCGCCACGCCTCGCAACCGAGCTTCTGGACCCAGATCCGGCGTCGAGTCGCCCAGCGCAACCAGGAAGCTGTGATAGGCCCGCCACCCCTCGAAGTCATGACACTGGGGCGGGCCAAGATTCGCGTCATGGGCGAGGAGGCGGCGACCGAGTGGGCCAATCTGCGGGAGATTTTCTTCTACCTGCTGGCGCACCACCCGCGCGGCGCACGGCGTGACGAGATCATAGACACCTTCTGGCCCGATGCGTCCGCGACCAACGCCGGCCAATCTCTGAAAGTGGCCCTCTACCGCCTTCGGCGGGCCTTCTGTCAGACACGCCACGAGGCTGGCTGGTACTCTCTCGTGCTGCCGGATGGCTATGTCTACGACGCGGGGCAGTTCCAGGCCCTCGCCACCTTTGTCGAGGACAGCGACCCGCCGGTTGCCGAGCGCGCGGCCGACTTGCGGCGGGCCGTCGATCTCTATCAGGGAGACTATCTGCCCGAATACTACTCCGACTGGGTCGTTCGTGAACGAGATCGGCTCAAGCAGCTATTTTCACGCATCCTTCTCGCCTTGGGGCCGTATTATGAAGGAAACGGGAATTTGGTAGCCGCGCTGGAGGTCTATCAGAAGTGCCTGAATGAGGACGGCTACCACGAAGCGGCTCACCAGGGTATGATGCGCAGCTACATGGCGCTCGGTGACCGCCATCGAGCCATTCAGCATTTCCGCGAGATGGTGCAGATTCTGCGCCAGGATCTCGGCATCGACCCCACGGTTGAGACACAACGCCTTTATCAACAGATATTGCAGGGCACCGCCTAGCCGACAGCCACCCTGCCAGCCCTCGTCATCGAGGCCGATCATCTCTCTCACGGAGAGGTGGTCGGTTTTCTTTTGCCCTCGCCATCAACATTGCCCCCCAAGTAACCGCAGCGTAACCGCAGCGTACCGGCCCCTATGCTACACTGCACCTCACAAAGTACGCACCGCGAAGTTCCAGAAACCGGGAGCCACCATGTTCACTCAGACCACCTCCATCCATCACTCCGCCACCACCTCGACTCATGCTCGCCTGGCCTTCCCGAGCGGTCCCGCTGGCGTCAAGGCGCCGGGTGGCGGCTGTGGCTCGGCTGGCGTCAAGGCTCCCGGCGGTGGCTGTGGCCCGGTTGGCGTCAAGGCTCCTGGCGGCGGCTGCTAACTACCTGTTGTCAATCGATTGCCTCAATTTCAGACGCTGTCTTGTTCCGTGCTAGGGGGTCTCATGTCCTACCTAAGCCCCGCGATGGTTGTGGGCGCTGCACTGCTCGACGAGGTATTCGCTCAGGCGCTCCTGGCGGATCCGCAGCACGCCCTCACCAGCGCCCAGATGGATCTGGCGCCAGCAGATTGGGCGCCGTTCCTGGAGGGCGCGAGCAGCCTCGCTGAGCTGGCTCACGTTGTTTACACCTGGGAGCTGAAGACTGGCCGCGCCGATCAGCCGCTTCGTGTCCCAAGCCTGGAACCGCGAATGGGTCGCCCCGCGCGTAGCCGGGATAGGTTGGAGAGGGAACTGAAGACAAGCCTGGCGGCCTGAAGTGTTCCACAGGGGGGGTGGGGCATGCGGGTTCTCCTGGTCGAGCCGAACGTCCACTGGCGCGACGGCTATACCTATTACTTAAGAGATGAGGGCTGGGATGTCGACCCGGCGGCAACTGTCCAGTTGTCGGAGGTGGCCGTCCGGCCCTATGCCGCTGCGATCGTTGACGCCTCAGTGCAGAGCGACAACGGCCAGCCGCTGTGGCAGGCTTTGGCGCATAGTGCAGGCTATCCTGTCATTGCGCTTGCCCTGACCCCGGCTCAGGAAGAGGCGCTACGCCAGGCGAGTCCGCCGCACGTCCTCTATCTCGTCAAGCCCTTTAGCCTCAGCCGTCTCTCGCTTTTCCTGCGCCATCTCCAGGTGCAAACCAACGTCGCATAGCGAACCGCCGCCCACCATCGGGCGGCGGTTGTGCGTTACGCTAGGCCGTGGTCAGGCTGGCTCCGCTCGCGACTTGAAGCTGCCAGACTCGCGCCGCCAGCCCAGCCGTCGCAAACGCGCCACGCATCGCCTCGCCGACCTCGTCATATCGGCCCCCCGTAAAGGCGATTACTGCCGGCCCCGCGCCTGAGATCGCCGCCGCCGCGCCCAGCGTCCGCGCGGCGTCCAGCGCCCGCGCCAGTCCCGGCGCCAGGGGCGCACGATAGGGTTGGTGCAGGCGGTCGGCCATCGCGTCGGCCAGCGCTACGTAGTCACCGCGTTGCAGGGCGAGAAGCGTCAGCGCCGTGTGACTCAGGTTGAAGACCGCATCGGCCATCGGAACGGAGGCGGGCAGCGCCTGTCGCGCTAGGGCCGTCGACAGGCGGAACGACGGCATGACGACCACGGCGGTCAACGCCGGTGTGGCTACCCGCTCAACCAGCAACCGCCCGCTATCCGCCTGCCCTGCCGCGACCAGCCCGCCGAGCAATGCGGGCGCCACATTGTCGGGGTGTCCCTCCATCGCGACGGCGAGGTCCAACAGAGTCGCCTCGTTGAGGGCCGCGCTCACCAGCCCATTGCCGATCATCAGCCCAGCGACGGTGGCCGCAGCGCTCGACCCCAGACCGCTCTCCAGGGGAATCGCGTTGCGCAGGTGGAGTCGTGCCCCACGCGGCGCACGGCCCACGTGGTCAAATACACGCTGAGCCGCGCGCCATACCAGATTAGTGGCGTCGGTGGGTAACTCGGTCGCCCCCTCCCCTTCCACTCGGATGTCAAGCCCATCGGCTGCCTCGGCATCCACCTCGTTGAATAGGCTGAGCGCCAGCCCCAGACAGTCGAACCCCGCGCCCAGATTAGCCGTCGTCGCCGGCACGCGCACCCGCAGCATAGCCATCTCCCCAGGCAGAATGGTCGAATTGTAGCATACCTCTCACCAAAGATGTGGCAAGAATCACTGCCAAAGCAGAACGATTCTGGCTCATGCAGCGTTATATAGACACATCGCCCGCCTGATAGATTTGTCGATTTCGGTCATGTGTGCTATATAGGGCGCAGACTCTCGACACCGCCGCTGTTGTGCCCTTCGCCAGCGCCTCGATGCGCCCACCCCGCCGCCTGTCCACCCGCCACGGCGCGCCCCGGTCGGCCGCGCCCCTTGCGTTACCTCGTGTCTTCGCCGCCTGCGCAAGTTCATCACGCTCACATCGACGCCCGACCGCCTTCGGTCAGGTAGCTTCGCATCCCTGCCGAAGGTCTCGCCCATCCGTATTGTTAGGAGTGGAGGAGTGTGACCATGTTGCATCCCGTGTCGTTAATGGAGCAGATTCAAGCGTGGCATGATGCGGACCGGTATCGGCGCGAGCACTGGGAGGGCACATTCGCCGAGTACCTGGACCTGATTCGGCAGCAGCCCGCTGCTGCGCGAACCGCCTTCCAACGCCTCTACGACATGATCATGTCGTACGGCGCCGAGGAGTACATCGAGAACCGCAAGCCAATCATCCACTACAAATTCTTCGACGACCCAATCGACGACGGCCGCGACGCCGTCTACGGACTGGATCAGTGCTTGATGGACCTGGTGTCCGCCTTTCAAGCTGCAGCGCGCCGCTACGGAACCGAGCGGCGCGTCTTGCTTCTCCACGGCCCGGTGGGTAGCTCCAAGAGCACCATTGCCCGCCTGCTCAAGAAGGGGCTGGAGCATTACTCGCGCACCGACGCGGGCGCGCTGTACGCGCTGCGCTGGGTGATGGCTGACGGCCAGCTTCTGGACTGCCCGATGCACGAGGAACCATTGCATCTGGTTCCCCTCGAACTTCGACCCCAGATCGAGGCGGAGCTGAACGCCGGGCGCATCAGTGAGTATCGAATCGAGATCGAAGGCGACCTGTGCCCCTACTGCCGCTACATCTACAGCGACCTGATGAAGACATACCACGGCGATTGGAGCCAGGTCATCAGCCATGCCCGCGTGCGACGCCTGATCCTCTCCGAGAAGGACCGCATCGGCATCGGTACGTTCCAGCCGAAGGATGAGAAGAACCAGGACTCGACCGAACTGACCGGCGACATCAACTATCGCAAGATCGCCGAGTATGGCTCCGACTCCGATCCCCGCGCCTTCAGCTTTGACGGCGAGTTCAACATCGCCAATCGCGGCATCATCGAGTTCATCGAGGTGCTGAAGCTCGATGTCGCCTTCCTGTACGATCTGCTGACCGCCTCCCAGGAGCACAAGATCAAGCCCAAGAAGTTCGCCCAGACCGACATCGATGAGGTCATCTTGGGACATACCAACGAGCCGGAATACCGCAAGCTCCAGAACAACGAGTACATGGAAGCCTTGCGCGACCGAACCATCAAGATCGACGTGCCCTATATCACCCGGCTGCGCGACGAGAAGCGCATCTACGAGAAGGACTTCAATCCCACCCGCATCCAGGGCCGCCACATCGCCCCCCACACCATCGAGATGGCCGCCCTGTGGGCGGTGCTCACCCGTCTGGAGCCACCTAAGCACGCCGGCCTGACCCTCCTGCAAAAGCTGAAGCTGTACGACGGTCGCAACATCCCCGGCTTCACCGAGGACAGCGTGCGCGAGTTGCAGGCCGAGGCCGCCCGCGAGGGCATGGAGGGCATCTCGCCCCGCTACGTGCAGGACAAGCTCTCCAACGCCCTGGTGTCCGAAGCCGGCTCGAAGTGCCTCAACCCCTTCCTCGTCATGCGCGAGTTGGAGGAGGGGTTGCGCCACCACTCCCTGGTCACCGACGAGCGCCAGCGCCAGCATTACCGTGAGCTGATGGCCGTGGTGCGCCAGGAATACGACGAGATCGTGAAGAACGAGGTCCAGCGCGCCATCACGTCGGACGAGGAGGCCATCAAGCGTCTGGCCTCCAACTACATCGACAACGTCAAGGCCTACACCCTGCGCGAAAAGCTGCGCAACCCATACACCGGCCAGGACGAGGAGCCAGACGAGCGGCTGATGCGCTCGATCGAGGAGAAGATCGACATCCCCGCCAATCGCAAGGACGACTTCCGCCGCGAGATCATGAACTACATCGGCGCGCAAGCTATCGAGGGCAAGAAGTTCTCCTACGACTCTAACGAGCGGTTGCGGCGCGCCCTGGAACTCAAGCTCTTCGAGGACCAGAAGGACTCTATCAAGCTCACCAGCCTGGTCTCTTCGGTCGTCGACCCCGACACCCAGGCCAAGATCGAGGTGGTCAAGGCGCGCATGATCAAGAATTTCGGCTACTGCGAGCACTGCGCTTCCGACGTTCTCACGTACGTCGCGAGCATCTTCGCCCGCGGTGACGTTCGCAGCCGCAACTAGAAGATGAGGCTGGTATGGTCGAGCGCATCGAGCAGGACGCAGGCCGCTTCCGGGAGATGGTACGCGGCCACGTCCGAGAGAATCTCAAGAAATACATGTCCACGGGCGAGATGATCGGCCGCCAGGGACGCGACTGGGTCAGCATCCCCGTGCCCCAGATCGACATTCCGCGCTTCCGCTTCGGGCGCAACCAGGGCGGCGTGGGTCAGGGTGAAGGTCAGCCGGGCGACCCGCTGGGCAGCGGCGACCCGGCCGACGGCTCCCAGGGCGCCGGCAACCAGGCGGGCAACCACATCCTGGAGGTCGAAATCTCCCTCGACCAGCTGGCGCGCATCCTGGCCGACGAGCTGGAATTGCCCAACATCCAGCCCAAGGGTAAGGCCCAGATCACCAGCGATGTCAATCGCTACACCAGTATCCGCCGCGTCGGGCCGGAGAGCCTGCGCCACTTCAAGCGCACCTACCGCGAGGCCCTCAAGCGACAATTGATGCTCGGGGCGTATGATCCGACCAACCCGCGCGTCATCCCCGTCCGCGAGGATCGCCGCTACCGATCCTGGCAGACCCGGCTGATTCCTGAGAGCAACGCCGTTGTCATCTACATGATGGACGTCTCCGGGTCGATGGGTGACACCCAGAAAGAGATCGTGCGGCTGACCGCCTTCTGGATCGATACCTGGCTACGCTCCCAGTACGCCCGCATCGAGGTGCGCTACGTCATCCACGACGCAACGGCGCGGGAGGTGGACCAGCACACTTTCTACCATACCCGCGAGAGCGGCGGAACCGTTATCTCCTCGGCCTACGAACTGTGCAAAGCCATCGTCGAACGCCACTACCCGCCCGAGGAATGGAACATCTACGGCTTCCATTTCTCGGACGGTGACAATTGGGGCAACGACGACAACCAGAAGTGCGGGACGCTGCTGCGCGAGCATCTGCTGCCGGCCTCGAACCTGTTCTGCTACGGCCAGGTAGCCGCCTATCGCTCGGCCAACCAGTTTCTGGGGGTCTTGCGCGGCCTGGAAGCCGACGATAAGCTCGTCACCGCCGAGATCGCCAACCGTGACGCTATCTACGATGCCATCAAGCAGTTTCTCGGTAAGGGTAAGTGAGTGAGGAGACCCACATGACCGGCGCGTTACCGGCCGAGTTGGCCCGCTGGGCTGACACCATCCGCGGCTATGCCGAGGAATTTGGCCTCGACTTTCCGGAGGTGCGCTTCCATCTGCTGGACTGGAAGGGAATCAACGAGGTCGCCAGCTATGGCGGCTTCCCAACCCGCTACCCTCACTGGTCCTTCGGCATGGAATACGAGCGCATGTCAAAGAGCTACGCCTATGGCCTGCACCGCATCTACGAGATGGTCATCAACACCGACCCCTGTCACGCCTACCTTCTCGCCAGCAACAACACCATCGACCAGAAGCTGGTCATGGCCCACGTTTACGGCCACGCCGATTTCTTCAAGAACAACCTGTGGTTCGCCCACACCAACCGCAAGATGCTGGACGAGATGGCCAATCATGCCAGCCGAATCCATCGCTACATCGAGCGCTACGGCTTCGACCGCGTGGAGGCGCTGCTAGACGTAGGTCTATCCCTGGACAACCTGATCGATCTGCACTCGCCGGGGATTCGACGCCGCCCCGCCCCCGTGAATGGGAACGCCGAACGCCCCACCGCCCGACGCATCCCCGCCAAAGAGTACATGGACCGTTTCGTCAACCCGCCGGACTTCCTGCATGAGCAGCAGCAGCGGCTGGATAGCGAGCAGCAACAGGCGCGCCACTTCCCAGCCTCACCAGAGCGCGACGTGCTGCTGTTCCTCATCGAGGCGGCGCCCCTGGAGACGTGGGAGGCCGACGTGCTGGACATGCTGCGCGAGGAGGCCTACTACTTCGCTCCCCAGGGCCAGACTAAGATACTCAACGAGGGCTGGGCCAGCTACTGGCACAGCAGCATCATGACCCGCCGCGTTCTGACCGACGCCGAGATCATCGACTACGCTGACCACCACGCGGGCACAGTCGCTACTCAGCCGGGGCGACTGAACCCCTACAAACTCGGCCTTGAGCTGCTGCGCGATATCGAGGAGCGCTGGGACAAGGGTCGCTTCGGGCGCGAGTACGACGCCTGCGAGGATCGCGCCCGCAAGGTGCGATGGGACCTGGGGTTGGGGCTGGGCTGGCGAAAGGTATTCGAGGTGCGCCGCGCGTGCAATGACATCGGCTTCATCGATGAGTATCTGACCGAGGAGTTCTGTGAACGCCACAAGATGTTCACGTACCGCTGGAACCCGCGTACCGAGCGCCACGAGATCGCCAGCAGGGACTTCCCGGCTATCAAGGCGCAACTACTGCAATCCCTGACCAACTTTGGTCAGCCTTTCATCAGCGTCGAGGACGGCAATTACGCCAATCGTGGCGAGTTGCTCCTGCGCCACGCCCATGAGGGCGTCGACCTGCGGCTGGACTACGCCCGCGACACGCTGGCGAACGTGCATGCCCTGTGGCGGCGGCCGGTACACCTTGAGACCGTGGTGGAGAACAAGGGACCAACCCTGATGAGCTTCGACGGACAATCGCACACAAGCCGCCGCGTCGAGTAGTCGCTCCCCACAATGACAGCGGGGGGTCGCGAGGCGCAAACCTCTCGACCCCCCGTCCGCTCACCCTGCGTGGACGTTACATCCGCGTTCGCCGCAAGACAAGCCCACCCAGCGCCAGCGCCAGGCCCGCGCCGACCAGTAGCCACAGGCTGCCCATCTCGCCCCCCGTTGTCGGCAGCGCCGTCGGCGCGCCCGCTGCCATCGCCATCACCTGGATATCGCCGCACGACGTATACACGCTGACCTCGGCCGCCGACTTGTGGACGTTGATGGCGAGCTTCCCTGTGGCAATGTCGGCCAGCTTGGCGTTGACCGTCGTGGTCGATTTGCCATCCTTGACGTTCGTCAGCGGATAGACCACCTTGCCAGGCATGGGGCACGCCCCCTCGTGGATATGAGCCGGCTGCTCGACGCCCGCACCCGCAGGACCAGCGGGCAGGTCCAACACCACCTCGGTCATATCGCCTTTGGCAGTCAGCGTCGCCGTGCCGTTCTGGTTGCTACCATTCTGCGCGGCTAGCTTCACGGTCATCATTGTCCCCTGGGCGGATGCGACCGAGGCATACATTGCCATTAGCACCAGGACAAGCGCCAGCGAGACGAGCTTTCGCGACATAGCATCACCCTCCTATATCAGCCGAGCTTCTGCAACACCGTACTCTATAGGACGTATGCCAGGGTGGCACCGGATTTCTTTGGCGGCGTAATTCTCCGTCAGCCTCGAAACTGAGACCTCCTCGCGCACGCGAGGAGGTCTCAGATCGCTCAGCTACTCAATTGATGCGCTGGGTGGCTCTGGACAAATCCGCCCCAATCACGCGGCCTGAGGTGGGGCCGGGGCTGCCGCCCCTCGGTTCAGTGGTCACGCCGATACGGGTATACTCTCCCAATGGGCGCGATGCCTGTACGACCATCGCGGCGTAGCCCCCCTCGTCGGCGCGGAACAGGCCGCCGTTCTCCCGCACACCATCCTTGCCGACCAGCCACAGCTGATACACCTTGTCGTCAGGCAAGGCAGGCAACTCCGAAGCGAGCAGCATGGCCTGGCGGCTGTCGAGGGCGAGATAGAACTGGCCGTGAGCGCCGGGTGCGGCGTCGCCCGCTTCCATGCGGACAGTATTGGGCATGGCGAGGAACGACTGATACTCGTTTAGTGTGGCCTGCTGCTGCACGACCCGCGCCCCCAGGCCGAGGCACACGACGAACATTGCTGCGGCGGCCAGCCAGGGAGCCAGGCGCGGCCAGCGCAGGACAGGCTGCGGGGCAGCCGGTGGCTCAGCCGACGCCAACAAGCGCTCGCGCAAGGCCGACGGTGGTAAGCGCAGGTCGGGCGCAAGCCCCAAGGCCTCCACGGTGGCGCGGTATGCTTCGGCCTCGGCCCTGACGGCCGGCAAAGCCAGCCGCGCCTCAAAGGCGGCGGCCTCTTCGGGAGTGAGCGCCCCCAGGCTGTAGGCGGCAGCCTGCTCCTGAACATCTTCGGTTAGCGGCGGCAACTTCTCAGACACGATCCTATCCCTCAGACTGTCATCTATTCACTACGCAGGGCATCTGACTCTGGATGCATCACCGGCCCCGATTCCCGCGTGCTTGCCGTCGCCCCCTCATCCAGGGCCGTGCGCAGGCGCTGCAAGCCAAGACGCATGCGCGTCTTGATCGTGCCTAGAGGCGTCTGCAAGAACTCGGCGATTTCCTGCTGCGTCATACCGTTGTAGTACGCCAGCTCCAAGGCCTGGCGCTGCGCTGCGGGCAGCTCAGCCAGAGCGCGCCGTATCTGGATACGGCTGAGCGCGACATCCTCCAGGCCAGACTGGAGCGCCAGTTCGTCAGGTAACTCGACATGCGTCGATGTCACCCGCCGTCGCCGCAACTCGTCCACGGCCCGATTGCGGGCGATAGTCAACAGCCACGGCAGGACTCGGCCGCGTTGCGGCGAGTAGTCGGCGCCCCGCCGCCAGACGGATAGGAAGGCGTCCTGGGTCACCTCCTCGGCCGCCATGCCTTCGCCGAGAATGCGCACAACCAGCGAGAAGACGAGGATCCCGTAGCGGTCGTAAAGCGCCCCCAGGGCCATGCGATCGCCGGCCGCGCAACGCTGCACCAGTTCTTCGTCGGTCGGAGGGGGGTCAGCCATGAAATCCGATCCGCTGCGTCCCTTCGCCAGCTTCATCGACCTGGGCAAGCCAGGATACCTCAATTATATACCAGGATAGAAAAGTCGCCTCCCCACGCCAGCCACGGCGACGGCCCACGGAGATTAGTCCCCGTGGGCCGTCCAGGCTGTGATGGTGGCGAACCCAAGTATGCCCTGTACCGACGGCGCGGCTATGGCTCCAGGGTGGGCGGTCCCGCTGCGCGCTCTAGCATCCGCCCTGTGGCGCCCTCCGCCCCGTCAAGGCCAAGGCGGACAGCGTCGCGATTCTCCTTGCCAGCGCTGCGCAGGAACGTGACCGAACGATAGTAGAACGACTCGCCGTAGCCCTGACCAGGAACCTCCACCCACACGTTCCAGTTGTAAGGCACGTTGTAGCTCAGCACGCCATCGACATCCATCACGCCAACGTCGGTGTAGCCGAGCGGGACGCAGGGCACGAGCGGCTCGCGGTTGGCGTCCAGAAACATGACGCAGTAGCTGTCCGCACGGGATGCGCGCGGCGTCCAGCGGAAGCGGGCCGGGTTGGCCACGCGCGCCGACGGCGCAGGCTCCTGCAAGAAGACGTTGGCGATGTCGAAGTGTCCTGCCTGCACCGTATCGCGGCCATTGTAGCCAACGACGTTCGGCGCGCGCCAGAAGTTCAGATAGTCGCGAATGTCCCGCGGGTTATCGAACACGACATAGAGCGCCGTCCTGGCATCCGTCGCCGCGACCCGGGTGAAACTGTAGCTGCCGTCATCAGTCGTCATCACCGTATCAATCTTGGCCTTGGCCACGCAGCGGTCCGCCTCCAACGTGCAGCGCCACAGGTCCACAATGGCGCCGGGCGCCGGCTGCCCGTTGTACGTCACCACACCCCACAGTCCTGGGCGCGGCACAGGCACCGCCAGCGTGGCGCTCACCGCCGCCACCTGCGATGTCGTCACCGCCAGGGTGTAGTAGTAGGTGCCTTTGGTCCGCGCGCCAAAGATGACGCCAGTCGGAGGCGGCGTCGCCCCCTGCCACACCTGGACCGCGCCCACCATCGTCGGCGACGTCGCCTCTAGCAGACGATAGTTCGTCGCGCCGGCCACGGCGTTCCAGACGACGGCGTAACCGCCCTTCGCCTCCTCCACCGTCGGAGCCGGGACGACCGGAACCCCAACGGCGACAGTATTACTCGCTGTCGCGCCGAAGCGATTCACGGCCGTCGTTCGGTAGTAGTAGACGCCCGGCGAGCGAGCGCCAACCGCCACTTCCAGAGCCTGGCCCGGCGCGAGGCGCGCCACATCGTGGCTGTCCGACATGTCGTCGTTCCGCCACTCCTGGAGGGTGTAGGTCACGGCATCGGCGGCAGGCGTCCACCGCAGGCGGAACCCCACGCTCGCCTCCGGCCCAACCGACAATGAGAGCGGCCCCGGCGCGCCGGGCGCTCGATTCTCTACCAACGGTAGAAACAGGAAGTTCTTCGCCACCCAATCCGGCGTTGCCCGTGGGATAGGTGTGAGCGTACTTGTCGGGACAGGATAGGCGGTAACTGTCGGTGAAGCGGACGTCACTGTGTCGACATGTACGATGCCCAGACCCAGGGCCGCCGCCAGAGCAAACCAGATTAGGAGCAATACCCAACGCACAAACGCCCTCCAGCCCAGCGGCAATACGCAGCGACACGTCGCGTTTCTCTACGGTGTACAACGTTATAGGGGGACCAGTCGTTACTATCAAGGACGCTCAAACTGTCCACAGGATACGAGGCGGAGCACAAGTTGTGCCCCGCCTCGTGCCGCACGAGCTATATAGCGCCCCACTAGGCCGATCGTAACCGAAACGCCGGGCGAACCGCGCCCACCACGTTCGCGTGGCGGTTGCGCACCACGCCGTAGCGCCACCGCGCCGTCTCCTCATTCTCGCGCGGCTCAATCCCCAGTTGGGCCAGAACCTCCAGCACGAGGGGCGGCACGGCCCGCCCGCTCACGTCGCCATCGGCCACGCGACACACGATGCCCAGCGCCTCGCCGCCGCGCATAACTCCGACGCCGTGATAGCCTTCCGCGCCACCCTTGCTCACCAGCCCCGATGTGTTCGCCATCAACCACGTGTCAAAGCGGTCGTCGCCAGCGACAAGTTCAGGGTAAGCCTGCATCGCCTCGGCCACGCGACGCGCAGCAGCGGCGCGCGCCGCCCCCACCCCCTGCGGGTCCAACAGCCGGGCAAAGGCCAGGGCCGCCGCGCGCAGAGGCAGGGCGAAGCTCGGCACACTACACCCATCGACGGCTACAGCGATGCTGTCGGGGGCCACGTCGGCCATGTCCGCCAGCGCCGCCAGGTCGCGCTGCTGGACTGGATGGTCCGTGTCGCGGTAGTCACGGTCGGCCGCGCCCAGGTACGCGGACAGGGCGAGCATCCCGGTATGCTTACCAGAGCAGTTGTTGTGGATGGGCGTCGCGGCGACGCCCGCCTGGCGCATCGCCTTCGTCGTCGGCGCGTGCATGGGATAGTGGGTTCCGCAGCGGAGATCGGCCACGCTCATCCCGATGCGGTCCAGCATGCTCTGCACCAGCTCGGTGTGGAACGTTTGACCGGAGTGGGATGCACAGATGATGGCCAACTCCCGCACACCGAAATTGTCTGCCTCGAGGACGCCGCTCTCCACGATGGGCAGCGCCTGGAAAGGCTTCGCCGCACTCCGCATGTACGTAACCAGGTTGGGATCGCCCAGGAAGGACAGTAGCGCGCCATCCGAGCGCACCACTGCCACGGCAGCATGGTGCACAGACTCGACAAGGTCGCCACGGGTGACTTCGACGGCCGGCTCGGTGTAGAAGGCTTGCTGCATGGCAATCTCCTGGGCTGCGATTCAGGGTAGGATAAGGACGGAGGACGGAGGAGCTGAGCCACCTCCGTCCTCCGAGACCAACAGGGATGGGGCGGCTAGCGACGCCGTGTCACAGCAAAGGCCAACACGCCGAGACCGGCGACCAGCGCCGTCAGGCAGGCCAGCGCCAGGCCGAGAGCCGCCACTGCCAGGAGGATGCCGCGCGATGGGCCAACCGGTGCGGCGGACGGTTGCACGTCCGCAGGAGCCGGGCGAACCGGCACGGCCGTTGGCGCAACCGCCTGACCACCGGACGCGCGAGGCGTGGCAACGGGCGGCGCGTTCGGCCCGGGCGACGGCGCCGCCGGCGTGGCGGCCGGCGCGTTGCCCTGCCCGGCCGCTGGCGCCGCTGGCGCAGGTGTCATCGCCGGCAGGTTCTGCGCGGCGCGCCAGAGGTTGTTCAACTCGTTCTGGTCGAAGCCGTACACCTGCTGAAGGGCCGGGTCGGTGCGGGTTCCCGATGCAAGCAGTTGAATCAGCTTCAGCATATTGTCGCGACCGCCATGCTCATCCAGCATATAACGCACGATGCTGCGGGCCTGACCGTACCAGATACCGACCTTACCAGGGACGCCGTTGGGCGCGGTCATCGAGCGCACCGTAAAGACGTCGTTCTTCCGAATCGCGTCGTCCAGCGCCCTCTGGTAGTTGTCGTTGGCGTCGTCGCTCTCGTTGTACATCGCCAGGCCCTCGTCGAGCCAGGCGGGCAGATTGCTCTCGTAGGGTCCCTTGACCAGGTCGTGCAGCACCAGATGCGACAGTTCGTGCCACAGAGTGGTGCGCGCATCGCCCTGGTTCAGCATCAGCAGCGTTCCGTAGTTGGAGCGCGCCTCGCCCAGCACCGTCGCGCCCTTATCGAAGGTGGCCCCCCGCGGCGCGAGGGCCTTGGACATGTCGTCCTTGTTCTTGTAGATGACGACATTGGCCGGGTAGCTCATCTGGATGCCAAACTTCTGCTCCAGGCGATCGAGGCCCTCGACCGTCCAGTCCAGCGCCTGCTTGCCAAACCTGTCGCTCTCCCCGTACCATTGCACTGTGGCGCGGTCGTTGCCTGCCTTCTGCCACTGGAAGCGATCATCCGCGTACACCACCGTCTGCGGGTCCGTCTTGACGGTGTTTCCCGCCGAGTCGGTGATACGCCAGTAGTACCGGATGTCCAACTGAGGCGCAAATTCGCCTTGCTGGGCGCGCTTCGTCGCCGTCGCCGTCACAGTCTTGCCGGGGGTGAACTCAGTGGGGACGCGATTGCTGGCCTTGCCATCGGCGAAGGTATAGAACAGGTCGACCTTCTCGATGGAACCGGCCGTACTTTCGGCCTTCAGGGCAAACTTCAACTCTTCTGCGAACTTTGTCGTCGCCGTGCTGGACGTCACTTTGATAGCGCCAGGGTTGCCCTGGGCGTTCGCGGCGGGCGCGCCAAACGCCAACAGCGCCACGAGCAAGAGCGCCAGAATCCCCAACCGTCGCTGCGTGCTTGCCATAGTTTCTTCCTCGTCCCTCAGGAATCTAAACGGTGTTGGCGTACATTATACGCACATCGCCTACCCGTCACCAATTTGCGCTGGAGCCGGGTGTATAGTATACTTCCCGTTTGGGTTTCGAGACCCTATCACACACGCCCGACTGTTCGGCGCGGCGGTGTCGAGCGCCTCGACGGGTTCCTGCCACGGCCTTTCGCCCCGGCGAAGGCCGTTTCGTGGGCCAGTCCGTGATGTTGCTCGGCTCCGCGCCTGTCATACACGGGCGGAGGACACAACCGGTAGAAGGAGAGAGTAGTCCCCATGTCTGTCGTTACCATGAAGGAGTTGCTTGAGGCGGGCGTCCACTTCGGCCACCACACGCGCCGCTGGAACCCCAAGATGCGCCCCTATATCTTCACCGAGCGCAATGGGATTCACATCATCGACTTGCAGCAAACGCTAGGCGCGCTGGATGAGGCGTATGCCGTCGCCCGCGACGTCAGCAGCAAGGGCGGTAGCATCATGTTCGTCGGCACCAAGAAGCAAGCGGCCGACAACCTTGCCCAAGAGGCCATGCGCGCCAATATGCCCTACGTCAACCAGCGTTGGCTCGGCGGCACGCTCACCAACTTCCGTACCATCCGCTCGCGCGCCCGCTATCTCCAGGAGTTGGAGGCACGCGACGCCCGTGGCGAGCTGAACCTGCTGCCAAAGAAGGAAGCCCTGCTCCTGCGCCGCGAGCTAGACAAGCTCAACAACCGTATTGGCGGCCTGAAGGAAATGACCCGCCTGCCCGAAATGCTCTTCGTCGTCGATACGCGCCGCGAGCACATCGCCGTCGACGAGGCGAAGAAGCTGGGCATTCCTATCATCGCCATGGTCGATACCAACTCCGACCCCGACCCCATCTCCTACGTCATCCCCAGCAACGACGACGCCATCCGCGCCATCAAGCTGATGACGAGCAAGATCGCCGACGCCATTATCGAAGGCCGCCAGATGCACCAGCAGGCTCTGGTGGACGAGATGGCCGAAGAGGAACTCACCACGACCCAGCGCGTGTTCTCGCCGGACGAGGACCGCGTCGAGGAAGATTACGAAGTCGGTATCATCGAGACTGAGGAGTAAGAGCGAATGACCGAGATTACGACCGCAATGGTCAAGGAACTGCGGGAAGCCACGGGCGCGGGCATCCTGGAGAGCCGCAACGCGCTGCGTGAGTCCAACGGCGATTTTGATCAGGCCGTCCAGCTACTCCGTGAGCGCGGGCTGTCCAAGGCGGCCAAGAAGGCCGACCGCACCGCCAATCAGGGCGTGATTATTTGCCGCATCGAGAATGATGCTACCCTGGGCGCGATGGTCGAGCTGAACTGCGAGACCGACTTCGTCGCCCGCAACGAGCGCTTTCAGGAACTCGCAAATCTGGTGGCCGACCTTGTCGTCGCCACCGGCGTCGATACCCCCGACGACGTGTTGGAGCTGAAGGTCGATGGCCGCGCCGTTCGGGACCTGATCACCGACGCCGTGGCCGTGATTGGCGAGAATATCCAGCTACGCCGCGTGGCCCGCTTCGAGGCGGCGGCGGGCGGCTTCATCACCAGCTATATCCACGGTGGGCGCATCGGCGTCCTGGCCGAGATTGCCGGCGCCAATGAGACCCTGGCCCACGACCTGGCCCTTCAGATCGCCGCCAGTAGTCCCCGCTACGTCTTCGCCGACGAGGTACCGGGGGAGGTGCTGGAGGCAGAGCGCCACATCTACTGGGCACAGCTGGCCGACGACCCCAAGCCCGACGCTGTCAAGGCCAGGATCGTCGACGGCCGCGTCGACAAGTACCTCGAAGAGATCGTCCTGACCCGGCAGCCCTACATCAAGGACCTGGGCAAGTCGATTGAGCAGTTGCTGAAGGAAGCCGACGGCAACGTCGCCGTGCGGCGCTTCGCGCGCTTCGAACTGGGCGCGTAAATCACTCACGCACGATGGAGGATCGCAGCGCGGAGCCATAGCCTGGCTATGCCGCCGGCTCTGGTCCTCCATCTTCACATCTGGGGGAACGATGCCTGAAGCCAAATACAGGCGAGTCCTACTCAAGCTCGGCGGCGAAGCCCTCGCTGGCCCCGGCAACTTCGGCATCGATGTCGCCGAGGCGCAGACCATCGCCGCGCGGGTTGCGGCAGTCCGCACGATGGGCATCGACATCGGCATCGTCATCGGTGCGGGCAACCTGTGGCGCGGCAAAGAGGGCATGACTCACGGCATGGACCGCACCACCGCCGACCATATCGGCATGCTCGCCATCGTGATGAATTGCCTCGCCTTGCGCGACGCCCTCGAGCGCGAGGGGGTCGAGACCCGCGTTCAGACCGCGATCGAGATGCGGCCCATCGCTGAGCCGTATATTCGGCTGCGCGCCATCCGCCACCTGGAGAAGCAGCGAGTGGTCATCTTCGGCGCTGGCACGGGCAACCCCTACTTCACCACCGACACCGCCGCCATGTTGCGCGCCCTCGAAATCAACGCCGACGTGATGGTGAAGGCCACCAAAGTCGATGGGGTCTACACCGCCGACCCGCGCGAGTTTCCCAATGCCGAGCGGCTGCCTCATCTCACCTACATCGACGCCCTGAACATGGGTGTGCGGGTGATGGACAGTACCGCCCTGACTATGGGCATGGACAACAATCTGCCCATCATCGTCCTCAACCTGTGGGAGCCGGGTCAGCTCGAGCGCGCCCTGCGGGGCGAGCCGGTCGGCACAACCATCAGTCATACCGGCGGCCACGCCTGAGGTTGCGACACGGATTTGACATTCGTTCGTAGACGGAACATAGTTAGGGCGATCCACCGATGAATAGCGCGGGCCTGGCCCGCGTTATCCCTACGACACACGACTCGACGCCCACAGGAAAGCGACCATGATTGACGACATCGTGCGCGACACGCGCCAGCATATGGATAAGAGCGTCGAATCTCTTCGTCATGATCTTAGCGCGATTCGCACCGGTCGGGCCAGCCCCGCGCTCCTGGATCGCATCACGGTCGAATACTACGGCTCACCCACGCCCATCAACCAGCTAGCCCTGGTGAGCGTGCCCGAGGCGCGCATTCTGGCTATCAAGCCCTACGATCGCACGGCCATGAACGCCATCGAGAAGGCCATCCTCAAGTCGGACCTGGGCCTGACGCCTACCAACGACGGCCAGATTATTCGCCTGGTGCTGCCCCAGTTGACGGAGCAGCGCCGCCGCGAGCTGGTGAAGCAATCGCAGCGGCGGGTCGAAGAGGCGAAGGTAGCCGTGCGCAATATTCGCCGTGATGGCATCAAGGACCTGCAGGACGCCGAGAAGGAAGACCTGATTACCGAGGATGATCTGGAAGACGGCAAGGAACAGATCCAGAAGCTGATCGACAGGGTGACAGAGCAGATTGAGGCGATTGGGAAAGCCAAAGAAGCTGAGATAATGGAAGTCTAGGAGTTGTTTATGGACGGGCAACCAACGCTTCCGAAGGTGCCTCGCCATGTCGCCATCATCATGGATGGCAACGGGCGCTGGGCGCAGCGTCAGGGCTTGCCGCGACTGGCGGGCCATCGCGCCGGCGTCAACAATATTCGCCGCGTCCTGGAGGCGACGGTCGATTTTGGCGTGCCGGTTTTGACGGTTTATGCCTTCTCCACAGAAAACTGGAAGCGTCCGAGCCTGGAAGTGCGCGGCCTGATGCGCCTCTTCGAGGAGGGCTTTCATCGCTACATGCCCGAGTTGAATGAGCGCGGCGTACAGATTCGGCATATCGGCTCTAATGAGGGGGTATCGCCCCGCTTGCAGCGACTACTGGCCGAAGCCTGTGAGCTGACACGCCACAATTCGACCCTCGTCCTCAACATCGCCTTCAACTACGGCGGACGAGCGGAGATTGTGGACGCCGTGCGACGCATCATAGCCAACGGTGTGCGCGCCGAGGATGTGACGGAGGACCTGATCAGCCAGTACCTGGGCACGGCGGGCCTCCCTGACCCCGATCTGGTCATCCGCACCGGCGGCGACATGCGGCTGTCGAACTTCCTGATCTGGCAGGCCAACTACGCTGAGTATTACGTCACCTCGGCATACTGGCCTGACTTCGACCGCTCCGCACTGTACCAGGCGCTGATGACCTACGCCCACCGCGACCGCCGCTTTGGTCGCGTTCACTACGCCACCGAAGCCGACGGCTACACGGACATGCTCAGTATCGAGAACGGCGCATAGCGCGCCGCCTTCGGAGGCTCCGTTGCTCAGCCAGCGCATTGCCAGCGCCGTCGTTCTCCTCGTTCTCCTCATCCCCGCGGGCTATCTGGGCGGCTGGTGGTACTTTGGCTTTATTGCCGCTTTCGGCACCGTCGCCTTGTGGGAACTGCGCGGCCTCATCGCTCATGCCGGTATGCGCGCCTGGGAGCCAATCCTGTTCGGCGTGCCTTTCCTTCTGGCGCTAGGAGCCATGTTACCCCAGTGGGACCTGGCTCGTCCCACCGTCGCCGCCGGTGTCATTGGCGCGTCGGCCTGGCAATTGTCGCGGCGACCAGAGGATCGCTCGCTCCCTGATTGGGCCATGACGATTGCCGCCGCCATGTACGTCGGCTGGCTGGGCGCCCAGGTGGTCTTCGTGCGCGCGGTCCCGAATGGACTGGCCTGGAGTATCTTCCTGTACGCGGTGATTCTGCTGACCGATACGGCGGCCTATTTCGGCGGGCGCGCCTTTGGCCGTCACCAGTTCACGCCAACCATCAGCCCCAAGAAGACGTGGGAGGGCGCGATCATTGGGTGGGCCTTTGGCGGCCTCTTTGCTATCGGCCTGGCGCGCTTCCTGCAATTGCCCATGTCACTGGCGGCGGCCCTCGCCCTGGGCCTGGCAACCAGCCTGGTATCCACGATTGGCGACCTCACCTTCTCCTTCTTCAAGCGACAGGCTCACGTCAAGGACTCCAGCCACCTCATCCCCGGCCATGGTGGCTTCCTGGACCGCCTCGACAGCGTCCTGACCGGCGCGGCCGTGGTGGCGACCTACATCGTTTGGTTCGTCCGCTAGGCGCGGGTGGGGACCGCTCTCGCTACGGCAACGAGCGGCTCACGCTCGGCCTGACATGAGCGCCGCGAAGCTATGCGCCTGCCTCCTGGCATCACCTTGTTGGGCGTCCTCGCCCGCCTGAATCTGGTTCTCTCCTCGGCGACTGTCATCGTCGCCGTCTCTCTCCTGGCGTATCTGCTGGCCCACAATTTCCGCAACAAGGTAGCGCGCGCCTTCTGCCTCGTGCTGGCCTTTGTCAGCATCGTCTACGCCGGCGATGTCTTCCTCGATGCCGTCACAGATCCCGACAGCACCCGCTTTTGGCTGCGCTTCCAGTGGATCGGCATTGCCCTCGTTCCAGCGGCCTATCTCCACTTCTCAGATGTCTTGCTGCGTACCACCAATTCCTTCTCCAGCGCCCGACGCTGGCTGACCATTGGCGCGTTCGTCGGTGGCGGCCTGTCCCTGGCCCTCGTGTTGTTTAGCCACGCCCTGGTAGACCGGGTCGACCTCAACCCCCTCAACCCCCTCGCCGCCCACTTCACGGCTGGCCCCCTGTTCGGCCTGTTCACTGCCTTCTTCTTCGCCACGTCGGCCTACGCCGCCTACAACGTCGTGCGCGCGCGCAATCGCGCCCTGACCCCCACCTCGCGGCGGCGCATGAATTACCTCCTGGCCTCCATCGCCGCCCCGTTCAGCGTCTTTCCCTATCTCATGCTGACCTCGCCGCTCGTCAACCTGGGCGAGCACCCCCTGGTGTTTGGCTTCCTCGCCGCCGCCGCCAACATCGCCATCACCTGGATGATGGTTGTCATGGCCTACGGTGTCGCCTATCAAGGGGTGCTCATCTCCGACCGCGCCGTCAAGCGCAATCTTATCAAGTTCCTGATCCAGGCCCCCATCCTCGGCTCCTTCGTCATCCTGGCGATGCTGCTCGTGCCCCCCGTCGAACGCATCCTGGGCCTGCCGCGCGACACCGTCCTCATCTTCATCGTCGTGTTCGGTATCGTGGCCTTCCAGCTCTTCGTCAGCGTCAGCCGCCCTCTTGTCGACCGCATCATCTTCTGGGGCGACTGGAGCGAGATCCACTGGCTGCGCCGCCTGGACGAGCGCCTGCTCACCAGCAGTGACCTGCGTCAACTCCTGGAAAACATCGTGACGTCCGTGCGCGATGTGCTGCGCGTGGACGCCAGTTTCATCGCGGTCGCTGGCGACGGTCAGCTAATGCTGGATACTTCCTCCGGACCGGAGGACAAGGTCCAGGCGTGCCTGGCAGAGCTGGACTCGGCTACCCTGGACGCCCTGGCCGATGGCGCGACAGCGCAACGCGCCGGCTTCTGGATCATCCCCCTGCGGGGCACGGAGACGGTGGACGGCATGCGAGCCTTACTCGGTGTGCTGGGGGTGTCGAAAGACCCGGCGCAGTTGACCGGGCGGGAGCGCGCTGCCCTCGTCGATCTGATCGCCCAGGCCGAGCGAGCCATGGAAGACCGCCGCTTGCAGCAGAATATCTTCCGTGTGGTGCGTCAACTCGAGACCGAGATTGAGACGTTGCAGCGCGCTCGATCGCGAATGCTGTACCAAGGCTCTCTGCCCCTCGACGACGAGGCGTCGCTGGTCGACTCCCCCGATTTCGTCGCCTGGGTGCGCGACGCCCTGAGCCACTACTGGGGCGGCCCGAAGCTGGCCAATAGCCCGCTGCTCCGCCTGCGCATCGTGCGCGCCACCCTCGACAGCGACCGGAACCCGGCCGGGGCGGTACGCACCGTCCTGGACGAGGCCATCGAGAGTCTCAAGCCCGAAGGGCAGCGCAGCCTGCTCTCTGTCGACTGGACGTTGTACAACATCCTGGAAATGAAGTTCATCAAGGGGCATCGGACACGGGATATTGCCTCGCGCCTGGCGATGAGCGAGTCCGACCTGTACCGCAAGCAGCGTGTCGCCATCGAGCAAGTGGCGCAGCAGATCGCCACTATGGAGGCGCAGGGCCATAACGGCGGCGAGCGGCGCGGGGAGACTTCCCAGCGCGCCGAGGCCTGACCCCGACAACGCGCAGAGGGGGGAGCAGCGACGGTCGCTGCTCCCCCCTCTGCTATGGCCATCCGGCGCGAGGCCAGCGAGGGTCTAGCTGGCGCGCTCGCCCGACCGCGCCAGGCGACGCTCACGCTCTTCCTGCTTGAGTTGCTGAGCGCGGAAGGATACGTAGGCCGTGATCTCTTCCTCCAGCAACTCGCGCCCGCGCGGACTAAGCTCCTTGTCCTGGAGGGCGTTCGCGACTACCTGGATGACCGGATGCGTGAGCGGCACGCCGGAGTTGCTCAGCAAGCGCTCCAGGTCACCCTCTGGCAGGTGCTGAGCGCTGGCCAGCAAGCGATCGCTTTCCTCCGGCGACAACTGCAAGGCGCGCGCCAACTTCAGCACAACCTTGCGGGAGGGCCGCCGCTCGTCCATTTCCAGGCGCGCAATATAGCTTCCATCGACCCCAACCATTTCCGCCAACTGCTTCTGCGTCAAGCCGCGCTCGAGGCGAGCCGACTTCAAGAGGTGTCCGAACGTCGTCAGCATGCTGCTGCCCCTTTCTGGTGATGGAAGGATGTCGTCGAAATGCGGGGAGACACATTGCTCCTGCCGATTGTGGACAGTATACCGCTCTATTGTACCAGAATTCGCGTTTGCTGTCAAGGGATGACAGAAATGCTGCGCCCTCTCTTGGGAAGTTCTTATGAAATTTCCCGAATCGCCCCTTCTTCGCCCGCCCCCAGCGCGCCTGTCGTGCGAGCCAGGCGACAGATAAGCTCGGCCGCCATATTTGAGAGATTTTGACAGTCTCAGCCCGCTATACTTGGGGGCGTACAGGGAGACTTCTCGTTATGCGTGTCTCTTCGCGGCTGCCGGGGTTTTACCAACTGAGCGTGGAAGCGCGCCGCGCCCGTGTCGCCGATGGCATTCCCCTCACGGTCGAGGAAACCGATGCCCTCGCATCCGGCGGCCTGACCCTCGAGTCGGCCTCGGCCCTGGTCGAGAACGTCGTTGGCCTGTATGGGCTGCCCTTCGCGGTGGCCCCCAACTTCACCGTCAATGGCCGCGACGTTCTGGTGCCGATGGTGATCGAGGAGCCGTCCGTCGTGGCGGCGGCGAGTCACGCAGCGCGCCTGGTCCGCGAGGGCGGTGGCTTTGCGGCCGACACCGACCCGCCGCTCATGGTCGGTCAGGTCCACGTGCTGGACATCCCTGACCTGGGTCGCGCCGAGGCGGCCCTCCACGACCACGCCGACGAGCTGCTCATCGACGCCGATCAGCGCATACCCAGTATCGTCCGCCGAGGTGGGGGGGCGCGCGGCCTGGAGACGCGGCGCGTGGCGACACGTGTCGGCCCCGCGCTCGTCGTGCATCTCGTCCTGGATGTGCGCGACGCAATGGGCGCGAACGCCGTAAACACGGTGGCCGAGGCCCTCGCGCCTCACATTGCTAACCTCACGGGCGGGCGGGTCGCCCTGCGCATCCTGTCTAACCTGGCCGATCGCCGCCTGGCGCGGGCGACCTGTCGCGTCCCCCACGCGATGTTCAGCGGCCCCGATACGGACGGTCGCCAGGTCGGGCGCGCCATTGTCGAGGCCCAGGCGCTGGCAGAGGTCGACGCCTACCGCGCCGTCACCCACAACAAGGGTGTGATGAACGGCGTCGATGCTGTGGTGGTTGCGACGGGCAACGACTGGCGCGCGGTGGAAGCGGCGGCGCACGCCTGGGCGGCCCGCGACGGCGGCTATGGCCCACTGACCCGCTGGGACCAGGCTGAGAACGGCGACCTGCTTGGCTCCATCGAGTTGCCCCTGGCCCTGGGCATCGTCGGTGGGACCACTCGCGCCCATCCCGTTGCGGCTATCGCCCTAAAAATCCTGGGCGTCGAGAGCGCAAGCGAACTGAGCCAGATCGCCGCCTGCGTGGGCCTGGCCCAGAACCTCGGTGCGCTGCGTGCCCTCGCGACGGAGGGCATCCAGCAGGGGCACATGACCCTCCACGCGCGCCAGGTGGCGATGTCAGCCGGCGCGCGCGGCGAAGACATCCAACGCATCGCCGACCGGCTCGTGGCCGAGCGCAACATTCGAGTCGCCCGCGCCGAAGAGCTGCTGCGCGAGAACTGAATCGGAGACAAAGCTGTGATGAAACCTGTTAATCCTGTGGGTATTGTTGGGTACGGAGCCTACATCCCGCGCTTCCGCGTCAAGGCGGCTGAGGTCGCCCGTGTGTGGGGCGGCGGCGAGGGCGGCCTGCCCATTGATGAGAAGGCTGTGCCTGGCCTCGACGAAGACGTAATCTCCATGTCCATCGAGGCGGCTCGCAACGCCCTCAAGCGCGCCCAGATTAACCCGAAGGACCTCGGCGCGGTGTGGGTCGGGTCCGAGTCCCATCCCTACGCTGTCAAGCCCAGTTCGACCCTGGTGGCCGAGGCGCTGGACGCCACGCCCCTGGTCAGCGCCGCCGACTGGCAGTTTGCCTGCAAGGCGGGCACAGAGGCGATGCAGGCAGGCTTTGGCTATATCGGGTCGGGCATGGTACGCTACGCCCTCGCCATCGGCGCGGACACGGCCCAGGGCCGCCCCGGCGACGCCCTGGAGTACACGGCTGGCGCGGGCGCGGCGGCCTTCGTGCTTGGCCCGGCGGACGAGGCGCTGACCGTCCTCGAAGCCTCCCTCTCTTACGTCACCGACACGCCTGACTTCTTCCGCCGCCCATATCAGCACTACCCGGAGCATGGCAACCGCTTCACCGGCGACCCCGCCTACTTCCATCACACGGTCGAGGCCGGTAAGCGACTGCTGGCGGACATGGGCCGCACGGCGCAGGACTACACGTGGGCGGTATTCCACCAACCCAACGTCAAGTTCCCTACCAAGGCGGGCCAGATGCTGGGCTTCACGCCGGAGCAGCTGGCGCCGGGGCTACTCGTGGGCCAGATTGGCAATACCTACGCCGCTGCGTCGCCCATCGGGCTGACCGCGACTCTCGACGTCGCGCTCCCCGGCGACCGCATCCTGCTGGTGTCCTTCGGCTCCGGCGCGGGCAGCGATGCCCTGTCGCTGGTTGTTACCGACGCCATCAAGGACCGCCGCAAGCTGGCAATGCCGACGGCGGCCTACGTCAAGCGCCGCGACGAGATCGACTACGCGGCCTACACCCGCTATCGCAGCAAGCTACAGATGGCCTAGCTCCAATAGCAACCGGGCCACTACGTCACGAGGATCGAGACACATATGCGAGATGTCAATGTCATTGGCATAGGACAAACGAAAGTCGGCGAGCATTGGGAGCGCAGCCTGTCCGAGCTGGCCGTCGAAGCCGCGCTGGCGGCCCTGGATAACGCTGGCCTCGACACGGCCGACGTGCTGTACGTCGGTAACATGCTGGGCGGCGTGCTCAGCGGCCAGGAGCACCTAGGCGCGCTGATCGCCGACATGGCCGGCCTGCGCGGGCTGCCCGCGCTGCGGGTCGAAGCTGCCGACGCTTCAGGCGCGGTTGCCCTTCACGCGGCGTATCAGGCTGTCGCAGGTGGCGCCGTCGACATCGCCCTGGCGGTGGGTGTGGAGAAGATGACCGACCGCCTGCCCGACGCCGCCGAGGCCGGCCTGGCCACCGGCGGTCAGGGCGACTTCGAAACCGCGCAGGGTATCACGGCGATAGCCCAGAACGCGATGCTGATGCAGCGTTACCTGCACGAGTACGGGCTGGAGGTGGGCGACTTCGCCGCCTTCCCCGTCAACGCTCACCGCAACGCCGCCGCCAATCCCTTCGCCATGTACCGTAACCAGGTCTCGGAGAAGGCCTACCGCCAGGCGAAGATGGTTGCCACGCCCATCAACTTGCTCGACGGCGCACCGCTGGCCGACGGCGCAGCGGCGGTCGTGCTGGTCGCCACCGACCACGCCCGCGCGCTGGGCCGCGTCGGCATTCGCATCCTGGCGTCGACCCTGGCGACCGATAGCATCGCCCTCACCGACCGCGACGACGTCCTGAGTCTCGGCGCGGCGCGACGCTCGGCGGATGAGGCCTACACCCGCGCGGGGCTTGGCCCCGAGGCCGTCGACGTGGCCGAACTGCACGACGCCTACAGCATCCTCGCGGCGCTGAGTCTCGAAGCGTGTGGCTTCGCGGCGCGCGGTCAGGGTGTCAAGCTGGGCCAGAGTGGCGACATTGGCCGCGAGGGGCGCATCCCCATCGCCACCCTGGGCGGCTTCAAGGCGCGCGGCAACCCCGTCGGCGCCAGCGGCCTGTATCAGGCCGTCGAGATCATCACGCAACTGCGTGGCGAGGCGGGCGCGAGCCAGATTCAAGGCGCGCGAGTCGGGCTGACGCAGAATCTGGGTGGCAATGGCGCCACCGCTGTCACCCACATTTTCAGCGTAAACTAACGAGGAGACTGGTGATGACTATGGAACTCGCGCGTAACTGGCGTCTGCGCCGTACCCGCCTCTCCCTGGAAGGCGCGCGCTGCGCCGCATGTGGCAAGCTGGCCTTTCCCGCGCGACTCGTGTGCCCCGCCTGCCGCGGCCGCGCGCTCGAACCCTATCGCTTCAGCGGGCGGGGGGAAGTGTACTCCTTCTCGACAATCTACGAACCGCCGAGCGGCTTCACGGCCTACGCCCCGTACACTGTGGCGATGATTCGCCTATCCGAGGGCCCGCTGGTCATGGCCCAGCTCACCGACGTCGACCCTGACGCCGTCTTCATCGGCATGCCGGTGGAGATGGTGACCCGCAAGCTATCAGAGGATGGCGACCAGGGCCTCATCGTCTACGGCTACAAGTTCCGTCCACCCCTGCCCGAATACAAGAACGGCCACGCCAGCGCCGACGCCCTGGCGTCCACGGAACCGGTGGCTCAGGCCGAGGCCGTTCGCGTTGTAAACTGAAGTCGAGTCTCTCGCCGACGCCAGGCCCTACAGGTCTCAGAAGCCTGTAGGGCCTGGGTTGTTTCGCCTATTGCTGCGAATTGCTCGGTCTTGCTCCATTTTGCCCCAACTTGCTATTTACAATGGCCCCGATTTGTGTTAGAATGACAGCACTGGCCGCCATTATCTCCATCAGCCAGAGGGGAGTCGGGTATGATTCGTCGCTTTATTGTCGCCATCGGCATCGCGTTCACCCTTGCCATGCTGCGCTCGACGGCGCACGCCGCCCCGCCAGCGGAGGGTCCAGTCTATGTGGTTCAGAGTGGTGATACGCTGACGGCCATCGCCAAGCGCAGTGGAACAACCATTGCGGCCCTCATGCAGGCGAACGGCATCAAGAACCAGGATCAGGTCCTGGCCGGCCAGAAGCTGGTCATCCCAGGCAGGGCCGCCGCCCCGCAGGCAAAGCCAGCCACCAAGGCTGCCCCCGCCGCCGCCACTAACGGAACGAACGCCCCTGCCAAGCCCAGCACCCCCGCCGCGAGCGACTCTCTGTCGGTGGTCACGTCGGGCGCGCCGCCCGTCGCCGCGCCGACCACGGGCCGCTGGATTCACGTCAGCCTCGGCAAGCAGCGCCTGACCGCGTATGAGGGGAACGCTCCGGTGTACAGCACCCTGGTGTCAACGGGCACCAGGACGTACCCCACCGTGGTTGGCACGTTCCGCGTCTACACCAAGATCAAGTCGCAACGCATGTCGGGGCCGGGCTACTCACTGCCCAACGTACCCAACGTGATGTATTTCATCGGTGGCTACGCCATCCACGGCGCGTACTGGCACAACAACTTCGGTCGGCCCATGAGCCACGGCTGCGTCAATCTGCCTCTGCCCGCCGCCGCCTGGATGTTCAACTGGGCCAGCGTCGGCACGCCCGTCGTCGTCACCCGCTAAGCATTCCCGGAGAGACCGCGAGCGGGGCGTGGGCCTGACCCACGCCCCGCTGCCATTTCATGGCCCAGCGCCCCTGCGACCGATATCCCTGGCCAGGCTACTCTTTCTCGAGAAAGGCCAGCACATCGTACACCAGGAACCCCGGCCAGAAGAGGCCCTTGAAGAACGCCTGGACGCGCTGTCGCATGCTGGTGGCGCGCCGGAAGTAAAACACCCACGCGCCCACCAGGCCGATGCCATACACAGCATCGAGGCCGCCAGCCGGCCGGACCACGACCGTCTTCTGTTGTTCTTCCGTTATCATCATTCCTCCTGCCAATGACATGGCGAAGTTCCTACCCCGCATACTGGCAGGCCGTCGGACACTCTCAGGTTAGCCTATGCCATGTGTCCCGCGACGTTGCAGTCGCTGAGCGTCGCGGCCTGTGCCTTCAACTAGCGCGCCGCATCCGGCGCGTGTCGCTCGTCCTCGCCGGGGGTCTCGCGCAGCAGGGCGATGGCGTGGGGCAGCACGGGCAGGATGACCTCCAGGCTCTCACGCACGGCCTTAGGGCTGCCGGGCAAGTTGACGATGAGGGTACGCCCGCGGATACCCGCCACCGCGCGCGACAGCATGGCATGGGGTGTTACCTTGAGCGAGGCGGCGCGAATCGCCTCGGCCAGACCAGGCGCCTCGCGCTCGAAAACCCGCCGCGTCGCCTCTGGGGTCACGTCGCTGGGCGCAAAGCCCGTCCCGCCGGTGGTGAGAATCAGATCAATCGCGCCGCCATCCGCCCATTGGGCGAGAACCGCCTCAATATCGGGCTGGCTGTCGGGAATGATGTGCGCCTGGGCGATCCGCGCGCCTAACCGATCCTGCACCAGAGTCGCGATGAGCGGTCCGCTCTCGTCGGGGCGCTCGCCGCGCGCTCCCCGAGTGCTGATGGTCAGCACGCCCACTCGAATCGTCATTCACTCCTCCTCACGCCGACCCTTTCCAGGCTGATTATAGCCCACCGGCCCCCGCCAGGCAACGCCTTGACGCATTGCCGCGAAGTGGTGGATTCTCTACCCACGCCCCCTTGACGCGCCTGGTCCGAAAGCTGTACACTTGTGATGATACAAATAAAAGGCTGTCACTTTGCTACCCATAGAGTTCACCATCGATTCCCGCGCCGCTGAGCCGCTCTACGCCCAGGTGACGCGCCAGCTTCGCGCAGCGATTGCGGCGGGCAGCCTCGCCCCGGGGCAGGCCCTCCCACCCGTGCGCGCCCTCGCCGAGCGCCTGCGCTGCACCCCTGGCACAGTCGCCCGCGCCTACGCCACCCTTCAGCAAGAAGGTCTCGTCGTCACCCGGCGTGGCGGCGGGACCCACGTCGTGGACCATATCGCGACCCCGCGACCCTGGCTGCGCGAGGCGCAGCTGGTCAACAGCCTGGAACGTTACCTCCTCGATGCCCTGGGCCAGGGCTACACGCCCGCCCAGATTGAAGCCGCGTTTGGGCTGGCCCTGGCGCGCTGGCGCGATGTGGCGGGGAGTAGTGAGGTTGAGACGCCCGTCAGACGCGCCAGCCTGGTCTTCGCGGGCAGCCACGATCTATCGGTGGAAGCTCTGTTCCGCCTCGTGGCGCGTGGGTCAACCCACCCCCACATCAGCGCCACCTTCGTTGGCTCTCTCGGCGGGCTGATGGCCCTCGCCGAGGGCCACGCCGACATGGCGGGGGTACATCTATTGGATGAGACGGGTGAGTACAATCTGCCCTACGTGCGGCGGTTGCTGCCCGGCCAGCACGCCACCGTGGTCAACCTGGTGACGCGCCTGGTCGGCTGGATGGTGCCGCCGGGCAACCCGCTCGGTGTCCGAGCGTGGGAAGACCTGTTTCGGCCTGGCGTGCGTATCGTCAATCGCCAGCGCGGCTCCGGGACGCGCGTGTTGCTCGACCGCCAGATGGACCATCTGGGCCTATCGGGGACCGACCTGGCAGGCTATGCGCGCGAAGAGGAGACCCACCTGGGCGTCGCCCAGGCTGTGGCCAGGGATGAGGCCGACCTGGGTCTGGGTATCTACGCCGCCGCGCGGGCCTGCGGGTTGGACTTCGTGCCGCTGACGGAGGAACCCTACGATCTGGTCATCCCTGCCGAGGCCCTTGAGCGCCCGGCGGTGCAGGCCGTGCTGGACACACTCAGCAGTGAGCCATTTCGCGCCGTGGTCGATGCCCTCGGCGGGTACAGCATGGAGAAGAGCGGCAGCCAGGTACGGGCATGACCCCACCGAACAGCCGACGGCGAAGGACTACAAGCCAACAGCACACCCGTCTACGCGCTCGCGCGGACGGGCAGAATCGAAAAAGCACAGGAGAAACCTACATGCGCGCCCTGATCGTCATTCTGCTTCTCGCGGTAGCCGTCGCTGCCTGTGGTGGGCAGGCCACCCAGGCCCCGGCGCCCGCTGCGCCCAAAGCCACCGACGCCCCCAAGGCGGCCGCGCCCACGGCCGCACCTGCGGCCGCCAAAGCCACCGACGCCCCCAAAGCGGCCGCACCCACGGCCGCACCTGCGGCCGCCAAAGCCACCGACGCCCCCAAGGCGGCCGCACCTACCACCGCGGCCGCCGCAGCCAAGCCAACCAACCCCGAGATCATCCTGGCAACTACTACCAGCACCCAGGACTCAGGCCTGCTGGACGTGCTCGTGCCTCTCTTCCAGAATCAGACGGGCTACACCGTCAAGACCGTCGCCGTCGGCTCCGGCCAGGCGATGAGCATGGGCGAGCGCGGCGAGGCCGATGTTCTGCTGGTTCACTCGCCCGACGCCGAGAAAAAGTTCATGGACGGTGGCAACGGTGTACAGCGGCGGCTAGTCATGCACAACGACTTCCTTATCATCGGCCCGCCGAGTGACCCGGCCAAGATCAAGGGAACCAAGTCCGCTGTGGAGGCCCTCAAGAAAATCGCCGAGAGCAAGTCTGTGTTTATCAGCCGCGGCGACAATTCCGGCACCGACGCCCTGGAGAAGAAGCTCTTCGGGCAGGCGAGCGGCGTGCCCAAAGGCCAGCCCTGGTATCAGGAGACCGGCCAGGGTATGGGCGCGACCCTCAACGTGGCTAATGAGAAGGACGGCTACACTATCACCGACCGCGCCACGTACCTGGCGCGCAAGAAAGACCTGAAGCTAGAGCCGATGGTCGAAGGCGACGCGCCGCTCCTGAACATTTACCACGTTATCGAGGTCAATCCGGCCAAGTCGCCACGCATCAACGCAGCGGGCGGCAAGGCCTTCGCCGATTTCATGGTCGCGGCGGCAACCCAGAAGGCTATCAGCGAGTTCGGCAAGGACAAGTTCGGCCAGGCGCTGTTCGTGCCCGACGCGGGCAAGAAGCTCGAGGACGTGGGGAAGTAACCGTCGGATGGACGTATTTGTCAACGGTGTCGTCGAGGCTATCCGGCTGCTGCTGAGTGGCGACCCTGAACTATGGCAGGTTATCTGGCTCTCGCTGCGGGTGTCTCTGACGGCGACGTTTCTCAGCCTGTTCATCGGTATCCCCCTCGGAGCTATGCTGGCCTTGCGCCGGTTTCGGGGGCGAGGCGTGGCCGTCAGCCTGGTCAACACAGGCATGGGCCTGCCGCCGGTGGTGGTCGGCCTGTTCGTGACCATCCTGCTGTGGCGCAATGGCCCACTGGGTGAAATGCGCATGCTGTACACCCCCGGCGCCATGATCGTCGCCCAGTGCGTCATCGCTGTGCCCATCGTCACCGGCTTGACCCTGGCGGCCCTGCAATCCCTCAACCCCAAGCTGCGGCTGCAACTCCAGGCGTTGGGAGCCACGCGGCTGCAGACGGTCTGGCTGCTGGTGCAGGAGGCGCGCCTGCCGCTACTGGCCGCCGTGATGGCGGGCTTTGGCGCGGTCATCTCCGAGATCGGCGCGTCGATGATGGTCGGCGGCAACATCCAGGGCCAGACCCGTGTCCTGACCACAGCGACGGTCATGGAGACATCGAAGGGCAACTTCTCCCTTGCCATGGCCTTGAGCCTGATCCTGTTGGCGCTGATGGTCCTGGTCAATAGTATCCTGACCTGGGTACAGCAGCGCCAGCGGCCGTTGTGATGGGAGCGGTTCTCCAGGTCCGCGACCTCGTGATTCAGCGCGGCGAGCGGACCGTGCTGCAAGTCGACGACCTGGCCGTAGAGTGTGGCGAGATACTGGCGGTTATCGGGCCGAACGGCGCGGGCAAGAGCACGCTTCTGCTGGCGCTGGCGCTATTGTTGTCGCCCACGTCAGGGGCAATCTGGCTCGACGGCACACCGATCACGCCCCAGTCGAACCTGACGGCCTTGCGGCGGCGCATGGCGATGGTCCTCCAGGAGCCGCTGCTGCTGGACAAGACGGTGGTGGACAATGTAGCCCTCGGGTTGAGCCTGCGCGGCGTTGGCCGGGCCGAGCGCGAGCGGCGCGCCTCCGTCTGGCTGGAGCGGCTGGGCATCGCCCATCTGGCGCGACGGCAGGCCCGCGCCCTGTCCGGCGGCGAGGCCCAACGAACTAGCCTGGCCCGCGCCCTGGTGCTAGAGCCAGAGACGCTGTTCCTGGACGAGCCGTTCTCGGCGCTGGACGCGCCGACGCGCGCGGGCCTGGTTGAGCAGGTGGCGGAGATCGTCCGCGAGACAGGGCTGACCACGGTCATGGTGACTCACGACCGCGATGAGGCGCTGGCTCTGGGCGACCGGGTGGGCGTGATCATGGACGGGCGATTGCTGCAAGTGGGCACGCCGGAGGCGGTATTCACCACGCCTGTCAACGCTGAGGTGGCGCAGTTCGTGGGCGTCGAGACCGTCGCCCCCGGCCACGTCATCGCGCAGGACGGCGGGCTGGCCGCGGTTGATGTCGGCGGTTTCGTGGTGGAGGCGATGAGCGACGCGCCGTTGGGCCGGACCGTGCTGGCCTGCGTTCGCCCGGAAGATGTGACTATTCTGCCCGACGTGGGACGCGGCATGACGAGCGCGAGGAACGTCTTGCGTGGGCGGGTGCTACGGCTGCGGCCAGCCGGCGCGCAGGTGCGGGTGACTATCGATTGCGGTTTCCCGGTCACCGCGCTCATCACGCGGCGCTCCGCGCAGGAGCTTGGCCTGACGGTGGGCCAAGACGTGTCGGCCTCGTTCAAGGCCAGCGCGGTTCACCTCATTGTGCGAGCTGGATAGAGTATAATTGCGAGATGTTTGCTGACTCGTGCACACGGAAGGAGCATCTCAGCATGAAGATTTCGGCTCGCAATCAGCTCAAGGGCACGGTGGTCGAGGTCAATCACGGCGCCGTCAACAGCGAAATCGTCGTGGCACTCCCGGGCGGCGCACGCCTGGTGTCCATCATCACCAAGACGTCGGCCGAGGATTTGGGCCTGGCGCCGGGCAAGGCGGTGTACGCCGTTATCAAGGCCAGCAACGTCATGCTCGCGACAGAGTAAACGCCCACGCCAGGGCGGCGCCCCTGGCGCTGGGCGGGCCGGTATCCGCATGGCGAGCCGAGGAGGCGGGAATCCCGTCCTCCTCGGCTCATGTCATCTTCACCACAATGTCGCCGATGACGTTGGCCGCCTCGTCACCTCGGTCGGCCGCATTGCTCAGGTGGCGGTAGATCTCCCGCAGCTTGAGCATCTCCATGATGTGCTCGTTGTCCGTCGGCCCCTGGAACAGGGCGGCGATCGCCTCGCGGTACACGCGCTCGACGCGGTTCTCCAGCGCCTTGGCGCGCATGGCGTGCTCGCTGGCGACATTGGGGTGGTCCTTGAGGCGCAGCGTGCCCATGTGAATCTCCTGGGCCGCCTCGTGGAGCAGGGAGACCATGCGCCGCAGGTACGGGTTAGGGTGGATGCCGAGCAGCTGCATCTCGTCCACCGTGCTGTAGGCATAGTCGAGAATGTCGTCGATGGCCCGTGACAGGGCGAAGATATCCTCACGGTCGAAGGGCGTCACGAAGTTGCGGTTCAGCTCGTCGATCAGGATACGGCGCACCTCGTCGGCGTCATGCTCCGCCTGGTGCAGCCGGCGAACGCTATCGCTGTCGATGCCCCGTTCCATGGTCTCCTCGAGAGCTTCCAGGCCGCGTTGAGTCATGTCGGCCTGATCCACGAGTAGCGCCAGAAACTTGTCAGGCTTACGCTTGAGCCAGTCAAAGGCTCCCATAGCCGCTCCTTGCGTGAACTCCGCTGTCGACGCGCATCTGCCTGCCCGCGCGCCTGATGGGGGCGCTGGCTCCATGATGGCATCGGCGCTACTCTGCGCCTCATCACCGAGATGGACACCGGGCATACTGTCACGTAGCGTCGCATCTTCCGAGAAGTTGCGACCGCCATAGCCGAAGCGGGGGTGTGGGCCCGGCAGGGCAGTCATATGCTCAGCCGCCGCGCGGAGGGTGGCCGCCGACTCGGCCGTGGAAGCCAAGAGGCACAACAGGGCCGAGTCGGCGCAGCGACTCGTGTCGCTAGCCACCGATCTGATACATGCGGCGATCCTCGGTATGGATGCCTCGCTGCAAGGCGTGTCCCGTGGGCTTGAGCGCCACCGCGCGCGCCAGAATCGCCTCAACGGCAGTTTGGCCGCCCCCGCCGCGCAGCGCCGCCTTTACGTCCAACTCGTCGTCGTGCAGCAGGCACAGATGGAACTTGCCGTCCGCCGTCAGCCGCATGCGGTTGCACGTATCGCAATACGGCGCGCTGACCGGGCTGATGAAGCCGATGGCCCCCGGCGCCCCTGCCAGCCGATAGTTGCGCGACTCGTCGGATGGGTCGCGGTTGGGGATGGGCATCAGCTCGCCCAGCGCCGCCTCGATGCGCGACTGGGTCTCGCGACTGGGAACGAAATGGTCCACCGCCACCTGGGCCTCCGCCCCGCCACCTAATGGCATCAGCTCAATGAAACGCACGCCCCAGGGGTGAGCCAGGGTGAGGCGAGCCATGTCGACCACATCCTCGTCGTTGTAGCCCTTCGTTACCACACAGTTGATCTTGATGGGCGCGAGGCCCGCCATCTCGGCCGCTTCCAGCCCGGCCCAGAGCTTCTCCAGGCGGCCCCAACGCATGAGTTGCGGCAGTCGCTCAGCGTTCAGGCTGTCAATATGGACGTTGACCCGCCGCAGGCCCGCCGCCTTTAGGTCAGCCGCTAGATCGGTCAGTCGAATACCATTCGTCGTCATCGACAGGTCGGCAACGCCGGGGATGCTCGCGATGCGGCGGACGATGTCGACGACATCGCGGCGCAGCGTCGGTTCGCCGCCAGTGAGGCGGAACTTGCGAAAGCCTACCCTCACCGCTGCCTGCGCCACGGCCTCGATCTCGTCTGCCGTGAGCAAGTCCTGGTTTGGCAGAAAGGTAAGGCCCTGCGTCGGCATGCAATAGACGCACCGCAGGTTGCAGTGATCCGTGAGTGAGATGCGCAGGTAATTGATGTGACGACCGAACTGGTCGTGCAGGTTAAGCGGCTGAACGGTACGTTGTGCTTCTAGCATCGCACACCTTCTCTAGGGGCCGCGCAGCGGCCGCACTAACAGCCGTTGGCGGCATCGAGCAGCATAGCATCCACGATCTCGCCGGCCGGCACATCGCCGACCCCGACCGGCAGGACGATCAGGGCGTTGGCCCCCACCATGGACATGAGCCGCGACGACCCCTGGAAGCCGGTCGTGGCCGCCACCCACTCGCCCCCCTCACGGCGAGCGAATGCGCGCTGATACTCAGCCCGGTCGGCGTCATGGCGCACGTCGTGAAGCAGCCGCACGCGGCGCGTCGGCCGATCTCCATCCACTCGACCCTGGAGCTGCAATAGCGCAGGCCGCACGAATAGTTCGAAGCTCACCAGCGACGATACCGGATTACCTGGCAGGGCGAAGATCGGTTTGCGGCCGACTGTGGCAAACGTCAGCGGCTTGCCCGGCTTCATGCGCAGGCGGCCAAAGTGAATCGTGCCCAGGCGCTCCAACAGCGGCTTGACCAGGTCCAGATGGCCCATCGAGACGCCGCCGCTGGTGACAAGGACGTCAGCCTCGACCAGGCCGCGCTGCACGCGGCGCTCCAGGTCGCCCGGTTCATCGCGAGCGATGCCCAGGTCCAGCGGCACACCGCCCGCCTGGCGCGCCGCCGCCAGCAACGCATAGCGATTGCTGTCGCAAATCTGGCCGCGCCCTGGTGTCGCGCCCGGCTCCACAAGCTCGTCCCCCGTAGACAGCACCCCGACCGTGGGCGGCGGAATGACCCGCGCCCCAGCACGGCCCAGGGTGGCGACGATACCGATTTCGGCTGGTCCCAACACAAGGCCTTGCTTGAGGACCAGATCGCCGGTCGCGATGTCTTGGCCGATCGCCCGGATGTTCGCGCCCGGTCGCAGGCCCGTCTCGTGGACAATAACGTGGCCGTCGCGCTCCTCGGTGTGCTCGACCATGACCACGGCATCGGCGCCCTGCGGCACGGGCGCGCCGGTCGTAATGCGGGCGACTGTCCCCGCCGTGACAATCAGAGCGTGCATCTGACCGGCGGTCTGCTCACCGATGAGGCGGCGACGCGGGTCCGGATCGGCCGCCACCAGGGCAAAGCCGTCGACGGTCGACGCGGCAAAGGGCGGCATATCCTGCACCGCGACCATATCCTCGGCGAGAACCCGCCCTGGCAAATCGCTCAACGCCAGATTGGCAGCCGCCAGGGGCGTCACCAGCTCCATGACGAGCGTGCGCGCCTCCTCGACACTGAGCATAGGCCACTTCGACTCGGGCACGCCCCTCTCCCTCTACGCCACAACCCCGCGTTATGCAGATTCCGCATAACGCGGCGCTAAAAAAAGAAGCCTACGCGCCAAAGGCTTCTACAAAGCGGTGGTATACCAAGTCCTGGAGGCCGGCGCTAAAGCGGCGATAGCGGTCTACGTAGTCGCGCCCTGCCGCCGTCAGCTGCGCCCCACCGCCACCTGAGCCACCTATCGTGGTCTCGACAAGTTGCACACCCAGGTGCGCTTCGCACTCGTGAAGTTTCGCCCAGGCCTGGCGATAGCCGATGTTCATGCGCTGTGCGGCTGCACTGATGGATCCAGTCTCGGCGACCGCTTCGAGGAGCGCAACCCGCCACTCACTCAGGACCACATGGCCGTCGACTTCGAGCCACAGGTTCATCCGTGGTTCCATCGCGCCTCCACTCACCCAATTATACGCGCCGCGGCAGGGGGCTGCAAAGCGAGACTGTCAGCCTGAGGGAAAGATTCATTCACCGGGGCGCGGCACGCCCCGGCGTCGGGCGCATCTTCCATACAAGATGACAATGGCGCCCTTCTCGCCTATACTACAAGCATGCGTCTTGTGTTGATGGCCTTTGCCACCCTTTCCTTGCTGCTCGGCCTGGCTGCATGCCGGAGTCTGACACCCGCGCCCATCGCTCCTCTGCCCGGCGAGCCGCCTGTGCGTCTCGGCCCGGCCCCTACGGCTCTTCCTGTTCCCACCGCCGCAATTGGGCCGACCAGCGTGCCACGACCCGGCGTCGTCGTTGCCGTGAATCGCGTCCCCCTGTCACTGGACCCGGGCGACTTCGCCGACCCCGATGGCGCGATCGTCCTGCGCCAGGTTTTCGACACGCTCACCCAGTATCGAGAGGGCAGCGCCGAGACCGAGCCGGGTCTGGCGACCGCGTGGCAGGCCAACAGCGACGCGACGGAATGGACCTTCACCCTTCGCGACGGCGTGCGCTTCCACGACGGCACACCCCTCACGGCCGAGGCGGTGAAGTTCAACTTCGACCGTTGGCTCGACCCTGCGTCGCTCGCCGGATCCCGCGCCGACGGCAAGCAGTTCCAGGTCTGGTCCGATGTCTTTGGCGGCTATCGTGGCGCGGGCAGTCTCGTCACCGAGGTTGAGGCGGTTGGTCCCTTGCAGGTGCGGCTGCGTCTCGCCCGCCCAACGTCCTATCTACCGGCCCTGCTGGCCCTGCCCTACTTTGGCATCAGCAGCCCGGCCGCCATCCGGGCAGCGGGTGTGGGCTACGGGGGACCACAGGGCGGGGCGGTGGGTACGGGGGCGTATCGCGTGGCCGCCTTCACCAGTAGCGAGGTTCGCCTGGAACGCGCCGCCGATAGCTGGGGTCCGCCGGCGGCCGCCGACAGCCTCACCTTCCGTGCCCTGGGTGACGCCGAGGCGCAACTGGCGGCCCTGGCTGATGGCCGGGCCGACCTTGCCCCCAATCTGCCCGTCGAGCGCGACGGAGCCGCGTCCGCCCTCGGCCTGGTTGCTGTTCCCCGACCGCAACTGGGCGTGACCTACCTGACCCTCAACCAGCGTTTTCGCCCGCTGGATGATGCGCGCGTCCGCGAGGCCATCGCCCTGTCGCTGAATCCGACCGACCTTATGGCGCGTAGCGCGCGAGAGTCCAACACGACGGCCGATCAGTTTGTCCCGCCGGGGCTGCGCGGCCGCCTCACCGACCCCGCGCCCGCCCCAAACCTTGAGCGGGCGCGGGCGTTGCTGGCCGAGGCCGGTTTCCCCAACGGGCTGAGCGAAGTGGCCGGACCAGACGGCGCGCCGCGCCCCCTGGAGCTATGGGTGAGCAATCCTCCCCGTGGCGCGGCCTTCGTTCCCCTCGCGGAAGCCCTGGCCGCGCAACTGGCAGCGGCCGGTATCCGGGCCAACGTGCGGCAGGACGAGTGGACGAGCTTCCTCGCCGAGCGAAAACAGGGGCGCTTCCCCCTCCACATCCTCGACTACCCTGCGCCTTCGGCGCGGGTCGACGCGGTGGCTGACCCGCACCTGTTTCTGAACGCCCTGTTTGGCCCCCTGGCGACAGGTGAGACAGGCTGGACCCAGCCCACCGTGCTGGAACGTCTACGGGTGGCGGAGGCGACGGCCGATCCCGCCCGCCGCGACGAAGCCTACCGCGACATCGCGACCACCATTCGTGAGGAGCGACCCCGCATCCCGCTGCTGTACCCGGTCGGCCTGGTGGTCACACGGCCGGGCGTGAGCGGATACACACCGTCACCAACCGGGGCTGAGAGCCTGGCGCGGGTTCGGGCGGGTTCATGAGCGGTGGATACTCCCCGCAACGGTAAGCCTGGCGTGACTCGCGTCGTCTTATGTAGTACGTGCGCAGGCGAACTAACGCCCGATAGCTAGAGATGTAAGGAAGCCGTATGCAGAGGAGACTCCATTCCAGTCAGGACTTGCGATGGCTCCGCAACGAGCTTGAGCGCCTGATAGCCCAGGGCCAGGGTGGTGGTTGGGCTGCGATTGCCGCCCAACCCCTGTTTCATCCACCGACGGATGTCTACGAAACGAGCGAGAGCTTGATTGTGAGGGTCGAGATTGCCGGCATGCGCGAAGAGGATTTTCGCATCGCCCTCGTCAATAATGCGCTAGTGGTCGCCGGCATTCGCCGCGACACACTGCCCAAGCGGGGTCTGCACCAAATGGAGATCAGCTGGGGCCCGTTCCAGACTGAAGTTACCATTGGCATGCCCATCCGCGATGGGGAGATTGAGGCCCGCTACGAAACCGGCTTCCTGGTGGTCGAGCTACCAAAGGCTCCCCGCCGCCGCATTCCCATCCAGAATCGGGATGAGGAGTAATACCCGTGGAAACTGAAATCATGATGCCCTTTTTTAAGCGTTCTGACACCACCGCGGCCAAGCCCGACACGGACGCCGAGGCCGAGCCGCATGAAGAGCAGGAAGGCCGCCCCACAATTCCCTCGGAGTTGCCGATTCTCCCATTGCGCAACACCGTTGTCTTTCCCTTCCCTGTGCTGACGCCGCTGGCCGTCGAGCAACCGCGCTCCGTGCGCCTGATCGACGAGGTGGCGCTGGGTGACCGTATCATCGGCCTGGTCGCCATGCATGACTCATCGGTGGCCGAACCCGGCCCCAATGAAGTCTACAAGGTCGGCACTGCCGCCATCATCCACCGGCTGTTCAAGTCACCCGATGGCTCGATTCGCCTGTTCATTCAAGGGTTGGAGCGCATCCGCATCGACGAGTGGACTTCCACCGACCCCTATCTGAGGGCGCGCGTCACCGTCGATCCACCAACCACCGAGGAATCGACCGTCGAGCTACAGGCGTTGATGCGGTCGACCGTCGACCTGTTCAAGCGTCTCGTCGATCTCGTGCCGAATCTTCCCGACGAGCTGAGCCAGGCGGCCTCCAACATCGACGACCCGCTGAACCTGGTCTATCTCATCGCCAGCTCGCTACGCATGGAAGTGAAGGACGCCCAGGAGATTCTCGAACTGGACGACGTCGCCGACAAGATGCGCAAGCTGATGACCTTCCTCAATCGCGAACTGGAAGTGCTGGAACTGGGCCGCAAGATTCAGAACGAGGCTCAGTCCGAGATGAGCAAGGTCCAGCGCGAGTATTTCCTGCGCGAGCAGCTCAAGGCCATCCAGAAGGAACTGGGCGAAGGCAGCGAGCAGGAGCGCGAGTACGAGGAGTATAAGGAGAAGATCGCGGCATCCGGCATGTCAGAGGAGGCGCGCCGCGAGGCTGACCGTGAGCTAGAGCGGCTGCACGCCCTGCCGGCCGCCGCCGCCGAATACTCGGTCATCAAGAATTACCTCGACTGGCTGGTGACATTGCCCTGGACGGCGGCCACGCCGGATAACCTGGACATCCTGCGCGCCCGCGAGATTCTCGACGAGGACCACTACGACATTCAGAAGGTCAAGGACCGCATCCTGGAGTTCCTGGCCGTGCGCAAGCTCCACGAGGAGCGGCAACGCGCGGCGAAGACGGACCACGACGGCGAGGGCAGCGCGTCCGACGGCGCATCCCCGGCGGACGGCCAGCGCGAGAATGTCGAACCCTACGCAACTGGCTATCACGGCGCGATTCTGCTGTTCGTCGGCCCGCCCGGCGTTGGCAAGACCTCGCTGGGCAAGTCCATCGCCCGCGCCCTGGGGCGACGCTTCATCCGCATGTCGCTGGGCGGCATGCGCGACGAGGCCGAGATTCGCGGCCACCGCCGCACCTACGTGGGGGCGATGCCGGGCCGCATCATCCAGTCTATGCGACGGGCCGGCTCACGCAACCCGGTGTTCATCCTCGACGAGGTGGACAAGATCGGCGCCGACTGGCGCGGCGATCCATCCTCCGCGCTGCTCGAAGTCCTCGACCCGGCCCAGAATAGCACCTTCCGTGACCATTACCTGGACGTGGACTTCGACCTCAGCCAGGTCATGTTCATCGCCACGGCCAACATCCTCGATACGATTCCTGAGCCGCTGCGTGACCGCATGGAGGTCATCCGCCTCGACGGTTATACCGATGACGAAAAGGTGCAGATTGCGCGCAACTACCTCGTCCCGCGCCAGATTGAGGCCAACAGCCTGCGTCCCGATGAGATAGCCTTCACCGATCTCGCACTGCGCAAGATCGCCGAAGACTACACCCAGGAGGCTGGCGTCCGCAGCCTGGAGCGCGAGATCGGCTCCGTGGTGCGCAAGGTGGTGACCAAGATTGCCTCGGGGCAGGCGGAGAGCGTCACAGTGGACGAGGGCGACGTGCGCGCGTACCTCGGCAAGCCGCGCTTCTACTCTGAGGTCGCCGAGCGTCTGAACACGCCGGGTGTGGTGACCGGCCTGTTCGCTACCAGCGCGGGCGGCGGCATCCTGTTCATCGAGGCGACGCGCATGCCGGGCGGCAAGGGCCTCGTCGTCACCGGCCAACTGGGCGACGTGATGAAGGAATCGGCGCAGATCGCCCTCAGCTACGTGCGGTCACGGCTGAAGGCCCTGGACGTGCCGGAGGACTTCTTCGCCCACAACGATATTCACGTCCACGTGCCCGAGGGCGCGATCCCCAAGGACGGACCATCGGCGGGCATCACCCTGACCACGGCGATTGCTTCGCTCCTCACCGGTCGCCAGGTGAAGCCCGACCTGGCGATGACGGGCGAGATCACGCTGCGCGGCAAGGTGCTGCCGGTCGGCGGCATCAAGCAGAAGATCCTGGCCGCTCACCGCGCTGGCCTCAAGCAGGTTATCCTGCCGCGCCGCAACGAGCCGGACCTGGACGATCTGCCTGAGCAGGTCCGCGAGGAGATGAAGTTCCACCTCGTCGACACGATGGATGAGGTTCTGGAGCTGGCGCTGGAAGGCAGCGGTATCACCGCCGAGGAATTGGCCGAGGCCGCCGCCGAGCCGGTGGGCGCAGTGACCTAACACGAGCAGCGGACCAGGGACGAAGGGCCAGGGACCACGCGGGCGTTTTCTCACCCCGCTGGTCGATTGGTCCTTTGTCTTTCGTCCTGGTAACGACGCGCATGCCCGACATCGCCCTCATCCTGACTGTCGCCCTCTCGCTCGTGTTTGCCTACCTCAACGGCTACAACGACAGCGGGGCTAACATCGCACCCCTGGTCGCGTCGCGCGCCATGGGGCGTCGTCCCGCGTTGCTCCTGGCTGCGGTGGCTGAACTCATCGGGCCGTTCCTGTTCGGCGTCGCCGTAGCGCAGACCGTGGGCCGGTCTGTCGTTCGCACCGACCTGATCACGCCGGTCCAGCTCAACATCGCCATCGCCACGGCCATCGGCTGGGGTCTTCTCGCCGGCCAGCTGCGCATCCCCACCAGCGCGACCCATGCCCTGCTCGGCGGTATGGTCGGCGCAGCTTTTGCCGGCGTGGGGGTAGCCGCCCTGGACCTGGCGGGCATCGCGCGCATCGTCGCCTTCCTGGTGGCGACGCCCATCGTGGGTCTCGTGCTTGGTCATGTGACGCTGAACCTGCTGCTGCTCGTAGTCCAGGGCATGCCGCCGCACGCCAACCGCTATCTACGTTGGGGTGAAATCGGCTTCTCGATGGGTCTGTCCCTGGTCCACGGCGCGAACAACGCCCAAACGAGCATGGGTTTGATTACCCTCGGCCTGGTGCTCACCGGCGTCCAGGTGGGCTTCGTGGTTCCCGAGTGGACGGTCGCCATCTGCGCGCTGGCCCTCGCCCTGGGTGTCGCCGTTAGCAGCCAGCGCATCATGTGGCGGCTCGGTGGCCATCTGTACCGCATCCGCCCCATCCACGGCTTCGCTTCGACGGGCGCATCCTTCGCCACGCTGCTCGTCGCCACCAGGGCGGGCGCGCCCGTCAGCGGCACGCAGATCGTCAGCGCCACCCTGGCCGGCGCAGGCGCGGCCCAGCGCCTGTCCATGGTACGCTGGACGGTCGTCCAGTCGATCGTCGTGGCCTGGGTGATAACCTTTCCGGCCACGGCAATCGCCGCCGCTGTCCTCGTGTGGCTGGTCCAACTCTTCAGGCAACCGTGATGCGTGATGCGCGTGCCGTAGGCAAGGTTCTCACGCGCCGCGCCCCACGCTCTACGCCAGAACCGGCGGCCCCTGCTGCGCACGACGACGGACATCGTCCAGCGTGACCGGCCGGTCCGGCGACTCCCACATGGCTTCGATCCACCACGTTGCGCCCGCCTCGGCCCACGGGCGCACCATATCGGCCGCACGAGCCGGGTCATCGCCGGGCGTTACCCCCTCGACCACGATGTCGAAGGGCGTCGCCTCGGTGCGACGGGTTGCCACGTAGTCGCGGATGGCGCGGATGTCGTCGGGGTCGGCCTGGCGCGCCGCGCCGTTGTCGCCGATGACCATCGGCAGGATGCCGTCGTACTTGAGGACGCGCTGCATGGACTTGGGACGCGGCCAGGCCCCAACAACCCAGATGGGGATGCGGGGCTGCTGTATGGGCGGCGGGGCGGGAAAGAAGGTCGTAGGCTGAAGCGTGTAGTGCTTGCCCTGGTAGGCGAAGGGCTGGCCGCGCCACAGCCCGGTCATGATGTCCAGACCCTCGTCCATCAGCTCGGCGCGGGTCTTGCGGTCGGTGACCTCGCCAAACTCGGCGAAGCCCGTGTCCACCGCGCCTAACCCGACCGAGAGAATCACCCGCCCACCGGACAGCTGGTCGAGAGTCGTCGCCTTGCCCGCCAGATCCCAGGGCCGCATGCGTGAGATGGGCGACAACATGGTACCGAGCCTGATGCGCTCGGTACGCATCGCCGCCGCCGTCAGGCTCACCCAGGCGTCCACGCCCCACACCGGCTCCCAGACGAAGAACCCATCCCAGCCTGCGCGGTCGGCGATCTCGGCCAGCTCGGCCGCCACGCGCGCATCCCCGTTCGGCAACACAAACCCGTAGCGCATGCCCGTCACCTCCTGGTCGTCCACCATGCTTGCCCCACGCCACTGTACCACAGCCACGCAGCCTGTGATACCGCCAGGCGCATGATCTGCGGGTCGTCCATTGGTACGAGACGTCAGTAGGCGGCGAGGTCGCGGGCGGCGGCGGCGATCTTGGTGGCGTTGGGGCGGAAGGCGTCCTCTAGCGGCGGGCTGAAGGGGATGGGCGTGTCGAGGCCTGCCAGGCGCACGAGCGGCGCGTCGAGCAGCTCGAAGGCGCGCTCGGCGATAATGGCAGCCACCTCGCCACCCACGCCGCCGGTGAGCGACGCCTCGTGGACGATGATGACCTTGCCTGTGCGAGCCGCCGTCGCCAGGATGGCCTCGCGATCCAGGGGCAGCAGGGTGCGCAGGTCCAACACCTCGACGTCGATGCCCTCGTCGGCCAGGGCCGCCGCCGCCTGCAACGCCTCGTCCACCATCGCGCCATAGGCAATGATCGACACGTCGCGGCCGGCGCGCTTCACGTCAGCGACGCCGATGGGCACTACGTAGTCGTCAGCCGGCACATCGGCCTTGAGCTTGCGATAGAGGTACTTGTTCTCGAAGTACAGGACCGGGTTACTGTCGCGAATGGCCGCCTTGAGCAGCCCCTTGGCATCGTAGGGTGTCGATGGCGCGACAACCTTCAGCCCTGGGCGATGGACGAACCACGCCTCCGGGCTCTGCGAGTGAAAGGGGCCTGCCCGCATGCCGCCGCCGCTGGGGGCGCGGATGACGATAGGCACGGGGGCCTGCCAGCGGTAATAGCACGTCGCGGCCTGATTGACGATCATGTCGAAAGGGGTGGCAATGAAGTCGGCGAACTGTATCTCGACCACCGGCCGTAGCCCCATCATGGCCGCGCCGATGGCCGCGCCAACGAAGGCCCACTCACTCATGGGTGTGTCGATGACCCGCCGCTCGCCGAAACGTTCGAGCAGGCCCCTGGTCACCTTGAACGCGCCACCAAACGCCCCAATATCCTCACCCATGAGCAGAACGCGCTCGTCGGCGGCCATCTCTTCTTCGAGCGCGGTGGTAATCGCTTGCAGGTAGGTTAGTTCCGCCATGTCAGCCCCTCACGGCGCGTAGACGCCCTCGGTGACGCTCTCCGGCGCGGGCCACGGGCTGGCCTCGGCGTAGTCCACGGCATCGTCAACCTCAGCCGTGACGCGGCGCTCCAACGCGGCCAGTTCCTCATCGCTCACCAGCCCATGCTCGCGCAGTCGCGCCTCGTACAGCCGCAGCGGGTCGCGCGCCTCCCATTCAGCCAACAACTCGCGCGGCACGTAAGAGGCATCGTCGTGGAAGGCGTGGCCGAGCATGCGCATCGTCTTGCACTCAATGAGGGTCGGCCCATCGCCGCGCCGCGCCCGGTCCACCGCCGCCCGCGCCGCCTCGACCACGGCGAGGACATCGTTGCCGTCAACGACGACACCGGGAAAGCCGTAGCCCGCCGCGCGGTCGGCGATATTGTCGACCGCCATCTGCTTGCTCAATGGGGTGGAGTAGGCATACTGGTTGTTCTCGCAGATGAAAACTACCGGCGCGCGCCAGACGGCAGCCAGATTCAGGGCCTCGTGGCAGCCGCCCTCACTGGCCGAGCCGTCGCCAAAGTAGGTCATTGCCACCCGTGGCTCGCCGCGATATTGGAACGCCAGCGCCGCCCCGACGGCCAGCGGCAGCGTATCCGGCAGCGGGCTAGGATAGCCAATGATGTTGAGGCTCAAGTCACCCATGCCATGCAGGTTGACATCGCGGCCGCGGCTTGGTCCCGTGGCGCGGCCCAGCATCTGCGCCATCACACGGCGCGGCGTGATGCCGCGCAACAGGTACACCCCCAGGTCGCGGTGCACCGGCGCCACGAGGTCATCGGGGCCGAGAGCGAAGCTACTGCCCACCGTGGTGGCCTCGTGGCCGCGCTGCGAGAAGGCCGCGCCGGGAATGCGCCCCTGGTTGTAGAGCAGATGCACGCGCTCGTCGAACATCCGCGTCAACCGCATCCAGTATAGGAGGGTGAGCAGGTCATCACGCGACAGGTCGGCGGTGGTGAGAGTCGCTTCCATGGGGCATCTCGCTTCCCGGTGCGACCACCAACGACTGACGACCGACCACGAGTAGAGTGATGGTCGGTCGTCGGTCGTCGGTCGTCTCCCTACAGTCCCCGCTCGCGGCGAATGTAGGCCAGCAGGCCTTTGGTCGCGTGGCTGACCAGCTCGTACACCGCCTCGAACTGGCCGGTGTAATAGGGGTCAGGCACATCGCGAATGGATTGGTTGGGCGAGAAGTCCAGCAGGCGGTAGACCCTGTCGGCACGGGGCGCATAGTCGGTCATGTCGGCCACGTTATCGGCATCCATAGCCACAATGTAGTCAAAGGCGCGAAAATCGCCCGGCCGCAACTGGCGCGCGCGCTGGTCCCCCACCTCGACGCCGTGGCCGTATAGCACGCGCTGGGTACCGGGGTGGGGTCGCTCGCCCACATGGTAGCTGTGGGTTCCCGCCGAGTCAATCTCGAAGCGATCGGCCAGCCCCGCGCTGGCTACCTGATGGCGGAACAGGGCCTCGGCCATGGGCGAGCGGCAGATGTTACCCATGCAGACGAAGAGGACCTTGATTTTCTCGTTTTGCTTTTCTGTCGGGAGATCCATGGGCGAAGGCTCCAGGGTAGTGCGAATTCGTTGGCGACGATTATAGTCGCTCGCCCGTCCGCGCGCAAGGTCCGCCGGCCACCTCTGACCGCGCCAGTCACGTGGCCCAGGGCGATGTTGAGATGCGGCCAGGTTCGCCTATCTCCGGCTACCGCCTGAGTTGGAGTAGAATGACGGCCACGATGATAAGGGCAGACCCGACAACCTGGGTGAAAGTCAACTGCTCACCCAGGATGACGATGGCCAGCAGCACGGTGAATACTGGCTCCATCGCGCTCAAAATAGCCGCCCGCGCTGGGCCGACGCGCTGCAAGCCCGACAGGAAGGTAAACACGGGGATGACCGTCGCCAGCAGCACCATGCCCGCGATAGCCAGCCAGCCCTGGGGAACGGCGAAGTCGAAGTCAATCTGGCGCAGTAGCAGGCCCATCAGGGTGAAGCTGATCGTCGCACCACTCAGAATCCAGGCGCTGCTGGCAGTCGGCGGCACGTCGCGGATGATGCGATTGCCCAGAACAATGTAGCAGGCGTACCACAACCCCGCCAGTAGCGCCAGGGCGACGCCCAACAGGTTGACGCTACCGCCAGGGTCGCCGGCAATCAGGGTGGTCCCTGCCAGGGCCAGCGCCAGGGCCAGCCAGCGCCCCCGGTCGGGCCGGTCGCCGTCGAGGCGCCACGCCAGCAGCACTACCCAGGCCGGGTAGGTGTACAGGAGCATGCCCACCACCGAGGCCGGGATGAGGGCGACCGCCAGCATGTACAGCGTGGACTGGCCCGCATAGCCGACACCACCCATGATCAGCAACTGGCCGACCTTGCGTCGGCTCAGCCGCGCCGCCGCCAGCCCCGTGACGGCCAGAATGGCCCAGAACAGCGCCGCCGCCCCGCTGAACCGCAGCGCCAGCATGGTTGGCAGGCTCATGCCAGAAGCGAAGGCCAGCTTGCCGAAAATGGCGAGGGTGGCGAAGCCCGCCGCCGAAACAGTGATGAGGGCGACGCCGCCCCAGTCGAGGGGTCGCGTGTGGGCGTGGGTCGTCTGCATGGGTGACGCTAGACCTGGAAGCGCCCATCGACCACGAACGGCTCGCCATCGACGCGAATCTCACCGCCGCGCCGCAGGTCGGCCACCATGTCCCAGTGAATGGCCGACTGGTTGACGCCGCCCGTCTCCGGATAGCTGCGCCCCACGGCAAGGTGGACGGTGCCGCCAATCTTCTCGTCGAAGAGGATGCTGCCCGTGAAGCGCTGGATGCCGAAGTTGGCCCCGATGCCTAGCTCGCCCAGGTAGCGCGCGCCCGCGTCACTGTCGAGCATCGCCCGCAGGTAGTCTTCATTCCTGGCCGCCGTCGCTCGCACTACCTTGCCCTGCTCGAACCACAGCCGAATGTCCTCCACCTGCCGCCCGTTGACCGCCGCCGGGTAGGTGAAGCGAATCGTCCCCTCGGCCGAGTTCTCGATCGGGCCGGTGAAAATCTCGCCACTGGGGAAGTTGCGCAGCCCGTAGCTATTGGCCCACGTCCGTCCCTTGACCGACATAGTTATGTCGATGTCGGGGCCGAGGATATGCACCCTGTCGCGGGGCGTAAGCCAGTCAATGAGGCGCTGCTGGATGTCGCGCTGTTCGAGCCAGGCGACGACCGGATCCGGCTCGTTGAGGCGGCAGGCGTCGAACACGAAGGCCTCGTACTCGGCCAGGGACATGGCGGCGTCCTGGGCGTAGGCCTCGGTAGGGTACAGTGTGCCGCACCAGCGCACCTCGCCCGCCGCCGAGCGGGTCATGCGTGTGTCCATGAGCCTGCCTCGCGCCTGACCGGCCAGGCGCAGGCGGGCCGGGTCGATATTGCTGAGGGCCTGGGTGTTGGTGGCAGCGGCGATATTCAGCAGACAGTCGTAACGCTCGGTGTACAACTCCTCCACGGGCGGCACGTGGCGCAGCTGGTCATCGTTCGCGACGGTGTAGAAAGTCTCGTCAAGGCCGGGTAGGGTGATGACCGTCGTCACGTGGCCGCCCGCCAGCAGCGCGCGGCGGTACACCTCGCGAACGAGGTGCGCGGCCTCTGGCGTCGAGCGCACAAGCATCAGGTCGCCGGGGCGAACGTCGAGGCAGAAGCGGACCAGGGCATCGGCCCATTTCTCGATACGCGGATCAGGCATGAGACCTCCTCCAGGGCAGGGATAGGCTGATTATACCACCGGCGGCCTCCTCGTGGCGTGCGGGAGCACGACTGCCGCACCCCAGGCAGGCAGGCCGAGTGCGACCATCCAGCGCGAGCCGACGCAGCAAGTGCAAGGCGGGCCACTCGCCCACCCTCCTGGGTGTTGACAGCAAACGAAGAAGCCCGTATACTGGGTGTCAGAACATGCGTTCTATCGGAGACTGTATGCCCGCGCGCCACCCGTTCCAGCCCGCCGCGTCGGTTCAGAAGAAGGCCAAGGTCCTCGTCTATGGCGAGCCGGGTGTAGGCAAGACATGGTTCGCCCTGACCTTCCCGCGCGTCGCCCTCATCGATACCGAAGGTGGCGCGGACCTGTACGGCGGCCGCTTCGACTTCGATGTCCTGCGCACCAAGAGCTTCGGCGACATCCTGGACGCCATCGAGGCCGTCAAGGCCGATCACGGCCGCACCTGGCAGACGCTGGTCATTGACCCTATCTCTATCGTGTGGCAGGTGCTCCAGGACGCGGGGCAGCAGGCCGCCGAGGCGCGGGCGGCGCGCTATGGCCGCGCGGCCGACGACGTGATGCTCACGCCCCGTGACTGGGGCCTTATCAAGCGTCGGCTGTACTCGGCCATGACGGATCTCGTCAACCTGCCGGTCAATGTCGTCCTGACTGCCCACTTGCGGGACGTGATGGAGATGCGGCGCGACGGGCGCGGCCAGGAGGTGGCTGTCAAGGTCGGCGAGAAGCCCGACGCCGAGAAGAAGACGGGCTATTGGCCCGACATCGTGGTACGGTTGGTGGTGGATAACGGGGAACACGTCGGCATCGTGGAAAAGGACCGCAGCGGGCTGTTCCGCGTGGGGCAGCGCGTGCCCAACATGGGCTACAAGGCCCTCGCGCCGCTGCTGGAGCAACATGCGACCGGTGACACGGTGGTCCACGAGACGGAGGCCGTCGCCGCCCAACGCGACGCGCCCATCGTGGACGAGAGCATCGCTCCCGCCGATGCGATGGCGCTGGCCGACATCCGCCGACTGGCCGAGGCGCTGGGCATCTCGCGGACGCGGCTGGCGGAGACGCTAGAGCGCGACTATGGTGTGGCTGACCTGAGCGCGCTCGATAGCGCCCAGGCCGCCGCCCTCCACGCCCGCCTCACGCGCGCCCGGCGGCAGACACCGCGATTGAAGGTAGCCGGGTGATGCGTCCAGCCGATGGCGCGCGTGGCGGCAGCCCACCTGGCAGCATTCAACCTTCAGCCCTCAATCCAATAGGTGTCCATTGCCCCCCCACCAGCCCGACCACCTCGCGGTGGCCCGCGTCGCGCAGGAGGGCCGCGCCCTCGCGGAAGCGGTACGTCACCTGCTGCGGCATGTGCGAGTCGCCGCTGAGGCACATGGGGATGCCCAGCTCGGCGCAGCGGCGGGCAATCCAGGGGCTGGGAAAGGGTGACGGGTTGGCCTTGCGCCAGCCCGACGTGTTGAGTTCGACAATCTTGCCGCTGGCAGCGATGGCGGCGAGGGTCTCTTCCACCGCGTCGCGGTACCACGCCGCGTCCTCGCTGAAGTAGCGGTCCCCCACGTTGTACATCTTGAGGCGGTCGATGTGGCCGAGAATGCTGACTTCGGGAACCTGGGCCGCCTCGCGCACCAGGGCGTAGTAGTCGGCGACCAGGCGGCGGGTGAAACCGCCATAGAGGCGGCGCACCCCGTCGGCGAAGACGCCGGGGCTGGCCTCGAAGGCCCAGGGGCGGTCGTCCAACTCGCCCACGTAATGCACCGAGCCGATGAGATAGTCGAAGGGGTAGGGGGCCAGGGTGTCACGATAGAAGGCCATGACGCCAGGGCGGTAGTCGAGTTCCAGTCCCAGGTAGACGTCGATGCGGCCGGCGTAGGCCCCACGCAGGCGCTGGACCTCGGCGACGTAGGCGGGGAGGCGGTCGAGGGGCATGGCGTAGTCGGTGGGCCAGGGCACGGGGGCATGACTCGACGCGCCCAGGGCCGGTAAGCCGGCCGCCAGCGCGGCCTCGACGTAGTCCTGGACGTCGCCCGCGCCGTCGCAGTAGCGGGAGTGGGTGTGGAGGCTGGGCACGCGGGGCATACGGGCTACTTCTCCCAGGGGTCCTTATAGGCGTCTTCTTCCAGGAGGCGCAGATAGCTATCGTAACGCTGCTGAGTGATGCCGCCACCCTCCACGGCCGCGCGCACCGCACAGCCCGGCTCATGGACATGCGTGCAACCGCTGAAGCGACATTCGGGGATGAAAGGGCGGAACTCGCGGAAGCCCGCCGCAATCTCGCCCTCATCCATCTCCAGCAGGCCCACCTCGCGCAGGCCGGCCGTGTCGGCGATGAAGCCACCCTCGCGAAGAGGGAACAACTGGGCGCGGGTCGTCGTGTGGCGGCCCTTGCCCGTCGCCTCACTGATCTCGCTCACCGCCTCCCCCAGCCCTGGCTCGACGCGGTTCAGCAGGCTCGACTTACCCGCGCCCGACGGCCCGGCCAGCGCCGTTTCCTTGCCCACGAGCGCGGCCCGTAGCGCGTCGATGCCCTCGCCCGTCCTGGCGCTGGTGTACAGGACCGGGTAGCCAATGGCCCGGTACGTCCCGAAGACCTCTTCGGGAATGCCCGGCTCCAGCAGGTCAATCTTGTTCACCACGATGAGCGCGTCCAGGCCGTTATGCTCGGCGATGACCAGGTAGCGATCCAGGCCGCGCAGGCTGGGCGGTGGTTGGGCCGCCGCCATGACGATAGCGACCTGATCCAGGTTAGCGACAATGACGTGCTCCCTGTCCTGGGAGCCGGCCAGGATGCGGTTCGCGCGTGGCGCGCGGCGAGCCAGCTTGGTGCGACGCTCGGCGACCTCGGTGATGAGACCGCGCCCATCGTCGCCGATGACGAAGGTCACGGCGTCGCCAGGGACCACCAGTGTCTTACTGGTGACCCGCTGGTCACCACGGACGAGCTTCAGCTTACCACGAGCAACGGCCTCCACCACATTCCCATCCGGGGTGCGAATGTAGTAGAAGCCGCTCTGGGCACGAACGACAACGCCCTGATGGGCAACCTGGGGAGTGGACTCGAGTACGTCCGGTGAGCGCAAGCGGGTGGCCTCCTTAAGCAGTCTCCGGCGCGAGGATACCGCGCCTTGCCAGCTCAGCCTCGAGCTGAGCGGCGTCGGTGAACACAAGGCTGGGAATGCCCAGCACCTCGGCCGCGATGACGTTACGCGGCTTGTCGTCGATGAACAGGCACTCGTCGGGCTGCCGGCCCAGCCAGTCGAGGGCCAGGCGGTATATCTCAGCATCGGGCTTGGCCAGGCCGACGCGGGCCGAGTTGATCAGGACATCGAAGACAGTAAACAGCTCGAAGGCCCGCCAGCGCAGCTCGTAGCCCAGTGTCGCGTTGCTGAGCAACGCCAGCTGGAAATGGGGCTTGAGGCGGCGCGTCAGGTCGAGCATGGCCGGGTCCAGGCGCTCCTCGATGAGGAAGGCCAGCGGCCCATAGGGTGCATTGGCGGGGGTCATGCCCACCAGGGGTAACGCCGCGCGCCAGAAGTCGGCCTCGTCGATCTGGCCCCGCTTCACCTGCTGCCAGCCGTCCGTCTCCCATAGCCGCTGGTAGAGTTCCTCAACGCTCAGACCCAGCGCCTGCGCCGCCCGCGCATAGTCCTCGTCGCGATTGTCGTTGAACGTCATGACGCCGTCGTAGTCGAAGATGAGAGCCTTGGTTATCATGCCCTAAATGTACTCTATCCTGGCTGATTTCACAATTTGCCCCCGATTCCCCGTATCTCGCAGTTGACAAGGTGCGTTATCTCGTGTAGAATGGCAGCAGTTGTGTCGACAATCGCCCACGAATTTGCAGGACCGCCATGACCCGCGACGGCCTCTCGATTATTGTCATTCTTAGCAGCCTCCTCGTACTTGTACTCGAGGGGGTCAGTCGCGCTGAGGGGCGGTAGGAGCCGCACGGCAAGGTCACACACAAAGGTGGTAACGACCCCTCAGCGCAAGCCGAGGGGTTTTTCGTTGCACGAGCTATAATCCCATCGCGCGGCCTGCGAGCCGCCATCGGTAGGTCAATGACGCCTCCACTCTCGGCGCACCCGTCTAGCGGGCGCAACCCGTGTGGGGGCGTCGAGATTCTGGCAACGGCCCGCCAGCCAACCCAGCCGTTCATCGAACCAGCGGAGGAACTATGCAGCGAACTGGCGCACAGATTGTCTGGGAAGTCCTGACGCGCGAGGGAGTCGATACCATCTTCGGCTACCCGGGCGGCGCCATTCTTCCCACCTATGACGCAATGGTCGACTACCCCATCCACCACGTACTGGTGCGCCATGAGCAGGGCGCGTCCCACATGGCCGACGGCTACGCACGCGCGACGGGTCGGGTGGGCTGCTGCATCGCCACCTCTGGCCCCGGCGCAACCAACCTCATTACCGGTCTGGCGACAGCCATGCTGGATAGCTCACCGGTCGTCGCTATCACCGGCCAGGTGGGCAGCAAAGCCATCGGCACCGACGCCTTCCAGGAAACCGACGTAACCGGCGTGTCCATGCCCGTCACCAAGCACAACTACCTGGTCACTGACGTGCGCGAACTGGCCCAGGTCCTGCGCGAGGCCTTCCACGTGGCCCGCAGCGGCCGCCCCGGCCCGGTGCTGGTCGACATCGCCAAGGACGCGCAGCAGGCCACCACGGAGTTTGAGTGGGACGACCGCCCCATCCGCCTGCGCGGCCACCGCCCGCGCGCCCAGGCCCTGAACGGGGGCATGAGTCAGGCGCTGGAGCTCATCAAGCAGGCCAGGCGCCCCGTCATCCTGGCCGGGCACGGCATCATCCTATCCGGCGCGTACAACGAGGTACGGGAGTTCGCCGAGAAGACCAACACGCCTGTCGCCCTGACCTTGCTGGGCATCGGCGCCTTCCCGCGCTCCCATCCCCTGTGTCTGGGTCCGATGGGCATGCATGGCGAGGCGTACGTCAACCAGGCCATCCAGGACTCCGACCTGCTGCTGGCTTTTGGCATGCGCTTCGACGACCGGGTGACCGGCACGATCAAGACCTACGCCCCCCACGCCCGCAAGATCCACATCGACATCGACCCGACGGAGATCAACAAGAACGTCAAGGTCGATGTCGCTATTATCAGCGACCTCAAGGCGGCCCTGGAGCAGTTGAACCCGCACCTCGAGGCCGGCGACCACAGCGAGTGGATCGCCAAGATCCATGAGTGGGCGGAGGACACCCACGCCCGCGACATCATCCGCAACGCTCCGACCAGCGAGCGCCTGCTCAGCCCCCACGTGGTCCACGACCTGTGGAAGGCGACCAACGGCAACGCCATCACCGTCAGCGACGTGGGCCAGCATCAGATGTACGAGATGCAGTATTACAGCCACGATCGTCCCAAGACGCTCATCACCTCCGGCGGCCTGGGCACGATGGGCTTCGCCCTGCCCGCCGCCATCGGCGTCAAGATGGGTATGCCAGACGAAGAGGTGTGGGTCGTGGCGGGCGACGGCGGCTTCCAGATGACCATGGCCGAGCTGGCGACGACGGTTCAGGAGAACCTGGACCTGAAGATCGCCATCATCAACAACAGCTTCCTGGGCATGGTGCGCCAGTGGCAGGAGTTCTTCTACGACAAGCGCTACGCCGCGACGCCCCTGTTCAACCCTGACTTCACCAAGATCGCGGGCGCTTACGGCATCCCGTCCTTCCTGGTCGACAGGCGCGAGGACGTCATCCCCACCATCGAGAAGGCGCGGCAGACGCCGGGCACGGTGCTCATCGAGTTCCGCGTCGAGATGGAAGAGGTCGTCTACCCGATGGTGCCCGCCGGCTCGTCGCTGGCGGAGATGATTCGCCGGCCTAAGAACGGCGAGGGTGTGGCCGAGGTGTCCGACGAGATCAAGCAGGCCGGCATCGGCGCGGCAAGCGTGTAGGAGAACCCCATGAAGCATATCCTCGTTGCCCTGGTCGAGAACAAGCCTGGCGTGCTGGCCCGTGTCGCGGGTCTGTTCCGCCGCCGCAACTTCAACATCGACAGCCTGACGGTTGGGACCACCGAAGACCCCAGCGTGTCGCGCATGACCATGGTCATCGACTCGACGGCCACCGACGCCAGCGCCGTCGAGCGCAACCTGTACAAGCTCATCAACGTCCTGTTCGTCCAGGATGTGACCAACGAGCCGTCGGTGATTCGTGACCTGGCGATGGTCAAGGTCAGCGCCGGCCCCGAGAACCGAGGCGAGATTCTGCAGCTGGTCGATATTTACAAGGCGCGTATCGTCGACGTGGGTCAGCAGACGATGATCGTTGAGCTAACCGCGTCGCCGTCGAAGGTGGACCAGTTCATCCAACTGCTGGAGCCTTTCGGCGTGCGCGAGATGGTGCGCACCGGCCTCATCGCCATGAAGCGCGGCGACGAGCCGATGTTCCAGGAAGAGACAGACGAGCACGCCCGCGGCGAGTGGCGTGTCCTGAACACGAACTAACTCCGACAAAGGACACTCTGAACATGGCTAAGATTTTGTACGACCGCGACGCCGACCTTGCGTATCTGGACGGTAAGACCGTCGCCATCATCGGCTACGGCTCCCAGGGCCACGCCCACGCGCTGAACCTGCGGGATAGTGGGGTCGACGTTGTCGTCGGGCTGCCGGAGGGCAGCAAGTCGCGGGCAAAGGCGACGGCCAACGGGCTGAAGGTGATGAGCGTGGACGAGGCCGCCGAGACAGCCGACATCATCATGATCCTGACGCCCGACGTGCCGATGGCGCAGATTTACCGCGAGCACATCGCGCCCCACCTCGCGCCGGGCAAGATGCTCATGTTCGCCCACGGCTTCGCCATTCGCTTCGGCACCATCCAGCCGCCCGACTTCGTGGACGTGGCGATGATTGCGCCGAAGGCCCCCGGCCACCGCGTTCGCGAGGTCTATGTCGAAGGCGGCGGCGTACCCGCCCTGATCGCCGTGGAGCAGAATCCGTCCGGCACGGCCTACGAGACTGCCCTGGCCTACGGCAGCGCCATCGGCTCGGGGCGTGCGGGCATCGTCGAGACGACGTTCAGCGAAGAGACCGAGACCGACCTGTTCGGCGAGCAGGCCGTACTGTGCGGTGGCGTGTCGGCGCTGGTCACGGCCGGCTTCGAGACCCTGGTCGAGGCGGGCTACCAGCCGGAGATCGCCTACTTCGAGTGCCTGCACGAGCTGAAGCTCATCGTCGACCTGATGTACCAGGGCGGCCTGAGCTACATGCGCTACTCGGTATCCGACACGGCCGAGCACGGCGACTATACGGGCGGTGACCGCCTGGTGACGGCTGAGACGAAGGCCGAGATGCGCCGGATGCTGGAAGACATCCAGCAGGGTCGCTACGCCGCAATGTGGATTCAAGAGAACGAGACCGGTCGACCCTGGTTCGGCCCCGAGCGTGAGCGCCGCGCCAACCACCAGGTCGAGCAGGTCGGACTGCAACTGCGGGCCATGATGCCGTGGCTGAACCCCAAGGTCAGCCCCCTGGTCCAGGACATCAGCAAGAAGCCGGAACCGGCAAGCTAGCTCAACGACGAATAGCCAGAGACGGAGGACCAACGACAAATCTCCTGGTCCTTGGTCCTCCGCCTTCGGTCCGTCCAGAAGTAGAGGATGGCCTATGTCCGAAGATGGCCTTAGTGGCCTTACGACCCGACTGAGGCGTGTTCGTCCCAAACGGCCCAGAGATTGGTGATTGGCGCCTGGCGATTAGGGCCAGCTCGCGATCGCTAATCGCCAATCACCAGTCTCCCGTCTCTGCAAGGAGCGTATCACCATGTCCGAGCCCCACGTACCCGACCGCGTGCTGATTTTCGATACCACCCTGCGCGACGGCGAGCAGTCACCGGGCGCGACCCTCAACGAGAGCGAGAAAATCGAGATTGCCCGCCAACTGGTCCGCCTGGGCGTGGACATCATGGAAGCGGGCTTCCCCATCGCCAGTGCCGGCGACTATGAGGCCGTCAGGCGCATCGCCATCGAAGTTGGCCCGCTAGGCCAGGACCGACCCCACGGCCCACCCATCATTGCGGGCCTGGCGCGAGCCAACCGCGCCGACATTGACCGCGCCTACGACGCGGTCCGTCATGCCCCCCGCCACCGCATCCACACCTTCCTGGCCTCCTCCGACATCCACCTGAAGCACAAGCTCCAGATCAGCCGCGAGCAGTGCGTGGAACAAGTCCGCGACATGGTCGCCTACGCCGTGTCTCTATGTCCCGACGTCGAGTTCTCACCAGAGGACGCGGGCCGCTCCGACCCCGAGTTCCTGTTCATCGTGCTGCGCGCCGCCATCGAGGTGGGGGCCACCACCCTCAATATCCCCGACACCGTTGGCTATACCACGCCCGCCGAATACGGCGGCCTGTTCCGCGCCATCCGCGACAACGTGCCGGGCGCCGATAAGGTCGTGCTGTCAGCCCACTGCCACGACGACCTGGGCCTGGCAACGGCTAACACCCTGGCCGCCATCCAGAACGGCGCGCGCCAGGTCGAGGTAACCGTCAACGGCATCGGCGAGCGCGCCGGGAATACCTCCCTCGAAGAAGTTGCCATGGCGTTGCACACGCGACCAACCGTCTTCGGGGTAACGACTGGCATCGACACGACGCAAATCTACCGCACCAGCCGCCTGGTCAGCCACTACACCGGCGTCCCCGTCCAGCCCAACAAGGCGATCGTCGGCGCGAACGCCTTCGCCCACGAGGCGGGCATCCACCAGGACGGCATGCTCAAGCATCACCTGACCTACGAGATCATGCGCCCTGAGACGGTGGGCGTATCGCAGACCAGGCTCGTCCTGGGCAAGCATAGCGGCCGCCACGCCTTCGGCAAGCGCCTGGAGGAACTGGGCTACAACCTGTCACGCACCGAGGTCCAGAAGGCCTTCGAACGCTTCAAGGACCTGTGCGACAAGAAGAAGGACGTCACCGACCGCGACATCGAAGCCCTCATCATGGATGAGGTGTTCCAGCCCCCCGCCTACTGGCACCTCGACCAGTTGCACATCCACTCCGGCTTTCCCGGCATCCCGACGGCCACCGTGCGCCTGACCGGCCCCAGCGGTGAGGAGCGCACCGAGGCGGCGATGGGCACCGGCCCCGTAGACGCCGCCTACAAGGCCATTGACCGCATCATTGGTGTGCCCAACCGCCTGCTTGAGTTCAACATCAACGCCATCACGGCGGGCATCGATGCGATGGCCGAGGTGAGCGTCCGCGTCGAGGGCGAAGGCCCCGACGGTCGCCGCGCGGTGTTCAACGGCCACGGCGCGGAGACAGATACCCTCGTCGCCGCTACGAAGGCCTACCTCGCCGCCCTGAACAAGCTCGTTGCCGCCCGCGACCAGGCTGCGCACCGGGTTCAGCCGGTGGAGGCAGGCGTGGGCAATGGACGAACTCTTCCGTGAAACTGAGGCGTGAAACGTGAGATACTTGGGTGTTCTCGCGTTTCACGCCTCACGCGCCATCGCTACGGGTCCATTGGCCCAGTCTACTTTCAGTAAGGAAGACTCATGACCGCATCGCACCCGCGTACCCTGTTCGACAAAGTTTGGGACAGCCACGTCGTGGCCGAGGCCGAAGGCGCACCCACCGTCCTCTACATCGACCTGCAGCTGGTCCACGAGGTCACATCGCCCCAGGCGTTCACCGGCCTGCGGCAGAAGAGCCTCAAGGTTCGCCGCCCCGACCGCACCGTCGCCACCATCGACCACGGCGTGCCCACCCACCCGCGCAACCTGCCCATCGTCGACGAGATGGCCGCGCGCCAGATTCAGCAAATGCGCGACAACGCTGACGAGTTCGGCATCCGCCTGTACGACATTCACAGCCGCGAGCAGGGTATCGTCCACGTCATCGGCCCCGAGTTGGGCCTCACCCAGCCGGGCATGACCATCGTCTGCGGTGATAGCCACACCTCGACCCACGGCGCGTTCGGCGCGCTGGCCTTCGGCATCGGTACCAGCGAGGTCGAGATGGTCCTGGCAACCCAGTGCCTCTTGCAGCGCAAGCCCAAGACGATGGAAGTCCGCGTCGATGGCGCTCTGGCTCCAGGCGTGTCAGCCAAGGATATCATCCTGGCCGTCATCGCCCAGATTGGCATCGGCGGCGGCACCGGTCACGTCTTCGAGTACACCGGTAGCGCCATCCATAGCTTGACGATGGAAGGGCGCATGACCGTCTGCAACATGAGCATCGAGGGCGGCGCGCGGGCGGGCATGGTCGCTCCCGATGACACAACCTTCGAGTACATGGCCGGCCGCCCCTTCGCCCCCCAGGGCGAGGCCTGGGACCGCGCCGTGGACCACTGGCGTAGTCTACCGAGCGATGTTGGTGCGCGTTATGACAAGGCCATCCGCATCGACGCGGCGACGCTGGAACCAATGATCACCTACGGCACAAACCCTGGCATGGGCATGCCCATCACGGCGCGTGTCCCCGACCCGGCCCACGCCGCCGACGCGGCCCAGCGCGCCGCCCTGGAGAAGGCCCTGACCTACATGGCGCTGCAACCGGGCCAGCCCCTGCTCGGCCACCCGGTGGACGTGGTGTTCATCGGCTCCTGCACCAACTCACGCATTTCCGACCTGCGCCTGGCCGCCAGCCTGCTCAAGGACCGCAAGGTCGCGCCAGGCGTGCGCGTCATGGTTGTACCCGGCTCGGCGCAGGTGAAGGCCCAGGCCGAGGCCGAGGGCCTGCACCAGGTGTTCAAGGACGCCGGCGCCGAGTGGCGTGAGGCGGGCTGCTCCATGTGCATCGCCATGAATGGCGACGAGCTGCGCCCCGGCCAGTACTGCGTCAGCACCAGCAACCGCAACTTCGAGGGTCGCCAGGGCAAGGGGGGGCGCACCTTCCTCGCCAGCCCGCTGACCGCCGCCGCCGCCGCCGTGACGGGGGTGGTAACCGACGTGCGAACGATGCTGAACTAGAGGCGTTGGGCGGTCCTCAGATGCCGGTTACAATTCCTGTCGCCGACATCAAGGGAGAAAGCACGCGATCGACACGAATGGGACGAGTACTATCAGAACTGGCTCGAGCAGCAGCGAGACAACGAGCCTGAGTAAAGACCTGCACCTGCACGACCTGAGAAAGGCCCCCTGCATGCCCGAACCCATCCAGACCTTCCGCAGCAAGCTGGTCCCCATCCCGACGCCCAATGTCGACACGGACCAGATCATCCCGGCCCGCTACCTCAAGGTGACCGACAAGCACCAGTTGGGTCAGTATCTGTTCTCCGATTGGCGCTACCAGGATGGCCAACCCATCTCGGACTTCATCCTCAACCGGCCGGAGATGCGCGGCCGCCAGGTGCTGTTGGCGGGCGACAACTTTGGCTGCGGCTCGTCCCGCGAGCACGCCCCCTGGGCGCTGACTGACTACGGTTTCAAGGCGATTATCAGCACCTCCTTCGCCGACATCTTCCGCAACAATGCCCTCAAGAACGGGCTGCTGCCGGTCGTCGTCGGCTCCGAGGTCTACGCCAGCCTGACGGCGGCGCTGGACGCCAACCCCGACGCCGAGGTCATCGTGGACCTGGAGGAAGAGTCTCTCGTCCTGCCCGACGGCCAGGTCGTCCACTTCCAGATCGACCCCTTCTCTCGCACCTGCCTGCTCCAGGGCGTCGACGAGCTTGGCTACCTGCTCAATCTGGAGCCGGTCATCGCCGCCTACGAGCGGCAACATTCGATATGAGACGTGTTGCATTGCCTGACCACCAACCACGGTCGTCATCGATTATCACCATTCTTGAGGGGTGACACTCGGCAGTCACCCCTGAGCCTACGCGGGGTGGCGGCGGCAAGGACGGCGCACCTCCCCGACCAGGAGAGAAACCATGCGCATCCAGGTCTACGACACCACCCTCCGCGACGGCACGCAGCACGAAGGCGTCTCCCTGTCGGTCGAGGACAAACTTAGAATTACGGCCCGCCTCGATGACCTCGGCGTCGACTACATCGAGGGTGGCTGGCCCGGCTCCAACCCCAAGGACGTGGAGTACTTTGAGCGCGTCCGCAGCCTGCCCCTCAAGCATGCCCGCGTCGCCGCCTTCGGCTCCACGCGCCGCGCCGACACTACCGCCGACGACGACCCCCAGCTTCGCTTGCTGATTGACGCGGCGACTCCCGTCGTTACCATCTTCGGTAAGTCGTCCGACCTCCACGTCGAGCATGTCCTGCGCACGACGCTAGGCGAGAACCTGGCGATGATTCGCGACAGCGTGGCTTACCTCAAAGCCCATGGCCGCGAGGTCGTCTACGACGCGGAGCATTTCTTCGACGGCTACAAGCGCCAGCCTGACTACGCCCTGGCGACCCTCAGCGCGGCCGCCGAGGGCGGGGCCGATATCCTCGTCCTGTGTGACACCAACGGCGGATGCCTGCCCTGGGAGGTCGAGACTATCTACGACGCGGTCGCCGCCGCCCTACCCGGCCTGCCGCTGGGCGTCCACACCCACGACGACGCGGGCTGCGGCGTCGCCAACAGCCTGGCCGCCGTGCGACGCGGCGCGGTGCATGTCCAGGGCACCATCAACGGCTACGGCGAGCGTACCGGCAACGCCAACCTGTGCACCATCCTGCCCGACCTGGCCCTCAAGATGGGCTACGAAGTGCTCACACCGGGCGCGCTGGCGCGGCTGACGGAGCTGTCGCGCTACGTGGCCGAGACGGCCAACATGGCCCACGACGCGCGCCTGCCCTATGTCGGCTCGGCCGCCTTCACCCACAAGGGCGGGACCCACGTCGCCGCCATCCTGCGCGTCGAGGAGAGCTACCAGCACATCGACCCGACGCTGGTGGGCAACCAGAAGCACGTCGTCATCTCGGAATTGTCGGGGCAGGGGAACATCAAGTACAAGGCGGAGGAGTTCGGCATCAAGGTGAACGGCCACCCGGCCATTCGCGACGTGTTGCAGCGAGTCAAGGAGTTGGAGAACCAGGGCTTCAGCTTCGAGGGCGCGGAGGCCAGCGTCGAGCTGATGCTACGCCGCGCCGAGGACGGCTACGTCGCGCCCTTCGAGCTGCTGGACTTCACCGTCGTCGTCGAGAACCGCCGCCAGCGCGGCGTCCTGGCCGAGGCGATGGTCAAGGTGCGTGTCGGCGACGAGGTAGCCCACACGGCGGCTGAAGGCAACGGCCCAGTCAACGCCCTGGATATTGCGCTACGCAAGGCGCTGCTACCCCATTACCCTGACCTGGCGGCCATGCACCTGAGCGACTATAAGGTGCGCATCCTGGACTCCCACGCCGCGACGGGCGCGCTCACTCGCGTGCTGCTAGACTCGAGCAACGGCGAGCGTACCTGGACCACCATCGGCGCGTCGACCAACATCATCGACGCCTCGTGGCAGGCCCTCGCTGACAGCTTCGAGTACGCCCTCGTCATCGCTCGCGAACCAGCGCCGGCGTAGGTGGCACAGCGGAAGAGTAGCAGACAGGATTGACCGAATTGACACGCCAGAGCGACATGGTATAACTATGCCCTTGATGAAGCTATCGTGCAGCTGAAAGGAGCCTCCCATGTCGTCTTCTGTCGCTCAGGTCGAGGCAGCGCGGCGTCAGATGGTGGCCGCCGCCCGCGCCATCGTCAAGGCTGGCGCGATCTCGCGTTCTGGTCACGGCAACATGAGTGTCCACCTCCCTGGCACGGACACCATGCTGCTGACCAACGTCATGAACCTGGAGGATGTCACCGTCGAACGGCTGCCCCTGGTCACGCTTAGCGGTCGCCTGATCGACGGCGAGCTGGATCCGGTCAGCGCTGAAGTGATCGGCATGCACGCTGTGGTGTACGAGAAGAATCCCGCTATGGGGGCCGTCGTTCACACCCACGCGCCACACGCGACCACCTACGCCGTGGCAGACCGCATGATTGAGTGCTGGTACGAGGGGCTGGCGCGCTTCGGCCTCACCGACCCTATCCCCGTCGCGAAGTACGGGCCGCGCGGCTCTCGCGAGTCGGTGACGAATATCGCCGACGCCATGGACGAGCGAACGCGGGGCGTCCTGCTCCAGAATCACGGCGTCCTCACCTTCGAGGAGGACCTGATGGGCGCGGTGCGCGTGCTGGTGGTGATGGAGGAGGCGGCCGAGTTGGGACTACGCGCCCAGGCCATCGGCGGCCCGACACTCATCTCGCGCGAGGCTATCGCGTACGCGCAGCAGCGGGCGCAGGAATTCGCCGAGCGCGGCACCCTGCACGCCGAGTCGCCCTCGCCTGAGGGGCACAGCCACTAGCGGCGGCGGCGAGTCGAAGCCTGAGCCTGGCGGGCGGAGCTTGACGAGACAAGCTGGGTAGCGGACGAGAACCGCTATCCAGCCTGTCCGATTTCGTTCGTCGTCAGGTCGAACTCGAACATCACCGCGTCCTGTGGCGCTGCCTCGCCGCCCGCCCCGGCGTATAGCCGCATGGCGGGCGCATTGTCGCGGTCGGTCAGCACCCACGCCACGCTGCACCCTAGCTCCTTGCCGAGGGTCAGCATCTCGCGCAGCATCGCCTTGCCAATCCCCTGCCCCTGGCGCCCTGGCGCCACCCCCACCTCGTTGATCCACAGCTCCGGCTGCGGCTTGTCGGGATGCACGTAGTGCACCGCCGACACGAATCCCACGATCACCTCGCCGTCCAGCGCCACCACCAGGTGATGCCGCGGGTCAGCCAGAAACTCCCGCGCCGCGTTTATGTCGATGGAGTCGTCGAACACGCCCTCGGCGACGCGGGGGAGGAGGGGGAGGTCGGCAAGACTTCGTAGCCTACGGACCGCAACCCCATTCATCCAGCACTTGCCTCAGCCATACAGGCCAAGAGTATGAGCCTCATTGAAGAAGGCCCGCAAGGCCGCTTTCACCGCTGTGTCCGCGGCCAGCTTCTCGTAGAACAGTTCTTCAGTGATTCGGCCGCGCCTCGCGATAGACGGTGCGCGCCAAGCCGAGACTCATGGCGACAATGAACTCGCCGAGGCGGCCCCGCGTGGCGTTGCTCAAGAGGTCTGAGGCGGACCAGCGCCAGAAGTCCAGGGCGCTGGTGGCTAGCGCGGCCCCTTTGTATTGGAAGCGCTCGTCTCCCGTCCTGGGCTTGACGAGCGACGGCATTCCGTTGTCCTGCTTCATGTCACTTTCTCAGTCCTGTTCCCCGGCCAGTGCCAGAATCCGTTGGCGAATCGCCGCCGACATCCACATCCCGCTCTGGCTCAGACGGTCGAGCAGAGGAGCCACACTATCCGTCAGCCCACGGTCCTTCGCCTCCAGGATCACCCGTAGCGTTCCCCACACTGTAAGGCCCGCAGCTTGAGCAGTGCGTCGGGCCAGAGTGTCATCGAGCAGGAGCACGCGGTCACGATTCTCCAGGGCGAGCGCCATAGCAGCCAACTCGCCGGGTCCTAGGTCAAGCGAGAGCCACTCCGATGGCATCACAACAGGGTCAACGACGTGCAACCAGGAATGAAGCGTAGGCGTTGGTACATCGTGGCCTCGCCGCTGTCCGGTGTCAAGTTCAGCGACAACAGCCTGGGGTATCCACACGTCTTCAAACAACCTCGGCAGCCAGTCGAGGCGGTCAATATGATGAAGGTAGAGCAAGGGCGAGGTATTGCTGATTACCTCAGGCATTCTGGCTTTCCAGGTCATCCAACTCTGCCGCAAACGGAAACACCTTGTAGCGGCCTAGGGCGAGAAGAAACTCAACCCTTGACATCCCTGCCAGCTCGGCGGCGCGACCCGACGAGAGGCGGCCCAACTCGTAGAGCTTGACGGCGGCCAGCAAACGCAACTCGCGGCCGAAGGTGGCCTCGTCGGTCTTCTCGGCGAGCAGAACCTCCTCTGGGATCTCTAGTGTGATCTGACGTGTCGGCATGATCCAGGCCTCCCATCGAGATTCTACACTCGTTTGCTTCCCCGCGCTACACCACCTCCAGGCCATCCCGGCCCGGCAGCGGGGGGAAGGGCGCGGTGGGGAGAGTCTGATACCAGAAGACGGTGGAGGCGATGTCGTCCTGGAGGGGCAGGTAGCGGCCACCGCTGCGCCAGCCGAGGGCTTGTATCGTCACGCGCAGGTCGCGCTCGAAGCGGATGGGGTCCATGATGTGCCAGCGGTACAGGCTGAAGCGCGTCTGGGACTGGTACAGGCCGTCGGGCCGCAGCACCTGGAACAGGCCCGCGTAGGGGGTGCAGAACTCGCGGTAGCCGCCGTGGGCCTGGCCGACGTCGAAGTTGTAGGAGCCGCAGAAGTAATCCTCGGTGCCGGTGCCGCAGATGGTGGGGTAGTCGGTGTCGCCGTCGAGGTAGAACTTGATCTCGCCCTCGCCCCACCAGCCGTTGTTGTTGACGCCCCAGGCGATGGACGTGCCCACGTAGTGCCCCTGGCCGCTCACCCCGTCGAGCAGAGTGTGGACGGCCTGGTAGGGCAGCGGGTTGGAGCGCCGCCACTGGGCGTGGAAGTAGGCGCAGTCGTCGGGCACGTCGGTCAGGGTATAGTCCACCTGATAGTAGAGAGTCATCGCGCCATGCGTGGGGTCGGCCGGGTCAGGCGGCTGGAGGTTCTCGATGGTCATGCGGCAGCGGCGGCGAAAGGGCATCTCCCAGTAGCAGTTGAGCGCGCTGCCGGGGTTGACGCACACCGGCAGCGACGTCAGCTGGCGGAAGTTCGCGCCGCTGTGGTTGCCGCGGTCGTCGGTGCCCCAACCGCAGCAGAAGAAGTCGCCGAGGGGAACTTCGACCGACGGCTGCGCCTGGTCGTCCCAGGTGATGCGCAGGATGGTGTATCGCCAGTTGCCGGTGGGCGTCAGCCAGATGTGCTGGATGGCGCCGGGGCCTTCGATGTCAGCCATCTCGAACACCTCGCCGGGGCCGATGCGCACCGACGGGCTGACCTTCCAACCCACGCCCAGGTCGCGGGCCGCGTACTGGCCCGTGCCCTCAGTCGCCATCCCGCCGCATCCCTTCTCGCCGCGAAAGTTCTCGGGACTGAGGGAGCGGCTGCGGGCATTCGACAGGCGCGACAGATTGCCGAGGTTCATGCCCAGGCCGTTGAAGGAGATCATACCGCTACCTGTCCTCCTTGTTCTTGCCGCTCTTCTTCTTGTTGCCCTTCGCCTGCGGCTCGCCGCACTCGGTCACCAGGGACGCGCGGCTGGCCTGCATGGCCTCACGGCCCTTGTCGCTGACGGTCGGGAACTGAGGGTTCATCTCCGCCAGCTTCTCGCCGATGATGGCCGCTGCCGCCAGGCGCGTGAACCACTTCTTATCGGCGGGCAAGACGTACCACGGCGCCCAGGGCGTGCTGGTGTGGTTGAGCATGTCCTCATAGGCGGCCATGTAGTCGTCCCAGAATTTGCGCTCCTCCAGGTCGCCCGCGTTGAACTTCCAGTTCTTTTCGGGGCGATCGATGCGCTCGAACTGGCGCTGACACTGCTCGTCCTTGCCGACATTCAGGAATAGCTTCAGCACCTGGATACCGTTCTGCACCAGGTACTTCTCGAAGTTGTTGATCTCCTCGAAACGCTGCTGCCATAGCCCCGGCCCCAGCGTCTGTGCGGGCAGGCGCTGGCCGGTGAGGAAGGCGGGGTGGACGCGGACGACGAGAACCTCCTCGTAATATGAGCGGTTGAAGATACCGATGCGCCCCCGCTCTGGCAGCGCCTTGAAGCAGCGCCACAGGTAGTCATGGTCGAGTTCCTCGGCCGAGGGGGCCTTGAAACTGTAGACCTGGCAGCCGGCCGGGTCGACGCCGCTCATGACGTGCTTGATGGCGCTGTCCTTGCCCGCCGCGTCCAGCGCCTGGAAGATGATGAGTAGAGCTTGCCGATTCTCGGCATACAGCTTCTCCTGATGCTCGGCCAGGATGGCCACACCTTGCTGCAGCAACTCGCTGGCATTCTCCGGCTTCGAGTAGCCGGCCGTATCGCTCGTGTCGGCAGCCTGCAGCTTGAACGGCTTGCCCGGCTCGACCTGGAATCGCGCGGCGAACTCTTTGAGGTCCACGGTTCCCTCCCCCTTATGCTACAACGGCCTGTGTCGCGGTATCGTAGCGCAGCCACCGGAACTGTGTCAACTTTGCCGCTGGTTCGCTGTGGAGTGTGGCAAGCAGACGCGCGCCAGCTCTAGCGCCAGCCCACCGCATCCTGGAACACCTCGACGCTCCGCAGTGCGCCGCCGCCGTCCATCTCGACGGCGACGATATCGATGCGCCAGTTGGTTGTCTGGGGATACGCGCCCGCTTGCAGATAGGCGTCGGCCAGCGCGGCCAGGCGGGCGCGCTTGCGTGGTCCCACGGAGTCGGCGGCCGCGCCACGCCAGCCGCCGCGCCGCGTGCGCACCTCGACGAAGACCAGACACTCGCCGTCGCGGGCGATGACATCTAGCTCGCCAACCGGGCAGCGCCAGTTGCGCGCCACGATCGTATAGCCGCGCTCGGTGAGGGTGCGAACAGCCAGGTCTTCACCCGCTCGCCCCAAGCTCCGCCGTGGGTCGGCCGGCGGCATGGGCCTAGTCGTCCTCGTCCCCGGTCGCCAGGTCGAGCAGGTCGTCGTCGTTCAGCAACTTCATCTGGGCGGCGCGGATGGGGGCAAAGGAGCGGCGATGCAGGGGGGCGAGGCCATAGCGGCCCAGGGCCAGGGCGTGGGCGGCCGTGCCGTAGCCCTTGTGCTGGGCGAAGCCGTAGCCCGGATAGGCGGTATCGAAACGCACCATGATCCGGTCACGGGTGACTTTGGCGACGACCGACGCCGCCGCAACGGACAGGCTAAGCTGGTCAGCCTTGGGGAAGGCGCGCTGGGGGATGGGCGTCGGGAGTGTGACAGCATCCACGAGCAGCGCATGGGGAGGGGGATCAACCTGGGCCAGGGCGATCAGCATGGCAGCGCGCGTGGCGGGCACGATGCCGATGCGGTCGATTTCCTCGGCGGGCACGACGCCCACCCGCACCGCGCTGGCAACGGCTATAATATCCGGGAGCGCGGCCTCGCGAGCGGCGGACGTCATCAACTTCGAGTCGCGGACGCCGGCCAGGCATTCGAGCAGCGAGGCATCTGCGGAGGGGAGAATCACCACCGCCGCCACGACCGGCCCGGCCCACGCGCCACGGCCGGCCTCGTCAAGGCCGGCGATCCGCCGGTGGCCGTCGCTATGCCAGGCGCGCTCAGCATCGAGGGAGGGCGGGGGAACGTGCGCGCCGTGCATCAACCATCCTCCTGATAAATAGAAAACCGCCCTCCGATGGAGGGCGGCGATCTTGCGTCGGCCTAGTCCTGGTCAGCCTGAGACGCCGCCGCCTGAGCGCGCTGGGCGGCCTTGACGTGGGGCATGGCGGTCTTGCGCTCGCGAAGGCGGGCGGCCTTGCCACGCCGGTCGCGCAGGTAGTACAACGCCTTGCGGCGGACGTGGGCGTGGCGGATAACTTCGATGCGGTCGATGCGCGGCGAGCGAGTCGGGAACGTCCGCTCCACGCCCACGCCGTCCGCGCCGATGCGACGCACGGTGAAGCTGGCATTGGGGCCGCCCTGCTTGATGCGCATCACGACACCATCGAAGCGCTGCACGCGCTCCTTGCCACCCTCAATAATCTTGAAGAAGACGCGAACAGTGTCGCCCGTGTGGAGCACGGGAACATTCGGATTGACCGCGACGCTGTTTTCAACCGACTGCAGCAGGCCTGAGCTCATGGTTTCACCCTCTGGAACGATTCACAAGGGGGAAGTATAGCATCATCGGAGCGACGCGGCAAATTTCATTCGCCGCTGGTGTCGTCGGTCAGCTGGGCCAGTGCCTTGCGGTCGGCGTCGCTGAGGGCCGCGCTCGCCAATAGATCGGGCCGCCGCGCCAGGGTACGGCGCAGCGCTTCCTGCCGCCGCCAGCGGTCCACCTGGGCATGGTGGCCGGACAATAGGATGTCGGGGACGCGCCAGCCGCGAAAGTCCACCGGGCGCGTGTACTGGGGGAACTCCAACAACCCGGAGGCGATGGAGTCGTTGGTCGCGCCCATCGGGTTGCCGAGCACGCCGGGCAACAGCCGCGCCACCGTGTCGACGATGACCATCGCCGGTAGCTCCCCCCCGGTCAATACGTAGTCGCCGATGGACAGCTCGTCGGTGACGAGACGCTCGCGAATCCGCTCGTCGATACCCTCGTAGTGACCGCACAGCAGGGCCACACGCGGCAGGGCCGCCAGCTCAGCGGCCACGGCCTGGCTGAAGCGGCGGCCCTGGGGGTCCATCAGGATGAGCGGGGCGACCGCGCCGGGCTGCGGGCCAAGCACGGCCTCCACGGCAGCGAACACCGGCTCCGGTTTCATCACCATCCCGCCGCCCCCGCCATATGGGTAGTCGTCGGTGACGCGGTGGCGACCTTCGGCGTAGTCCCGGATATTGTGCAAGTGAACATCGAGCTGACCCGCCGCGATGGCGCGCTTGATGATGCTATCGCCGAAGGGGCCATCGAACATGGCGGGGAACAGGGTGAAGATGTCGAAACGCATTTCGTTGACTCCAGCAGACGGTGGTGCTATAATCGAGAGTGTCGGACGCGATCCAATCCTCCATCCGATCCCCCCTCCCACCCCTTGACTGCGCATTCAGAGGAGAGTCGCCTTGTCCACCAATACACCTGAGACCGACGGCCGGCGTGGTCCGTCCGGCGGCACCTGGATCAGCCTGATCGCCGCAATTGTCTTTGGTCTGATTATTGGCGCTTGCGCACAGACCCAGCAGAGTAGCGTGAGCGGCGGGGCGACCCCCATCAGACCCTCGACCGCCGTCGCACAACCCACACCACTCGCACAACCCACACCACTCGCCGCCCAGCCGACGCAACCGAGCAAACCAGCCGCTGGCGCGCCACCTGCCCAACCGGGGCCTGGCGACCCCGCCAAGGGCAAGCAGCTGTTCCAGACCCTGGCCTGCACTACGTGCCACACCGTGCCCGGCCTGGGCAGCGCTACTATCGGCCCCAACCTGACTAATATTGGGACGACCGCGGCGACACAGCGACCGGGCTATAGCGCGGGGCAATTCCTGGTGGAGTCGATCACCCACCCCAACGACTTTATCGCCCCTGGCTACCAGCCCAACCTGATGCCGGCTACCTTCACCAACCTGCCGCCGGATCAGCTCAACGACCTGGTCGCGTATCTGCTGAGCCTCAAGTAGCGACCGCGCTCGACCACGGACGGGGGGCCAGGGAACTATCGCGCCGAGCTAATGGTCGTCGGTGGCCGTCTGCCAGGCCCAACCCGGTTCGTCTGGAAGAGGGAGCGATGAACCAGCGCCGCCCCAGGTGGGGCGGCGTTAACCTTTAGCGCGCGAGCGGTCCTCGCGCTCGCGAGTGCGGAAGATGAGCTTGATGGGCGTGCCCTCGAAGCCATAGCGCTCGCGCATCAGGTTCTCAAGGTAGCGCTCGTAGGTAAAGTGGACCAGACGGTGATCGTTGACGAAGAACACGAAGCGCGGCGGGTCGACGCTGATCTGGGTGGCATAGTAGAACTTGAGGCGCTGACCGCTGCGGGTCGGCGGTGGGTGGTGCGCCACCGCATCCTGGAGCAGCCGGTTAAGCTCAGCGGTGGGGATGCGCTGGAAGCGCGCCTCGTAGACGCGCAGCGCGGTGGGAATGACCTGGTTGACCCGCTGCCCGGTGAGGGCCGAGATGAACAACACCGGCACGTAGTCCAGGAAGTTCAGCGCGCCCCGCACCTTGCGGGCATACTCATTGAGGGTATGGCTATCCTTCTCGACCAGGTCCCACTTGTTGATGATGAGAACCGCACTCTTGCCCTCCTCGATGATGTAGCCCGCCACGTGGGCGTCCTGGGCGGTGATGCCTTCCGCGCCGTCGGTCAGCAGTAGCGACACATCGGCGCGCTGGATGGCCCGCATAGCCCGCAGGACGCTGTATTTCTCTATCCCCACCTCCACCTTGCCACGCCGACGGATGCCGGCCGTGTCGATGAGGGTGATGTCCTGACCGCTGTACCGAATCTGGGTGTCGATGGCGTCGCGGGTCGTGCCGGGTACGTCGCTCACAATCGAGCGCTGCTCGCCCAGCAGGCGGTTGAGCAGCGACGACTTCCCGACGTTGGGCCGCCCCACGAGCGCGATCTTCACCGACTCGTCTTCCTCATCCTCCGGCGTCACCGGCAACTGGGCCACGATCTGGTCCAGCAGATCGCCCGTGCCCGTGCCGTGGATGGCGGAGATAGGGAACGGCTCCCCCAGCCCCAGTGAGTAGAACTCCACCGCGTTCAGCCGCCGCTCAGGGTTGTCGGCCTTGTTGACGGCCAGGACGATGGGTTTCTTGGTCAGCCGTAACTGCCCGGCCACATCTTCGTCGGCCGCCACAAGGCCATCCAACGCATCGACCAGGAAGACGATGACGTCCGCCTCTTCCATGGCGACCTCGGCCTGGGAACGGATGGCAGCAACCATGTTGCTGCTGGGATCGTCCGCCAGGCCGCCGGTGTCGACAACGACGAAGGGAACACCGGTCCACTCCGCGTCACCGTACAGGCGGTCGCGCGTGGTCCCCGGCACATCCTCCACGATGGCAACCCGCTCACCCACAAGGCGGTTGAACAGGGTAGATTTTCCGACATTCGGGCGACCCACCAGGGCCACCACCGGGCGTTCAGCCATGACTCACCAATCCTGCATATTCCGCAACGACAATTACGCGATGCGTGTTGGTCCAGTAAGGCCAACACGTAATGAGGGTCAACCGAGCATCGTCGGTCTGGGCCATGTATTCGGCGTTCTCGCGCCGCCTGGCCTCGTTCACCCCTGTCTCCGGCACAATCACCTGCTCGCGAACGATATACCGATAGCGTTGGCCGGTGGCCGTCTCTAGAATGACCTGATCGTCCGGCTTGATGCGCTCCAGCAGGCGAAATACCCGTCCCTGGACGTTGTTGTGGCCCGAGATAACCACGTTGCCCAGCTGGCCGGGGTTGACGCTGCCGTCGTGGTGGCCGGCGGCATAGTCGGCCGTCTCCCATTCGCGACTCAACACCCCGTTGTGGTCAACGATGTTGAGGCCAACCTGGACCACCTGGCTGTCGACGCCGATGCTAGGGATAAGAACGCGCACGGGCGGCTCCGAGCCAGGCGCCGGCGTGGGGGTCGGCAGCGGCGCGCGCGGGATCGGCGCGGCCAGGGTTGGCGCGCCCGGTGGCAAGTCGAGCGTGGCCTCAGGGGCGGCTAGCGCGGCAGGCGTGGCCGTCGGGGGTGTCGGCGGCGTGGGGGTCGGATACAACTCGCGGAGCAAGGCCGCCCTATCGGGGGCGATGGGGCGCGACGCGGTTCCGACGCGGCGTTCGTAACTAGCCGGATTGGGATTGAGGGTCACAAGCAGGGCGGTCGGCCCCTCTTGCCACAACACAATCCCGCTGAACGCCATCATCAGCAGCCCCAGGATACTCAGCAGATCGCCAGCAATCCCCAGGGGTCGCGAGGATGCGGACATCCCGCGCTTCATTCACACTAGCGTCGCCGCAAGAGGCGGCCCGCCGCGAAGAGAACCGCGCCGAAGCCGCCAGACAGCAGCAGCAGGTTGAAGAGGGACATGAGCGAGCCACCCGTCGACGGCAGGCGATCACCGGGGCCAGGCACAGGCAGGCCGGGAATGCGGATGGGCGTGGCTGTAGGCGGGTTGAACTGGACCGGCAGCGTCGGAGTGCTGATGGGCGTCACCGTGAACGGCAGCGATGTCGGCGTGATGGTGCGGGTAGCGGGCGAAGTAGCCGTAGCGGCCACGGTGGCCGTCGCCGCCTGGCTCGACCCTGCCGTCGGTGACGCGACCGCCAGCGTGGGCGAGGGATAGGCGGTCGTTTGCAGCGCCGCGCGGGCGGGCACCGCCAATGGGGCTTCTGTCGCCGCCATAGCTGCCGCCACTGTGCCAGCCAGCGCTGTCACAAACAGGGCAAACGCAAGGCTGATTAGCCAGCGTGACATATCACTCTCTCCTTGATTCGGGACTCGCGAGCGGCGTGCCACTTCATAAGACGACCGTCGGTATGCTCAGTTACGCCGCTCGGCGCGCGACCGCCGACAATGATACCACACGCGCCCCCACCCGCCAAACAGCGTCACACCTGGGGCAGCGCCGCCAGCACGCGCTCGGCCACCGCGTCCAGGCTACCGTCGCCGCTCACCGTGCGGAGGCATCCTTGCGCACGATAGTAATCCAGCACGGGTGTCATCATCTCATTGTAGACAACGAATCGCTCGTGGATGACCTCTGGCGTATCGTCCGTGCGATGGACGAGCGCCCCACCACACTTAGGGCAACGTGTCACGCTCGCCCCCAGGTCCGCGCGTTGATAGGCTGTCTTGCAGCCAAGACACACGACGCGCGAGGCGAGGCGCGCCTGCGCCACGGCCTCAGGCAGATCAATGTGAATCGCGAAGTCGAGGGTCAGCCCCTCCTCGGCCAGCATTCCATTCAGCGCGCGCGCCTGGTCCACGGTGCGCGGGTAGCCGTCGAGAACGAAACCGCGCGTCCTGAGGCGACGTAGGGCGGCGGCGACCATGTCATTGACGAGCGCCGATGGCACGAGGCGGCCCTCGCTCATGTCGTTCTGTGCCTGCTGGCCGAGGGTCGAGCCGCGCGCAACTTCCTCGCGCAGAATCTGGCCCGTAGAGAGGTGGGCCAGGCCGAAGCGCGCCGCTAGCCGCTCAGCCTGGGTGCTCTTGCCCGACCCCGGTGGCCCCGTGAGAACCAGACGATAGCGGCGCGGCTCAGGATTGATGCTCATGGCGACTATTCCTGCCAGGTGGCTGCAGCATCGGTGGCGCTGGCCCCGATCTCGCGCATGGCGGTGTTGAGGTGCGGGTAAGCGAACAAGACCACGCCGACGCCAAAGATAGCGCCGGTTAGAACCCGGAGTGCGGGGATGCTCTCGCGCCAGCCAGGCAATTGTGAGAGACCATCGAGGGCGATGGGAACCGCGCACAGCGCCAGCCCCCACCACGGGATAGGCCGCCAGCGGCGGCCTGTCGCGCTGTATAGCAGCCCCGTGATCAGGATCGCGAGGTAGATCGCCGCGTCGCGCTGGCAGAAAGCCACCTGATAGCCCAGGCCGAGGCTGGCGTCGTAGATGGGATGCCAGAACAGGTCGAGGCCCGTGGTAGCCCCCGTCAAGGGCGCGATCTGGTCAAAGGAGTAGGCCAGCGATGGGCCGCCGAGGAAGAACGACCGTTGCGGCAACTGATGGCAGGTGGCGTGGAACAGAAGATAAATCACACGCGCCGGGCCTTCCAGCCCAGCCATCATCAGTAGCGGCGCGCTGAAGGCCAGCGTCACGTACATCGCCACGATGCCGTTGACGAACAGTGTCCAATGGCGCGTCGTCCATACCACCATGCTGTTGACGACGCCGTTGACGTTATCCACGCGCCGCACAGATCGATCCGATTGCATAGTCTCTCGCTTCCCGGCTCACCGCTTCCCTAGCGACCGACGGATTCTAACAATGTTCTCGCCGCCGAGTTCGACGGCTCAAGCTCCAGGGCGTGGCGCAGGGCAGCCGCCGCCTCAGCCGACCGCCCCAGGCCCAACAGCGCCACCCCCCGAACATAGTGCAGGCCCGACCACGAAGGGTAGCGGCGGAGCGCCTGGTCGGCGTACCCTAGCGCCGCTGCGTAATCGCCCTCGTCGAGGGCGGCGGCGGCCAGCCAGCCCGGCAGCCACAGTTCGCCCTGGGGCAGACCCAGCGTGCGCGCCGCCCGCCACGCTGTCAGCGCTGTCGCCCCATCGCCATAGGCAAAGGCGAAACTGCCCAACCGCGCCCACGCCCATGCATCCGAGGGCGCGACCCACACGTCGTCGACGGCGCGCACCAACGCGCGCCCGTACATGGTGGGCGTGTCCCAGTCCTGGCCGATGATGGCCGCCACCGCGCTCTCCTGATTGGGGCGGTAGATAGGCACATACGGCCGCCCGGTGGGTGTCCAGAGCGCCATGAAATCGGCCTCGCTGACCCACAGATATGGTCCATACGTCGAGTCGTGAACGTAGAAGCCGCGCGCTACCGTGTCGTAGCCAACCACGAGGCGGTAGTGCTCGATGCGCTGGCCGCGCGTCAGCCACTGGTTGACCAGGACTGGCACGTCCGCAGCAAGGAGGCGGCGGATCAGGTCAGGCGAGCCATTCACCCGCGGCATCGCCGCCAGCCCTAATTGACGCACGTAGGCGTCGACGCGGCTGGCATCCATCCCGACGCTATCCGGCTCGGGTCGCAAGGCCCAACGCGCTACCTGGGGATCAACATCGATGCCGAAGACGCTAGCGGCCATAGCGACGGCGGTCGGCCCGCAGTTGTTCTGGGTCTGCCAGAAGTGGCGCGCGGGGAGGTAGAGCTGGGTCGGCGCGTCCGGCGGCCCGCCCGCAGCTGCGGGCGGCGCCAGGGCCAGCATGAGGGTGGCGAGGGCAACTATCAGCAGACGCACGGCGCTCTACCTCGTGCCAGGACGGGTGCGGCTCCCGAAAATGGCAGCCACGCTGCTCTGATTGTGCCCACGCGAGGCGACTTTGTCAAACGCCCCGCTACAGCAGTTCCTGCAAGTAGCGCTCGATCGTTTCGGTGGTCAACTCGCCGGGATGGATGCGCACCACCCGCCCCTGGCGGTCGATGAGAAAGCTGCGCGGGAGGTTCTGTACGCGGTAGGCCAGCGCCACATCCCCGCTCTGGTCCAGGAGGACGGGGAAGGATAGCCCCAATTCCTGCGCATAGGCCGCCACCTCGCCTTTGCCCTCGCGGACGTCCACGGCGAGGACGCGGAACCCCCTATCCTTGTGCGCCTGATAGGCGGCCTCGATGACCGGCATTTCGTCGCGGCAGGGTGGGCACCAGGTCGCCCAGAAGTTCACCAGAACCACGTCACCCTGGCTGTCGGCCAGGTCGATCGTCGCGCCGTCCAGTGTCGTGAGGCGAAACAGGGGAGCCATCTGGTCGCGCTCGACAGTCAGCGGCCGCCCCGCCGCGGCGACGATGCCGCCCTGACTGCCGCGCCCGCCCAGCCAGACGCCCAGCGCCACTACAGCCACCACCGCCAGCCCGACCAGGGCCGGCGCCAGCCTACGCCACAACGAACCGGGCGCGCTCATAGGGCGGTCAGCCACGGCGGGGCAAACTGCGCCAGCGTCGCCAGGCGACCGCTGAGCAGCAGGCAGCCGATGAGAACGAGCAGCGTGCCATTCACGGCGGTAATCACACCCATGTACTGCTTGAGATAGCGCAGCCACACGGAGAAGCGGTCGAAGGCGAGGGCCACACCCAGGAAGGGCAGGCCGAGGCCCATCGAGTAGACGGCCAACAGCCCGGCCGCCAGCAGCGTAGTGCGACTCTCGGAGCCAAGTATGAAGATCGCCGCCAGGTTCGGCCCTACGCACGGTGTCCAGCCCGCCCCGAAGATGGCTCCCATGAGCATCGATGGCCAGATGCCGCCGCTGCCGGGGGAATGGTGCATCTCGAAACGCCTCTCCATGAAGAAGAGATCGGTCTGCGAGACGAACATGCCGATGAGAAATACCAGCGTCGTCTCGAACAGCAGCGCCAGCAGGCGAATTGGTTCGGCGGTCAGGCCGCTAGCTCCCAACGGGCCTATCAGGCCGAAGGGGCTGCCAAAGAAGTTGAAAGCCGCCGCCCCGACCGCCAACGGCAAGCGGTAGGGTGCGGGCATATCGGCCGCGCACAGGACCAGGCAGAAGACCATCAGGGCATCCATGACCCCGCGCACCTCAAAGGTGGGCGGGATTCCCACCTTGATGAGGTACATGACGACACCACTCAGCGCCGCCAGCAGGAACCAGCGCGCCAGGTTCATGCGCAGACCGGCGACACGCACCCCGAATACGATGAGTAGCGCCGCACCGGCGCGCACCAGACCCGTGATGAAGTCCTGGAGGAAAAAGCCCAGCAGGCCAATCGTCGCGCCCAGCAGGATGAACACCAACGAGAAGCCTAGCACAAAGAACAGGGCGTTGGTCATCGTGCGACGGCGCACGTCCAGGGTAGAGGCCGCTGTTCCGTCGAGGCCACCGACCCCGATGGCGCTCGCCCCCAGATAGCCGATATAGGCGGGCACGAGGGGCAAGACACAGGGCGACAGGAACGACACCAGGCCCGCCAGAAAGGCCAGCCCGAAGGCGAAGGCCGTGACATTACTGGGATCGATGGTCATCCCGCTGCTCCATGTTACGCATCAGTCGCGCTCGGCGCACCCAGATACTATAGGCATAGCCGCCCACGACAATCAAGGTCAGACCGTAAACAATCCATACAAACGGAGGCATCACTCCTACTCCTGTGCGCGCAGGGCGCGCATCACCGCCACCAGGCGCGCTTTGGTCTCCGCCCGCTGCACCATGTAGTCACCCTCGCCTATCTCTCCCAGGGCATACGCATCGTCGAGGTCGGCTAACTGGTCAAGCAGTCGCTCGCGCGTCGCGGCGGGATTCTCGTGACGACCCGCGGCCAGCGACGGGCGAAGCCGCGGCCAGGCCAGGAAGGCCAGCACGGCGAGGGCGGCCAGAACCACGCCCAGCCAACGCAGCCCGTCCTGGTATGATGTCTGTACCCGCGCCGAGGGTACAGACGCCACGGCTCCAGCCTGGCCCGACGCGCTGCCGCTTGCCGCTGCGGCATCGATGCGCGGCGCGCCGCTCAACGTTACGTTCACCGCCTGTCGAGCCGCCAAAGACGGCGCAGCCAGGGTGAGGTAGCGGCCGCCGTTGGGCGTGTTCATCGGGGCCTTGGCCTGAAGGCCGTCAGCCGAGACCTGGACACCCAGGTCTTCCACTAGAACGTTGACCTCGCCCGTCGGATACGGCCAGGCGCGGCTGAGGCGCAGGCTGTTGTTGTTGTAGGGCAGGTCGTAGGCCAGCAACACCTGACGCGAGCCTGGAATCCAGGGGATGTTGAGGCGCAAGGTATTGTTGTCGCCAATCGAGGCCGGGTCAATCGCCTCGTCCTGGAAGCGGATGTTGGTCGCGCCCGGCGGCAGGCCCATCTCAAAAGTTGCGCCACCCGGCGGGGCCAGGAAGGTCTGCTGAGCCGGGTTTTGCACCTCGAACAGCTCGCCGACGCGCAGTGTCCTGGCGTCCAGAAACTCGGCGATGACGTGGACCTGACCGATGCGCAGGCCGGGGTCGGTGGCCGTCGCCTCGTATACTCTCAGTTCCGGCGTCTGATTGGGCTGGTCGGCCGTCAGCTTGAGCAGAGGGCTGAAGTACTGGATGCCATTGTAGAGTACGCCGACGCCATAGTTGTAATCGTCGCCGGCCGTCAGCCCCTCGAACTTGAAGGCTCCCTGGCCGTCGACGGGGGCGATCACCGGCGCCTGGGGAGCGGTTCCGACGAAGGAGTACAGGGTCGCGCTGACCACCTGACCCGGCGTGATGGCGGTGTTGGTGGTGCCATTACGGATCGTGCCCCGAATCGCCCCGTTGGAGGCCGGAGCGGCGGGCGCGTCGAAGCCCAGGCTGCGGGCATAGGCCAGCGACGCCGCCTGGTCGGCCGCCGACAGCTTCGACCACAGCGGCGCGTGGTCCTTGACGGTCGCGCTGCGACTCGCCACGTCCGCCTGGCTGAAGGCGATGGCGCGGCTGGCCTGACCGAGGTCAACGCCCTGCACCCCCGCGCCGCTCGCGCCGTGGCACGCGGCGCACTCCGCCTGCCACACCGCCTGACCGCGCGCGAGAGTCGCGCTGCCCGTGCCGAGCCACCAGGCATAGTAAGCCAGGTCCCACATCTGGTCGGGCGACAGGCGGCCCTTCCAGGGCGGCATCAGGTTGGCGACCCGTCCCTCGCTGATAGTCGTGTAGATGTCGGCCGACGATTGCTGGCTGTGGAAGGCGGGTTGGGTGAAGTCAGGCGCGGTCTTGCCTTGCGACTTGAGCGTCTCGCCGTCGCCCGCACCGCCGGGGCCGTGGCAGGGCGCGCAGTTCGTGGCGAACAGTTCCTTGCCCCGCGCCGCCGAGGGCCGCCCGGCAGGCGGCGCCGGTGGGGACGCTGCGCCCTGGGCCGAGGCGGGGACACTATCGGCCAGCGTCGCCAGGCACGCAGCCACCAGAGCCAGACACACTAGCGTGGGCCACCAGCCGCGTACAATGCGAGCAACAACAGGAAATGGTAAATGAGATTTCATAGCCAGAATTGGGTCAACCTGATTTGGGCAATGGTGCGGCCGGCGGCGATACGGCAGGGACGGCCAGCGTCGCACCGCACTGATCGCAGAAGCGAGCCGCCGCGCGCACCTGCGCGCCGCACGTTGGGCAGGTTGGGCGGGGAATGTCGGCCGCCGGCGTGACCACCCGGCGCGCCGCGACGGCGGCCTCGATTTCCCGGTCCAGCGTCGGATCGGACGTGGCCCAACCGGTCTTCAGCGCATCCAGCCGCTGCAAGACGGCCACGCCGTCGCTGAGCAGCAGCGCGCGCTGCGCCTGATAGTCCGCGTCATCGAGCTTGCCCGCTGCGTAATCGTTGTCCAGGTCGCGCAGACTCTCAAGCGCCATCTCGTGCTGGGCGGCCAGTTCAGCCGCCGCGCTCGCCTCAGGGCTGCGCTCGCGGCCCGCCTCGGTCCCGCCCAGGAGCGGCCGAAGAATCCACAGCACGGTCAGGCCGACGAGCGAGACCCCTGCCACGATGATGAAGATCTGATCCACGTTACCTCAGTAGCGGCTCAAGGACAGAGCGCAGCTCGTCGGCCGTCGTAGGACCAATCTTGACGAAGCGCACGACACCGTCCTTGTCAATAACGAAGGTTTCCGGCACACCCTTGATGCGGTAGTCGTAGCTGATTCGCGAGCCCAGGTCGGGGCCGTTGGGGTAGGTGATGCCGTGCCGCTGCATGAACTCGCGCGCCTTCGGCTCGGTATCCACGTAGTCGATGCCGAGGAAGGCGACGCCGCGATCCTTGTACGCCTGCCAGGTCTTCTCCAACTCCGGCGCTTCGTCGACGCAGGGAATGCACCACGACGCCCAGAAGTTGACGACCACTGGCTTGCCCTTGAGGTCCGTCAGCGCCACACTCCCACCATCGAACAGCGGCACATTGAAGGCAGGGGCCGAGCGGCCAACCTCAGGGCGCGGCGTGTTCGCCTGGCGCAGGCCGAGCAGGGAGACCAACACCAGGCTGCCGATGATCACCAGGCCAGCTACCAGGACGATGGCCCGGCCGCGATTGGGCGCTGTCGTCGGGGCAGCGTCCTGCGTCGGGTGCAAGGGGATCTCGTTCGCCACAACCTACTCCATCTCTCGCAACTCGCGTTCGAGACGCTCCACGTACTCAGCAGGGAGCGACGGCGGCGGGGGAGGCGGCGAGGAGACAGCCGCGGTTGCGGCGGCCGGCGTCGCAGGAGGCGGGCGACGCAGCATACCACGCAGCACCAGCGCCAGGATGCCCACCCCGGCCAGAATCGCCACAATGGGCGTCACCCAACCCAACAGCGCGAAGCCCGTACGCGGCGGCTCGTTCAAGACGCGGTCGCCGAACCGCTCCACGAAGTAGACGCGAATCTGCTCCTCCGACTCGCCCGCCCGCAGTTTCTGGCGAATCAAGTCGCGCATTTCATCGCACACCTGGAGGGGGCATTCGGTCAGGGTCTGACCCTGACATAGCGGGCAGTTGAGGCGCGAGGTGATCGCCCGCATTCGGGCGTCAATGTCGGCATTCGAGACACCGCCCTGGGCCGACGCTCGCCCCGCCAGGCCGCCCAGCACGGCGAGGGCTAGCAGCAAGACCAGCACACGTCGCATGCCCATACGCAGATTCATCGCGCCGGCACGCCCTTAGTGAGGGCTACCGTCGCGCGCTGACGCCGCCCGCCGGGCCAGGCCGCCAGCAGGACGCCTGCGAACACGACCAGCCCACCGAACCAGATCCAGTTGACCAGCGGGTTGACGTAGGCCTTGAAGGTCGCCGTCGCGCCGTTGTCCTCCCAGCCGCCGAGGACGATGTACAGGTCTTCGGACACGCCGCGGCGGATGGCGACCTCGGTTTGGGGCTGCTGGCTGGCGCGGTAGAAGTCGCGCGAGGGGTAGAGGGTATCGATGACCGCGCCGTTCCGCGTCACCGTCACCGTGCTGCGCACCACATCCTTGTCGCCCTCAGCGAACTGCTGCATACCCGCGTAGGTCAGCGTGTAATCGCCGACTTGCATCTGTGCGCCGCGCGCCAGTGTCTCCTGGTGCTCCAACTGCCCGCTGTTCGAGGCAATGATGCCGGCCGCCATGATCAGAATGCCCAGGTGGACAACGTAGCCGCCGTAGCGACGCGGGTTACTGCGGAACAGGAAGGCCAGGCTGGTAGGCCAGCTTGAACCCGTCGCCCTGCGCCGCACCCGCGACCCCTGGTAGAACTCCCAGGCATGGACGGTGAGGACGAAGATCACGATAGCGTAGCCGAACAAGGCCCAGCTTCGCACGCCCAGCAGGAACAGGATACCAACCACGACCCCCATAGCCAGGCAAGGCGCGACCAGCTGCCTGACCAGCTTACCCACCGAGGCCCGCCCCCAACTCGTCAGCGGACCGATGCCCATAAGGATGAGCAGCGCGGCAAAGATGGGCATCGTCGTCTGGTTAAAGAACGGTGGCCCCACGGTGATCTTGTCATTGACGACGATCTCCGAGATCATGGGGAAGATCGTCCCCCACAAGACGGCAAAGGTAATGGCGAGCAGCAGCAGATTGTTCATCAGGAACGATGATTCGCGCGAGACGACACTCTCCAGCTGATGGTCGGCCTTCAAGAGCGGCCAGCGGCTGACAAGCAACCACAGGAAGCCCAGGAATGTCACCGTCATGAAGGCCAGGAAGTAGGGGCCGAGGGGCGATTGGGCGAAGGAGTGGACCGACGAGATCACACCACTGCGGGTCAGGAACGTGCCGAAAATAGCCAGCCCGAAGAACAGGGCCACCAGCACCATGTTCCACACCTTGAGCATGCCCCGTCGTTCCTGGATGATGATCGAGTGCAGAAAGGCCGTGCCCGCCAGCCAGGGCAGGAAGGAGGCGTTCTCGACCGGGTCCCAACCCCAGTAGCCGCCCCAGCCCAGCTCCATGTAGGCCCAGGCCCCGCCGAGCATGATGCCGATGGTCAGGAAGGCCCAGACAGCCAGCGTCCAGCGCCGCGCCAACTGGACCCACTCGCTGCCCAGGCGGCCTGACGCCAGCGCCCCCACCGCGAAGGCAAAGGGCACGGCGGTGCCCACATAGCCCAGGTACAGCATCGGTGGGTGCATCGCCATCGCCCAATGCTGAAGCAGGGGGTTCAGGCCGTTGCCATCGTTGGGCACAAAGGTCAGGAGACGGAAGGGGTTCTCAACAAAGGTGACCAGGCTGAGGAAGAAGGCCAGCACGAACATCAGCGTCGCCGTCGCGTAGGGCATGATGGCACGGTGGGTGTGGCGATTGGCAACGATGGCGACCACCGTGTACAGGGCCAGAATAAACGCCCACCACAGCAGCGAGCCTTCCTGCCCGCTCCAGATGGCCGACAGACGGAACATCAGAGGCATGTCGCGGCTCGAATGCTCCGCGACATAGTTCACCTGATAATCCTCCACCAGGAAGAGGAGCACCAGAATCCCGCTCGCCAGTGCCGTCAGCCCGGCGGCGGAGATGGCCGCCTGCTCGCCGCTGGCAACCAGTTCGGGATAGCGGCGGCGCGCGCCATAGACACTCGCCCCAATGGCGAAGATGGCCGCCGCCAGGCCCAGCAGCAGCGACAGGTAGCCGATATCCGCCATTTAGCCTCCCTGCTGAACCTCAGCTTCGTACTTCGACGGGCACTGGACGAAGAGGTTATGCGCCGTCACGCTGCCGTCGGCATTATAGGTCCCCTCGACCACGACGCTCTCCGCCATGTTGAAGCTGTCGGGCATGGGGCCAGTGTAACGCACCGGCACGGCCACATCCTTGTTCGTGGCATGGAACGACAGGTCGAGTTTACTGGCGTCCCACTTGACGCTGGCCTTGTCGATGTTGCCCGCCAGGCGGATGGTCTTCCCCGGCGTAATCTGGCCCGCGTGGACCTTCTGCACCATCTCGTCCGAGGTAACGTAGTAGGTAGCATTCGCCTGGAAGCTGCGAATGCTCAGAAAGGCAATAGCGGCGACGATCACGAGGCCGCCGATGAGAAAACGGAAAGGCGCCATGGCTATCTCCTCCCGCAAAAGACAATTGGAGATCGGAGGCTGGAGATGAAGGCGGCCACTCTCCAATCTCTAATCTCCAAACCGCTCCAATTATAGTGAGAGCGGCCCAATCTTGTCAATGTATGCCCAGTCCTAATTCGGTCGCATTCCTTTCATGTCTACGTAGCCCAGCGGTCGTTGGATGCCTGCGCTGAGGCTGGCTAGGGCAGCGGCGTCGTGCCAATGAGCGCGTAGCGAAGCCCGGCCAGCGCCAGCAATTCCAGCACGGCCATGACCAACGCCAGCGTCGCCACATCCAGCAAGTCGCGCCAGCCGTCGGCGGTCGCCTCACGGCGCAGGGCCACCAGCACCAGCACACCGTTCAGCAGCGCTACCACTGCCAGCAGGCCCGTCGTCGCGACCAGGGACACAGGGACCATCAGCCACGCCTGGCCGCCGATGAGGCCCGCAATCGTGACAAGGCCCAGCGCAGCCGGCGCAGCGAGATCGCGCAGCCCAATCAACCCCTGGGGAGAGCGCCACGCCGCTTGCGCCCACACCGGCCACAGCAGGGTCGCCATGCCAAGACCGGCGGCCAGCCCCGTCAGCACGCGCAGGTCGAGGCGTGGCGCATACAGGTGCGGCAGGCCGAGATCAAAGAACAGGGCATTCGCGCCATCGACGCCCATGATGGCAATGCCCGCCAGGGCCGCCGCGTAGACGGCCGCGCTCCGCAGTCGGGCGGCTCTTGGCCGCCGCCAGGCCAGCCAGGCCGCGGCCAGGGCGAAACCGCCGTAGATACCGACCTTGCGCGCCTCGATCGGCATCGGCTCGTCCGCCAGGAAGAACGAATGGTGCGGGCGTTGGGGATCGAGGCCGAACCCCAACGCCCGCACCTTGTCGAGCAGCGATCCAGGCGCGAAGGCCAGGCCCAGGGCCAGCAGCAGCAGGATGCCCACGACCACGCGGGCCGAGAAGAGGCGGCGAGGCGGCGCCATGCGCTACCTACTGGGCCAGAATCTTGTCGAGGGAGGCCTTGAGTTGGTCCTCGGAGATGATCGCGCCGCGCTTCACTTCCTTGAGCTTGCCATCGCGACCCACAAAGTACGTGGTCGGATAAGCCTTGACGCGATACGCCGCCTCGGTGTCGCCTGTCGTGTCAAAGGGCGTGGGGAACGTGATACCCAGGTCCTGAACGAACTTGCGTACCGCTGGCTCACCGTTGTCCGTCTTGATATCGACGGCCAGGATGACCAGGCCCTGGTCCTTGTACTTCTGGTAGGCGGCCTGGAAGTGGGGCATCTCGAACTTGCACGGGGCGCACCATGTCGCCCAGAAGTTCACCACCACCGGCTTGCCCTTTAGCTCACTCAGCGTCCACGTCTTGCCGTCCAGGTCCTTGAGGCTAAAGTTGGGCGGCGCTTCGCCAACCTTCAACGGCGCATTACTGGCCGCGCCGGGCATCATGATCTGCACGTCGGCCGTCACCAACTGGTCGTTAATCCAGCTCTGGCGATTGATAGACTGGCCCGCCTGCGCCGATTGCTGCCCCTTCTGCGCCCAGAACCGATTGACCAGCGCCGAGTCGCGCAGCCACGTCTTGAAATCCGCCGGCGTCAGGTTGAACCGGGCGAGGGCAGCCTCCAGGCGCGCATCATCGACGCGGTAGGTATTCTTGAAGGTGGTGAACTCCGCCTCGATGTCCGCGTCCGTAACCTTGATGCCTTCATTGCGCGCCGCCGCCTGCTCCAGACGGTTGCTTACCATCTGGTCGAGCAGCGAGGCGCGCAGGTTCTGGAGCGAGGCGGCATCCAGCGTGACGTCGGATCCATTCATCACCGGATAGAGGGCCTGATTGATGCGAATCAGGTTTGTCAGCTGCTCGCGGGTGATGGTCTCGCCGTTGACCGTCGCAATCACGGCCGGCAGGTCGTCCAATGGCGCCGGCGATCCTGGCCCCGAGGGTAGGGCCGCGGGCGCGTTGGGCAGCGCCGCGCCGGCGGCCCCTGGCGCGGCGGCCGGCGGCGCGACCGCGCCGACCGTCACCGGGCGTGACTGGCTGGGGCGGATGCCAAAGTACCAGACGCCGCCCGCGACCAGGAGAATCAGCAGGGTAACGATGATACTGGCGATCCAGGCGCTGGCGTTGCCAGACGAAGAACCGCCATCGGATGGTGGGGGTGGCGGCGCGCCGTGGCCTTTGGTATCCTTCGCCTCACCGCTGCTATCACGAACCTCAACGCTAATCCACTTCGGCATTGCCGTCTCCTTCAACCCCCTCTCGGCCGCGCACGCCTCAATCCTCCTGGCCCACCACACCCGTCATGCGAAAGCGCGTCTCGCGGAATGCTTCCTTGATATCCTTCGCTGTGGGATCATTCGAGAACACCTGCACGAACTTGTCGACGCGGCCCTTGTCCTCGTTGGCGGCGGAATCGTAGGCAATGACCAGGGGCAACGACTCGCCAGGCTTGACGATTACAGGTGGATCGAAGGGCGCGTCGGTGACCTTGCGGCCGGCAAAGTTCGCCAGGGTGCAACCGCACGAAGTATACATCTGGTTGATCACCAGGTCGCCCTTGCCGATGTTAGCCAGTTCGAAGGTGTACTCACGCTTCTCGCCAGGCTGCATCGTGCCCATATCCAGCGTGCCCTTCGCATCGACGCCACGCACCTGAATACGAGGCGCGCCCTCGGCGATGGGGACCTCGGCCGCGGAGACGGCGACAAAGCCTTCAAGGTTAGGGTGCACGGCGTTTGGATCGACCTGGCGTGGGACGATCTGGACGCCGGACGTCGAGCCGGAACCGTTGGCGGCGCCGGCCACCGCCTGGCCCGCCACGGCGGCGGCCGTCTGCGGTTCCACGTTGCGCGGGCGGAACAGGGCATTACCCACCAGGAAGCCCGCGCTGAGCATGACGACCGCGCCGAGGGTGAGGGCCAGGACGAACAGCACATTCTTGTTGACATTCATCACCACCTCGCGCTTCGGCCCCGCCGCAGGTGGCGTAGGGGTGGCGGGTGTGATGCTCTGCTTAGCCTTACTCATGTCCAGGTCTCCCAGAGGAAGTACTCAGCAGTCAGTGGGCGGTAGTCATGTTGGCCTACTGACTGCTGGCAGCTGTCCTTAGTTGCTCACGTTGGCGGTCACGTTGAACTCGCCGAGCTTCGTTGTGCTGGGGTCATCGGCGAAGTGATACTTGACCTGGACCTTGCGCGAGACGAACTTGCCGGCATCCTTGTTGACGCGGGGATCATAGCCGACCCGCAACTCCGTTGACCCGCCGGCCGGAATCTTGTCCGAGGCCACGACAGCCGCCGTGCAGCCGCAGGAGGCAGTCACGTTGTCGATAATCATCTCGCTCTTGCCGTTGTTCTCGATCTTGAGAATCTTCTCCACCTTCTGGTCCGGCTTCACGTCGCCGAAGTTCCAGGTGTAGTTGTTAGCCTTCAGTTCGGGGACGCTGACGCGCGGGTCTGCGCCAAACTGCTCGGTGTTGCTCTGCACGGGGCTACCGGCGGGCTGCTGGAAGGGATTCGCGCCCCCCAACTGCTGGCTCGTCACAGGCTGCGCCACCTGGACCCCCTGCTGTGGCAGCTGGGCTGCGCCAGGCTGTGCCGCGGCCACGGCGGCCGGTGCGGCGGCGCGACTTGCGCCACTCGTGAGGCGGCCAACATACAGGCCGACGATGAACAGGGCCGCAATGCCGACCAGGGCGATGATGGCGTAGAAGAGGCGCTGGTCGAGACGGATAACTACCTGGCTCTTGGGACTCTCACTCATGGAATTCCTCCTGATCCTTCGCTGCGTGTGGTCACGGTTGGTCGTCGAAAAGGGCGGCGGGCTACGAACCCACCCGTTGTCAGGGCTGGGCCGTTGGCGGTAGCCAGCGATACCAGCGCACCTCGGCATCGAGCTTGTTGAGGTTGGCGCCATTGGGGCTGACCGTCCAGATGTGGGTGGCTCGATCGGAGTAGCGCAGGCCCACAAAGCCGATGGACTGGCCGTCGGGCGAGAAACCCAACTGACGCAGGTAGAACACGCGCGGCATATCCGTGATCGGCGTCGCTGGCTGGCTGCCATCGAGGGGCACGCTCCACCAGTTTTCCAGGTTGTCGCCGGTGCTACCGAAATCGGAGCCAACTGCCGTGTACACGAGCCGCTGGCCGTCGGGCGAGAAGTAGCGCTTACCGGCGGGGCTTGGCTCCGGCGGATTCTCGCCAATCAGCATGACGTCTGTGGCAAGCGTCTTATCGTTGCTGCCATCATCGTTAACGATGTGGATGTCGTAGGTCGTGCCATTGTCCCGCGAGTACACGATACGCTTGCCGTCGGGGGACCAGATGGGGCCGCCAACACCCTCAGGCACGATGGTCTTGACCTGGTACGTCCCTGTATCCAGGATGCGCAGGGCGCCCTTGCCATCGCCGGTCAGAAATAGCCAGCGGCGCGTCAGCGAGTCGTACTTGGGCGCTGTCAGCGCCTCCGAGTAAATCTGCTTCACGCTGTTATCGGCCGTATCGAATACCCACATCCCCAGCGAGGCCAGAGTCGCCGCCACTGGCGTGAACGCGACACGGCGGTCATCGAGCCAGGTCACATTGACCACACCGCCGAGATCGTCCTCATTGACCATTTGCGCAATCGTCTGCGTTGGGACCTCGATTAGCTGGTTGCCGCGCAGGACGTAGAACCGCTCGCTGCCCCCGTTCTCGTCGCGCGTCTTGAAGGCCAGCATCTCGCCGTTCGGCGACCAGGCGAAGTCGCCGTGGGTGGCGGCGTCGTTGGTGATGGGTACGGCCTTGCCGTCAGGCAGACGCGCCACGAACAGGTCTGGCTGGCCCGCTGGTCCTGCCAGGAAAGCCACCTGACTCTCGTCGGCGCTCCAGGCCACCTCCTGGTCCAGCAGCTTGCGGCTGAGCTTGTCCAGATCCTTGTCCGGGATGACCCCTTCTGTCGGCACACCCTGCTCCAGCAGCGGGTGGGGATTCTTACCCTGGATGTCCGACACCCACGGCGTGACCTGCGGACCGGCCAGGACCATCATGTACTTACCCGACGGCGACAGCCAGCCACGGCCGGGGTCCTTGGGCGGCGACCACAGTTGGGGCACATTGTCGCCGAACAACGCCTTGCGATCCTTGCCGTCGGCTGAGACGATCCAGACCTTGCCGCCCTGAATCATGACCAGCTTATCCTTCGACACGGACGCCGCGCCGACCGGTTTGACCGCAGGGGGCTGGCTGGTGGGCTTGATCTCACCCTCGGGCTGATTCGGTGACTTGGGGGCGACGGGGACCTGGCCGCGCACCTGCTCCGAGCCTTGCATAAAGCTGGGGTCGGGCGTGGGCGTTGGCCCCGACGGCGTGGGCTGCAAACCCTGACCTGAGGCGGACGGCTGCGCGGGCCGGGCGGCGGAAGGCGCCTGAGGGGTCGCCGCGGCAGCCTGCGAGCCGCCGAGGGGCAGAGGCGAGGGGACCGCCGGAGCGGGTGGCATGGTCGCCGACGGCTGGCACGCCGCCAGCGTCAGACTGACCAGAGCCACAAGCGCCACAATCAAACGTTTCAGCATCGATTTCTCCTCAGTCGCTTGCTATCTTACGCCTCGTAAGACCTGACCACCCAGATAAACGCGCTTGCCTTGTCCGGGATACGGCCCCCGCCGCCATTTGCCGGACATTCTTACACACCGTAAGACTTTGGCTGAACAAAAACGCGCCGTGGGCCGCCCGAGCGGGCCGCGACGCGCTAGCCGGGCGTCATGGAATCAGAGTCGTCACCTGGCCACATTCGTCGCTGACCGGCGCGCTCGACGCGGCCAGTGGGAGATAGCTCGCGGCAAAGATGACCGCGATGACCAACCCACTCAAGGCCAGTCGACGGACATCGACCCGCGCGCGCCCGACCGGCGCGCCGCACACCATGCGCTGAATCCGCTCTTCGGTGAGGTTGAACGCGCCGATTGCGGCCACCGTCGAGGGCAGAGTCGCGCCGCCATGGGACAGGAGCTTGAGCAGGGCGGACGCCAGGGGCAGTTCGCTGCGCACCGCGCCGGCCGCCTCAGCATCGGCAGCCACCTCTTTGCCCACCATGTACCGATCGAGCAAGTCCTGGGCGGCCGGCAGAAAGAACAGGCCAACACCCAGGGAGCGGCTGACCAGAATCTTGAGCGGGTCGCGGCTGGCCTGATGGTGACGCTCGTGGCGTAGCACCGCCTCCAACTCGCGCGGGGCAAGAAGGTCCACGAGCGCCGTTGTGAGACACACCCGGGGTCGCAGCAGACCATAACAGAACGCGAACGGGCGCTCGTCATCGACCAGGTCGACCCCGCTCAGCCCGGCGGCCTCGACGGCGCGCGCCAGCTCGTCGGGCGCCTCGGAGCGATGGCGCAGCAGGCCAGCGAGCAGGGCGCGCGTTGCCAGGACCTGCCATACGGCGGCCACGACCGCGAAGCCCACCATCACGCTGACGACAGCCCACGGGATGAGCAGCGCCGACGGGATAGCCGCCACGCTGTCCGCCACGGCCAGGCAGGTATCCACCGCCCGCGCCGCAAGGGCCGACGAGTGGTGCGCAATGAAGCCGAGGAGGGCAGCCAGCAGCCCCAGGCCCAGAATGAGCAGGGCGTAGAAGGGGCCATCGGCCCCTGGCCGTCCGCCTCGCCAGCGAATTTCGATCATGCCTCGTGATCTCCCGATTCGCCCTTCTCGATGAGGCGACGAAGCGCCGCCAGCGTATCGGGCGACGCGTCCATGACGGCCAGGAATTGGGCAATGGCGGCCGGCCCGAAATCCTGGACGAGACCCTCGACCACGTGGCGGGAGACATCCCGGACAAAGGCGTCACGCGAGGCGGCGGCGCTGTAGACGAAGGCGCGTGCGTCGCGCTCGCGCAACAGGAAGTGCTTCTCCACCAGGCGGTTCATCACTGTCATGACGGTCTTGTAGTTCTGCTCTGGCCCCAGTCGGTCGCATACGTCCTGAACGGTCGCGGGGCCAATCTCCCACACCGCATCCATGATGCGCGCCTCTAGCTCACCGAAGACGCGCGCCAGGCCGCGTTGGTCGAGCTTGAAACTCTGAATTCCTTGTCTCACGTTCCCCTCTCTTCCGGCGCGGCGGGTGCTGAAAGACGGGCCACGATGAGCCGGTGAGTCTTACACGCTGTAAGCCGGCTGCTAAGCATAACGCTGCGGGGCACAAAAAGATACGCGCCTGTGCAACCGTATCTTTTTCGCGGCTAAGGCGTTTAGCTACGTGATGTCTTACACGCTGTAAGTATTGTAACCGATGAACCCCAGGGGAGGAAGCATCCCATGAGTCAACGTCGTCCCTCTGGCGACACCGTTCAGATACGCCTGGACATACGTGCCCTTCTGCTCGGCCTGGGTGTCCTGGTTGCTTGCATGGTCTTCGGCCTGGCCTTCTGGCTGGGGCGCGGCGCCGGATCCAGCCCTGCGCCAGCCGCCGCTGTCGCCAACCAGGCCCAGGTCCAGAGCGCACAACCCCAGGCCCTGCCGCAAGCTCAGGCACAGGGGCAGGCCCAACCGCCGGCCCAGGCGCAGTCCAGCGGGCCGAGTGCGACGCCGGTGCCCGTGCCCGCCGCCCGACAACCTGTCGGCCCTGAGACGCCGGTTGGCGACAATCCCCGCCTCGCCATTCCCGACCTGAAAGCGACGGGGTACGTATATGACTTTGGCAGCATCGGCCCCAACGACAAGGTCAGCAAGGACATCGTCCTGCGCAACGACGGGGTAAAACCGCTGGAGATCAAGGAAGCGAAATCCACCTGAGGGTGTACAGCGTCGCTGGTCAGCGACAACACCATCGCCCCGGGTGAGCAGACGACGGTCAAGGTTTCCTTCGATCCCGCCACTGAGAAGATCTCTGGGACGCGCGTCACGCGCGAGGTCAAGCTGGTCACTAACGACCCGCTGCGGCCTGAGTCGAGCTTCCACATCACGGCCTACGTCCGACCGCAGTAGCCGTCGGCTCATGCGCCATACGCAGCGCGGGGGCAAGCGACAATCGCTTGCCCCCGCGCCCGTTCTCCAGCGCTCAGGTCAACTGCCATACCAGGCCTTGCGCCACGCCTTCATCTGCGCAATCTCGCGGGTCTGGGCATCAATGACCCCCTGAGCCAGCTGCCTGATCTCCGCGCGTTCGCCGCGCTTCTGCGCGATCTGGGCGGCCTCGACGGCGGCCTCGTGGTGCGGAATCATCATGTCGATGAACGCCTTGTCGGCGGGACTGGCTGCCTGGAGACGCCTGACGTCGTCGGCCATGTTGCCCATGGGCGTCTTCATCTCAGGCAGCATGGGCATCTTCTCCCAGCCTGGCGTCTGCTCAGACCCATACCAGGCCTTGCGCCACGCCTTCATCTCGCCCACCTCGCGCGTCTGGTCACGCACGATGGCTTCGGCCAGTTGCTTGATTTCAGGCCGCTCAGCGCGGGTGGCGGCGACCTTCGCCATTTCGACCGCGCCTTCATGGTGCGGAACCATCATGTCGATGAACTGCTGGTCGAAGGGCGCTTTGGCATCGGTCACACCGTGCCCCGCGGTTGCGTGATCCATGCCCTGGCTTGGGGCGCAGGCGGCCACGAGGGCCAGCAGCAACACGATCGGCAGGTAACGCCAGTCAAAGCCACGCATGATCGCAGATGTCATAGTTGTTTCTTTCGAAGTCGCAGGCTGTTCGTCACCACGAAGACGGAGCTGAAGGCCATCGCCGCAGCAGCCAGCATCGGCACCAGGAAGCCCAGGGCGGCGACCGGGATGAGGACGACGTTGTAGGCGAAGGCCCAGAACAGGTTCTGCTTGATGGTGGTCATCGTCGCCTGGCTCAGCCGGATGGCGCGGGCTACACCGCGCGGGTCGCCGCTGACCAGTGTCACGTCCGACGCCTCCATGGCGATGTCCGTGCCAGTGCCGATGGCAAAGCCAACGGTGGCCTGGGCCAGCGCCGCCGCGTCGTTGATGCCGTCCCCCACCATGCCGACCGCGCCGCCCTCTGCTTGCAGGGCCTTGACGGCCTCCACCTTCTGGTCAGGCAAGACCTCGGACAGCACGTGCCCGATGCCCGCCTGCTGCGCGATCGCCTGCGCCGTGCGCGGGTTATCGCCGGTGATCATCACCACGTCCAGGCCTCGCTGCCTCAAGGCCGCCACGGCCTCGACCGCCTCCGGCTTCAGGGTGTCAGCCACGGCCAGGATGCCCGCCACCACCCCATCTACCGCCACAACCATCGCGGTCTTGCCCTCGCTCTGCAAGCGTTCGGCCGTCTCGGTCATGTCGCCAGCCACCCCGCGCTCGTGCATGAGGCGCGGCGTGCCCACCAGGACCTGCTGCGGCCCGACGCGGGCCTCCACGCCTCGGCCGGCGATAGCCTGGAACTCGTCCGGCTGCCCCAGGGCCAGCGCCCGCGCCTCGGCGGCGCGCACGATGGCCTGCCCCAGGGGATGCTCCGAGCCACGCTCGGTGGTGGCCGCCAGACGCAGCAGCGCGTCTTCCGCGCTCTCCGCCATCGCCAGCCCACTGCCTGTGCCCACCAGTTCGGGCGCGCGCCAGCCCTGGGCGACCACGACGTCGGTGACGGTCGGCTGGCCGCGTGTCAGCGTACCCGTCTTGTCGAAGGCCACGGCCTTGAGGGCGCCAGCCGATTCGAGGGCCGCGCTAGACTTGAACAGGATGCCCTGCTCTGCGCCCCGTCCTGTTCCGACCATGATGGCCGTCGGTGTCGCCAGGCCCATGGCGCACGGGCAGGCGATCACCAGCACGGCGACCATGTTAAGCATGGCGCGGGTCGCGTCGCCGGTCAGCGCATACCATGCGATGAAAGTCAGCGCGGCAATGACGATGACAGCGGGCACGAAGCGGGCGGACACAGCGTCGGCCAGACGCTGAATGGGGGCGCGCGACGCCTGGGCCTGCTCGACCAAGCGGATGATCTGGGCCAGCGCCGTGTCGGCGCCCACGCGCGTGGCGCGCACGACGAGCCGGCCGCTTTGGTTGACCGTGGCGGCTGCCACCTCCGCGCCCACCGCCTTCTCCACGGGCATGCTCTCGCCTGTCAGCATCGACTCGTCGACCGTCGATGCGCCGTCCACGACGACGCCGTCCACAGGGACACGCTCGCCAGGGCGCACCAGCAGCCGATCGGCCACCTCGACCTCATCCACCGCCACGACCACTTCCTGGTCGCCGCGCAGTAGCGTCGCCGTCTTAGGGGCGAGGCGCATCAGCGACTTGATAGCTTCGCTGGCGCGGCCCTTGGCGCGGGCTTCGAGGAGCTTGCCGAGGACGATGAGGGTGATGATGACAGCCGCCGTCTCGAAGTAGACGTGACCTTCGACACTGGGGATGGTGAAGCCAAGTATCTGCTGCCCGCCGAAGGTCGCGCTGACAGTGACAAACACGCTGTAGAAGTAAGCCACCGACGAGCCAAGCGCGACGAGCACGTCCATGTTGGCTGTGCCGTTGCGCAGCGACTTGTACGCGCCGACGTAGAATTGCTTGCCAACGTAGAATTGCACCGGTGTCGCCAGCGCCATGAAGACCCACGGCCACCAGGGTGCGTCCAGATGCAGCCAGCCGAAGCCCATGTGAATCATATCGCCGATGACTGGCAGGTGTTGCAGGTCGCGCGCCATGCTCAGGATGAAGAGCGGGATGGTGAATAGCAGGCCCACCTTCAGGCGGCGCTCCTGGTAGTGAATCTCGGCCTCGCGAGCCTGCTGCTCGGCGTCCACCAGGTCCTCGCCCTCGGCAGCCTGCACCACACCGTAGCCCGCGCCCTCGACGGCCTTCACCAGGTCAGCGCGGCGGGCTACGCCGGGGATATACTCCACATGAGCGTGATTCGTGGCCAGGTTGACGCTGGCCAACGTGACCCCCGGCACGCGCTTGAGGCTGCGCTCGACCGTGTTGACGCAGTTGGCGCACGTCATACCCGTAATCGCCAGGTCCGCGACCGCCAGGGGCACATCGTAGCCTGCCGCTCGTACCTGCTCGACCAGTTGAGCGGGCGATGTGACGGCCGGGTCGTAGGCCACGTCGGCCTTGTCGGCAGCGTAGCTCACCTGCGCCTCATCGACGCCGGCCGTTCGTTTGAGGCTGCGCTCGATGGTGCGCGAGCAATTCACGCATGTCATGCCAGTGATGGGAAGTTCGATACGTTGCGCCACGACTGACTCCAATCCAGAAACTAGGGGCCAAAGACCAGGGGCCGCCAGCATAGCTTCGCGTTGGTCCCTGGTCTTTGGTCGCTCGTCAATTCTCACGCCGCCGGGTAGCCAATCTCGAGCAGCGTCTTCTTCGCTTCGGCCAAGCTCGCCTCGTCCTGCACATCCAGGACAACCTGCTTGGTCTGGGCGTCAGCCTTGACATCGGCGACGCCGGCCACCATCTTGAGCTCGCGCTGGATGGTGTTGACGCAGTGACCGCAGGAAATGTTGGGCACGTTGAGCGTAACAGTCGACATGAAGAATCTCCTCTGGCGCACAGGCGCCTTGATAGTAGCGGCCGCAGACGCAGCCGGTCGGTCACAATTTGTCGGACTGCTCGAATACCAGCATCAGCTCGCCGATGACGCGCTCGCGCTCGGCGGGGCTGTCACCCTGGATGGCCGTCGTCACGCAGGTGTTCAGGTGGTTACGGAGAATGACCCCGTCCAGCTTCTGCAAGGCGCGCTCCACGGCGCGAGTCTGGGCGAGGATGTCCATGCAGTATTGGTCCTCCTCGACCATGCGCTCGACGCCCTTGAGGTGGCCCTGGATGCTGCGCAGGCGGTTGATAATCTCGCGCTTGTTGTCGTCTTGCACTGTCGTGTCCTCAATCGGCCGATTGACGTAGGCGCTACACACACAATGGACGCGAGGCCCGCTGTTTTCTTACCCCCTCCCCAGGGGGGTGGGGGATACAGATAGTATATCCGATACGGGCGCGGCGAGCAAGCGGCGGGAGCGCTACCCCGCGTGAACAACCCGCTACAAGCGATCCGCGTATCTTTGGCGCACGGCGGGCGTTGTGTTACCTGGACAATAGGCGAAGCGATGATCGACAGGCGGGTTGGAGGGTGTATGCGACAAGTCTGGATTCTGGTGATGGTTCTGGTGGGGACGTTGGCGACGGCAGCACCGGCGACGGCTCAGGGTCACACCGTCATGTTCCACGGCGAGGTAGTGGGCGAGGATGGACAGCCGGCGAGCGACAAAATGGTAGTTGTGTTCTTCAATACCCACGAGGTGGGGCGCGGTGAGACAATATGCGACGCGCAGCGCTGCCGCTTCGAGATTCTCGTCAACGATGAGACGGGCATCGGCGAGGTGGGTCAGGACGGTCTGTCCCGTGTGCAGGTCGGCATCCTGACGGTCGGCGCGCCCAAGACGTTCCAGGCGCCCGGCGGCGGCCCACCTCGCCGCCCTATCTACTCCATAATGGCCCTCAAAGACGCCCCCAATGACCTGCCACCCGCGATGCAGGATGGACGGCTCGGCCTGCTGCCCGACGGCAGCGTCGTGGTCATCGAGCCGACTCGCCCACCCGCCGCGACAGGCCCGGCCAGTTCGCCCGCCGCGAGCGCCATCGGCGTGGGTCTCCCGTGGCTGTGGGTGGCGCTGCTGGCGTTGTCGTGCTGCGTCACGCTGCTGGCTATGCTAGCCGTGATAGCGTTGATCGTATTCGTGTTGCGCCGTCCGGCGACAGCAGGCTAGCGCCTGGCGCGCGGCAGCCAGGCTGCCACGGCGGGAGCATGGCTCCCACACCCTGAAGAGCGGCGGATGTGTCCATCCGCCGCATTCGTTTGCGGTTCCCCTGCTGTCAGGCTATCATTAGCGCCAACAGCCGCGCGTGAGGGACAGGCGATGAAGGGATTGGATCGCTTCGAGACGTTTGCCGAGCAGCTTTTGGAAGGCTCACTGGGCCGCTGGATGGGGGGTCGCCTGGAACCCATCGAGCTTGCCAAGCGTCTGGCGCGCGTGATGGACGACCACCAGACGGTAGGGGCGGGCAAGGTCTTCGTCCCCAACCACTACA
>DAOUDG010000029.1:0-23459 GCA_034431435.1 Anaerolineae bacterium | reverse complement strand
CCACCATGGTCACCGGCGTGTTAGGGGGTATGCCCGGCTATACCGAGGGCGGCCTGTCCCTCATCGCCCCGCGTATGGGGTCGCGCAGCCGCCTTGTCCCTCTCGTCAGCGCGCTGCTCTCCGCCCTGATCCTGGCCACCGAGATTGCGCTCATCGGCTATATCCCACGCATGGTCCTGGGTGGGTTGCTGGTGTTCCTCGGTCTGGGCCTGTTTGCCGAATGGGTAGTCGAGGCGTGGCACGAGCTTCCGCATGTCGATTGGGCCTTGATCCTGCTCATTCTCGGCGTCATCGTCGTAGCGGGGCCACTGGCCGGTGTCGCGGTCGGCCTGGTCGTGGCCGCCGTCCTGTTCGTGGTCAGTTACAGCCGCGTCAACGTCGTCAAGCACGGCCTGTCGGGCCTGACCTACCGTAGCAACGTCGACCGCACGCTGGAAAACGAGCGGCTCTTGCGCGACAACGGCGATCTTATCTACATCCTGAAGTTGCAAGGCTTCCTGTTCTTCGGCACTGCCAACAGCCTGCTCACGGACATTCGTGCCCGACTGGACGAGTCTACCCGCCGGCCGCCGCGCTTCGTCGTCCTTGACTTCCAGCTCGTAACCGGCGTCGACACGTCGGCCGTGCTCAGTTTCACCCGCCTGCGGCAGGTCGCGTCGGGGCGGGGCATCACCCTCATCTTCACCGGCTTGTTGGATGCCGTGCGGGAGCAACTCAGCGGCGCCGGCTACCCACTGCACGACGCGCCCGACCAGCGCGTCTTCTCCACCCTTGACTACGGTGTCGAGTGGGCAGAGGACGAGATTCTCGCGGCCGAGCGCACCGAGGGCAGCGCGGCGCTGCCCCTGATCCAGCAGTTCGCGCCTCTGCTCCCACCCCACATTCCGCCCGCGAGCCTGATAGCCTACATGCAGCGCATGGACGTTGAGCCGGGCGAATACCTCGTGCGGCAGGGTGACGCCTCTGACGAGATGTACGTGCTGGAGTCGGGCCAGGTAACCGTGCTGCTTGAGCATCAAGGCGGCGAGCCGATTCGATTGCGCACCATGGGCGCGGGGACACTCGTCGGCGAGTTGGGTTTCTTCTTGAGCACGCCGCGCACAGCCTCGGTTGTCGTCGAGGAGTCAGGAACCGTCTACCGCCTGACCAACGCCGCCCTGGCAACGATGAACGAGCGCGAGCCAGAACTGGCCGCCGCGTTCAATCGCCTGGTGGCAACCATCCTCGCCGACCGTGTCGTCAACGCCAATCACACCATCGAAGCCTTGCTTCAGTAACGGGAGACCCCATGAGGGCTGTTCGCATCCATGAGTTCGGCGGGCCTGAGGTGCTGGCCCTGGAGAACGTCCCCACGCCCCAGCCAGGCCCAGGCGAGGCGCTGATTCGGGTGCGGGGAGCAGGCATCAACCCCTACGAGGCTTACATTCGCCAGGGGCAGTATACCTTTATCCCGCCACGTCCCTTCACCCTCGGCGGCGAGGGCGCGGGCGACGTCGTGGCCCTCGGCCCCGACGTCAGCGGGGTCCAGGTCGGGGATGCCGTCTGGGGGTCGCTCAAGGGCAGCCACGCCGAATACGCTCTGGCCGATCCCGCGCTGCTCTACCCCAAGCCCGCCAACGTCAGCTACCACGAAGCCGCCGGCCTAACGACGGCCTGGGCGACGGCCGTGCTGGGCCTGGTGACACTGGCCGACATGCAGCCGGGCGAGACAGTGGTCATCCACGGCGCGAGCGGCGGCGTGGGCAGCGCGGCGGTGCAACTGGCCCACGCCTGGGGCGCGCGGGTCATCGCCACCGTCGGCTCCGAGGCGAAGGCGGCGACGGTGCGCGCCCTCGGCGCGGATGCGACCATCGACTACCGCGAGCAAGACCTGGCGGCGGCGCTACAGGCGGCCGCGCCGGACGGCGCGCAGATTGTATTCGACGGGGTGGGCGGGCCAGTGTTTGTGGCGAGCGTGCGCGGACTGGCGCCGGCCGGCCGCTACGTCCTGTACGGTGGGTCGGGCGGGCGGACCATCGGCTTCGAGGCCCCCGAGTTCTACCGCCGTAACGTGACTCTGTTTGGCTTCAGCGTCGCCTCGCACCCGCGCGCCGCCGAGGCCCGCGCGACCATTCGCGAGCGTATCGTGCCCCTGCTGGCCGAAGGCAAGGTGCGCGGCCTCGTCGACGGGGTCTTTCCGCTGGCCCAGGCCGCCGACGCCTACCGTCGGCTGGCGAGTCGCGACGCCCAGGGCAAGGTCATCATCGACCCGACCCTCCGCTAGGGGATGCGCTCCTTCGCGCTGGCCGTCCAGTCCCTGCCGCGCGGTACGTACCGCCTCTTTCTGGCGCGTATCATCCGCCTCTTCGGCTACGGCCTGCTGGCAGTCGTCCTGGCTCTCTACCTGGACGCCAGGGGCTTCAGCGACGCGCAGATTGGTCTGCTGTTGAGCCTGACCCTATTGGGCGACACTCTTGTCTCGCTGTGGCTGACGACCACGGCGGACCGGATCGGGCGCAAGCGGATCCTCATGTTGGGCGCCGCCCTCATGGTCGGCGCGGGCGCAGTTTTTGCCTCTGCTGACAACTACATCGTCCTGGTCATCGCAGCCACCCTCGGCGTCATCAGCCCCAGCGGTAACGAGGTCGGGCCATTCCTCTCGGTCGAGCAGGCGTCGCTATCGCAGCTTATCCCCGCCCCCTCACGCACTCAGACCCTGGCCTGGTACAATCTGCTGGGATCGGTTGCGACCGCCTGCGGCGCTCTGGTAGCCGGGGCGCTATCACAGGCGTTACAGAACGGTGGGTTGCCGCCCCTCGCCAGCTATCGCGTGGTGGTGCTCGCCTACGCCTCCATCGGCCTGCTCTTGCTGCTTGTCTTCAGCGGCCTATCGCCCGACATCGAAGCCCCCACCGCCGAGGGCAACCTGACGACCCTCAAGCGCCGCTTCGGGCTGCACCGTTCGCGCGGCGTTGTCCTGCGATTGTCGGCTCTCTTTGCGCTGGATTCCTTCGCGGGTGGGTTCATCCTGCAAAGCATCGTGGCCTACTGGTTTTTCCTACGCTTCGACGCTGACCCGGCGCAGCTGGGGGCCATATTCTTCAGCGCGAATCTTCTCGCTGGCGTCTCTGCCCTGGCCGCCGCGCGCATCGCAAAGCGGATCGGGTTGATCAACACGATGGTGTTCACCCATCTGCCTTCCAACATCTTGCTGATGCTCGTCCCGTTGATGCCGACCTTCGCCTCGGCCGTTCTCGTCCTGCTGCTGCGGACGAGCATCTCCCAGATGGACGTCCCCACGCGCCAGTCGTATACTTTGGCCGTTGTCGCGCCGGACGAGCGTTCGGCGGCAGCGGGCATCACGGGCGTGGCGCGCACGACCGGCGCATCCCTGGCTCCAATGCTGACCGGCCCGCTGCTGGCGAACCCGGCCTTGATGGGGCTACCCTTCTTCATCGCGGGCGGCCTGAAGATTGTCTATGACCTGGCGCTCTTTCGGAACTTCCGACAAGTGAAGCCACCCGAGGAGGTAGCGTGAAGTGGGTCACTCGTGAGCGGGTGAAGGTAGACCGCGTCGCCTGCCCCTGGCTCATCCGCAAGTTCGTCGACCCGGATGCGGAGTTCCTGTTCGTAGCGCCCGATCAGGTTGCTGCGGTGGCCGAAGCGACGGGGGCCATTCCCTACGATGTCGCTGGCGCCGACCTGGGACATCACGAGGGGCGCTGCTCCTTCGAGGCGATCCTCGAGCGCTACAACCTCACGGGCGATCCGGCGCTCGTGTTACTGGGCCGCATCGTCAACGGTGCGGACACGGACAACAGTCTCTACCAGCAACCCGAGGGGCCAGGGCTGGAGGCCATCGCCGAGGGCTTTCGCCATCTCGGCTATCAGGACGACCACGCCATCAACGTGGCCGAGTGGATCGTCTACGATGCGCTGTATGCCTACTGCCAGGCAATGGTAGGCCGGAACAGGCCACACGGGCAGTTCGTCTAGCCCATCCATTCACCCACTACCAGGAAAGATGGCATGCCTGAGAATCCTCGCTTCAGCTTCTGGTTGGGCATCGTCGTGGGCGCGCTCGGTGGCGCGCTCATCACCTTCACCCTCTTGTGGTGGACGGGCCTGGCGGGCGCGTGGGGCATCGGCCCTGCTCGCGCCACGCCGCCCCCCACCACTGGCTCGGTGGTCAGTGCGCCCGGCGCGCCCACCAGCATCCCCGCCCCCAACGCCGTCACGCGCGGCCCTAGCGATATCGTCGTTGGACTGGGCCAGGACTACCTGACGCGCCAGGTGCGCGAGACCTTGCCTGACAATGCCCCCATCGACCGCGACATGCAGATCGCCGTGAATGACGGCTCCACCATTGTCATGGATGGCCGGGTACGGCTGAACCTCGGCCCGCTGACGCCGGTAATTCCGGCGCGCGTCCACGTGGACGTAGCGCCAGAGGCGGGCCAGCTAGGCCTGACGCTGGGCAAGGTGGAAGTTGGCCCGCTGCCCATTCCAGGGCAGATGCTCCCCGACGCACTGACCGGCATCCTGACCCAGGTCGAGACGCAGTTGAACCGGCAGCTATTCGAGTCTAAGGCATTTCAGGGGATGAAGGTGCACTCGGTGCGTAGCGACAAGGGCCGCCTGTGGATCGAGTTTGACGACGGACGCTAGCCGCGCGGGGCCAAGACTCGCTGAGGCTCACGCGCTCGACTGTGGGTGGCCGCCGCCACCCGCCGCGAACGCTCAGGCCTGCGCCGCTACCCACTTGCTTCCCAACTGAACCAGCAACGCGCGCAGGTCGTCGGGGAGAGGGGCAAGGAAGGTGACGCGCTCGCCGCTACGGGGCAGGTCGAAGGCGAGACGCCAGGCGTGCAGGAACTGACGACCCAGCCCGTGGCGCGCCTTGCGGCGGCCGTACAGCCGGTCGCCGACAATCGGGTAGCCAATGGATGCCAGGTGGACGCGAATCTGATGCGTCCGCCCCGTCAGCAGCTTCGCCTCCACCAGGGACGTGTCGTCCAGCGTCTCCAACACGCGATACTCGGTCTGGGCGGGGCGGCCGCCTGTGGCAACGGCCATCTTCTTGCGGTCGCGAGGATCGCGGCCAATGGGCGCGTCGATTCGGCCACGCGGCGGGCTGATGTGGCCCTCCACCAGGGCCAGGTACGCCTTGTCGACGCGGCGGTCCTTGAACTGGGCCTGTAGGGCCTGGTGGGCGACGTCATTCTTGGCGACCAGCAGCAGGCCCGACGTGTCCTTGTCCAGGCGGTGGACGATGCCGGGTCGTTGCACGCCGCCAATACCCGCCAGGTCGGGGACGTGGGCGAGCAGGGCGTTCACCAGCGTGTCGTCAGCGTGGCCGTTGGCCGGATGGACGACCAGGCCGGCCGGCTTGTTCAGCACCAACAGGTCGGCGTCCTGGTACACGATGTCCAGGGGAATATCAGGCGCAGGGGCGACGTCCAGGGGCACAGGCGGCGGGACATTCACCTCCACCGTCTCGCCGCCCGCCACGCGCTGGCTCGGCCTGGCGGCCCGCCCCTCGACGCGGACATCGCCGTCGCGGATGAGACGCTGAAGGGTCGCCCGCGACAGGGCGGGCAAGGCGTCGGCCAGGAACTTGTCGAGGCGCAGACCTACGGCATCGCTGGGGACAGTCAGGCGCTGGGAGTCGGCCACGCCGTGACCCTTACTCGACGCGCTCGGCGTCGACCCGCGGCAGGCTCGGCGGCTCGGCCGGTGGTTCGGCGGTCGGGGCGGGCTTGGGCTGATGATCCTCGCGCAGCAGGTAGAACGCCAGAATCAGCACGCCGACGACGATAGCGCTATCGGCCACATTGAAGATGGGCCAGAACTTGAAGTCCAGGAAGTCGACCACCGAGCCGCGCGTCAGGCGGTCGGTCAGGTTGCCTAGCGCGCCGCCCAGCTGCAACCCCAACGCTACCTGCACGATGCGATGCTCGGTGGGCAGGCGCGGGTAGAACATGATGATGCCGATGATGACACCGATGGCGATGAGCACGAACAGCCCACCGACATTGGGAAACAGGCCGAAGGCGGCGCCGGTGTTTGTCGTTCGGGTGAACGTGAAGAAGCGCGCCAGCGACGGAATCGGCGCCCACATCTCGCCGATCGCCAGGTTGCGCACCACGTAGAGCTTGGTGGCCTGGTCCAGCAACCACACCAGGGCCGCCACCGACAGCATCAACCACGGGCCTGGCTTCGATGTTGGCTGTTGAGTCACGCTTATCCTCGCATAGTAGCGGCGTCGCGGATACACAGCGTCGCCGACGGCAGGGCCTCCAGGCGCTCGATAGGGATAGGCTGGCCGCACACCTCGCAGATGCCGTACATCCCCTCGTCCATACGCCGCAAGGCGTGCGCCACCTGCTCGGAGCGGGCCGTCAGCGCGTCTACCAGGGCCAGATTCTTCTCTTGCTCGAAGACCTCGGTGGCCTGGTCGGCCGGGTTGTCGCCGTAATCGCCGTGCCCCTCGGTATCTTGTGTATAGGCGCGCACTGCCTCCATGAGGCGCTCGCGCTCGCCCGCCAGTTCCTGCTGCTCGGTCAGCAAGGCCGCACGTAGCTCGGCGAGTTTGCCTTGCGGAATGGGTGATGTCACAATCCTGCTCCTGTTTTGCGGCCGCTGCCTCGTCCCAACGTCTGAGATAATGATATACGGACCCACTCAGACGAGACGGATGGAAGGCTCGTCTTCTGATCAGCGTTCGTCCGCGTCCCAGTCTTCTGAGGGGCAGGAGTGGCTTCGTCGCCCTGACCGAGCCTGCCGTCGATTGCAGGCTCGGTCAGGCGTGGGGGCCTACCCCTACGAGGTCTTTACCAACCCCAGCGTCACCGGGTGGCCGTCGAGGGCGAAGGTCTCGCGGTAGGCCTCGGCGGGTGGCGCGGCGGCGCGCAGGGCGACACTGAGCGTCTCCCCCTGGATGAGGCTCGCCTGCTCGCGCATCAAGTTGGCCACGTCGCTGTCCGCCTCGTAGTAGGTAGTGACGGTATCGGCGATGTCGAAGCCACCGTCCTTACGCATCGAATTGATGCGCCGCACCAGCTCGCGCACCAGGCCCAGGCGACGCAACTCGTCCGTGAGCGTCGTGTCCAGGGCGACTACCAGGCCGTTCTCCTCGGCTACGGTGTAGCCGGGGCGGTCGGTGACTTCGACATTCATCTCTTCGGGCAGCAGGTAGACTTCCTCGCCGTCCACGACGACCGGCGCTGCCTCGCCCCGCCGCAGGGTGTGAGCCAGCATGGCGGCGTCGGCGGCCTCCACCGCCTGGCGGATGGCGGCCAGGCGCTTGCCGTACTTGGGGCCGAGCTTCGCCGGGTTGACACGGACGCGATAGTTGACCAGAGCGTCCTCGCCGCCGCTGGTCACCCGCTGCACGTTCCACTCGTCGGCCAGTAACTCGGCCTGATCGGCAACGGCGGCGGCCTCGGCGGGCGTGCGCACGGCAACGATGGCCTCGGCCAGTGGCTGGCGCACCTTGATGCCCGCTTTGTTACGGGCGGCGTGGCCTACCGACGCCAGCCGCTGCGTCAGGCGCATCTCCTCCAACAGCGTCAGGTCCTGCCAGGCGGCGGGCGCGGACGGGAAGTCGGTCAGGTGAACCGAGTCGGGCGCGCCGGGACGCACCGAGCGCACCAGATTCTGGTACAGCTTCTCGGCCAGGAACGGCATATACGGCGCGAGCACTCCGGCCAGCGTCGTCAGGGCAGTGTACAAGGTCGCATAGGCGGCCTGCTTGTCGGCATCGGTCTCGCCGCTCTTCCAGAAGCGGCGACGCGAGCGGCGCACGTACCAGTTGGACAGGCTCTCGACAAAGTCCTCGATGGCGCGCGCGCCCACGTGAATCTCATAGGTCGCCAGGCTCTTGTCCACCACTTGCACCAGGTCGTATAGCTCGGCCAGCAGCCAGCGGTCCAGGTCGGACAGCGCCGCGTCCGCGAAGGGATCGTTGTCCGGCGTCCAGCCGTCGAGGTTGGCGTAGGTGACGAAGAAGCTGTAGGTGTTCCAGACCGTGAGCATGAGCCGCCGGATCACATCGCCCACCTGATCGGGCACGAAGCGCCCCGGCGCCCAGGCGGGCTTGCTGAAGAAGTACCAGCGTGTGGCATCCGCGCCATAGCGGTTGATGACGTCCATAGGTGGCACATAGTTGCCCTTGGACTTGCTTAGCTTGGTGTTATCCTCGGCCAGGACGTGACCCAGGACCAGGCAATTCTTGAAGGCGGGGCGGTTGAAGAGCAGCGTACCCTCGGCGTGCAACGTGTAGAACCAGCCGCGCGTCTGGTCGATGGCCTCACAGATATAGTCAGCCGGGAACTGCTCGCGGAACATCTCCCCATTCTCGAAGGGGTAGTGCCATTGGGCGTAGGGCATAGCGCCCGAGTCGAACCACGTGTCGATGACCTCCGGCGTGCGACGCATGGTCCCGCGCCCGCACCGGCACGGCCAGGTCACCTCGTCTACGTGGGGGCGATGCGGGTCGAGGCTGCTCAGGTCGCGACCGGCCGCCGCGCTCAACTCGGCGCGCGAGCCAACGAAGGCGCGTTCGTCGCAGTCGGGGTTGTCGCACGCCCACAGTGGCAGCGGCGTGCCCCAGAAGCGATCACGGCTCAAGGCCCAGTCAACATTGTTCTCCAGCCACTCGCCGAAACGCCCACGCTTGATATGCTCCGGTACCCAATTGATGCGGTCGTTGTTGTCAAGCAACTCGCCCTTGAACTGGGTGGTGCGAATGTACCACGTATCGCGAGCGTAGTAGAGCAGCGGGGTATGACACCGCCAGCAGAACGGGTAGGTGTGGACGGTCGTGCCACTGTGGTACAGCAGGCCGCGCTGCTTGAGATCCGCCGTGATGTGCGGGTCGGCGTCCTTGACCCATTGCCCTGCCCAGGGCGTCACGGCGTCGATGAACTGGCCCTGGGCATTGATGGTCATCAAGACGGGCAGCCCATACGCGCGCCCCACGTCCATGTCGTCCGCTCCAAACGCAGGCGCGATGTGGACGATACCCGTGCCATCCTCGGTGCTGACGAAGTTACCGGCCACGACATAGGCATAATCCTGTGTCACTGGCACAAAGCTGTACAGGGGCACGTAGCGCTGGCCCAGTAAGTCGCGGCCCTTCAGCCGCTGCACGACGCGGAACTCACCATGCAGGGCGATGTGGGACAAAGCCTCAGCCAGGATGAGACGCTGGCCGCCCTGCTCGGCGACCACATAGTCGAGGTCTTCCCCGACAGCCAGGGCAACGTTGCCGGGCAGCGTCCAGGGCGTGGTCGTCCAGACCAGGAAGTAGGTATTCGGCTCGTCCCGCAGCGGGAAGCGCACGTAGACCGAGGGATCCTCGGCCTCGTCGTAGCCCAGGGCCAGCTCGTGGCTGGACAGGGCCGTGCCACAGCGGGCGCAGTAGGGGACCACTTTGAAGCCCTTGTAGATGAGGTCGCGGTCCCAGAGATTCTTGAGGATGGACCACACCGACTCCATGTAGGCCGGATCGAGGGTGATGTACGCCTTGTCGAGGTCGAACCAGAAGCCGAGGCGGTCCGACATCTCCTCCCACTGTCTCACGTAGTGGAAGACGCTCTCGCGGCACAACTCGTTGAACTTCGCGAGGCCAAAGGCCTCGACCTCCTGCTTGTTCTTGAGACCGAGTCGCTTCTCGACCTCGATCTCGACCGGCAGGCCGTGGGTGTCCCAGCCGCCCTTGCGCAGGACAAACTTACCTTTCATCGTCTGGTAGCGGGGGATGATGTCCTTGAAAACGCGCGTCAGGACGTGGCCGTAGTGGGGCATGCCGTTGGCGGTGGGCGGCCCCTCGTAGACGACGAAACGCTCCGCATCGGCGCGGATGTCCATGCTGCGCTGGAAGGTGTTGTTCTGTTTCCAGAAGGCGAGAACTTCCGCCTCCTCATCGCGGAAGTCAACCCTGGACGTGACGGGCTGGAACATGGGCGGCTCCTTACGTGTCAAACACAGCCGGCAATGATAGCACACTTGGAGGTGTGATGCGTGATCCGTGATGCGTGAGAGAAACCACCGACCACCGAATCCCCACTCTCTACTCCCCAGTCTCCCCTCGCACTCGCCGCTGCCGGGCCGCCTCGAACAGGATGACCGCGCCGGCCATCGCCGCGTTCAGCGACTCGACACCTGGGCGCATGGGGATGGCGACGGCCTCGCGGGCCAGGCGCAGGCTCCCCGCACTCACACCCTCCGCCTCGCCACCGACGATGAGGGCCGACGGGACCGTCCAATCGACCTGGTCGTAGGTCAGCGGGGCGTCAGCCGTGGCGGCGCGGACAGCCAGCCCGGCCACCGCGCCGGCCACACCGCCCCAATCGAGGCTGACGGTGGGCAGCAGGAAATGCGCGCCCATGCCCGCCCGAACAACCTTGGGGCTATACAGGTCTACGCCGCCCGGCGCCAGCAACACGCGGTCGACGCCAGCCGCCGCCGCGCTCCGCAGCAGCGAGCCGAGGTTGCCGGGGTCGCGCACGCCATCGACGACCAGGATCAGGGGCGCAGCCTCGCCGGGTGCAAAGGCCGGCCAGTCCAGAAAGGGCACGACGGCCACCACACCTTGCGGCGTCTGAGTGTCGCTCAGGGCGCGCAGGACGTGGTCGCTCACCTCGATGGTCTCCCCCATCACCCGCAGTCGGGCCAGCAGGGCCGCGCCGCGCGGTGTGTCAGCCAGGTCGGCAGTGTAGAAAGCCTCGGCGGGCCGCGCACCCGCGTCGAGGGCCGCCTCGACCAGACGCACCCCTTCGACCACGAAGCGGCGGCTATCTTCCCGCGCTCGCCGCCGGTCGAGCAGGTCGCGGGCGGCGCGGACACGCGGGTTGTGGCTTGAGGTGAGCATAGCGGCCGGTCTCCAAAACAAAGTGGGGCGCCCTATTGGGGGCGCCCCACTCGTGTCACTCGCGTCGGGTCAGGCTGAAGCGTTCTGCGTTGCGCCCCTGGCCGACTCCACCACCTTCGCAAAGGCAGCGGGATCCGTGACCGCAAGGTCGGCCAGTACCTTGCGGTCCAGGGTAATGCCGCTAATCCTGAGGCCATGCATGAACTGGCTGTAGGATATACCATTCAGGCGACACGCCGCGTTGATGCGCTGAATCCACAGGCGGCGGAAGTCGCGCTTCTTGCGCTTGCGATCGCGGGTCGCGTACTCCAGGGCGTGCAGCATGGCCTCGTTCGCCGTCTTATACAGGCGATGGCGACCACCTTGCTGACCCTTGGTAATCTTGAGAACCTTTTTATGGCGGGAGTGGGCGTGTGGCCCACCTTTCACACGTGGCACTTTTCCTCCTAAGTAATGCTGGTGGGGCGTCGGCGGGTGTCCACGAACCCGCCTGACTACCCGGCCGCCGCGCAAGACAATGGCCGCCTCAGGGCGACCACCATGTTCCTAGCGAGGCGGGTGGCTCACGCCTTGAGATAAGGGATTTGCTTACGAACGCGCTTCTTGAAGCCAGGTGTGGTGACTTCGAGGTAACTGTCGAACATGGCCTTGACACGGCGCGGCTTCTGGCGGCGTAGGTGGCTCTTGCCAATCTTGACGCGCATGATCTTGCCGGTCCCGGTGACCTTGAAGCGCTTCTGGGTCACCTTGTGGGTCTTAATCTTGGGCACGCGACTTCCTCCCCGGACAAACTCGACCACCGCCGACGGGCGCGCAGCCGGTAACGACGTATCCGATAGACGCGACGGAGAGAGCGGGTCTTACTCGCGAGCGGGCTTGGCCTCCCGGCTGGTGGTCGCCTCGCGGGCGGGCTGGGCCTCGCGCTCGCCCTTGGCGGGCTTGGCGGCGGCGGGGGCCAGGAGCATGTGCATCGTGCGGCCCTCGATGTCGGGGCGCTGCTCGATGACGGCTACATCGGCCAAAGCCTCGGCCACGTCGGCCAGCTGCTTGCGGGCGGAGTCCGCCGAGACGACGATCTCACGGCCGCGGAACAGAATCATGACCTTGACCTTCGCACCCTCGGCCAGCCACTGCCGCGCCTGCTTGACCTTGAAGCCCTCGTGATAGTCAGTCGTCTTCGGGCGCAGGCGAAGAGTCTTGACCTCAATCGTCTTCTGGCGCTTGCGGGCCTCGCGCTCGCGCTTGGCCTGTTCGAAGGCGAACTTTCCGAAGTCGAGGATCTTGCAGACGGGCGGATTCGCGTTGGGAGCAACCTCCACCAGGTCAAGCCCCTTGTCGCGGGCCATCTGGATGGCCTCGCGGGTCGGGTAGATTCCCAACTGCTTGCCCGTCTCATCAATCAGGCGGACTTCCCGGACCCGAATCTCCTCGTTGACACGCTGCGTTGTGGTGCTGATAGACCTTCACCTCTCTCATCAGGCAGCCTGCGCCGCCACGGCACGAACAGGGGTTAAGTATACCTTCACTGACGCGCGAGGTCAAGTCGGCATGCCATAATGTGCCGGTGGTGGTCAGCGGCTGATGTGCATGGGCATGACGATGTGGGTAAAGTCGCCGCTGGGTGGCTTGAAGACGCCCGGACTCGACGGCGTGCCCATCTCTACGTTCACCTGCTGGGCATCCATCACGCTCAGCGCGTCCTGGAGATACTTGGCATTGAAGGCAATCTCCAGCGGCTGACCCTCGATGGCGGCATCCACCTGGGACACATTGTCGCCATACTCCGTCGAGACCGCGCTGACTGTCATCTGCCCCAACTCGCCACCCTCGCCCGGTTCTAGCTTGACACGGATGATGTTGGCGCCATCGCGGGCGAACAGGGCGGCGCGCTTGGCGGCGGCCAGGAAGGCGCGGGTATCGACCACCGCACGGGTGTTGTGGGATTTGGGCACAATCTGGTTGTAGTCGGGGAAATTGCCATCGATGAGCTGGCTCACCAGGTCCACATTCGCCAGGTGGAACAGAATCTGGTTGCGGTTGCGGGCGATGGACACCGCGATGGGTTCCTCCTGGTCGGCGGCGATGCGGGCCAGCTCGGCCAGCGCGCGGGCCGGGATGATGACATTCAACGGCTGCGCCAGGCCATGCTCCAGTTCGGCGGTGCGCACCGACAGACGGAAGCCATCGGTAGCGGCCAGCGTCAACTTGTTCGGCTCAAACTTCGCCGACACGCCCGTCAGGATGGGCCGCGTGTCGTCCACGGCGGCGGCAAAGCTGACCTGCTCCACCATCTGGCGAAATGTATCGGCGTCCAGTTGCAGGCCCCCGTCCTCCTCGTAAGTCGGCACGGTGGGGAAGTCGGCGGCATCGATGCCCTTGATGTGCGCCTCGTCCCGCATGCAGCGCAGATTGAGGGTCTTGTTGCGCTCCACATATTCCAGCGATACCTGATCGGGCGGCAGCGACTTGACGAGATCGGTAAACAGGCGGGCGGGCACGGTCGTCGCGCCCTCGTCATCGACCCGCGCCCCAATCCAGCAGTTGATGCCAATCTCTAGATTGGTCGCTGACAGGCGCAGTCGGCCACCATCGGTCGCCAGCAGGATATTGCCGAGGATGGGCAGAGTACTGCGGGACGACACGGCGCGGCTCACGATGTCCAACCCGCGAGCCAGATGCTCCTGCTTAACGGTGACGCGCATGGGAACCCTCCGGGCGCGCGCGACGGCACGCCCTGCTTGCAACTGCAACAATTGTCGGCGGTGTGGGCTAAGTATACTCGCCGGCTTATCCCGGTGCAAAGCGAATCAGGTCTCGCGACAATCAGTTGTCATCCGCGTCGTCGTCGCTCGCCAGCAGGGTACGGGCCTGGTCGGCGAGGGTCGCGGGCACAAGAATGTCCACCTGGGCCAGCGGGCCGACCAGCAGGCCGTAGGCCGCGCCCAGACTCTCGAAGCGCCGCCAGGTGGGGATACCGTCAGCCGCCAGTTTGCCTGCCACCACATCGGCCTCGAAACCGTTAGCCGCCGTGTAGACAATGACCGGCTCGGGACGCTCACCATCACCGCCACGGGCGAGGGAGACGGATCGCTTCTGGAAGAAGCGCCGCCAGGGAAGCGGGAGTGCTGCTTGCATGGACGGTATTCTACTGGCCCGCCAGGAAAACGCCAACCGCAGTTTGAAGCGCAAGAATCGGATAGCAGAGCGGTGTGGACTAGAATATACTGAGGGTGGAGGACACAACGATGCAGGACAACGAGCGATGGCAGGCGTTTGAGACACGGGACGCGACGTTCGATGGGATATTCGTCGTGGCCGTGCGGTCGACGGGCATCTTCTGCCGGCCGACGTGCCCCGCGCGTCGGCCGCGCCGCGAGAACGTGGTCTTCTTCGACACGACCGCTCAGGCGGAGCAGGCCGGCTTTCGCGCCTGCCTCCGCTGTCGCCCGACCGAGGCGCATCCCGATGCGGCCAGCGCCGCGTGGGTCGGCCAGGCAGCGCGACTCATCGAGGCGCGGGACGGCGAGCGGGTCACGCTGGAGGAGTTGGGCCGCGAGGTGGGCGTCAGCCCCCATCATCTGCAGCGCACCTTCAAGCAGATCATGGGTGTGTCGCCCCGCCAGTACGGCGAGGCATTCCGCGTGCGGCGCGTGAAGTCAACCCTCAAGACAGAGGAGACGGTGAGCATGGCGATCTACGAAGCAGGCTATGGCTCCAGCAGTCGCCTGTACGAAACGGCGGACGACCGGCTGGGCATGACCCCCCACACCTACAAGCGCGGCGGCGCGGGCATGAGCATCGCCTACACCCTGGCCGACAGCCCCCTGGGGCGCGTGATGGTAGCGGCGACGCCGCGCGGTGTGTGCTTCGTCAGCCTCGGCGACGACGACGCGACGCTGGAGAGCGAGCTACGCCACGACTACCCCGCCGCCGACATCCGCCGCGACGACAGCGCGTTGACCGACTGGGTAGCCGCCGTGCTGCACTATCTGCGCGGCGAGGAACCTCGCCTTGACCTGCCCCTCGACATCCAGGGCACGGCCTTCCAGTGGCGGGTGTGGCAGGCGCTACGCGCTATCCCCTACGGGGAGACGCGCACCTACAGTGAGATCGCCGCACTGCTCGACAGCCCCAAGGGGCAGCGCGCCGTGGGACGCGCCTGCGCCACCAACCCGGTGTCGCTGGTCATCCCGTGCCACCGCGCCGTGCGCGAGGACGGCCACCTGGGCGGCTACCGCTGGGGCCTCGACCGCAAGGAAAGCCTGCTCGCCAACGAACGTCGAGGGCTGAAGATAGAAGGCTGAGGGTTGCGCCCGTTGCTCAACCGGCTCGCCGCGGATAGCCACATCCGCGGCTTGCTTTTTAGCCGATTGGCCCCACATGCCTTGATGCGCCCCACTCTACGCCCCAATCCTCCAACTCCTACCTTCACCAGGGCTTGCCCCCGCCCCGCCGTCGGGGTATGATTCTCCTGTTCGTCAGTGTACCCCGTCAAGGAGACCACCCCCTATGCCGCCCCGAGGTCTGGCCGAAATCGTACTCTGGGTCCGCGACATCCACCGCTCGCTGGAGTTCTACCGCGACACCCTGGGTATCCCTGTTATGTCACCGCCTGAGATGCGTAGCCCCATCTTCTTGCGCGTCGACGATGGGCGCTGGGCCATCCCCCAGATGCTCGTCCTCGTTCAGTTGCCGGCCGGCACGCCGGAGTTCTCGCGCCCGCGCACGCTGCACCACCTGGCCCTGGAGGTCGACCCCGCCGAGTTCGATGCCGAGGCGGCCCGCCTGACCGAGCGCGGCTTCAAGCTGCGTAGCGGCCAGCACCCGGTGCTACCCTCGCGCACGCTGTACCTGGACGACCCCGACGGCAACGAGGTCGAGCTTATCTGCGCGGCGGAGGCCTGACTCCATGCGCGCCCGCCTGTATGTCAGCATCTCCCCTGGCCTGACCGCTGAGCGCGAGGTCATCGGCCGCGCCGTCGCCGCCCTGCCGGTGGATGTCGGCTGGCAGGTAGACACCACCCCCGGCCCGCGTGACCTCGTGGGCGACCCATTGGCTGCTGCTCGCGCCCACGTCTACGCCCTGGTCATGGGCGCGGACATCCGCGCCCCCATGGGTGTGGAGTGGGCAGCGGCGCGGCGGAGTGGAAGCGCGGCCCTCGCCCTGCTCAAGGCAGGGCCACGCACGCCGGCTGCGCACGAGTTCGTCAAGACGGCCGCCGTGGACTGGCAGAGCTATGCCACGGCGGGCGACGTCGGCCCGCGGCTTCAGCGCGTCCTGGCCCAGGCCCTGCTCGACCATAGCCGTGAGTTTGAGTTGAAGGTCATGGAGATCGAGACGCTGACCAACCTTGTCAAGGCCCTCGCCGACCGCCCCGACAGTGACGGTCCCGATGCTCGCGCGGGCGCGGGCCAGGGCGGCGTCATCTTCGCCCCCAGCCGCGAGGCAGGCCAGGGCGGCGTCGAGATTAGCAACCGACGGTAGGCCCTGCCGAATCGGCCTGGCGCAGCCCGTGGCGTAGCTGCAACGCTCGTGCTATACTTCCCCTGCTCCCATCACCCAATTGAGGCTACCCCGTGTTCAGCAGCGATCTGCGCGACTACGTCATCAAGCTCGACCATACCGCCATCGCCACCCGCCGCGTGGCCGACGCGCTGCCCCTGTACCGCGACCTGCTCGGTGGCCAGCTGCGCCTGGCGGGCGACAACCCGGCCCAGGGCTTCCGCTGGGTCCAGGTCGACTACCCCGACGGTGGCAGGATCGAGTTGCTGGAACCGCTCAGCAACGACGGTTTCCTGGCGCGCTTCCTCGACCGCTACGGCGAGGGCGTGCATCACCTGACCTTCAAGGTGCGTCGCATCGAGGAGTTTGTGGCGCTACTCAAGGCGCGCGGTTTCCGCGTCGTGGACGAGAACTACGCCGACCCGCAGTGGAAAGAGGCGTTCATCTCGCCGCGCTCCGCCCACGGCACTATCGTGCAGGTTGCCGAGTCGACTCTGACGGAAGTCACCGAGCGCGAGGTGTGGGGCTGGGAACGCATGGCGTCTGTCATCCTGGGGGACGGTGACAGTGGCTAAGCCCCGCACGGTACGCATCCTCGGCGTGCCAATGGACCTCGGCCAGCGACGGCGCGGCGTGGACATGGGACCGTTCGCCGTCCGCTATGCGGGGCTGTACGACCGCCTGGTCACGCTCGGCTACGAGGTCCACGACGCCGGCAACGTGGTCGTGCCGGTGCCGGAGATGACCCGCGACGATCCCGCCCTGGCCGACCAACCGTCGGCCCGCCACCTGCCCGCCATCGCCCAGGTGCTGCGTGAGGTATCCGCCGCCAGTCGGGCCATCGCAGCGGTGGGCGACATCGGCGTCTTCCTGGGCGGCGACCACTCTATCAGCGCGGGTACTATCGCCGGGCTGGCGAGCGACGACCGACTCGGCGTGATCTGGGTCGATGCCCACGCCGACTTCAACACGCCGCAGACCTCGCCTTCGGGCAACGTCCACGGCATGCCCCTGGCTGCCCTGCTGGGCGACGGCCCCATCGCCCTCACCTCCCTCGCCCCCGACGGCTGGCGTCTCGACCCGGCCAGTGTCGTCATCGTCGGCCTGCGCAACGTGGACGGCGAGGAGAGGCGGCGGCTGGTGGAGAGCGGCATGGGTGTGTACACCATGCGCGACATCGATGAGCGGGGCATGGCGTCGGTGGCGGGCGAGATCGTGCGCCGCCTGGGGCACGTCGACCGCCTGCACGTCAGCCTCGACCTGGACAGCCTCGACCCCGATGTGGCTCCCGGCGTCGGGACACCCGTGCCCGGCGGCCTCACTTACCGCGAGGCCCACCTGCTGATGGAAATCCTGGCCGACAGCAACATGCTGCGTTCCCTCGACCTGGTGGAGATCAACCCCATCCTGGACAAGGGCAACGCCACCGCCGAGATCGCCGTCGAGCTGGCCGCCTCCCTCCTCGGCCAGCGCATCCTCTAGGTCACGCATCGCGTTTCACGGACTCACGAATCATGGGCGACCCCCTCGCGTATCCCCCCCTCCACTCCGCCGAGCACCTGCTGACCTCCCTGCTGGAGGAGCGGCTGCCCGCCCTGTCCGGCTACGAGGCGCGCCTCAAGAGCCGCAAGTGTGTCATGGAGTTTGATTATCCCACACCGCTGACCGAGGCCGACATCGCCCCCGTCGGCGACCGCATGGCCGCCGCCATCGCCGCCGACTGGCCGGTAACCATCGACGCGATGCCCCGCGCCGAGGCGGGCCACCTGCCCAACCTGGACGAGATTCCCGCCGACCTGGACCCGGTGCGCGTCGTGACCATCGGCGCATACCCGCGCGCCTGCCGCGGCCAGCACGTCACCCGTACCGGCGAGATACGCGGCTTCCGCATCACCCGCTTCGCTCCCGTCGGCGACGGCCGCTACCGCCTGAACTTCGCCGTGGATTGAGGTACCCATGCCCACCTACACCGTCACCCTGACCCTGAAAGTGACCACCAAGGATGCCGATGCCGCCAGGGTCAAGGCCAAGATTGCCGACCCGAAGGTGCTGGAACGCATGCAGAACAAGGTCGAGTACGGCGCGGCCAGCATCGAAGTCGTCGATGTCCGCGTCACCGATGTCGAGTCCAGGGCTGACAGCTAAAGGCCGAAGGGAGACGCCATGCCCGCCGACCGCCTCGCCACCATGACCGAGTCCCTCATCCGCGAGATGACGCGCATCGCCATCGCCCACGACGCCATCAACCTGTCGCAGGGCTTCCCCGACTTCCCGACACCCGCCGCCCTCAAGCAGGCTGCCGTCGACGCCATCCTGGGCGACCACAACCAGTACGCCGTCACCTGGGGGTCGCGGGCCTTGCGCGAGGCCATCGCCGCCAAGCTTGGCGCGTGGTACAACCTGGACGTGGACGCCGAGCAACACGTCACGATCACCGTCGGCGTGACCGAGGCCATCGTCGTCACCCTGATGTCGCTCATCAACCCCGGCGACGAGGTGGTCATCATCGAGCCGTTCCACGAGAACTTCTACCCGGCTGTCGTCTTCGCCGGCGGCACGCCCGTCTTCGTGCCATTGGAGCCGCCCGCCTTCCGCCTTGACGCCGATCGCCTGCGCGCCGCCTTCGGCCCCCGGACGCGCGCCATCATCCTCAACACGCCCCACAACCCGACCGGCCGCGTCTTCACCCACGACGAGTTGCAGATCGTCGCCGACCTGTGCCAGGAGTTCGACACCGTCGCCGTGACGGACGAGATCTACGAGCACATCCTGTACGACGGCCGCCAGCATATCCCCCTGGCGACGCTGCCCGGCATGGCCGAGCGCACCGTCACCTGCGGCGGCCTGTCCAAGACCTACGCCATCACCGGCTGGCGGCTGGCCTACACCGTCGCCCCCGCGCCCATCAGCAACGCCATCCGCACCGTCCACGACTTCACCACTATCTGCGCGCCCACACCCCTGCAAGAGGCGGCGGTGACGGCCATCCACTTCCCGCCGGAGTACTATGCCCAGTTGCAGGCCGACTACCACGTGCGCCGCGACAAGATGATGAGCATCCTGGCCGACACCGGCTTCGGCGCAGCCCCACCGGAAGGTGCGTATTATGTCATGGCCGACTTCGGCGGCGTGGGCTTCCCCAGCGACGACGACCACGCCTTCGCCCTGTGGCTGACGAAGGAGGTCGGTGTCGCCGTCGTGCCCGGCTCGTCCTTCTACCGCACGCCGGGTATGGGGCGCGGGCTGGTGCGCTTCGCCTTCCCCAAGAAGCTGGCGACCCTGGACGCCGCCCACGAGCGCCTCAAGGCAGGGCTGCCCAGGGCGCGCGCTCTGTCGACGACCACCTGACACGCCACGAGGGCCACCGCCATGAAATTCGATGCCTTGCTCACCCTGGACAGCCTGCGCGACGTGCCCGCCGCCGCCCGTTCCATCGAGGCCCTCGGCTTCGACGGCGTGTGGACCCACGAGACGGCCCACAACCCCTTCCTGCCGCTCACCCTGGCCGCCGAGCACACCCGCCGCATCGATCTCGGCACGGCCATCGCCGTCGCCTTCCCGCGCAGCCCGACCGTCCTGGCCCACATTGCCTGGGACCTGGCGGCGCAGTCGGAGGGGCGCTTCATCCTCGGCCTGGGGACGCAGGTACGCGCCCACGTCGAGCGACGCTTCGGCGCGGAGTTCGAACATCCCGTGGACCGCCTGCGCGACATGCTGCTCGCCATGCGCGCCGTGTGGCAGGCCTGGCAGACGGGCGGCCGCCTCAACTATCGCGGCCAGTTCTACAAGCTGACGCTGATGACGCCCTTCTTCAGCCCCCAGCCCATGCCCTACTCCGACATCCCGGTCTACATCGCGGGCGTCAACGAGCGGCTATGCCGGCTGGCGGGCGAGGTCTGCCAGGGCTTCCATGTCCACCCCTTCAACTCCGCCCGATACCTGGCCGAGGTCATCCTGCCCGCCATCGAGGCGGGGGCGACGGCGGCCGGGCGGTCGCTGGCCGACGTGCAGCGCGTCGGCCCCGTGTTCGTCATCGCCGAGGACGACCCGCAGGAAGCGGCGACGATGCGCGAGGCGGTGCGGCAGCAGATCGCCTTCTACGCCTCGACGCCCACTTACAAAGGCGTGCTGGACATCCACGGCTGGGGCGGGCTGAGCGGGGAGTTGGGAGACCTGGCGATTCGGCAACGCTGGGGGGAGATGTCGGCGCTGATCAGCGACGAGATGCTGGACGTGTACGCCGTGCGCGGGCGGTGGGCCGACCTGCCGCGCCTCATCCAGCGGCGCTACGGCGGCCTCCTCGACCGCGTCATGTACTACATGCCCTACGTCAGCGGCGCGATGGACGAGAGATGGCAGCAAGCAGCGGCGGGGTTCGAGGAGTGAGGCGAAAGCATGAGATCGCAGCGCTTGTTGGGGAGCGACCTCACAAAATGACTTGCTCTCGCTTCAAGGTCATAGCGCCAATGGCCTGTTCGTTCAGAATATCCACGATCTCAGTCGGACTGTCTCGTAGCTGACGGAGGTCGTGCCCAGCCAGCGTGGCCACATAGAGATTCGTTTCGCGCATCACCTTCTCTGCGAAGCTGCGAGCAGCAGGGCCGATTCGTCCTGTGGTCACGATCAAAATGACGTTGCTCTTGATGACCTGAGCGATGCCTACTTCTTTCGCTATGTCCTCCAACGTTGCCTGTCTCGAATTCTTGCACTGAATCTGCCAACGGCTGAAGACGAGGCTCGTCCCTTCCATCACAACGTCCAGCTCTGCTCCACCTGTCTCGCGACTGCGGAGCCGCCACTGGACGAAGCTCAGATTCAGGAGTCGGCCCAAGTAGAAGGCGAGGGCTTCTAGCGCCTTACCCTTCTCATGCGTCGACGTACCATCCAGCCCACTGAGGATGGTCTGGTAGGGCATCCTGATTAGCTCACGATACTGCCCGCCGACTGACTGCTCAATGGCGTCTAGGACAGGCTCGATGAGAGAACTTCGCAGGAGCGGAGTGGGCCGCACGATATATGGCTTCGCGCCCTGGCCGCTGGTTGTCTTCTCGCACTCGATCAATCCTGCATCGCGAAGCGCAAATAAGGTTGACTGTGGTAAGCCGCCCTCAGGAAACTCGACGCCAAACAATGTTGTCGCGTAGTTAGCAACCCTGTTAGAAAGCTCTTCATCCACGCTCAAGCGGGCAAACGCTTTGGCAAAGGCCTTTTGCTGAGACGTTAGCTGCGCAAGTGCCTCCAGCTTCTCGTCGCTGATTCCTCCTAGCAAAGCCTCAAGCCGGCGTTGGTTCGGCGTCCACATTCCTGCGTCTACCAGGCCCGCCTCTTCGAGCCATTGCCGCATCCCATTGGCATGAGTACCATTGGGTGGGTGGTACAAACCGCGTCTCCGAAGCTCCTGGACGATGAGACGCTTGGTTGGACGTTGTCCAGACGCAGCAAGGTCACGAGCGCAATCCAGCAGGTCAAGACCGTGAAGGTTGAGAAGGATGTGGGTGGCAAACTGAGCATACATTTCATCGACACGGCTCTCAGCAACCTCAGCGGCCAATCGATTGCCGAGGTCAGTGAGAGCCGCGTAAGTCTGATCAGCACGCGGCTTATCGAGGAGACCGTACTCCGACATCGCCAGAATCGTGTTGTTTGCGAGATCAGCCGCTGCGCCTCGCCCCGCGAAGAACTCGGCAGCTATCGCATCCTGAATCTGTTGACGGCTCGGTTCCGCTGCTTTCACCACCTGCAGCAGTCTGGGCAGCGGCGTCTGCTCGGGGGAGAACTGACTTGAATTAGGCAGGGTCGACTTCATTACGAAAGTCTTTCTTGAGCGTGAATGGCAAGGGGCTACTACTGGTCTTCCGTCCCATTCTTGACCTCCGGCCTGGTTCGCCCGCCATCAGTTGGCAACGTATCTCCGGGCTTCTCGCCCCCATTCCAGCGACTCGACGGGGACGAGAGCGTATAGGAACTCGGCTCCTTTTGACTTGCGGCTGACGAATGGAGGCCTTCAGGCGTGAAACGCCCCAGCGCGCCGAGGATATACTGTTCGTCGATCTCCGAGCATATCCATTGCCTCTCAAGGCGCTCACAAACCTCCCCCGTCACGCAACTACCAGCGAACGGGTCGTAGACGAGATCGTCTCGGTCAGTGAGCATGCGCACGAAGTACTCAGGCAGCCGGGCAGGAAAGCGCGCGGGATGCGGCTTATAGCCATGTTCTCGACAGTAACGGAGATAGTAGGAGTTACTCTCCGTATTGGGAACTGCGATCAAGTTCGGTGGAATCGCGGCGTTGTTGTCCCGATTGAACTTGTCGCTGATATCGTGACCACTTGGTCGCAGCTTGGCTTTGTAACCGTCACGCAGTAGTGTCCGCATCGACTCGCTGTATGGGGCAAGGACACGGCGATTGCTTGCCTTCGGCCAGGGTGTCTTTGATAGCCAGAACACGCAGTTCACAGCGTCTTTCACACGAACACGACGCACATTGACCCATTCCGCAGGCGTCGGGAGCTTGGACGGATTCCACCAGTAGAATTCCTGGGCAAGGTAGAAGCCCAATTCTCGACATAGCATAATGAGCAGTTCAAAGTGGTAGAGGCTACGGGTGGGTTGACCTGGAATCCACGAACCGCCGATGTCGATGACGAGCGAGCCTGTTGGCTTCAGGAGGCGATGGAATTCCGAGCCGAACTCCTTGAACCAGGCAACATACTGTTCCTGTTCCGCATTGCCGTAGTCTTTCTTTCGCAGTAAGGCGAACGGAGGACTGGTAAAGATCAAGTCAACCGACTCGTCAGCCATCTGCTCGCGCATGAACGCCAGGGAGTCGCAATGATGAATGCTACCGAAGATAGTTCTGACCATCTCGATCATAATTCCCTTCCCTGGCGAACCATCGCCTCATGGCCGAACAGATGGGCGGATTATAGCATCGAATTCTGCTCGTTCAAAGGAGACCTCTATCCTTGCAGATTTAACAATTAGGCGGCGAGACGACGATACAAGGCGTCACGCGAACCGCCCGCCGCAAGGTGGTTCGAGAGCCAGTCGATGAGATGGCGACGGTGGCAGCGCTGCACCTCCCGCCTCGCCTCGCCCAGC
>DAOUDG010000028.1:0-45291 GCA_034431435.1 Anaerolineae bacterium | reverse complement strand
GGCCAAGGCGACTGAGGCGCCGAAAGCCGCGGCCGCTGCGCCGACCGCCGCCGCCGCCGCCCCCGCGGCCAAGACGGCCGGCGGCAAGGAGTTCCACGGCGCGTGGCCTTTCGGCCTGGCCCCCAAGGCCCACTACAACAGCTTTGTGACCGACTTCATCGACTTCGGCATCTACAACGAGCTGGTTGAGACGCCCCTCGCCACGTACAACTGGAGCGAGGGCAAGTTCGTGCCCTGGCTGGGCACCGAGTTCAAGACCGAAGGCTCGGACTACACCGTCAAGCTGCGGGACGGCGTGAAGTGGAGCGACGGCAAGCCCTTCACCTCCGCCGACGTGGTAACCACCTTCAACCTGGCCCGGCTGATGGGTCAGTCGGTGTGGAAGTACATCGACAAGGTCGAGGCGGTGGACCCGATGACGGTCAAGTTCCACTTCAGCGACCCGACCAGCGTTGCGCCCCGCTTCATCCTGAAGACGCGCATCCGCCCCGACTCCGTCTACAAGGAGTGGGGTGACAAGGCCGCCGCGCTGTTCAAGGACGGAAAGACCCAGGACTCGGAAGAGGTGAAGAAGCTTCGCCAGGACTTCACCGCCTTCCGGCCCAAGGACATGGTTGGCGCGGGCCCCTTCAAGCTCGATCCCGCCACCATCACGTCGTCGCGGCTGGACCTGGTGAAGAATCCGGGCGGCTTCAACGCCGACAAGATTCCGTTCGACAAGATCGTTGTCTACAACGGCGAGACGCCGGATATCACCCCGGTCGTTCTGCAGAAGGAAGCGGACTACGCTACCCACGGCTTCCCGCCCGCCACGGAGAAGTCCTACATCGACCAGGGTATCCGCATCATCCGGCCGCCGACAGTCAGCGGCCCGGCTCTGTTCGTCAACTACAACGACAAGCGGCTGGCGAACCCGCTGGTGCGCCAGGCTATGGCGTACTCGATCAAGGGCGACGAGAATGGCGCGGTGTCGCTGGGTAAGTCGGGCATCGACAGCAAGTACCTGGCCGGCTTCTCGGACAATATGGTCCCGCAGTGGGTCAGCGCGGACGCGATCGCCAAGCTGAACCAGTACTCCTATGACCCGAAGAAGACTGAAGAACTGCTAACCAAGGCCGGCTATGCCAAGGGCAGCGACGGCGTGTGGGCCGGTCCCGATGGCCGCCTGGAGTTCGAGCTAACGGCCCCGGCCGAGTTTGCCGACTGGTCGGCGGCGGCTGAGAACCTGGCCAATCAGCTGACGGACGCGGGCATCAAGACCCAGTATCGCGGTGTCCAGTTCCAGCAGCACAACCAGGATGTTCAGCAGGGCAAGTTCACCATGGCTATCCGCGCCTGGGGCGCGGGCAACCCGCATCCGTTCTTCTCCTACGAGCAGGACCTGCTGGTTTACAACCCGCCCCTCTCGCCTGGGCCAGGCATGAGCTTCCCCTTCAAGCAGACGGTTGACGGTAAGGAAGTGGACTTCAACGCGATGATTACGGCGACGGCCAAGGGTACCGATGAGGCCGCCCAGAAGAAGGCCGTGACCGATCTGGCGCTGGCCTTCAACCAGGTGCTGCCCATCATCCCGCTGTGGGAGCGCTACGGCAACAACGCCGCCCTCGAGGGTGTGCGCGTGGCAGCCTACCCACCCGACTCGGATCCGGTCTGGAAGAACCCGGTCTACGCCGACAACCCGGTCACGTTGCTGATCATGGACGGCAAGCTGCCACCGAAGTAGTAAGCGGAGGGTCACAGCCATCCGGCTAACCTGGGAGCCTGGGGAACGGAGTCTCCTCAGGCTCCCGGCTTGCAGGGGCCGCCGAGGGTCGTTCGGCGGGCAACGGAGAATTCCTAATGTCTCATCCACTCGAAATGGTCCTGTTGGGCGCGGGGAACCGGGGCTACTATGCCTACGGCCCCTACGCCCTGCGTTACCCCGACCAGTTGCGTTTCGTGGCCGTCGCCGAGCCTGACGACGCCAAGCGCGAGCGGTTCGCCAGGGACCACGGCATCCCCGCTGAGCGCCAGTTTCGCTCATGGGAGGACGTCCTGGCGCAGCCGCAGATGGCGGCGGCGGTCCTGAACTGCACTATGGACCGCGACCACCTGCCATCGGCCCTGGCCGCCCTCGACGCTGGTTACGACATGCTGCTTGAGAAGCCCATCGCGTCGGAGGCCCTGGACTGCATGCGCATCGTCCAGGCGGCCGAGCGCAACGGGCGGCTGCTACAAATCTGCCACGTGCTGCGCTACGCGCCCTTCTTTACCACCCTGGCCGACATTGTACGCTCCGGTCGTCTGGGCGAGGTGATCAGCGTCAATCACAACGAGAACCTGTCATATCTGCACATGGCCCACAGCTTCGTGCGCGGCAACTGGGGCAACGCCGAGCGTAGCGCGCCTATGATTCTTGCCAAGTGCTGCCACGATCTCGACTATCTGATCTGGCTCATGGACGGCGCGCCGGTGACCCTGTCCTCGACAGGCACGACCCAGTGGTTCCGCCACGACCGCGTGGGACCGGAGATTCCTGCTCGCTGTCTGGATGGTTGCCCCATCGCCGACGAGTGTGGCTACTACGCGCCCCGCATCTACCTGGCCGAGGCTGTCAGTTTCATGGTGGCCGCCCTTAGCTCCGACCACAGCTACGAGGCGCGGCGGCGCGCCCTGGAGACCAGCCCCTTTGGCCGCTGCGTCTACCGCTGCGACAACACGGTCGTTGACCACCAGGTGGTCAGCATGCTGTTTGGCAGCGGCGCGACAGTGACCCTTACCATGCAGGGCTTCTCCCACGTGGAGACGCGCATGACGCGCATCGATGGCTCGCGGGCGACCCTGTTCGCCGACGAGAGCAACAATGAGATTCGCATCTACGATCACTACCACGGTTCCGGCTGGCCGGTCCACCCGACTAGCAAGTTCCAGGGGAAAGCGGAGGTGATTCACCCGCCCCTGGCGAGTAGCGGTCACGGTGGCGGTGATTTTGGCTTGATGCAGGCCTTTGTGGAGACAATGACTCAGGGGACGGCGCCGGCCACGTCAGGGCGCGTCTCGCTGGAGAGTCATCTGATGGCGTTCGCCGCCGAGGAATCGCGGCTGAACCGTGTGGTCGTGGATATGGCGGAGTATCGCCAGCGGGTCGAGCAGGCGGCGCTCGGCGCCGTGGGGTGAGACCCTGGCTGGTGACCAGGGGCGAAGGGTGGACCCCAGTAGTCGGTGACCCTTCGCCCCTGGTCCAGGTCGGTGGCCTAGGCCCGATTGCCCGGCATCGACTGCAGCCAGCCTCGGATGTCTGGCGGCAGGTTCTCGAAGCCGATAATCTCCGCCAGGCCTAGAATCTCGCCCCTGCCCACCTCCCATAGCACGGGCGTCGTGTCCGGTGTGTAGGTGGCGAGGTCGCGGTTGCCGGCGTCGAGCCAGGCGAGCGCTGCGTCGTAGCACGCCAGCCCCGTGTCGTAGTAGCTGAGGCTCAAGGCGATCTCCGCGCGCTTGGAGGCCCCCAGCCACAGGCTCTCAAACTCGGCGCGCAGGGCAGCTAGCTGGGTACGCTGGGTTCGCAGGGCGGTGATGAGGCCCCCGATTTCCGCGCCGTCGGCCAGCGCCCCGCGCAACTGGCGGGTGAGCGCGAGTTTGTCGGCGGCGAAGGCCAGCATGTGCGCCAGGAATGACAACTCGTGACGCGGCTGCGCGTCGCGTAGACTGGCGAAGGCAGCCAGGGCCTGCGCGGCGGCGGCGGCCATCTCGGTAATCGCGCCCGGCGGTGTGTCCGCCAGGCGGCCTGCCAGTGGGTCGTCGAAGAGGGCGGCCATGGCGTCCGAGCCGTTGGGCCGCCTCAGCGGCCACTGCTCCATGGCGCGGCCCGTGCGCCGCACAGCGGCGACCACCTGGCCCGATAGGTCGCCAAACAGCAGCGGGCCAGCCTTCGCATCGAAGGCATCGGGCGACGTCTCGCCGCCGGTCCAGGCCGTCTCCGCGCCGAAGGCGTAGGGGTAGAACGAGGCGGCTGGCATGGCGTACGCGCCGTGGTCGCCCCAGTCCGTCAGCAGCATACCCACCGCGCCAGCTGCCATGCCCGCGCGGGTGTAGCCGAGGATATTGCCGAGGGCGTTTTCGACGCGGGGGAAGATGGTGTTCCAGGCTGAGACGCCGGGACAGACCAGGAACGGTCGGCCAGAGCGGGCGATTTCCGCGACGGTTGGATAGGTCGCCTGGTTCTCGTAGCGCCAGTCGAGCAGCAGGACGTCATCAGGGATTTCGGGCAGCAACTCCGGATAGTGGAGCAGGATGTCGGCCCAGACCTGGATGCGCCGGCCATGCATGGCGGCCATGTCACGCAGGCGCAGGATGTGGTCGAGGTAGAGGCGGCCCTTGCCGCGTTCGTCGGCCAGCGCCTTCGACCGGCCCAGGCCGTGATCCCACGACTCATCGCAGTCGACGTTGAACTGGGTGGACGAGAAGTTGGGCAGAAACTCGCTGTACATCTCGTCGAGCAGCGCGTAGGTCTCCTCGTTGGCGGGCGTCAATGTCCAGCGCCAGTCGGTCTCGGCCAGGTGCTCGTACTCGGGCAGGCTGAGCAGGGCACGCTGGTGGCCGTAGGACTGGAGATTGGGGACCAGTTCCACGTGGCGGGCGCGGGCGTACTCGTCCAGGGCCTGCATCTCGGCGGCAGTGTAGGCCCCCGCCTGCTGGCCGAACTCGCGGCGGCGGCTGAACTCGAAGGTGTGCTCGAGGTATAGTTGGAACTGGTTCATCTTGAGCGACGATAGCAGGTCCACCAGTCGCTTGAGGTAGTCCAACGTTGGTACGCGGCCGCGCGAGGCGTCCAGCATCAGGCCGCGTGTGGCAAGGGCGGGGCGATCCTCGACGCGCATGGCCGGCAGACGGCGGCCTGTGGTGCGCAGCGCCTGGATGAGGGTCTGGACGCCCCAGTAGAGGCCCGCCTCGGCAGGGGCGGCAATGGCGGCGCCGGCCGGGCTGACCTCGAGGACGTAGCCCTCCGCGCCCGACTCGGCCGCCTGCGCCTCACTCAGGGTCAGCGGGTCGGGCCGCGCGCCCTGGGGGCCGAGCAGTAGGCCGAACAGCGCGATGTCGTCGGGGGCGACGGCAAGCCTGGGTGTCAGGCCCGTCGCGGTGGTGATGGCCTCGGCGAGGCGCTGGGCGGCGAAGCGCGTCTGGGGGGTGGCGCGGGCGGCCACCCAGATGGTGGTGTCGACGTCGAGAGGATGCTCGCCGGTGCGTCGCTCGACGCGCCAGGGTTGGGGGATGAACACAGGCTCAGGCATGTAGTAACGCTCCAGTGCATAGATTGGGTTTTTGTGGCCTGTCTAGACCAGTCGCCACTATATTGTAGCGGAGATTGGACCCACATGGCAACTATGAACACATCCCCGTTGACAATGCGTCGCGCCGCGATTGGTGTCGACGTGGGCGGCACGAAAATCGCCGCCGCCGTCGTCGATGCCAGCGGCCGGCTCACCCACCGCATCCAGCGCGCCACGGACGTGAGCGGTGTCGAGGCGACATTGATGAGCATCCAGGCGGCCATTGAGGCCGTCCTGGCCGACGCGGGGCCGGCGGCGCGCGACGTGGTCGGCGTGGGGTTGGGCATTCCCGGTAAGGTGGACCCGGTGTCGGGGGTGGGCCTGCTGTCGGTGAACCTGGGCTGGCGCGACGCGCCGGTCGTGACGACGCTGGAGGCTGCGCTGGGGCTGCCGTGCCGCATCGAGAACGATGTCAGCGTGGGGGCGCTGGGCGAGGCGCGCTACGGGGCGGGGCGTGGCTGCCAGAGCCTCGTCTACCTCAGCCTGGGCACCGGCGTGGCGGCGCGGGTGGTCATCGACGGGCGACTGTATCGCGGGGCGGGTGGAATGGCGGGCGAGATCGGCCACCTGGTGTCCGACCCCGATAGTCTACCCTGCAAATGTGGGGCGCGCGGCTGCCTGGAAGCCATCGCCTCTGGCCCCGGCATCGCGGCTCGTGCTCAGCAGACGGTGGACGGCGGGACGCCGACCGCCCTGCGTGACATGGCAGCGGGCGGCTCGGTCACGACGCGCATGGTCTTTGCCGCCGCCGACGCGGGCGACGAGACGGCCCAGGCGCTCATCGAGCGCACGGGGCGCTATCTCGGCCGCGCCGTCGAGACTCTGATCGTGCTGTATGACCCTGACATTGTGGTTCTGGGGGGTGGGCTGGCCCAGGCAGGCAACCGCCTTACCCAGGCCATCATCCACGAGTTGGATCGCCTGGCCGCCGAGTCCTACGTCTTCCGCGATATGTGGCAACCTGAGCGCCTTGCGGTCAGCGCGCTGGGGCCGGATGTGGCCGTGCTAGGCGCGGCGGCGCTGGCGCTGTGAGGCGACCACCGACCACCGACGACCAACCACCGTGGGGTTGCGCGTTGGAAGGTTGCAGGTCAAGAGTGCCAGATTGCAGCCTTTCGACCTTCAACCTGCGCCTGCCTGGCGGTGGTCGCTGGTTCGTCGTTGGTGGTCATTTTCAAGGAGAATCATATGCCTGACCGAGGCCAGCACACCTATTCCGAAATCGTCACTCAGGCCGACGCCTGGCAGGGTAGCCTGGCTGCTGTGCGTGAGCAGTCGGCGGCGCTCGGCGAGTGGCTGAACCGCCCGTGGGGCGAGACGGTGTTCACCGGCTGCGGCTCCACCTACTACCTGTCGCTGACGGCAGCGGCCATCTGGCGGCGCTGGACCCATCTGGCCGCGCGGGGCGTGCCCGCCTCCGAGGTCTGGCTGTTCCCCGACACCGCGCTGCCGGCCACGGTTGCGCCGCTGTTGGTGGCCGTCTCCCGCTCAGGTGAGACGACCGAAACCTTGCGCGCTATGAACGTCTATGAGGCGCGCCAGGGCCGCGACTGGCTGACCATCGGCTGCTACGATGGCCGGCCGCTGGGGGAGCGCGCGCCCCTGGCGGTGATTGGCCGCGCCACGGAGGAGGAGAGTGTTGCCCAGACCCGCTCTTTTACGGCGATGCTGGTCATGGCCCAGGCCGTGGCGCTGATCGCGGCGGGCGGTGATCTGGCGTCGCTGGACGCGCTGCCCGCTGCGGCGCGGCGGGTCATCGGCCAGTACGAGGGGCTGGCGAGAACGCTGGGCGAGGATATGACCATCCAGCGCTTCACCTTCCTCGGTTCGGGTGTGTACTACGGCCTGGCCTGCGAGGCGATGCTGAAGATGAAGGAGATGTCGCTGTCGGGGTCGGAGGCGTTCCACAGCCTGGAGTTTCGCCACGGGCCGAAGTCGGTGGTCGGGCCGGATATGCTGGTGGTGGGGCTGGTGAGCGACGCGATCCGCGACCAGGAGGCGGCCGTGCTGGCCGAGATGCGCGAGCTGGGCGCGAAGGTGCTCGCCATCGCCGAGAACGCCGACGGCCTGCCCGCCGACTACACGGTGTCCCTGGCCTCGGGGCTGGATGACGCGGCCCGCGCGCCTCTGGCGCTGCCCGCGCTGCAACTGCTGGCCTACTACCGGGCGATGGCGAAGGGCCTGAATCCCGACCGCCCGACCAACCTGACGACGGTGGTGACGCTGCCTGATGCGTGAAACGTGAAATGTGACGCGTGGGGCGTGATACGTGAACAGCGTCGTGAGTTCTCACAGATCGCGTTTCACGCCTCACGTCGCCTGCCACCTACCCTAAGGACCACCCATGATTGACTTCCACACCCATCCTATGTTGGTGCAGGAGATGGCCGAGCGCCACCCGGAGTTGCTGGCCGTGGCGCGCGACGTGTTCTACATCGGCAACCGTATGCAGCCGCTGGAGATCTTCCACTTGCAGATGGACGTGGCGGGTATCCAGCGCGCCGTCGTCCTGCCCATCGACGCCACGACGGCGCGGGGCGCGAAGGTGTATTCCAACGAGCAGATCGCCGAGCTGTGCGGGATGAGCGACCGGTTCATTGGTTTCGCCAGCGTCGACCCCCACAACCCGGCCGCGCCCCAGGAGCTGGAGGCAGCCATCCGCGGCCTGGGGCTGCGCGGCCTGAAGCTGTCGCCGCCGACCCAGGAGTTCTACCCGAACGACCAGAAGCTGGCCTACCCCATCTACGAGGCGGCGCAGGCGCTCGGCATCCCGGTTATCATCCATTCGGGGTTGAGCTGGGAGCCGAAGGCGCGCCTGAAGTGGGCCCAGCCACTCCTGGTGGAGGACGTGGCCGCCGACTTCCCGCGCCTCAACATCGTCATTGCCCACCTGGGCTGGCCGTGGGTGCTGGACAGCGTGGCGCTGGCCCTCAAGTACCCCAACATCTACCTGGATACGTCGGCGCTGTACTTCGACAACCCGTGGGACTTCATCGCGTTCGCGATGAAGGGGCAGGTTCCGCTGACGGTGTTCGAGCGCAGCCTGCGCCACCAGATCGTTTTCGGGTCGAACTACCCGCGGGTTGAGATCAAGAATATGGTGATGGCGGTCAAGCGGCTGGGGTTGAGCGAGGGTTGCCTGGACCTGGTGTTCCGCGAGAATGCCGAGAGATTGCTGGGGGAGGGCAAGGCATGAAGGTCAAACTGGAGAAGCTGGCCGTCGTGAGCCGCCGTGAGTTGGAGATGATCGACATCACCGACCTGATGGAGGGCGTCGTGCGCGACAGCGGCGTGACCAACGGCCTGGTGAACGTCATCAACCAGCATACGTCGGCGGGCATCGTGGTGACTGAGGGCATCGAGTGCCTGGAACGCGACGTGCTGGCCCACCTGGAGCATCTCGCCCCGGAGGACGCCAGCTACTGGCACAACCGCTACCTGGACTTCGATGGCCGACTGGGTTTCAACGCCCACGCCCACCTGCGCAGCGTGCTGAGCGGCTATTTTGCGATGTTCCCCATCGCCGACGGCCGCGTCGTGCGCGGCGGCCGCCAGCGCGTCTACTTCGCCGAGTACGATGGCCCGCTGTCGCGGGAGGTGGTCATCCAGGTACTGGGGGAGTAACGATAGCGTAGGGGCGGCCACGGGGGCCAGGGCAGGCACGGGGGCCTGCCCCTACGGGTGTGTTGGCGGTGATTGTCGGCGCGGCCCTAGTCCTTGACGGTCTCCCGCCACCTCTTGGAAGAAGGGGACACGGACGAACACGGATAGGAGTGAACCACGGGCCACACGGAAGGGAGGAACCATCCACCTTCTGTGTGGCCCGTGTCTTCTGTCGTGGCGACCTCTGCTCTCTTCCCGGTCCGCGCGCGTCGGCGTGCCCTTCTGGGTGGGCGTGGACAGGGTAGGCATGGGGCCTGCCCCCCACACCGGGGTGCGGGCGGCCACGGGGATGCGGGCGGCCCCCGTGGCCGCCCCTACGGTGCGCTGGATTGCCAAATCCGGCGGGAGTCGTCATAATTAGGGCATGAACACACATAGCGAACCCCCAATCTCCGATCTGCAACCTCCAGTCTCCAATCTCTCCCTGGACGCCTTCACGGCGCGCTATCCGTTTCCGCTGGATCCGTTCCAGCGAGAGGCGATTGCGGCGCTGGCGGCGGGGCGCTCGGCGCTGGTGGCGGCGCCGACGGGTACGGGCAAGACTGTCGTGGCGGAGTATGCGGTGTGGGAGGCGCTGGGGCGCGGGGAGCGCGTGGTGTACACGACGCCCCTCAAGGCGCTGTCGAACCAGAAGTTCCGCGACTTCCGCGCCCAGTATGGGGCGGAGCGCGTCGGGCTGATGACCGGCGATCTGGTGGAGAATGGCGACGCGCCGTTGGTGGTGATGACGACCGAGGTCTACCGCAACATGCTGTTGCAGGGCGACGAGACGGAGGTGGCGGCGGTCATCTTCGACGAGGTGCACTACATGGCCGACCCGGAGCGGGGCACCGCCTGGGAGGAGGCCATCATCCTGGCCCCACCGTCGGTGAAGATGGTGTGCCTGTCGGCGACGGTGCCCAACGCGGCCGAGATCGCGGCATGGCTGGCCGCGCTGCGCCAGGACGTGGCGCTCATCACGACCGACGAGCGGGTCGTGCCGCTGGTCTACCAGTACTTCGTGGATGGTGAGATGCGGCCGCTGGTGGCGGCCGACGGCTCTATCGTGCTCAAGGGGCAGATTGGCGGCGAGCAGGCGCGCTATCAGCGCGGCGGCTGGCAGCCGCGCCCCAACGGAACCGAGGGCCGGGGGGAGGCGCGCCCGCTGCCGAAGCCACTGGAGGTGGTGACGAAGCTGGGAGAGATGGACTACCTACCCGCCATCTACTTCCTGTTCGGGCGGCGGCTGGTGGAGGGGGCGGCGTCGAGTTGCCTGGACCTGCCGCTGGTCGCGCACGCTGACGAGTTGGTCGCCGCCTTCGACGAACACCTGTCGCAGCTACCCGCCGAGGACCGCAAGGTGCGCCAGGTGACGGACCTGCGCGCGCTGTTGCCCCACGGCGTCGCCTTCCATCATGCGGGCCTGCTGCCGGTGCTCAAGCAGTTTGTCGAGGAGCAGTTCACCGCCAATCGCCTGCGGGTGGTATTCGCCACCGATACCCTGGCGCTGGGCGTCAACATGCCCGCGCGCACGGTGGTCATCGGGGAGCTGTCGAAGTTCGATGGCGAGCGGCGGCGGATGCTGACGCCCAACGAGTTGAAGCAGATGGCGGGGCGGGCAGGGCGGCGCGGCATGGATGAGCAGGGTCACGTGATTGCCCTGTACTCGCCCCTGGTGTCGGCGCGGCGGGCGGCGGACCTGGCGACGGCCGAGCTGCTGCCGCTGGAGTCGGCCTTCTCGCCGGGCTACAACGCGCTGGTCAACCTGTGGCAGCCGGACATTGGCGACCAGTTGATGGTGGACATGACGGCCAGGTCGCTGAAACGTTTCCAGCGCGACGACGAGTTGAGCCAGGCGGTCCAGGAGCGCTTCGGCGCGCAGCAACGACTGGCGCAACTGCGGGCGCAACTCGATGAGGATGACACACGCGGCGTGCGGCGGCGCATCGAGCAGATGGAGCGGCGCATCGAGTTCCTGGACCAGGAGATTCAGAAGGCCGAGCACCGCTCGCGGCGCGGGGCGCGGCGCTTCGTGCGGCGGCTGGAAGAGGTGCTGAGCCGCTTCGGCTACGTCATCAACGACCGGGTCACGCGGCGCGGCCGGTGGCTCGAACTCATCTTCTCCACCAACGCCTTGACCCTGGCCGAGATGCTCAACCGCCGTCTGCTGGACGACCTGTCGCCGGAGGAGGTGGCCGAGGTGGTATCGTGGTTCGCCTTCGACCGTGACCCCCAGGAAGCGCCGCTACTGCGACTGCCGCCGCCGGTGCTGCGCGCCCGCCGTGACATCTTCGAACTGCACGACGCGGTGCTGCGTGCGGAGGCTCAGGCGGGCGTGGCGCAAAGCCAGTTTCTGGCGGAGAAGTTCTACGGCGTCGCACTGCGCTGGGCGCAAGGGGCGACTCTGGCCGAGGCGGCCGCGCTCATTGGCCTGGATGAGGGCGACGTGGTATCAGGCTTACAGAAGACGATCGACCTGTTGGGGCAGTTGCGGGAGGCGACGGCGTATGCCGCGCCCCGCGCCACGCCGCTGACGGCGAAGCTGCGGACGGCGGAGCGGCTGCTGCGGCGCGGTGTGGTCGAGACGGCCTACCAGATGGTGCTGGCAGCGGAGGAGGAGCCTGTTAGCCTGGAATCATGATGAGAATCTGACCCAATACCCACAGTGCGCCGGCCAGGACGAGCCAGCGGAAGCTGATCTGCACGTTGAAGAACTTCTTGTAGACTAGCTTGGAGACGATGTAGTTCTCCAAAACCATCTGGTCGACAATCTCCGCCTCGGACTGCTCCAGGAAGAGGCGTTGGTATTCGGCCATCTTCATGCGTGTAATGTCGACGAAGTAGAACAGGTTGGGTTTGGGCGAGGCGGGCATGCGCGGGTAGGCTACGAGCAGGGCGAAGGCGAAAGATGCGACCAGGCTGGCGAGCACGCCGAAGATGAGGCCGTAGCCAACGCGGTCCAACACGGGTGCAGTGGCATTGAAGGCCAGCAGCATGTCCTTCTGGTAGAGCTGCAGCGTGATGGTGATGAGCAAGGCGTCAGCGGCCAGAATCATGCTCGCCTTCATATCGGCGATGGCGACCTGGGAGCCGAGGTAAAGGAACAGGTTGTCCTGCACATCCTTGGCGAAGGCCAGGGGCATCGGCCGCGCTGTTTGCACCTCCTGCAACCTATCTTCCAGCATCTCCTGACGCGCCTCCGTGGTTGGAGGGTTCGGAACTGTCATCGCCTTTCTCCGTAGTTCACGCGGAGTGGCTCGCGTTGGATGGCCACATCCGGCGCTCTGCGTGGCATTGGGCGGCAGATGGCCACATCTGCCGCGAGCGATTCCCCTGTTGCGCGCTGCTATTGTCCTGTCAGCTGCACCAACTCCTCCAGGTCGCGACGCAGTGCGTCCTGCTCCTGGCCGTAGCGCGCCCAATCGGCAGCGCGTAGCGCCTCCTGGGCAGCGTCGTAGTGGCCCTGCGCCGATTTCACGATGGCGGCCACATCCCGCGTGGGCGCGACGGGCGACGTCGGCGACGTGGGAACGATGGCGCTGCCCGGCATTTGCTGGACCGGGCCGGAGACGATGTGGCCAGCGTTCCAGGCCTGTAGCGCCTCCTGGAGAGTGGGGCGCATCACCGGCGGCTGATTCTGGCTGGCAAGGACGACGCGCTGGAGTTGGGGTATCTGCGCCTGGTTGGCCTGCAAGTAGATCGGCTCGACGTACAGAAGCGAGCTGCCTACAGGTATAACGAGCAGATTGCCGCGAATGACACGGGAGCCGCGCTGATTCCACAGGCTCAACTGGGCGGAGATGGACGGTTCCTGGTCGATGCGCGCTTCTACCTGCAACGGTCCCTGCACGTTCTGCTGTTTGGGGAAGTTGTAGGCGACGAGCTGGCCGTAGTGGGGTTCGTCCGAGCGCGCGGCGAGCCAGGCGATCATGTTGTCCTTGCGGGCGGGGGTGAGGGGCTGGATGAGCAGGAACTCCGGCCGCGCCTCACCCTCCAGGCGCATCAGGACGTAGTAAGGCTCGACGGCGATTCGCTGGTCGCCGACGATCTCCTGGGCCACGGCCCAGGGGTCCTCACGGTTGTAATACACCTTGGGGTCGGTCATGTGGAAGGTGTTGTAGGTGTCAACCTGGATGCGGAACACATCCTCGGGGTAGCGGATGTGGGGGCGCAAGGAGGCGGGCATCTCGTCGAGCGGGCGGAACAGGGTGGGCAGGGCGGACTGCCACGCCTGGATGATGGGGTCGGTCGGGTCCGCGACGTAGTAGTGGATGTCGCCGTTGTAGGCGTCGGTGACGATCTTGACGGAGTTGCGAATGTAGTTGGCCGGCCCGATGCGCGAGCGGTCGGCGCGGGTCAGGGTGTAGGGACGCGAGTAGGGATAGTTGGCTGAAGTGGTGTAGGCATCGTGTATCCACCACAGCCGCCCATCGGCGACGACCAGGTACGGGTCGCCGTCGAAGTCGAGGAAGGGCGCGACCAGCGCGTTGCGTTCCTTGATGAGTCGGTGGAACATGACGCGACTGTCGGGCGTGAAGGCGTCGGTGAAGAGAATCTGCGAGTCGCCGAAGCGATAGGCGAAGGCAAGTTGATGCCAGAAGGACCCAATGGGGACGCCGCCGCTGCCCTGGTAGTAGACCTGGGCGTTGGTGTCGCCAACGGGGTAGTCGAACTCCGGCCGCTTCGTCTTGACGAAGACGTAGCTGTCGGTGGCCTCGCCGAAGTAGATGGCGGGCTGGGTGATGGTGATAGGAACCGTGGCGACGGGCGGGAGATTGCCGATGAAGAACACCGGCGTACCCTGTTGTGTCACCTCGCTGACCGGACTCATCACCAGGCCATAGCCGTGGGTGAACTCCAGGTGGGTGTTGACCCAGGTGGGATTCTGGATCTGGCGCGACGACAACTCGCGGGCCGACAGGGTGACTGACTGGGCGTCGTCCGGCGTATTGAGGAAGTTGTAGCGGTCGATGTCGACGTCGACGAAGTCGTAGTAGGAGCGAATCTCCTGCAACTGGGCGTAGGTGTCACGCAGAGGTCTATAGTCCCACAGGCGCAGATTACGGATGGTGGCCGCGTTGTCGTTGAGGGCCTGGGTCGTGAGCGGAATCGGGTCGAATTCGCGCGCGGCAATCTTGTCCAGGCCGTAGGCGCGGAGTGTGCCGTCGATGCCGTTGCGGAGGTATGGCTCCTCCAGGGTGTATTCGTTGGGGCGCACCTGGTAGTTCTGCATGATAGCGGGGTAGATGCCGCGCATGCCGATGGAGACGAGCAGCCAGGCCCCGACGCCGACTGCCAGCGGCAGCCACCAGCCGGTGAAGGCGAAGAGCAGGCATAGCCCGGCTATGGCGACGAGCAGCAATGCCAGGATGTTGAAGGCAGGCAACAGGGCGTGGACGTCGGTGTAGCCCGCGCCGTATACTACCCCCGCCGGCGAGTACAGGATATCGAAGCGGTCGAGCCAGTAGGCCCACGCCCACAGTAGGGCGACGGCCGCTGCCAGTAGCCCGATGTGAATACGCGCGCCGCGTGGGATGCGGAAGATGCGCGCCTGGAGCTGGGGGCGGCGGGCGACCAGGTAGATGCCAATCACGCCCAGGAGTGCGATCAGCAGCACAGCCATCAGCCAGCCTTGTAGCTGGCGCGCGGCGGGCAGCTCGAAGATGTAGTAGCCGATATTCTGGCCGAAAATGGGGTCGCTGGCGGAGAAGGGCTTGCGGTTGAGATAGAGCAAGACCGTCTGCCAGGCCTCCTGGGCGGCAATACCCAGGACCAGCCCGACGACGATGGCGCCACCCCATAGCGCGTAGCTGATGCCGCGATGGTCCAGAGGATCTTCCTGGCCGAAGAAACGTGGCTCGCGCCGGGCGACCCAGCGGGCGAGGAGCCAGTTGCCTAGCGTCACGGCTGTCGCGAGCAGGAAGCCGCCCAGGAACAGGGCGGCCCTGGCCCCAACCACGGCAGTGAAGACACTGCGATAGCCGACACTGTCGAACCAGAGGCCATCTGTGAACAGGTCAACCAGGCTCCCGACTAGGGTAAGCAGAAGGAGAGCAATCCCACCGACGATAAGCAGGGCGAGCAGGCAGCCCGGTCGCCGCGCTTGGGGGCGGCCACCGAAGGCGGCGGGGAGGGGGTTCACATCGCCGGGCGGAAAACGCATACCGTATCCTCTAGAGGTGCGCGGGGCGACGGACGACCGCGATGATATGCGTGCCACCGTCCAGTGCGCCCGGCTCCTGGCTGTACTCGATCTCCCAGTCCAGCAGCGCGCGCCACAAGGTCGGGTCGTCCGCGGCGGCTGTGACTGCCTCGCCCAGGTTGGTGGTCAGGAAGTTGGCGGCTGAGGCGGCGACAATCTCGCAGCCGTGGCGCGAGAATAGCGCGGCCAACTCGCGCCAGCGGTACATGTGGCAGTAGTGGTCGCCGGCCGGCAGGCCAATCAGATCGCCGCTACGGACGACCGGGTCGATGACCTCGCGACCGTGGTCGCGAGCCAGGTCTAGCACCGCTGGCAGAAAGACGCGCGTCGCGCCCAGGAGCGACATGACGGAGAGCAGGACGGGGCCATTGGGGCGCGTCACGCGCAGCAACTCCGCCAATGCCGTGTCGGCCTGATCGAAGACGTAGCTGAGGGGGCCGCCATAGCAGACCGTGACATCGAACGACGCGCCGGGGAAGCGGCTCAGGTCGACGATATCCAACAACTCGTGGGACACCACGGCCGCCTCATAGCCTGCCTGGCGAACGTGCTCGGCATTGGCAGCCAGTTGCACAGGCGAGATGTCACCCACCGTCACCCGTGCCCCAAGGCGAGCCAGTTCTATGGTGAAACGGCCCGGCCCGGCGCCCGCCTCTAGCACCCGGTCGCCGGACCGTACATGCCGAAGCAAGTAGTGGCGGTGAAGGTGAAAGTTGGCCCGATTGATCGGGTCGGCATCCAGACGCAGCCACTCGCGTTCGCCGTAGGCGTCGTAGTAAGCGCGGATGTAGTCGGCGTCGTATCGTTCGCTCATCCCATCTCACAGGGGCGGTTAGCTACCTCTTGCCTGGCGTCTATAAGTGTAGGCGAAGGGTATCGCCTGTCAATCTTCACCTGAACGGCCTTTCGTCAGTCTTTCGTCAGACCCTGGTGAGTCGAGGTCGATGCTGTCGCCCTTATAATTGATTGTCGCTATGCATACACCTCTTGATAACGCGCCTGACCAGCCCCCGCCCCGACCACGACGGGCGATGCCCCACATCGAGTGGGATCGCCGCCTACGCCTGCGTCGCGTGGCTCCGCTGTGGCTGACCCTGGCCGTGGCGGTCGTGCTCTTGACCCTCGCCGGTGCGAATCTGGCCGTGCGTCGCTCCGCCGCGCCTGCCGCCGTCGTGCCGTCCCAGTCGACCTTCGATCCCGTGTCCCTGGCCATCGGCGCGGCTATCGAGGACGCGGAGCGCGCGGGCCAGGTGCAGCCGGGAGTCCTGAGCGCCGCGCTGTATGCCACGTCAACCCCCACGCCGAGCGCCACGCCCTGGCCGACGCGCACCCCGCCACCCACGCCCACGCTGACGCCAACACCCACCGAGACGCCAGCCTACGTCGTCAGCGAGGCGCGGCTGCCGGTGGTGGAATGGGAGCGGGTGAGCGCCTTCACCGCGCCCATTCCCCGCGCGCCTGCCGCGCTGCTGGAGCCCATGGCGCAGGTGTACCAGCGTGACGACCCCAACGAGGCTCCGATGGTGGCGGCGATGCTGCTGAGTTTCTATGGCATCGAACCGGAGCAAACCCTGCCTGCCGCCCGACGCGCCCTGCCCCTTGACCCGGACAGCCGCGTGGCGCTGCCAGGGGAGTTGGTGAAGCACCTGGCGGAGTATCGGCTGGCGGCGCGCGTGTACGAGGGGGTTACGCTGGAGCAGATGCAGCGCCTCATCACCAACGGCGTACCGGTCATTGTCGCCCAGTGGCTGACGCCGGAGGATACCACGCCCCATTACCGGATTATTCGCGGCTACAGCGACCCTCGTGGCGTGGTGCTTGCCAACGACTCGGAGTTTGCAGCGGGTATCAGTTTCAGCTACGCTGAGTTCGCCAAGATGTGGGAGGAGTTCCAGGGCTTCGCCATGCCGGTCTTTCTGCCCCGACAGGCAGCTGTCGTCGAGGCCATTCTTGGCGTGGAGGCCGATAAGACGGCCGAGTATGTCGATGGCGGGCGTAAGCTGGGCGAGCCGTCGCGCGAGGCGATGCCTGGCCCACCACCGGCCACCGTCATCCCGGCCGGCCCGGCGGCTCTCGTCGCCGGGGTCCCATCGTCGGGCCGCCTGTTGGGTAGCGGCGGGGGTACATTCTCGGCCCGGCGTGTGGCTGCTTCGGCGCGGGAAGACCTGACCGTCATTCTCACCTACACGCCGGACGACCCGATCATCGCGCGCGGCGTGGGGCTACGGGTCCTTGATGCGACTGGCTACCCTCTTGGCGAGGGCGTCAACGTAACCGGCGGGGTGGGCGAGCGTACGCTGAGCTTCACCGCCGAGCCGGGCAGGGAGTACCTGGTCCAGGTGTACAACTACATGCCGGGCGTGCCGGTGAGCTACACCATTCTCGCGCGCGGCGCTACGACGGGGCCGCCTGCCACGGCTGCGCCCGCGCCCGACTCTGAGGCGACGCCGCAGGTTCGGCCGTCGGATTAGCCATCAAGGACACAAAGCGCACAAAGGTCACAAAGCGGAGGCCTAGGCGCCCGCCGCCGTGACCTTTGTGTTCTTCGTGTCCCTGGCGCTGGTAAGGCCAAGGAATACCTGTCTGGGCGAAAGTCATTCGGTTGGCGTGGACGGAATCACCCTGGCGAGGGATGCGCGAGACGGGGGGTGGGGTATACTGGCGTCGCTAGCCTGCAAGGCCCTAATAATCGGGCACACGGTCAGGGTCTTCAGGGGTGGGAGGTCAGATGAGTGAGACAGGTTTCGAGGCAAAGGTACTGCGCGACTTCATGGCAGACGGTCGCTTGAAGACGATTCCGGCGCGGGCGAAGAAGAAGGACGTCGTGCTGCGCTATCTGGTGACGCTGTTTGAGCCAGGTCGGCGCTACCATGAGGCCGAGGTCAACCTCGTACTTCAGCGAGTGCATCCGGACTACGCGAGCTTGCGTCGCTTCCTGGTCGATGCCGGACTACTGGGCCGCGATCACGGTGTCTATTGGCGGGTGGAGCGCGCGCCCGCGCCCCAAGACTGAATCAAGATGGGCAATGCGGGCGCTCGCGCGGGATGTGACTACCCCGCGCGAGCGCCCGCTGCTGTGATTTGGGTAACAACGCCTCAGCCTCAGGTTGAGGCCCACGCTTGATCGCTAGTCTTCCTCAGCCGCCTGGCGGGCGACATTGACACGACTGCGCATTTCCGAGGCGAGCTTCTCGTCCCACTGCTTCGCATAGAGGCGGCGCGTTGCCTCCATGCGGCCCTCCAACCCTGCCAACTCAGTCTGCTGCTCGACGGTCAGGTCGCCACGGGCCTTGAGGGCGTTGACGCGATCCTGGGCCGTGCCGGCGCTGACCGGAATCTGCTGGGCAGGGTCGAGCGGTGAGGGAATGCCTATATACAGGTGGGAGCGGGTCAGGTAGTTGGGCAGCGCATTGATGACGGCCTCTAGCTCGGCCAGATCTTGTGCCGCGCTCCTGGGGGTTGCCATTTTGCCCTCCTTGACAATACTAGAACCGCTGCGCCTGACTCAGCGCAGGGGTGGTCATTCTATCTGAATTGTAGCTGTTTCCAGGCTCTGACTCAAGCGGCAAGACGCTCAGCCGATCACAGTGGGCAGCGTTTCGTGGGCGCGGAGGCGGTGGGCGAGGCGGGAGTTGCGCTGCGCGACGCGGGCGTTCTTGACCGCCATCGCCAGCGCCTTCTTCTGCCCCACCAGCACGACCAGCCGCCGAGCGCGGGTCACGCCGGTGTAGAGCAGGTTGCGTTGCAGCAGCATGTAGTGCTGCGTGACGAGGGGTAGCACGACCGCGCCGTACTCGCTGCCCTGGGACTTGTGGACGGACATGGCGAAGGCGTGAACGAGTTCGTCCATCTCGTGAAACTCATAGTCGACCGCCTCCTGGTCGAAGCGCACGCGGAGTGTCTGCTCTTCGAGGTCGATGCTCTCGATGCGGCCCACATCCCCATTGAAGACCTTCTTGTCATAGTTATTGCGTATCTGGAGCACCTTGTCACCGACGCGGAACGTGCGACCGCCCATGATCCGTTCAACCTTGCCGGGCGCAGCCGGGTTGAGGGCGGCCTGCAGCCGCTCGTTGAGGGCGGCGACGCCCACCGGGCCACGGTGCGTCGGTGTGAGGACCTGGACCTCCTCGACGGGGTCCAGGCCCCAGCGTTTGGGGATGCGCTCGCTGACGACCTGTAGCAGCCGCTCGGCGGCCAGTTCCGGCTCCGCTGCGTCCACCCAGAAGAAGTCGCCGGGCGGCGCGGCGGCGAAGTGGGGCTGATGGCCCTGATTGATGCGGTGGGCATTGACGACGATGCCGCTGTCCTGGGCCTGGCGGAAGATAGTGTTCAGTTCGACGACGCGCACCACGCCGCTGGCAATAAGGTCGCGCAGGACGTTGCCCGCGCCGACCGACGGCAACTGGTCCACATCGCCCACCAGCAGCAGGTGACTGCCGACATCGACGGCCTTCATCAGGCTGTTCATTAGCAGCAGGTCGATCATCGACGTCTCGTCGACGATGATCATGTCGGCGTCGAGGGGGTTCTGCTCGTCGCGGATGAAGCTCTGGCCGGGCTTGAACTCCAGCAGGCGGTGGAGAGTCCTGGCGGGGTGGCCGGTCGCCTCGGTGATGCGCTTGGCAGCGCGGCCGGTGGGAGCAGCCAGCAGGACGGAGTGTTTGCGGGCGGTGAGGAGCTTGAGGATGGCGCGCAGGGTGTAGGTCTTGCCTGTTCCGGGGCCGCCGGTCAGAATGGTGATCTTGTGGGTCAAGGCGGTCTGGACGGCCTCGGCCTGTAACGGGGCCAGGTCCAGCTCATCTTCTCGAAGATAGGTGAAGGCCCGGTCCCAGCGCACGCTCTGGAAGGGAGCCAGGCGGTCACGGCGCGCGTCCAGGGCGCGGCGTAGCCGTCGCGCCACACCAACTTCTGCCTGGTAGAAAGGCGGCAGGTAGACGGCTTCGCCGTCGTCGCCGCTTTCTAGCTTCACCTCGCCGATGTCGGCGAGGCGCTCGACGGCCGCCGTGACGAGGGGCGGGGCGATGGTGGTATCGTCGGCGGCCAGACGCTCGACGGCCAGCCGCTCCAGGTCGGGGCGCAGGGCGTAGACGTGGCCCTGGTCGCTGAACTCGGCCAGGACGTGGCTGACGCCCGCCTCGAGGCGGCGCGGATCGTCGGCGGCGAAGCCCATGTTGCGGGCGATCTTGTCGGCGGTCAGGAAGCCGATGCCGTAGATGTCGCGGGCGAGGCGATAGGGGTCCTGGCGGACGATCTCCAGGGCGGCATCGCGGTACTGCTTGTAGATTTTGACGGCCAGCCCGGTCGTGACGCCGTGGGCCTGGAGGAAGACCATCACGTCCTTGATGGCGCGCTGCTCGTCCCAGGCGCGCATGATGCTGGTGATGGTCTTGGGGCCAATACCGGCGACCTCGACGAGCCGGTCCGGGGTACGCTCGATGACGTCGAGGGTGTCTGCGCCGAACAGAGCGACAATGCGCTCGGCGCGCGCCGGGCCGATGCCCTTCACCAGACCCGACCCCAGGTACTTGCGGATGCCCTCGACGGTGGCGGGGCGCTGCACCTCGCACAGCCGGGCGTCGAACTGGCGGCCGTGCTGGGCGTGGGTTGTCCAGAAGCCTTGCAGGCGCACCGACTCGCCAGGCTGCAAGCCGGGCAGATGACCGACCACCGTCACCAGATAGTTCTTGCCGGTCGGGGTCAGGCGGGCTACGGTGTAGCCATTCTCCTCGTTGACGTAGGTGATGCGCTCGATGGCGCCTTCGAGAGTCAGCACGCGGCCTCGCCGGGAGGTGAGAAGCGAATGCTAAAGTATAGCACACCTGAGCGTAGGAGGCAGGTCGCGCGCCGACGCGCGCCAGGGGCGACCGCAACGACGCCCGGAAAAGTTGCGCGCCCCGTTCGTGGCCGTCTATAATCCTCCCTCATACAGTGCGCACGGTCCGCGCGCGGCCGACGGAGTCTTGTCAGGTGCTGCTTACTCGCCTCAACCGATGGCTTGACGGCGTCCTCCACCCGAAGAGCGTCCAGGACAAGAACATCCGCGACGTCCTGGTCGACGGCATCGGCGTGGGTATCGCGTCGGGCATTGGGACGTTCCTGTCGGTGTTTCTGGTGCGGCTGGGCGCGACAAATAACCAGGTGGGCCTGCTGACCGCCATGCCGGCCCTGACGGGGATGCTTTTCGCCATCCCGGTCAGCCAGTTCCTGGAACGGCAGCGCAACATTGTCCCGTGGTACTCGCGGGCGCGCTTCCTGGTGCTGTCCTCGTATGCCTTGACGGGGCTGGTGCCCTTCTTTTTTCCCAACAACGAGCCAATCGCTATCATCGCGATCTGGGCGGCGGCGACGGTGCCCCAGACCATTGTGAATATTGCCTTCACGGTGGTGATGGGCAGCGTGGCCGGCCCCAAGGGTCGCTTCTTCCTGATGAGTCGTCGCTGGTCGCTGCTGGGCATCACCCAGTCGATCACCGTCGCCACGGTGGGCCAGTTCCTGAGCCGCACCGAGTTCCCCCTCAACTATCAGGTGGCCTTCCTTTCGTCGGCGGTGGGCGGCTTGCTGAGCCTGATCTTCTCCAGCCGCATCGACCTACCCGACCGTGAGCCAGCGGCGACAACGGGGAAGCGCGCCAGCCGCCGGGAGGCCTGGCAGGAGCAGGTGCGGGTCTTCCGAGCGACTCCGGTCTTCTCGCGCTTTGTGGTAGCCCAGTTTGTGTTTCGGTGGGGGTTGTCGCTGCCCCTGCCCCTGTTGCCACTGTACTGGGTGCGCACGCTAAATGCGTCCGACGCTACGATTGGCTACATCAACACGGTGCAGGGAGCCGTGTTACTGGTCGCCTACTTCTTCTGGGCGCGGGTATCGCGGCGGCGCGGGGTGCGCTTTGTGCTGCTGGCTACCAGCCTGGGGCTGACGCTATATCCGGCGCTGACGGCGATGACGACCAATGTCAATCTCCTCATCGTCTATGCCGGCCTGAGCGGCTTCTTTCTGGCGGGCACGGACCTCGTTCTGTTCGATGTGCTGCTGGGCGCAGCCCCCAAGAGCCACCAGACGACCTACGTTGGCCTGTACCAGACGACCAACAATATGGCGATGTTCTTCGCGCCCCTGGTTGGAACCTTCCTGTCGGTCCGTATCGGCATCCCGCAGGCGCTGATGGTGGGCGCGGCGCTCCGACTGGCAGGCTTCGCCCTCTTCTACGTCATGCGCATTGGGGCGAAGCCACCGACTGAGGAAGCCGCCGAGGCCGACCCTGATGGGGCAGCGGCCGGCCAATCCCCCAAATAGCCGATTGACAACCAGAACGGTTGTGCTATACTAGGCGTGGCTGATGGCGTCAGCCATTCTGAGCGCGGGCGGGTCGCGCCCCCGCGCCTCTGCCCGTGAGTATGGTGAAGGAAGGTGACATGACTCTTGCGTCTCCCATCGAGAGTGGGTTTGCGCCCGTGGATAGAGGCCGCCTTTACTACGAAGTTACGGGCCAGGGGCATCCCCTCGTTCTCGTTCACGCGGGTGTGGCCGACCACCACATGTGGGACGAGCAGGTAGCCGCTTTTGCGCCCCACTACCGGGTCATCCGCTTCGATACGCGCGGCTACGGTCGCAGCGAGACGGCGGCGGGTACGTTCTCCGACCGCGCTGACCTGGCGGCCGTGCTGGACTGGCTTGGGGTCGAGCAGGCCCACGTTATGGGTCTTTCGCGGGGCGGCGGCATCGCCGTTGACTTCTGCCTGGAGTATCCGGAGCGGGTGACGGCGCTGATCCCCGTCGCCTCCGGTGTCGAGGGGCTGGAGGGCTGGGAGGCGCTCATCACGCCGGCCGAGCAGGCCGCGTCGGTGGCGATGGAGGCGGCGATGGAGGCGCGAGACCTGGACACTCTCGCCGATCTCGAAGTTCGCTATTGGGCGGATGGCCCCGGCCAGCCGGAGGGTCGCGCCGAGGCGGGCGTGCGGGAGCGACTGCGGGCCATGATCCAGTTTACCCAGCGTAATCAACCGGTGGAACCAACCTACGAGGGGCTGGAGCCGCCCGCCCTGATGCGGCTGGGGGAAATTCACGCGCCGACGCTGGTCATATACGGCGACCTGGACGAGAGCGTGGTCATGGCAGGCTGCGAGGAACTGGCGCGGGGAATCGCGGGGGCGCGCAAGGTCGTGTTCCCCGGTGTGGCCCACATGGTCAGCATGGAGCGGCCGGCTGAGTTCAACCGCATCGTGCTGGAATTTCTGGCGGGGGTAGCGGTGACAGGGTAGATCTGCCAGGTCTGGGTGTGAGGTGGCCTCATGGAGTTACAGCAGAAGCTGGACCTGTTGAGTGCGGGGGCGGGCTTCGATGTGGACGAGGCGGCGCAGGTGAACCTGTGCGCCACGGCGGGCAAGCCCCTGCCCAACGGGCGCGCGCCCGTCGAGCTGGGCCGATCCATCTCGATGCTGACGCGCTCCGACGGCAAGAAGGTTCCGATTCTCAAGGTGCTTCAGACCTCGGCGTGCGCCAAGGACTGCTACTATTGCCCGTTCCGCGCAGGGCGTGACTTTCGCCGCGCCGCCTTCACACCGGAGGAGCTTGCGCGGGCCACGGACCAGCTCTATCGCGCCGGGCGCATCCAGGGGCTGTTCCTTAGTTCGGGCATTGTCGGCAAGGGCGAGTACAGCCAGGAGCGTATCGTGGCGACGGCGGAGATTCTGCGCCGAGAGTACGAGTTTCGCGGCTACCTGCATCTCAAGCTGATGCCCAATGCGTCGGCGGCGGCTGTCGAGCGCAGCATGCAGCTGGCCGACCGGGTGTCGGTCAACCTGGAAGCCCCGACGCCCGCCGCCCTGGAACGCTTGTCGGGCACGAAGGACCTGGACAGTCTGCTCAATCCGCTGCGGCTGGCGGCCCGCCTCGCCCCGACCATCGGTCGCCGCGTCAGCCGCGTGACCCAGTTCGTTGTCGGCCCCGGCGGCGAGACGGACCGCGACTTGCTGCGGCGCACCGACGAGCTATATCGCAAGGCGGGGTTGTGGCGCGCGTACTACAGCGCGTTTTCACCTGTGCCCAATACTCCCCTGGACGGCCTGGCTCCCACCAACCCGCGCCGTGAGGCGCATCTATACCAGGCGGACTTTCTGATGCGGTTGTACGGCTTCGCTGTGGACGAACTACCCTTCGATGCTTGGGGGCGGCTGCCTGACGACCGCGACCCCAAGCAGGCGTGGGCCGATGCGCGCCCCGACCTGTTTCCGTTGGAGGTGAATCTGGCTCCCCGCGAGTTGCTGCTGCGGGTGCCTGGCGTTGGCCCCACGTCGGTCGAGCGCGTGGTCGCGGCGCGGCGGGTTCGGCGTATCTGCTCCGTGGAGGATCTGGCGCGGCTGGGCGTGACCGTCACCCGCGCCGTGCCCTACATCCTGCTCGACGGCAAGCCTGCGCCGCGCCAGTTATCGCTGTTCTCATGAGAAGACAGAGCAGACCGAATGGCATAAATAGTCTAGCCCATTCTATCTAGTCGGGCTACGTCGGGGGAACTAGCGCGAGGTGCGCCGTGGTCGGTGGTCGGTGGTCGGTGGCCGTAGCGCACCTCGAAGCGGCGGCGGAAGCGGCGCAGGACGCGCAGTAGAGGTGGCGCGAACAGGAACAGCACCAAGAAGTTGACGGCTGCACCGGCTAGGTCCCACCATAGGGATGTGGTGACATAAAATACAGCGTAGCGCTGGACGGCGGCCGCCACGCCGAGGCCCGCCTGCCAGGATTGGGCGGGGTCGCCCGCGACGAAGGGCCAAAACCACAGATTCATGATGGCCCCGAACAGAAAACCCCACGCACCGCCGAACAGGGCGAGAACAAGGGCCTCCAGGCGCGGACGGGTGGGGAACCTGGGCAGCCAGGCCGCCGTCAAGCCTAGCCAGCCCAGCGCCCACATCTGGTACGGCAGCCACGGGCCGATACCCCCCGTCGCCAGGGCTGACACGGCCATGCTCAGCGTCCCCAGCAGGAAGCCGAACTCTGCCCCAAAGGCATAGCCCGCGAGGATAGGCAGGAAGAACATGCCCGACGCCCCGGCTGGGGCGGGCACGATGCGCAGCGCGGCGTTCATCGCGACGAGCACGCCCAGCAGGGCCACCGTCTTGGCGTCGAAGCCGCGCGCCTCTACGGCGGCCAGGGTCGCCACCAGGGTCAGCCCCAGCAGGGCGAAGAAGGCGATGGGCGCGTCGACCGAGTGGGCGGCGTCCGGGTTGGCGGTGCGGGCGGCAGGCAGGAAGAAGGGGTAGAGGAAGGCGGCGATGCCCGCCGCCGCCCCCACCGTCAGGCTGCCCCAGCGGAGCCAGCGCGCCATCATGCGGCCGCCTCAGCGCGCGGGCTGCTCGCGGCGATAGCCCGCACCACGTCGTCGGGGGTCAGCCAGCCGCTGCCGGGGAACAGCTGCGCGACCTGACTCGCCAGGACGGGACGCCGGTACATGACGTCGGCGGTCAGCCCGTCGTCCACCACTTGCCCCCGGTCCAGCACGACAACCCGATCGGCGGCCGCCGCCGCCATCTCCACGTCGTGGGTGGTGAGCAGCACGGCGCAACCTTGCCGCGCCTGGCCGCGCAGGAAGGCAGCCAGGTCGGCCTTTTGCCGCGTGTCCAGGCCGCGCGTCGGCTCGTCCAGCAGCAGCAGGCGCGGCTCGGCCGCCAGCACAGCGGCCAGGGCCACCCGCTGCCGCTGCCCAACGCTCAGGTCACGCGGGTAGGCGTCGGCCAGGTCGGTCAGCGCCAGTCGCGCCAGGATGTCACCCTCGCCCGCCAGCCCCTGGGCGCGGCGGGTGAAGCTCACTTCGTCGCGCACCCGGTCGGCGAAGAGCAGCGCGCCAGGGTCCTGGGGGACGTAGGCCACGCGCCGCGCCAGCCGCGCCGTGTCGCCGCTGCGCACGGTCTCACCCTCGATGCGAACGAGTCCCTGGCGCGGCTTGAGCAAGCCCATCGCCAGCCTGAGCAGGGTTGTCTTGCCCGCCCCGTTCGGCCCCATCAGGGCCACGACCTCACCTTCGGCGACGGTCAGGTCTACCCCGCGCAGTGCGGTCAGGCCGGGATACTCGAAGCGGAGGTCACGGATGTCCAGCAGCGCGTCGCCAGCGGCCCTCGCGTCCGCCCACGGGCGTGGGACGGCGGCGCGCAGGCACGGGTCGTGGGCGACCAGGGAACGCGCCTCGGCAAGGGTCAGCGGCGTCGGATACCAGCCCAGGGCTGCGCCCAGGCGGGTGACAGGCGGGGCCAGGGGATGCCCGGCCAGCCGCTCGCGGGGCGCGCCGACGGCGACGCGCCCGCCGCTGACGGTCAGGACGTGGCTCGCGCTTGCCACGACGCGCTCGACACGGTGCTCGGCCACTACAACACTCACCCCCACCCGCTGATGGAGGTCGCCCAGGGCGGCGAGGACATCCGCCGCACCGAGGGGGTCGAGCTGCGAGGTTGGCTCGTCGAGGACGAGCACGTCGGGCTGAAGGGTCAGTACGGCGGCGATGGCAACGCGCTGCTTCTCGCCGCCTGACAGGGTCTCGACGCGGCGGTCGCGTAGATGGCCGATGCCCAGCGCGTCCAGCCCCCATGCGATGCGCTCAGCCATTACGGTTGGAGCGACGCCGAAGTTCTCCATGCCAAAGGCCAGCTCGTCCTCGACGCGCGAGACGACGAACTGGGACTCGGGGTCCTGGAAGACGAAGCCGACGTGGCGACCCATGTGGCGCGGCGTCAGCGCGACTGGATCGACGCCCGCTACCCGCGCCTCCCCGCTGAAGTGGCCGCCGTAGAAATGGGGGACGAGGCCGTTGAGGGTGCGCAGGAAGGTGGACTTGCCCTCGCCCGACGGCCCCACGACCAGGGTCAGGCTACCGCTGGGGATGTTCAGCGTCACGTCGACCAGGGCGGGCGATGACTGGCCGGGGTAGGTATATACCACGTCGCGCAGATGAATCATGGGCCGCCCTCCTTTCGGAGCAGGCCGGGCGCGAGCGGGGCCAGCAGGAGCAGATACACCAGGGCGAGCCACGGGTTGAAGGGGGGCCAGGACAGGGCCGGGTACGGCGTGTAGAACAGGGCCAGCGGATTGGCGGCCTGGATGGCGAGCAGGGCAGCCATGCCCGCGCCGCTCGCCAGGCCGAGTGCGATGTCGGCCGCAGTCCAGGCCAGGCGGCGGTAACGACTGCGGCGGGTGGTGGGCGCGAGGCGGCGCAGCGTCCACACCAGGAGGGCCGCGCCCGCGACGCCGAGGGCCAGTAGCCAGGGCTGCCGACCCCAGTAGCCGAGGCTGAAGAGGGCCGCGCCGAGGGTGAGGCTGCCGAGGAGCAGGCCCGCCTGTGGCTGCCATTCTGGTCGCGCGGGGCCTTCGGCATAGCCGAGGCCCCGCGCCTCCAGGCTCTCGGCCAGCTGAATCGAGCGTTCGAGACCGGTCGTCAGCAGCGGCCCGATGAGGGGCAGCAGGTCGCGGGCGGCGCGGAACTGATGGCCCCGCACGCGCTGCGCGTCGCGGATGTTCTGAAAGGCGGCGACGGTCTGGGGGATGAAGGCCAGGCCGATGGTCAGCACCAGCCCCGCGTGGTAGAAGGCTGAGGGCACGTAGCGCAGCAGGGCAGCAGTGTCGAGCATGAGGCTGAAGGTTGCGCCAGCCACCAGCAGGCAGCCCAGCTGGATGACACCCGTCACGCCGTGGGCGATGGCCTCCAGGGTGATGGGGCCGCCGATTATGGGCCAGTGGGCGGGCAGGGCGAACAGTACCGTATCGCCGAAATGGGTGGTCAGGGCGTCGAAGCTGACGCCGACGAGGGCGAAGAAGATGCCGACGCGGATGAACGCGCTCCACGCCGCACCCGTGGCGCTACGCGCGCCCGCCGCCTGATAGACGACGGCCAGCGCCAGCAGCGCAACCACCAGGTACAGGGGATTGCGCGTGGTGAGGGCGGCGGCGAAGGCGAAGGCCAGCCAGAGCAGCCAGGCCAGCGGGTGGCGAGGCAGCATCGTCACGCTCCCCGCCGCTGGCGCACGACCAGCGCGCCTACCAGGCCGAGGACGATCAGAGCGAAGATGGCGTAGCCGACTGGAGGACCGCTGCCGCCCGGCCCGTCGCTCGCCGTGCCTGTGGCGAGGGGCGTGAGCCGCGACAGATCGATGACGCTCGCAGCGCGAGTCGCGGTTGGGGAGGTCGTCGGCGGGGCGGTCGCGGCTGCTCCGCTCGTGACCACGGCGGTGGCTGCCGTTCGGGTGGCGGTCGGGCGAGGCGTCGTCGAAGGCGGCAGGGGGGCCGCCGCCGCGCTGGCGGTGGGCGGCATGGTGGCCGGTGCGGCCCCGCTGGTTGGGGCGATGGGCGCGCTGGTCGCAGTCGCAATGGCTACCGTCGCGGTGGGCGAGGCGGTGACGGTCGGCTCGCTGGCGCTGGCGGCCGGGGTCGCCGTGGGGGGCGGCGTGGCCGTCGGCTCGCTGCTGACGACGGGGGTGACCGTGGGCAGGGCGGTAGCTGTCGGCGGTGGGGTAGCCGTCGGCGGTGGGGTGGCGGTCGGGCGCGGCGTCGCCGACGGCGGCGCGCCGCCGCTCGGCGGTCCGGGGGTGGCCGAGGGCGGCGGGGGCGGCGGTGTCGCCGTGGGCGGCGGACAGATATCGGTGAAGGACAGGCGCGGCGGCCTTACCCCGAAGTCGGTGGTTCCCACGCCCCAGGCCCAGCCATCGACGCCGCCGGGCTGCAACCGGCGGCCCGCTGCGCCCCGGTCCGAGTAGGCCCAATCGCTGCCCTCCCAGCGCCAGTAGGCCCAGTAGCGCCAGGGCAGGTTGCGGGCCTGGCACAGGCAATCTTCATGCGGATAGTCGCAGCCGTCGGCCCCCAGTTCGGGCGCGCTCATGCGGCACACCAGCGCGCCCATGTTGCTGTACTCGACGGCGGCGTTGATGCCAGCCCGCCGCAGCAGGTCCAGGCCGGTCATGCCGTCGGTGTAGGCGTAGCACTGGCTGAACACCGCGCCGTTGCCAAACTGCACGACCAGCCCCACGCGGTTGTCGGGGCCTTGCGCGACGGCGGGCGTTGCGCCCGCCAGCCACGCGGCGAGGAGAAGGAATAGTAGGAGCAGACCCGCGCCCCCCCGCAGCCCCCCCGCGAGTGGGGGGAAGTGTCCTGCCCCCTCCCCGCCTACGGGAAGGGTTGGGGAGGGGTTGGCGGTGCGCCACGGCCAGCGCCGGAACCCGGCGGGCAGGCACGGGGGCCTGCGCCTACGGACCTGGGTCACGCGCTGAAGCCATGCTCGACAGGGCACGATGAGTCTCCGTCCTAGCGAGGCTGCGACAGGTTGCTGCCGCGCTGCACCAGCGGTAGATGCAGGCGGCGCAATACCACCGGCAGCGGTCGGTCGAGCAGGGCAGGGATGACTTGCAGCGTGGCAAAGTCACTGTCGGCGGCGAAGAAGGGGAATGCGCCGCTGGGTGTCTGCTGGCCCAGCAACCAATCGACGGGCGTGTGAGCGGTCAGGGTGATGCCATCGGTGGCGGTCAGGTGGGTGGTCCAGCCCAGACTGTCGCCATCGGCGCGCAGGGCGGTGAGAGCCTGCAAGACGACGGCGGTGGAGTTGGTATCGGCGTCGCCTGCCTGGCGGGGGAAGCCTCCGTCGAGGGCCTGGCGCGTGTGTAGATAGCCGGTCGCGCTGATCACCAGCGTGCCATCCAGCGGCTCGCCCGCAGCGGCCAGCGCCTGGAGGGCGAGGGCGGTGGTGTTGGTGTCTGAGGCGTCGGACGGGCTGAGGGACCAGCCGCCGTCGGGCCGCTGCTGGCCCCGCAGGGTAGTCGCCGCCAATGCGGATGGTTGGGCCAGGACGCGCAAGGCGAGCGTCGCCCAGGCCTGGGCGGTGGCGCCGCCGTACACGCCGGGCGATGTTTCGGCGGCCGCCAGTCGCGCCGGCAGGTCCACGCCGCCGAAGCCCTGCGGATCGACGCCGACGGCGTTGAGGCCAACGATGATCTTGGCGGTCTGCGCCGCGCCCGCTGCTGAGTAGGTATCCGCCTGCACCGCGAGGTAGTCGAGGGGCGACTGGCCGCCGGGTTGCCGCCAGGAATTGGGGTCCTGGCCCAGGGCGGCGATGACGAACAGGGCGTCGATGGTGCTGCCCGCGCCGAAGCCGAACTGGCCGCTGGGCGCTTGTTGTGTTCGCAGCCAGGCAGTGGCGCGGTTTACGGCCACGCGGCGACCGAGAACGGGGTAGAGCCTGCCCATCAGGGCGGGCACGCTCTGGGCGGTGGCTTGCAGGTCATTGTCGCCACTGGTCCCGGCCAGGCCACCCGCCGCACTCTGGGCGCGCAGCAGGGCGTCAATGGGGTTGCCGCCGCTCTGCTGCCAGGTGGGAGCCAGCGGATTCTCGCCAATGGCGACCAGGCCCATGACGGCGTAGGCGGTGGAGGGCGCGTTGCTTGCCCCGCCCGCGCGGACGGGGAAGCCGCCGTCGCTGTTCTGCTGGGTCTGGAGGTAGGTCTTGGCTGCGGCGATGACGGTGGTGGTTGGCGGGACACCGGCCGCGACCAGGGCTTGCAGGACCAGGCCCGTCGAGTCGACCTCGGCGCTCATGCCGGGGGCGAAGCCCCAGCCGCCACCGTTGACGGCGTCACTCAGCAGCGCCTGGGCGGCGGCAGGCGGGATGGGCGCGCCCGCCGCGCGCAGGGCCAACATGGCCCAGGCCTGGTCCCAATTGAACTGGCCGTAGTGCTGGCCGTCGAACTTGCTATCCAGATCGGCGACCAGATCGCGGCCGGCAAAGGCGCGGGGGGTGCCCTCGACCGCGACGACGCCGGCGATGAGCTTGCCCAACTCGCGCGCCGTGCCGTGGTCGGCGTAGGCGGGACCCTCGGCGGTGAGGAAGTCCAGAATGGACTGTCCGCCAGCGGCGCGCCACGTCTGGGGTGCGGCGTTGGCGGCCGCGCCAGCGAGGGCGGCGTCCAGGGTCAGGCCGACGCGGTAGGTATCGGTGGTGAAGCCGCCCGACGCGAGCTGTTGCGCGCGCAGCCACTCGGCGGCGGCGTAGGCGGCGCGTTGGGACGGCATGAGGCTCGGTGAGCGGCCGCCGTCGGCCGTGGGCGGGCCGTCGCCCCAACGCCAACCATCCAGCGCGCCGTTGGTGACAGTCGCCTGGCCCGCGCCCACCAGGGACGCCTGCCACTGCGCGCCGTCCCAGCGCCAGTAGGCCCAATAGCGGCAGGGGCCGCTGCCCGTGCATTGGCAGAAGCAGTCGGAGGTGGGGCAGCCAACACCCTGAATGCGGCAGACGGCGCCCGTTGAGGTCGTCTCGACACGCAGGCCGCTGGCCTCCAGCAGCCCCAGGCCACTGAGCGAGTTGTCGAAGGTGACATGGCGAATGGCCACCTGGCTATTGGGGAAGTGAACGACCACATCGGCGCTGTGCAACGTCAGCGCGGCGGCGGCCGCTCCGACCGCCAGAAGGGCCAACAGCAGGGGAAGGATGAATCGAAGACGACGCACACAGACCTCCAAATAAATCCGCGTCCTGGGGGGACGCGGGGTAGGGGGCACGCCGTCTGGGGAACCGGCCACGGCCAGGGCCGGGGGAGACCATCTGGCGTGGTGCTCCCCACCTTTCTCGCGAAGGGGGGTGGCGACGAGGGACACGGACGCGAGTGGCGTCGGTTGACCCCGATAGGGTGCGTGTCTCTCGGCCACGGCGGGTGGTCTGGCTTGGTAGGTGTCGGATGACCCTACCTTACAGTTGCGGGACAGCGTCGGACTCTCACCGACTTCCCCCATGAAGCCTGCGCTGGGCAGCGTTGGGCGCCGTGGCGGTGGCCGTATTGAATTGGGGCAAGCATACCATAGGGCCTGCTCGAATGCAAGCCGCCGCCGCCTCGAACATTGTACACCGCGCCGCGACAGGCTATAATGGGGACTCTGGTGGCGTAGTAGCTCCGCCTCGTTCATGCCATGCCATACGACGAAAGCAGAGAGCCATGATCCAAATTCTCATCGACAACCCGCTCCTGTTGCTGTTCCTGGTATCCGCGCTGGGCTACTTGTTGGGCCAGGTACGGTTCTTCGGGACCAGTCTGGGTATCGCGGCTGTGCTGTTCGTCGGCCTGTTCTTTGGCGCGCTGGATCCCGCCCTCAAGCTGCCGGAGATCATCTACCTGCTCGGCCTTGTCCTCTTTGTGTACACGGTTGGCCTGAGCAGCGGGGCGGGGTTCTTTGCCTCATTTCGGCGTGACGGCTTGCGGTACAATATCTTTGGCTTCAGTATGCTGCTGTTCGCGGCGGGGCTGGTTGTCGCCATCTACTATGCGCTGCGGCTCACGCCGGCCATCTCGGCGGGTCTCTTCGCGGGTGCGCTGACCAATACACCCGCACTGGCGAGCGTCCTGGACGGCATCCGTACCTCGTCGACGCCGGAGGTGGTGGAGCGACTCATCAACCAGCCGGTGGTGGGCTACTCGATCGCCTATCCGGTCGGTTTCATCGGCATGATTGTCGCCATCGCCGTCGCCCAGCGAACGTGGCGCGTTGACGCCTCACGGGAGACGGAGACCTTACGCGCCTTTGGCATGTCGGGCGACCGGCTTATCAACCATACCATCGAGATCACGCGGCGGGAGGTGGACGGGCGTTCGACTCGCGACCTGCTGGCCGCAACAAAGGCGGACGTGGTGGTGGGGCGTGTCAAACGCGGCGACGAGATGACGCTGGCGAGCGGCGACACGACGCTGGCGGTGGGCGATCTCGTCAGCGTCATCGGGAGCGAGGAGAGCGTCGCCGCCTTCGAGACGGCGCTGGGACGGCGATCTGCCGTTGAGTTGCCCCTCGACCGCACCGAGTTCGATTATCGCCGTATCTTTGTCTCTAACCCTGACGTGGTAGGCATCCCACTCGGCAAACTAGATGTCCGGACTCGCTTCGACGCCATGATCACGCGGGTGCGTCGGGGCGACATGGACCTGCTGCCCCACGGCAACATGGTGTTGGAACTGGGCGACCGGGTGCGGGCCGTCACGCGCCGCGAGCGAATGGATGAGGTGACGCACTTCTTCGGCGACTCCTACCGCTCTTTGAGCGAGATCGACATCCTCAGCTTCACACTGGGCCTGGCCCTGGGCCTGCTGGTGGGCCTCATTCCTATTCCGCTGCCGGGGGGTGTGACGTTGAAGCTGGGTAACGCGGGCGGCCCCCTGGTCGTGTCGCTTATCCTGGGGGCGTTGCGCCGCACGGGGCCGATCGTCTGGATTCTGCCCTACAGTGCGAATCTCACGCTGCGTCAGGTGGGGTTGGTGATGTTCCTGGCGGGAGTGGGCACGCGATCGGGCTATGCCTTTGTGCAGACCCTGATGGGGGGCGATGGTCTCACCCTGTTTGCCGCGGGCGCTGTCGTGACCCTGTCGATGGCCGCGCTGACCCTGGTGGTTGGCTACAAGCTGCTCAAGATTCCCACCGGCCTGCTGATGGGGATTCTGTCGGGCATCCAGACGAATCCCGGCGTGCTGGCGTACGCGCAGCAGGAGGCGAAGAACGACCTGCCTGCCATCGGCTACGCGACTGTCTATCCCATGGCGACGATTGCCAAGATTATCCTGGCGCAGTTGATACTGGTGAGCCTCAGATGATGGCTTTTTCCATCAGGCAGGGAAGAGCCAGGCCAGGCCCCTGGTGAGGTCGGCTGCCCAGGCGGGGTAGTTGTGCCCGGCGCTGAACTCGTGATAGGCGGCGGCGTAGTCGTGCTCGACCAGCACGGCTCTCAGCCGTCGATTGACCTCCAATAGCCACTCATAGCGTCCTACACTCTGATAGATGCGCAACCGGGTCGGGTCGCCCCAGCGGGCCAGGTCGAACACGACGCTCTCGTCGCGCCAACCGAAGGCTCCCGACTGGGCCAGGACGTGGCCGAACAGGTCTGGCCGGCGTAGCCCTGTGAACAGCGACATCAGCCCGCCCATGCTGGCGCCCATGACGCCGTGGGCGCCGGGCGTGTCGAGGAGCGGCGCTTGCGTCTGTGCCCAGGGAAGGGCGTCGTTGACGACAGTCATCAGGGTTGCCTCGCTGCATGCGTATTCGGCCACGCGGGCGGGCGGGTAGTTGTTCAGCAGCAGGGCGGCCAGGGGGCGGATGCGTTGCTGGGCCAGCAAGTTGTCAAGGATGATCGGCAGGTGGGCGCGGTTGAGGTAGTCGTTGCCATCGTAGACGACCAGGAGCGGATACGGTCCTGGCGCGGGCGGACGATACAGGCGCGCGATGCGCTGCTCTTGGGGCAGAGCGCGGGTCGTCAGGCTGGTCTCCAACACCAGGCCGGGGCGAACGCCGGGCACAGCTTCCCAGAGGGGTTGGGGCGCGTCGGCGAGGGCGAAGTAGTTGTTGGCGTAGTCTTCAAGGCCGGTGGGCGTCAGGCGCGGGTTGAAAGGGTCGGTGACGCGGCGCTCGCCGTCGAAGAAGGCGTACTCCAGATAGGTGTCGGACGCAAGGGAGGTCTGATAGATCCATAGCCCTGGCCCCGCCGCGTGCATGGTCCAGGCGGGTCGCATGGGGAGCCAGCCGGTCACGTCGCTGCGCAGGGTGGGTGCGCTCGGTCCTTGCCAGACGAACGTCACCGTGTCGCCGTCGATGAGAGGCGTGCCTTCGGCATAGGCGCGCGCAAGCCAGTCGGTCATCGTATCTCCTGATCCGGTCAGTGGGGTGGGTTGCGATGGGGCGAGCAACCGCTGTGTCGAAGTATAGCGGCGGAGGCTACCCAAGACGAATATGCTGGCTTGCCCGTCGATATGGTGGTATCGAAAGCCAGCCGAGTTGACGCAGGCTGCGAATTCGCGGTTACCCCTTTACAAACGTCTCCCGGTCTCGGTATAATGGGGAAGGGTCTACCCTATTCCCTCGACAGAGGAGACGGTCATGTCCGAAGCTACACGGGAATCCGGGTCCTACAACATCCTGGCTGACATTTTGCGCGCCACCCGGGCCGCCACCAATGACCCGACTCGCCCGACTGCCTCTGAGACGGGCGCGGATGCCTGGCAGCTGCCGGGCGAGAGCGCCGAGGCGGAGTCGGCAGAGTGGACAGAGGTCGAAGAGGAGGAGTGGGAGGACGACGAGGAAGAATGGGACGACGGTGACGAGTGGGACGAGGAGGACGAGTGGGACGACGAGGACGACGAGGACGACGAGGAGTGGGAAGAGGAGGATGAGGAGTGGGGTGAGGAGGATGAGTATTTCGACGATGAGGAAGAGGAAGAGGGCGAGGATGACGAGGAATAGCCGAGCCACTGGCTGAATCAGCGCTGCTGAGCGATGGAACGCGCCCGTGTAGCCCAACCTACGCGGGCGCTCTGGCGTGTGGTCGCGGTGTGAGGCGAGACTCAACCGAGAAGCTGGGCTAGCCGCGCGACGTCAATATTGCCGCCGCTGATGATGGCGACGACTGGGCGGTCGGCGGCAGGGCGCGCCACGCCGGTCAGCAGGGCGGCCAGCGCAGCGGCGCCGCCTGGCTCGGCCAGAATCTTGACCCGCTCTAGCAACAAGGCCATCGCCGCCTTGATATCCTCATCCGTGACCAATACGAGGTCGTCGACGTAGCGCTCCACGAGCCGATAGTTTAGCTCACCTGCGAAGGGTGCGGCCAGGCCGTCGGCGATGGTCTTGACGCCCGGCAGCCGCACGGCGTGGCCGGCGCGATGGCTCTCCCACATGGCGGGCGCGCCGACCGGCTCCACGCCGACCACGCGCACGTCGGGGCGCGACGCCTTGATGGCCAGGGCGACGCCGCTGATCAGGCCGCCGCCACCCACCGCCACGACGACCGTGCCCACCGCTGGCAGGTCTTCCACGATCTCCAGCCCCGTTGTGCCGTGGCCCGCCACAATGGCGGGGTCGTCGAAGGGGGGGACGAAGATGTAACCGTGTTCTTCGGCGAGGGCCTGGGCGCGGCTGATGACCGTCATCGTCGTCGGTTCCAGGACGATTCGCGCCCCGTAACCGCGTGTGGCGGCCAGCTTGGCGGCCGGCGCGGTCTCCGGCATGACGACAGTGCAGACGACGCCCTCAGCCGCTGCCGCCCACGCCAGCGCCTGGGCGTGATTGCCGGCCGACGCCGTGATGAGGCCGCGCCTGCGCTCGTCGGGGGTGAGACGGGCGATTTTGGTGAGGGCGCCGCGCGGCTTGAAGGAGCCGGTCTTTTGCCAGTTCTCTAGCTTCAGGTGTAGGGGCGCGCCCGTCAGGCCGGTCAGCGTCGCGCTGCCGATGATGGGCGTGCGGTGCAGCTTACCGGCAAGAATGGCCTGGGCGGCCAGTACATCGGACAGCGTGACATCGGCTGCGGGCGAGGTGGGGGTCACGAGTCGTCCTTTCGGCGCGGGAAGATGCGGCGAGGCAGGTATTTGTCGGGAATCACCGGGTAATCGACGTCTTGCATGGCGACAGTGTGCCAGTTGTAGCGAATCGTCAGCACGCGCGTGAGAAAATAGGCGCCGACGGTCAGCCACGCGGCGAGAGCGTCGGACGCGCCCAGAACTTGTAGCAGCAGAATGTACAGGCCCGAGGCCAGGACGGCGACAAGGGCGTTGAACTGGCCGGGGCGGAAGACTTCGGGGGTGTCACCGACCAACATATCGCGGAGGATGCCGCCGCCGATGCCGTTGAGGGTCCCGATGAGCATCGCGCCCGGCACGGTGGCGCCGGCTGCCAGGGCCAGGCCCGTACCCAGGACGGTGAAGGCCGGCGTCCCGATGGCGTCGATGATGCCGACGCCCTGGTCCAGGAAGCGCCAACGTTGAATCAAGTGGTTGAAGGGAATCACGCCCAGGGAGACAATGAGGATCGCTGGCAGATAGGCGGGATTGGTAGCCACCGGCGGGGTGCGCTGCAAGAACAGGCCGTCGCGGATGATGCTGCCACCCGTCGAGGCCACAACGGCAATGGCAAACACGCCGACCAGGTCGAAGCCGCGCCGCGTCGCGACGATGGCCCCGCTCAACGCCCACAGGATCACGGCGATGACATCCAGAGCTAACGGAACGGAGAAGGGTGTGATGGGCATAGGACCTACCTCGCCCCAGGGGGCCATGCTACAAACCAAGCTGGCCGCGCGCTTCTCGTACTCGCTCCAGCGCCGCCGCCAGCCGAGCCTGCTGGTGGGGGGCGTTGAGCCAGCGGCTCACGCCGGAGGGGTGAGGCAGCGGGATGACGAGGCGGTCGCGCTGTGCGATCGCAAGCGTCAGCGTCTGCCCAACCACATCGTCGAGACGGGCGCGGACGCCCAGCCGTGTGAGGGCCAGTGTGCCGACAGTGAGGATGAGGTCGGGGTCGACCAGCGCCAATTCGCGATCAAGATAGGGCGCACACAGGCGCACCTCCATGGCGGTAGGGCGGCGGTCGCCCTCGCCGCTGCGAGCGCGGCCGGGGTAGCATTTGGTCACGGGCGTCAGGTAGGCCAGGGCGCGAAACTCCTCTTCGGACCAGCCGACGTTCGCCAACCAGTCCCAAAGGCGGGGGCGCGGCCGGCCGTCGCGCCAGGTGAAGGGCTGGTCCTCGCGGGCCGCCGCTTCGGAGGGGGCCTGGCCGATGAGCATCACCCGCGCGTCCACCCGCCCCGTGACCACCGGCGCGCCGACGAAGTAACCCGCCTCGGCACACAGGCGACAGGCCCGAATCTGCGCCTGCACGACATCCAGCGCGACCTGACGCTCGGACATCGACAGAGTGGGTGCGGTCATATTTGGTGTCTGCGCCTCCGGTGAGTACAATGCCTCCGCGCCCTGAGTGATCCCTGGCGTTAGTGTCTCCAATCGCTATTCTCCCATCTCTCCCTTATGCGCCACCCCGAAGCTGATACACTGGCCCTCGAGCTGCGCAGCCATATGGCCGACGTGTTCGAGCCGCGCGACATTCGACGCGGTCCCGATGGCCGCACGTGGCGGTTCTATGGCCGGTTGACGGCGCCGGCCGCCGAGGCTCTCACGGTCCTCCAGCCGCCATTCGCCCGTCTGGGCTACGCGCCGTTCCTGGCCGATGCGGGGGCCGATGACCTGGTGATCGCCGTGCCCGCCGCTGAGGTGGTCCCCGCGCCACGGCGTTGGGGGCTGCACCTGGGCTTGCTGCTGCTGACGGCGGCGACGCTGGTCGTCACGGGCGCGCTACTCCAGGCAGCGCGGTCAGCGCCGGCGCCCTTCGGCGTGGGCGGCATTCTGGACGCGCTGGCCGACCACGGTGGCGCGGGCCTCACCTTTGCCGCGGCTTTACTGCTCATCCTGGGCGCCCACGAGATGGGACACTACGTCGTGGCCCGCCGTCACGGTCTGCTCATCAGCCTGCCGTACTTTCTGCCCGCGCCGCCACCGCCGTTGGGGCTGGGCACGCTGGGCGCGTTCATCTCGATGCCCTCGCCCGTGCCCGGCCGCGCGGCCCTGTTCGATGTGGCTCTGGCGGGGCCGCTGGCGGGGCTGGCCGTCGCGCTTCCCATCCTGGTGGTGGGCCTGCTCACTGCGCCCCTGGCCGCGCTGCCCGTTGCGGTGCAGCCGCCGCTCGTGGCGAGCGGGTTGGCGCGGTTGCTGCGCGGGTCGCTCGCCGACGGCATGCAGGTCGATTGGCTCACGCCGCTGCTGTTCGCCGCCTGGCTGGGGCTGCTGGTGACGGCCATCAATCTGCTGCCCATCGGCCAGCTCGACGGCGGCCACCTGGCTTATGCGGCCCTCGGTCCCCGCGCCGTGTGGTTGGCGCGGGCCACCTGGGGCGGGCTGGTGCTGCTCATCCCCTTTGCGCCGACGTGGGCCGTCTACGCCGTGCTGACGCTGCTCATCGGGCTGCGCCATCCCGCGCCCCAGGACGACATCACGCCCCTCGATTCGCGGCGGCGGGGGTGGACGCTGGTGGCGGCCCTACTCCTGCTGCTGACTTTCTCGCCGCGCCCGCTGCCCTAGCCGGGCCAAAGCTGTCGCTACGAGACCGGCTCGTCCACCCACCAGTGTTTGGCTTCCTCCTCCCAGGCGGTCTTGACATCGGGCGGGGCCTCGACGAAGGTCCCCGTTGCCTCGACGGCGACTGTGCCGTCGGCGAGGATGATCTCGCCCCGCGCCGTCGCCAGTCGCCGCTTGCGGTCCAGAATCTCGCCTCGCGCCCGGAGCGGCTGATCCAGCGGCACGGGCTGGCGGTAGCGAATCTCCATCCTGGCTGTGACCACCCACAGGTCGTGGGCGATGGCGGTGCGGCCAATGACCTCGTCGAGAATGGCGTAGGCGATACCGCCGTGCATGATGCCGGGGTAGCCCTGGTGGACCTCGGTCGGCGTGAATGAGGTCCAGACGTACTCGCCGTCGTAATCGAAATGTAGGTGCAGGCCAATAGGGTTTTCGCGCCCGCAGCAGAAGCACATGCGGGAACTGGGTTGTCGCTGCATCATGGCTCCAGGGAGGAAGGCTCAGCTCGGCTCGTGGGCAGCATCGTTGTACTGGACGATGGCGTCGAGGGGCTTGCGTTGAATGTCGGGCACGACGGCATCGACGGCCGGGTAGCCCAGGGGGATGACGACGAAGGGCCGCTCATTGGCCGGTCGGCCCAGCAAACCGTTCAGGAAGCCCATGGGGCTGGGGGTGTGGGTCAGCGTCGCCAGGCCTGCCGTGTGCGCGGCAGCCAGGAACAGGCCGACGGCGATGCCCACCGACTCGTTGACGTAATAATGCTTGCGCACCTGGCCGCCGATACGCTCGTAGTCGATGCGAAAGACGACGACGATGACCGGCGCATCTTCCAGGAACGGCTTGCGCCAGTCGGTGCCCAGGGGTTCCAGGTCGGCCAGCCACTCGGCGGTGGCGCGGTGGGCGTAGAACTCACGCTCCTCAGCCTCGGCCGCCGCGCGTAGCCGCCGCTTGAGGTCGGCATCGGTCACGACGACGAAGCGCCACGGCTGCTGATTGGCCCCAGAGGGTGCAGTCCCCGCCGCGTGGATGAGGGTCTCGACCAGGCCCGGCGGCAACGGGTCCGACGAGAACTGACGTACCGAGCGGCGGCGGTTCAGGGTGGCGTAGAACGCCTCGGCGCGGGCGAGACTGTCGGCGGGCGAGAGGCGCTCGAAGGCAAGTGGGATAAAGGGCGGCATGCGACCTCCTGGATGGCCGTCCGATTCTAGGCGCATCGAGGCCGAATGTCCAGATGAGGCGGCACGTTCTCGTGACGAAGGACCAAGGAAAGCATTCCCCTTGGTCCTTCGTCATACGTCCCTTCACCGCTCTGCTCGCTACCCCACGCGGCGGCCCATGACGACGCTGGCGACGGCGGTCAGGCCGCCGTCGGTGCTGGGCCAGTCGGCGTGGGTTCCTTCGTCCTCGTTCATCTGGCGGCCGGCGGTTTCCTTCGGCGCGATCTTCCAGAACCTGTCGCGGGTCTCGGCCCAGCGGGCCAGCAGCCGCCACGCCAGCGGGCTTTCGGTCCGCTCGAAGTGCTGCTTGAGCAGCGAGCGCACCGCCAGCACGTCGTCGGACTTCTCCAACCGCTCCAGGCGCACCAGTTGGCTGTTGAGGCGGGCCGGGAACGCGCCTGTCTCGTCCAGAATGTAGGCGACGCCGCCGGTCATGCCCGCGCCGAAGTTGCGGCCGGTCGGGCCGAGGACCAGCACGACGCCGCCGGTCATGTACTCGCAGCCGTGGTCGCCCACGCCCTCGACGACGGCCACCGCGCCGGAGTTGCGGACGGCGAAACGCTCGCCCGCGCGCCCGGCCGCGTATAGCGCGCCGCCGGTTGCGCCGTACAGGCACGTGTTGCCAACGATGGTGTTCTGGCTCCACTCGTAGGTGGCCCTGGGGCTGGGGCGGATGGCGATCTCGCCGCCGCTGAGACCCTTGCCCACGTAGTCGTTGGCCTCGCCGGTCAGGCGGAGAACCATGCCCTCGATGCCGAACGCGCCGAAGCTCTGGCCGGCTGTGCCGTCGAAGTCGAGGCGGACGGTGCCCGGCGGCAGGCCGTCGTCGCCGCAGCGGCGGGCGATCTCGCCGGCCAGGGTCGCGCCGATGGTGCGCTCGGTGTTGGCGATGGGGTAGCGCAGGTGAACAGGAGCCTCGCGGTCCAGGGCGCACGCCGCGTCGTCGACCAGGGATTGCTGCAAGCCGCTGGGAGCGGGCGGGTCCAGGTCGGGGCGCGGTACGTGGCGCGTGGGGCGCAGGGAGTGGGGGTCGACCATCTCCAGCACCGGCGAGAGGTCCAGCAGGTCGGCGGCGGCCAGGCCGGTCTGGGTCTGGCGTAGCAGGTCGGTACGGCCGATGATCTCGTCCAGGGAGTGCGCGCCCATCTCGGCCAGCAACTCGCGCACCTCCTGAGCCAGGTACAGGAAGTAGGCCATCACCATCTCCGGCGTGCCGGGGAACTTGGCGCGCAGGGCGGGGTCCTGGGTGGCGATGCCGACGGGGCAGGTGTTGGTGTGGCAGGCGCGGGCCATCAGGCAGCCGGCCGCAACCAGGGCGAGCGTGCCGAAGGAGAACTCGTCCGCGCCGAGTAGGGCGGCGATGATGACGTCGCGGCCGGTGCGCAGGCCGCCGTCGGTGCGCAGGATGGCCCGGTCGCGCAGGCCGTTGATGATGAGGGTTTGCTGGGTCTCGGCCAGGCCGATTTCCCAGGGCAGGCCCGCGTTCTTGATGGACGATAGGGGCGACGCGCCGGTGCCGCCGGAGTGACCCGACACGACGACGACATCTGCGCCGCCTTTGACCACACCCGCTGCCACGGTTCCGACGCCGGCCTCGGCGACGAGCTTGACGCTGATACGAGCGCGAGGGTTGATCTGGCGCAGGTCGAAGATGAGCTGGGCCAGGTCTTCGATGGAGTAGATGTCGTGGTGGGGTGGTGGCGAGATGAGGGCCACGCCGGGCATGGTGTGACGGATGCGGGCGATCTCGACGGTGACTTTGTGGCCGGGCAACTGGCCGCCCTCGCCGGGCTTCGACCCCTGGGCCATCTTGATTTGCAGCTCGTCGGCGTTGATGAGATACGAGGGCGTGACGCCGAAGCGGCCGCTGGCGACCTGCTTGATGCCGCTATTGGCCTCGGTTCCGTAGCGAGTGGGAATCTCGCCGCCTTCGCCGGAGTTGCTCAGGCCACCCAGGCGGGTCATGGCCGTCGCCACGGTTCCGTGGGCCTCGGGGCTAAGCGCGCCGATGGACATGGCGGCTGAGGAGAAGCGGCGCAGGATGGCGTGAGCCGGCTCGACCTCCTCCACAGGAATCGAGGGGCGCGTCTTCCACTCCATGAGGTCGCGCGGCTCGGCCGGGCGCGGCGGGCGGCTGACCATGCTGGAGAAGACCTTGTACAGGCGGTAGCCCTCGTCGAACTCGCCGTTGAGCGCGCCGGGGTGCATGACGGCCTTCTGGAGGGCCTGGACTGAGGCCGGGTTGATGGCGTGGTACTCGCCCCCCTTCTTGAACTTGTAGAAGCCGGGGTTGTCGAGCTTGGCATCCTCACCATCGGCGGCGAAGGCGGTCTTGTGAAGTTGCAACTGGCGGTCGGCCAGGGTGCGGAAGCTGACGCCGCCGGTACGGCACGGCGTATGGGTGAAGCAGCGCTCGACGACCTCGGTGTCGAGGCCGATGGCCTCGAAGATCTGCGCGCCGCAGTAGGCATCCACGGTGGCGATGCCCATCTTGCTCATGATCTTGAGCACGCCCTTCTCGGCGGCGTGGATGAATGCCTCGGTCGCCTTCGTCGGGTCGACGCCCTTGTTGCGCAGGTGGCCGTCTTCGGCGATATGGCGAGCCGTGGCGAGGGCGAGGTACGGGTTGACGGCATTGGCCCCGTAACCGATGAGAGTCGCCAGGTGATGGACCTCGCGCGCCTCGCCGGTCTCGGCGATGATGGAGGCGCGCATGCGCAGGCCCTGGCGTAGCAGGGCGTGATGAACCGCGCCCATGGCCAGCAGCATGGGGATGGGGGCATGGTGACGGTCGACGCCGCGGTCGGAGATGATGACGATGCCCTTGCCCTCCTTGACGGCCTGGATGGCCTGGGAGCACATGGTCGCCACCGATCGTTCCAGGCTGTCGCGCCCTACGTCCACCTTGAACAGGGCGCGGACGGTCACGCTCTGGAAGGCCTCATCGGGGTGACAGCGCAGCGCGGCAACCTGCTGATCGGTCAGGAAGGGGCTGTCGAGGTGCAGCAGGTGGGCATGCTCCGGCCCTTCGGCGAGGACATTCGGGCGGCGACCCAACCGCACGCCCAATGACATTACTTGCTCCTCGCGGAGCGGGTCGATGGGTGGGTTGGTGACCTCGGCGAAACGCTGCTTGAAGTAGTTGTAGAGGGGGCGGTACTTGTCGGACAGGACCGCGTGGGGCGTGTCATCCCCCATGCTGCCCACGGCCTCGGCAGCGTCCTGGATCATGGGGCGCAGGACGGCGGTCAGTTCTTCTGAGGTGTAGCCGAAGGCGGCCTGGAGGGTGGTAAGCGTGCCCGCGCCCAGGGGCAGCGGGTCACACTCAGTCTCGACCAGACGCTGGACGCCGGCGCGGACCCACTCGCCGTAGGGCTGACGGGCGGCCAGCTCATCCTTCAGGGCCTCGTTGTGAAGGATGGCGTGGCGCGCGGTGTCAACGACGATGATCTGGCCGGGGCCGAGCTTGCCCTTGTGGACGATGCGCTCTTCGGCGATGGGCAGCACGCCCGCCTCCGAAGCGGCCACGACAAGGCCATCGTGGGTCACGAGATAGCGGGCGGGGCGGAGGCCGTTACGGTCCAGGAGCGTGCCGACGACTGTGCCGTCGGTGAAGGTGAGGGCGGCGGGGCCGTCCCACGGCTCCATCATGCCGGCGTGGTAGGCGTAGAAGTCGCGCCAGGCGGGCGGCAGATCGAGCTTTTCCCAGGCCTCGGGGACGAGCATTGTCAGGGCGTGGGGCATCGCGCGGCCCGACAGATTGAGTAGCTCCAGGGCGTTGTCGAGCATGGCCGAGTCGGAGCCGCTCAGGTCGATGACTGGCTTGAGGAGGTTGATGCTCGCGCCCCAGACGGGGGAGGCCAGGTCGGCCTCGCGGGCGCGCATCCAGTTGATGTTGCCTTGCAGGGTATTGATCTCGCCATTGTGGCACACGCCGCGAAATGGTTGGGCGCGTTCCCAGTTGGGGAAGGTGTTGGTGCTGTAGCGTTGGTGGAAGACGGTGATGGCAGTTTCGTAGTCGGGGTTTTGCAGGTCGAGGTAGAACTCGGGCAGTTGCGGGGCGACGAAGAGACCCTTATACACAATGGTGCGACAGCTCATCGAGGGGACATAGAAGCCCTGGATGCCCTCGCGCTGCGCCTGCGCCTCGATGTCGCGGCGGGCCAGGTACAGGGCGCGCTCAAACTCCATCGGATTCTGACAGTGGGCGGGGCGGGCGATGAGGGCGTGCTGGATGTCGGGGCGGGTGTCGGCGGCGCGCTGACCGAGGGCCGCGACGCTGATGGGAACCTGCCGCCAGCCCAGGAAGGGCAACTCGTGGCGGTCTAGCGTCGCCTCGATGATATCACGACAGCGGCCCTGCTCGGCCCACTTGCGGCGCGGCAGGAAGAAGACCCCAGCGGCGAGATCGTCGGGCGAGCCATCCCAGCCCAGGCGGGCAGCCTCGCGGGCTAGCAACTTGCGCGGCAACTGTGTCAGGACGCCCGCGCCGTCGCCAGTCTTGCCGTCGGCGGCCACGGCCCCACGGTGAGCCAGGTTACTCAACGCCTGCAAGCCCTGGCTGAGGATGGCGTGGCTGGCGCGGCCCTCGACATCGGCGACAAAGCCGATGCCGCACGCATCGTGCTCGAACCAGGGATCATACAGGGTACGGCGAAGGATGCTCTGGTCGGGGATGTCGGGAAGGGTCTGATGAGGGTCCATGCGTCGCTCCTGAAAAATAAGACAAGGCCGCCAGACGCGCAGGGAATGCGCGCGGGCGACCGTCGGCGTCGCGGATGAGTCTCAGCGGAGAGACGTTAGTACATCAAGGGGACTTCTCTCAATCCACGGCGATTCTGCCTGGCCTGGGGACAAGGATGTCCGACCATTATATCAAGATCGTCGTGTGCTGTCAACCACTCTATCCTTGCAGATTTAACAATTAGGCGGCGAGACGACGATACAAGGCGTCACGCGAACCGCCCGCCGCAAGGTGGTTCGAGAGCCAGTCGATGAGATGGCGACGGTGGCAGCGCTGCACCTCCCGCCTCGCCTCGCCCAGC
>DAOUDG010000027.1:0-25827 GCA_034431435.1 Anaerolineae bacterium | reverse complement strand
TCCTTCAGCCAGAGCATGTACGACGCCGTTGTCAGCATGCAGAATCAGCTAGGCAAGGATAAGTTCGAGTTTGCCTACACCGAGAACATGGGCAACGTGACTGACGCCGCCGCCGCTATCCGCGACTACGCCTCGAAGGGCTATGACCTCATCATCGCCCACGGCTCACAGTACGGCGCGTCGCTGGCCGACATCGCCCCCGATTTCCCCAACCAGTCTTTCGCCTGGGGCACGGCGGTCGATACCTTCGAGAACAAGGGTGTCAAGAACATCTTTGCCTACACTGTTGCCTCCGACCAGGGTGGCTACGTGGAGGGCGTGATGGGCGCCAAGCTCTCGAAGAGCGGCATCCTCGGCTACATCGGGCCGCTGCCGGTGGGCGACGGCAAGCTGACGGGCGACGGCTTCGTGGCCGGCGTCAAGGCCACCAACCCCAACGCCAAGACCCAGGTCACGTACGTGAACTCGTTCAGCGATGTGGCGCTGGCCTCCCAGGCGGCGCAGACCCAGATCGCCTCGGGCGCCGACGTTCTGGCGGGCACGTCCCAGAACATGGTGGGCGCGGTCAGCGTCGCTAAGGACAAGGGCGCGCTGTGGTTCGGCAATGACGTCGACCAAAGCTCCCTGGCCCCCAATACCGTCGTGTCCAGCCAGGTCTACGACTGGACCTACGCCCTCAAGGGCATGATGGATGACATCAGCAAGGGCAAGCGGGGCGGCAACGTCTTCACGCTGACCCTGAAGAACGGCGGGCTGAAGATGGTGAACAACCCCGCCTTCAAGCTCCCCGACGATGTGAAGGCCCTCGCCGAGAAGACGATCCAGGGCCTCATCGACGGCAGCATCAAGACCGGCGTTCAGTAGCCAATGACGGCGGGGCGCGCGCACAACGCGCCCCGCCCCTGGATGGATGGCCTATGAACACGCCCTCGATCCGGCATGTCGAACTGCGCGGCATCACCAAGCAGTTCCCCGGCGTGCTGGCCAATGACCACGTCAACCTGGACGTTCACGCCGGCGAGATTCATGCCCTGTTGGGCGAGAACGGCGCGGGCAAGAGCACGCTGATGAAAGTCCTCTATGGCCTGTATCAGCCGGACGAGGGCCAGATTCTCATCAACGGCCAGCCGGTGGCGTTCAAGTCCCCGGCCGACGCGCTTCGCCACGGCATCGGCATGATTCATCAGCACTTCCAGTTGGTTCCTAGCTTCTCGGTGGCCGAGAACATCGCCCTGGGCCTGCCGTCGTCGCGCGGCCCCATCCTCGAACTGGATACGGTCAGCGCGCGGATTCGCCAGCTGGCCCAACAGTATGGCCTGAATGTTGACCCTGAGGCGCGTGTCTGGCAGCTCGCTGTGGGCCAGCAACAGCGTGTCGAGATTCTGAAGGTTCTCTATCGCGGGGCGGAGTTGCTGGTGCTCGACGAGCCAACCGCCGTGCTAACCCCCCAGGAAGTCGATGACTTGTTTGTGACCCTGCGCCAGATGGCGAGCGAGGGCCACTCGCTGATCTTTATCTCCCACAAGCTGCACGAGGTTCTGGCTGTCAGCCAGCGCGTGACGGTGCTGCGGGATGGGCGCTCGGTGGGGACCTATCCCACGTCCGACATGTCGAAGGCGGAACTGGCGCGTCTCATGGTCGGGCGCGAGGTGATTCTCGCCTACGGCCACCCGCCCGCCGCGCCGGGCGAGGCGCGGTTGCGCATCGAGGACCTGACGGTCGGAGGGGATCGCGGCGCGGATGCCCTGCGCGGTATCTCGCTCGACATCCACGCCGGCGAGATCGTCGGGTTGGCGGGGGTATCGGGCAATGGGCAGCGCGAATTGGGCGAGGCGCTGACGGGGCTACGGCCGGTGTCGAGCGGCCGGGTCGTTCTCAACGGGCAGGACGTGACTCACGCGACGCCCTCCCAGCGTATCGCAGCGGGCCAGGCGGCCATCCCCGAAGAGCGAATGCGCGAGGGGGTGGTGCGGGAGTTCAGCGTGGCGGAGAATCTCATCCTACAGGACAACGGCCAGCCGCCCTACTCCCGCTATACTTTCATGGATTTTGCCGCCATCGAGCGAGAATCGGCGCGCCTGGTCGAGAGTTTCCGCGTCAAGACCCCCAGCCTCGACACGCCGGTCAAGAATCTGTCGGGCGGCAACATTCAGAAGCTCATTCTGGCCCGCGAGTTGAACCGCAAGCCGAGCGTGCTCGTCGCCGCGCAGCCGACGCGAGGCGTCGACATTGGGGCGAGCGAGTACATCCACCTGCGCCTGCTGGAGCAGCGGGCGTTGGGGACGGCCACCCTATTGATTTCCGAGGACCTGGACGAGATTCGCGCTCTGGCGGACCGCATCGCCGTCATCTTTGAGGGCCGCATCGTGGGCATCGTCGATGGTCGGACGGCGACGGCCGAGGAGTTGGGCTTGATGATGGCGGGCAGTTCGCGCGACGCGGTGTAGGGCGCGCGACTGGCCATCGCCCCACGGTTCGCAACGGCCGGGGCGCTGGGGGGTTGGGTCTGATGTTGAGTGTGACGGCGCGGCCAAGCATTGCCGACGACGCCGAAGCGCAAATCCTGGGCATGATTCGCGGCGCAGCCTACGCGCCGGGCGATCGACTGCCGAGTGAGCGACAGCTGGCGCAGCAACTTGGGGTCAGCCGCACCTCCATCCGCGCCGCCCTCGGTCGCCTGGTGGCCCTGGGCCTGCTGGATGCGCGGCCCGGCAGCGGCACGTATGTCAAAGCGCCCAGCAATGAGATTCTTCAGGCGGCGCTCGCGCCCCACATCTCGACCGACCACAGCACGTTACTCAAGTTGTTCGAGTTGCGCGAGATTATTGAGGTGGAGGCCGCCGGCCGCGCTGCGCAGCGGGCAACACCCCAGGACATGGCGGCGCTACAACGCTGGGCGGAGGCCATCGAGACGGCCGTGGCGCGGCAGGACCGCGACGGGTTGATGCTGGCCGACACGGAGTTTCATCGCCAGATCGTGCTGGCGACGGGTAACGATGTCCTGGTCCATCTCATGGATAGCGTGGCGCATCTCCTGCGCGAGATGCGCTACGCAAGCACGAGCCACCCGCAAGTGCTGCCCGGCCAGCGCGCCATCCTGGCGGCTATCGAGGCCGGTGACAGCGCGGCGGCGCGCCAGGCGATGCGCGGCCACCTCAGTGTGGTGCGGGCCAAAGCCGAGGCGCATCTGCACGCGGCGGTGGCTCGCCAGCCCTCCTGAAGCAGGTGGAAGGTCTTGTCGCGCTTAGCTCTTGACGGCGCGCACGATCAGCCGCGTACTGTCGAAGCTAAAGGCGTCGCCCTCCCACTCGCCCCAGGTGTCGGTAGGCTCCAACCCGGCCCGCCGCAGCATGGCATGCAGTTCGGTGGCCGTGTAGACGCGGATGTTGTGATAGCGCTCCCCCTCTTCGCCCGCCGCTGTGCGATATCGCTCCACCACCGTCGTGCGCCCCTTGATGGCGTCGAAGAGGCGCAGCGTCCACACCAGAGTCTCGTCGTCGGTCTCGTACCAGTCGTGCTGCTGATACTCGCGGACGATGTAGTCGCGGTGCATGGTCTCAATGAGGAACTGGCCGCCCGGCTTGAGGGCCTTCGCCACCTGGCGCAACACGGCCTCGTTCTCCTCGTCGGTGGCGAAGTAGCCAAATGCCGTGGTCAGGTTGATGCAGGCGTCGAACGCGCCCTCCCACGGCAGATCGCGCATGTCACCTTCGACCCAGGTCACTGCCACGCCATTCGCGGCGGCGACCACCGCCGCGCGGGCCAGCAACAGCGGCGACAGGTCCAGCCCGGTCAGCGTGTGGCCCATGCGCGCCAGGGCGATGGCATGGCGGCCCTGCCCACATGCCAGGTCTAGAACCGACGCGCCGGACGGCAGGTCGAGGAAGCGGGCGACCGCGTGGGCCTCGGCCTGGCTATGCTCGTCGGTGAAGCTGGCCGAGAAGACATCCAGATAGCGCTCGTCGAAGTAGTCGGCGTACCAGGGCATGGCTCACTCCAGGGCGATGCGCAGCCGTTTGTTGATTTTTCCCTTGCTCTCGTAGCCGACGATGCGTATCACGCCGATTTCGCGGGTGTTGGCGACGTGGGTTCCGCCGTCGGCCTGCAAGTCGAGGCCGTCGATCTCGACGACGCGCACCTCGGTGATTCCCTCGGGCAGCAAGTTGATCTTGGTGCGAATCAGGTCGGGGATGGCGAAGGCCTTCGCGCGGGGCAGGCTACGCGACGATACGGCGCGGTTGTGCGCCACCTCCTGGTTCACTCTCGCCTCGATCTCGCGCACGAATTCCTGGCGCATGCTCTCGAACTCGAAGTCCATGCGCGCCTGACCCGGCTCCATCGCGCCGCCGGTTACCTGCGCGCCGTACACGTTCCAGATGGTCCCGCACAGGCAGTGCAGGGCGGTGTGGGTGCGCATCAGGGCGTAGCGGCGTTCCCAGTCGAGGTGGCCGTGGACGACTGCCCCGACGGCCGGCGGCTCGCCAGTGACATAATGCAGGATGGCCGCGCCGTCCTTCTTGACTCTCGCGACGGGCCAGGTTAGGCCGTTGACGCTGAGCGTGCCCAGGTCGTGGGGCTGGCCGCCGCCACCGGGATAGAAAGCAGTGCCGTCGAGGATCACCGCGCCGTCGGGCGTCACGTTGGTGACTGTGGCCTCAAACTCGCGCAGATAGGCGTCGTCGTAGTACAGAGGGTGGGTCATGGTCGTGTCTCCCAGCTGTGTATCCCAGGCAGTATAGACGGGACGCGCGGCGCGGGCAAGTAGTTGCGCCAACGCAAAGACGCGGCGACGGGACGGCGATATACTCAGGGTACTCTAGAGTTCGAGGGAGAGCATGACTCGCACCATATCCGATACGCGCTGGGCCTGGCTGGCGGCGCTCGGCTGCTTCATCCTGGCCGGGCTGACCGGCGCGTTGTTCCGTTTCGGCATGCTGTACGGTCTGCCCGAGGGCCTGCAACTGGGCAACGTCCGTCACGCCCACTCGCACCTGATGTACTTCAGTTGGGTGACGCCGGCCCTGATGGCGCTCATCGTGGCCTGGTTGCCGCGCCAGACGGGTCGCCCGGTGGGGCGCGGCTACGGTCCTGTTATCGCCGCTGCCCTGGCGCTGGGCCTGCTGGCCTACCCCACCTTTGTGATGTACGGCTACTCGTTGGCGCAGGTGGGCGAGAAGCGCCTGCCGCTGTCGATGATGGTATCGGCCCTGAATGCCCTGCCGTGGTACGCTTTCATGCTCCTCTACTGGCGCGACACGCGGCGCACGGCTCGCACGCTCCCGCTATTGTTGTGGGATGCCGCGTTGGCCGCGATCGCCCTGGCCTCGCTGGGCGGCGTGGGGCGCATGGCCCTCGTTGGCCTGCGCGTGACCGACCCTTTCTGGGGCGAGGCGATGGTCCATCTGTTCCTGGACCTCTTTGCCGATGGCTGGTTCATCTTCGGCGTGCTGGGATTGGTCTATGCCGCCCACCCCAACGCCGGGCGGCCCCCTCTCCGCTGGGCGACGTGGCTCATCTTTATCGGGCTGCCCTTCACCGCCCTGCTGGGTGTGCCGTCGAGTCTCGTCCCTGACACCCTGCGCCCGGTGGCGAGCATCGGCGGCCTGATGGTGGGAACGGGCCTGCTCGTCCACCTGGCCGCGCTGTGGTCGGCGGTCATTCCGCCCTGGCGCATCCCCCTGGCGTTCCTGGGCTTGAAGGCGGTGGGGGAGTTGGCCGCCAGCCTGCCGATGATTGGGGCCTGGGCCGAGGGCGCCGGGCTGCGCATTCCATATCTGCACTGGCTGTTGCTGGGCTTCGTCAGCATCGGCCTGGTGGTGGCGGCGGGCCAGGTGTGGGGCTGGCGGTTCGTGCGGGGCTGGCGCTGGTACGTGGCGGGTGTCTTGCTGCTCCAGGTGTCGCTGCTACCTCTGACCGGCCTGTGGCCGACCGCCTGGGCCGGCCGCTGGACCCTGGTCTTCGCGGCCTGGGTGACCCTCGCCCCCATCGCCGGGGCCGTCATCCTGACCTACTCGGCGTGGTCGACGCCCGGTGTCGGCCTGCGGCGGCTCGTTCGCCAGCCTGAAAGCGCGTAGCGAGAAGCCCCATGTCCCAAACACCTCCCGGCGCCTCCCCCTCGCTGCAACGATTCCCCCTCATGGCCCTGGCGCTGATTGCGTTGCTGGCGGGGTTGTGGGGTGGACTGCTGCGCATTGGCTGGGCATGGCCCATCTACCCGCCGCTGGTCATTGGGCATGGCCCGCTGATGGTGTGCGGCTTCCTGGGAACCCTCATCGGCGTCGAGCGCGCCGTGGCCCTCGACCGTCGCTGGGCATGGGCCGCACCGGCCTCGGCTGCGTTGGGGACGCTGACGCTGCTGGCGGGGGGCATAGGCTGGTTGGGGCCAGTGCTGTTTAGCCTGAGCAGCGCGGTTCTCACATCGATCTTCTTCGTGCCGCGCCGCCCGCTGCACGCCTACAGCGCGACGATGGCGCTGGGGGCGGCGACGTGGCTGGTGGGCAACCTGCTGTGGCTGGCCGGCTTACCCCTCTTCCAGGTGACGCTGTGGTGGGCCATGTTTCTGGTGTTCACCATCGCCGGCGAGCGGCTCGAATTGAGTCGCGTGCTGCGCCTGCCCATGTCGGCGACGCGGCTGTTCGTGGGAGTCGTGGCTGTGCTGCTGACGGGGCTGGCGGTGTCGGTGGTGGAGTATGGCCTCGGCGTGCGCCTGCTCGGCGTGGGCATGATTCTGCTGGCTGCGTGGCTGGCGCGCTATGATGTCGCGCGGCGCACGGTGCGCATGACTGGCCTGACTCGTTACATTGCCGTTGCGCTGCTGTCGGGCTATGTCTGGCTGGCGGTGGGCGGCTTGCTGGCGGTCGTGGTCGGCAGCATGCCGGCCGGCCCGCTCTACGACGCGACGCTGCACGCCGTGTTCGTCGGCTTCGTGCTGTCCATGATCTTCGGCCACGCGCCCATTATCTTTCCGTCCGTGCTGCGCACGCCGATGGCCTACACGCCCTGGTTCTACGCGCCGCTGGCTCTGCTAAACCTGTCCCTGGCGCTACGCATCGCGGCTGACCTGGGCGGCTGGTACGATGCGCGGCGGGTCGGCGGCTTGCTGAATGAGGTGGCGCTGCTGCTCTTCCTGGTCATGCTGGCGTGGTCCGCGCTGCGAGGGCGGCGGACGCAGGCCGTCACAGGCGTATCTCGCCCTCAGCCTTCCCAAAGTTGATGCGCGTGCCGTTGGCGAGACTGACGCTACGGCCCGGCTCCACGTCGTTGACGACGCCCTCGGCGGTGGTGGTCACCCACTTGCCGCTGGACAGGTTCTTGAGGCCCCACAGGCTGGGGTTCGTCGGGTGGCGGGTCACCTCGGCCACGGGCGCGCTGAAGTCATAGCGGCGGCTGTCGTCGATGTGGTGCGGGTAGAGCTGCGTGTCGTGGTTGAGCATGATGGTGTTGCGGTTCACCTGGACGCGGAAGGGCAGCGCCAGGCTCTTGCCGCACGACCAGCACGCGCCGGGCTGACCGCCGGCCGCCTGGAGCGCGGCGGCGTCATAGAAGTTCTCCGCGCCACAACTCCCACAGTAGAGAATTGAATCGCGCAGGCGAATCATCGCCGCCCGCCACTCGCTCTCGCGGACGCGGCCATGCTGTGGGTCGCGGATGCCGTCCGTGAAGGCCTTCGTGAACAGGTCGCGGATGAACTGGGGGTAGATGGGCCAGAAGGCGATGGCGTTGTCGTGGTAGCCAGGCACGGGGCGGTTGGAGGCGTCCTGGGGGTCGAAGATGAACACCGGCTCTGTCCCGTACAGCTTGTTCATGGCGGGCAGGTCGAGGCACTTGATGTCCAGCTCTTTGCGGCCTTCCAGCGGGTGGTGGACCATGAGCATGTAGAACAGCAGCACGGCCAGCGAGAACAGATCGGTCTGGGTACTGGGCATGGCGTCACCGCGCACCACCTCCGGGGCCATGAAGCGCGGCGTACCCAGGACGCCCGCCCGCGTCGCGCCCTCGACGCCGACGTTGTCGTTGTCGGCGATGAGGACGTCGCCGTTCTTGGGGTCGAAGAAGACGTTGCCGAAGGAGATGTCGCGGTAGCACAGGCCCCTGGCGTGGAGTTGCAGGAAGCTATCGGCCAGCTGGAAGCCCGCCGTCGCCAGGCTCCGGAAGGTCGGCTCGACGCGCCGTTTCATCAGGTCAACGATACTCTTGTAGGCGGCGGGACGCAGGGGCATGATGTAGCCGAAGGCGGGCACACCGCGCGCCGAGGCCAGCTCGATGGGCCACAAGAAGCGGCTGTCGGGCGCGCCCTTCTTGACGACCAGTTCCAACGCGCCGCGCTGGTCGCGGGTGCCGGTCTGGGGAAAGTACCACTTGAGGGCGACAGGCGCGCCGTCGAAGGTGGCGCGATAGACCTCACCCTGGCCGCCGCCGCCCAGGAAGGCGTCAACGCGGGCATCCTTTTTCGTGGTCTCCGTCTTGACGGTCTGGCCGAGTTTGAGAATCTGGTTCATGTAGCCTCTATGTGGAGTGCGAGGGTCGCGCTCCCGCAGGGAGAATCGCGCTACTCTTTGTTCCCCCGGTGCTGGATGTGGCTGCCCGATTTGACGCGCCAGGCGGCGACGCGGTTGCCGCGCAGGTCGCAGCCCTCGACGACGCCCTGGCCGCCGCGCTCCACCCAGATGCCGATGTCGTTGCGCTGCACCCGGCAGCGGGTGAGGACCGGCGCGCCGCCACTGATGATGACCCCCTGAAAGGCGTTGTCGGCAATCTCGCAGTCCTCGAAGGCGCCTCGCCCACCGCTGTCCACCAGGAGGCCAATTTCCAGGCCGTGGTGAATCCGGCAGCGGCGTAGTAGCGGGTTGGCGTCGTCGCTGACGTGGACGCCGTTGCGGCGGCTGCCTCGCACCTCGCAGTCCTCCACCACGCCCCGCGCCCTCGCCTCGAACAGCAGGCCGGTGTGGGCGGCAGCCTCGACTTGCAAGCGTCGCGCCACGAGTTCGGCCTCGCGCCCGCTCACGGCGATGGCGGCGCGGCCTACCCCGCTGACAACGCAGCCTTCCAGCATCACCGCACCGTCGCGAATCTCGACCGTCGCGCCGCGAGCGTCCGTCCCGTCGCGGGCGAGGCTCAGGGCGCGCAGGGTGACGGGAGCCGTGATGCGCAGGCAGGGGGCGTCGACGCTGCGGAGGATGATCTGGCGGGCGGGGCCGTCGCCGACAATTTCCAGCGCCTTGTCGAGGGTGACGCTCTCGGCGTAGTGGCCGGGCGCAACCAGGATACGGCTGTGGGGCGGCGCGGCGCGGACAGCCGCGCCCACGGTCGGATAATCGCCTCGGCCGCTCGCGTCGACGATGATGGTGTCGGCGTCTCTCGCTGGCAGGGTTGTCCCGGTCGGCTCTTCCCGTTCCAGGGCGGCCGCTTCCCGCGCGGCGAGCGCGCCCAGGGCCAGCGCCCAGGAGACGACGGCCCAGCGCGCGAAGCCATCGGCGATGCCCAGGTTATCGTGGAGGCGTTGGGCCAGGCGGGCGATGAGCAGCGAACGAGGCAGGCCGTTGCTGGGGGCGAGGAGGTCGGCGGGCACACGCTCGCGTAGCGCGCTCGCCAGGAGGTGGGCCTCGCGGCGGTGCTCGCCGCTCAGGTCGCGGAGCAAGGCCTCGAAGCGGCGCGGGTCGTCGAGGATGGCAGGGCCGTGCTCGGCCAGCAGCGCGCGCAACTGGTCGCGGACGAAAGCCGGGCCGGGCGGGGTAGGCGGGGCAACGGCGGCGGGCAGGCTCATCGGTCGCCGCTGACGTCTATCTGACCCGTCGTGCCGGTCACGCGGCCCGACGCCCCGCACCACGGGCAGGTCAACTGGCCTTCCTTGCCGTCGTAGCATAGGACGCGCTTGCAGTGGCCGCAGCGCACAAGCTTGCGAGCGAAGCAGTAGGGGCAGCCAGGGTAATCGGGGTCGAAGCCGAACTTGCCCTCGATACTGGCGCGATCGTAGCCCTCGCGGCTCGCGGCCTGCTCCTGGATGGCGAAGGCCCAGTCGGCAATCCAACGACCGGGTAGCTTTTCCTCGAAGCGCACGCCGAAGGGCTGCGCGCCGTAGCGGCAGCGGGCCAGGACGACGACGACGTTGGGCTGCTCGGTCATGGGCGACTCGCCACAACCAGGGTAATGTCGTCGCCGCTGCCTGCCTCCGACGCCTCGGCCAGCCAGGTCGGCAGGGCGGCGGCGACGACCGCCAGCCCGTCGCCGCGAATCAGGCTCAGCAGGTCGGCCCCGACTTGCAGGAAGCCCGCGTCGTCGCGGAAGGAGTTGGCGTAGCCGTCGGTGGCGAGGAGAACCAGGGCCGGCGGCGGCCCGGCCAGGGCGATGAAGCCGACTCGCATGTCGCGCCAGGCGTCGCTCCCCGCCAGGGAGGTCGTCTCGTTGCCGAACAGGCGGCTGTCGCCCGGCACCGGGCGCGTCACCGCGCCGTCGTCGTCCACGGCCAGGATGTCGCCGTCGCCGAGTTGCAGGAACAGCAGAAAGGCGTCCGTGAGCAGCGCGCTGAGCAGAGTCGCGCCGTAGGTGAGGCGCGGCGTCGTCAGGACGCGCTCGCGGGACCGCGCGCCGTCGCGCTCCTCCAATCGGCCTAGCTCCGCCTCGGTGAGGGGGTGGTCGGCCAGGTCGGCGTCGACGGCCGCGTTCCAGCGCCGCTCGATTTCTTGGGGCAGTCGCTCCTCGGCGGCGCGCTTGACCGCCGACAGGCCTGGCAGGTCGCGCAGGCCGTCGGCGAACTCGGTCAGGGCGTCGGTGGCGGCCAGGACTGCCAGCGCCGCGCCGTGGTCGCTCCGGAAGCAGCGCGCGCTGCCGTGGCCGTCGGCGACGGCGATGATCACGGTTGCGTCGACGCCACCTTCGGGTAGCCAGCGCATGGCATCCTGGTTGGGTAGGCCGCTACGGACGTGGGACGCGCCCTTGACGCTACAGCCGACGACCTGCCACACAGGGGTGTGGGTCGCGTCGCGCATGGCGCGCCCTTACCAGACGTCGCCCGGCGTGGCGGGGCCGGCGTTGGGGTCAGGGGGCGCGGGGATGGGCACGTTCGCACCGCCCGCGTCGGCCGAGGTCTGGCTGGCGGGCGAGGAGGCCGACTTGAGAACGGCGGTGGACACCCACTTGATGTAGTTGACGAGCGCCTCCGGGTTATTGGCTTGCAACGGTTCCATCTCGGCGTTGCCGATGAACTCCTTCAGCACGTCCTTGTCGGCGTCGTCGCCGATGGCGATGGCGATGCGGACGGCCTTCTTGCCCCACGCCTGGTCCATCAAGGCGCGCAGGCCGGTCTGAAAATCGTCGGTGGGCTGGCCGTCGGAGATGAGGACGAGGACCGGCGGCAGGGCGCGCTCGGTCATCGGCGGGATGTGCAACTGCTCGGCGACCATCGACAGCGCTTTGCCCATATCGGTTACCCCACCTGCCTTGACGTCGGTCCACTTGAAGTCAGCAATGGGGGTAGGCTGTGAGATGGTCCACTGGGCGCCGCTGGAAAAGGCCAGGGCACGGACGAGGACCTGGGCGTTGGGGTTCTCATCGGCGACCTTCTGCATGTGGGGGATGGCGTCGCGGATGGCAAAGTTAAGGGCCTGAATCTTGTCGCCTGCCATGGAGCCGGACGCGTCGGCGATCCAAATGAAGTGCAGCGGGCGAGTCGCCAACTCGCCGCCGGGTCGTTTAGCCATGCTGAGTACCTCCTGCTGGAATTATAGCGCATTATGCAGTACGTGTGCGGCCGGGTGTGGTTGCTACAGCAGCTTGTAGAACACCACCGTGGCATCGCGGCCGCCGTCGCCGTTGAGGGCGTACTCTGGAATGACGCCCGCACGAAGGTAGCCGAGATGGTCGTAGAGACGCTCGGCGGCGTCGCCTGCGCGGGTGTCCAGCACCAGCAGGGTGCGCTGGTGGGCGCGGGCGGCGTCCTCCAGGGCGAGCATAAGGTGGCGAGCGATGCCGCGCCGCCGGTAGTCGGTGCGGACGAGTACCTTCTGGACCTCGGCGCGGTGGCGGCCGTTGGGACGTGGCTCCAGGGCCAGCTGGCCGCTGCCGACGATGTGGTCTCCGTCCAGGGCGACGATGAGGACGCGCTCGCCCGCCGCCAGGTCGCGAATCACTTTGTCCCAGTAGGCGTCGGCTTCGTCGTCGGCCAGGGGCGGCAGGAAGCCCACCGATGCGCCGTGGTCGACCGAGTCGCGCAGTAAGGCCACCAGGTCGGGGAACAGGGCGCGGGCGCGGTCGGCGTCGAGAAGCTCAGTTTGCACCGCTGGCCTCCTGATAGCGGATGATGCGGCAGGCGGTGGGGAGGTCGGGCCAGATGCCCGCGCCGACGCCCGCGACCAGGGCCGCGCCGTAGGCGGCTTCCTCGGCGTGGGCAGGCAGGGCTAGCGACAGGCCGAAGGCGTCGGCAACCATGCCGCGCAGGACGGGATTCTCCCGCAGCCCGTTGCCCGCGCCGACAAGATAGCGCGGCGGGTCGGGGAGCAGGGCCTCGATGGGGGCGTAGCCCTCGCGGTAGCTGCGGGCCATGCCCTCCAGGAAGGCGCGTACCAGGTGAGCTGGGGTGAAGTTGGCGTCGGACACGCCGCTGAACACGCCCCGCCGCGTTGGGTCGACGCGGCTGCCAGCGAGGTACGGCTCGACGCGCAGGCCGTCCGCGCCGGGCGGGACGGCGGCGGCCAGAGCGTTCATGGTCGTGTACAGGCTCGCCGCGTCGGCCTGGCCGAACAGGTCGCGGCCCGCCGCGCGGAAGAAGCCTTCGAGCAGGGCGTAGGCCCGCCCGCCGAGGAGGCCCGCGTTGACCAGTAGGTTGCCGCCACGCGGGTAGGGGCGGTTCTCCAGGGGCGGCGCCAGGTGAAGGTCGGGGCTGTAGCGCGCGACTTGCGCGCCGGTGCCCACGTTGACGAAGACCGTCGTATCACAGTCGGCGACGCTGCCGACGTAGCCCGCCTGGTGGTCGCCGAGGCCGACGTAGACCGGCAAGCCCGCCGGCAGGCCGACGGCGGCGGCCACGTCCGCGCTCAAGTCGCCCAGCGGGTCGCCCGCTTCAGCGATGGTCGGAAACAGGCCGCGCGGCAGGCCCAGGGCGGCGATGGCCTCGTCGTGCCAGGCGCGGGCGCGCACGTCGAAGAGGCCGCTGCCGCCCGCCATCGTCGGATCGGTGGCGACCCGGCCGCCGGTCAGGCGCGCCGCCAGGTAGTCGGTGATGAACAGAGCCGTGCCAGCGGCGGGCAGGGCGTCTTTCTCCCGCAGCCAGTACAGGCTGACGCCCAGGAAGCCGGGCACGAGGACGCAGCCTGCGCGCGCGGCGGCGGCGGGGCCGAGGCGGCGTTTCGCCCCGTCGAGCCAGGTCGCGCCGTCGGGGGCGAGGTCGGCGGCGCGGCGGTCCTGCCAGTTGATGTAGGGCGTCAGCGGGTGTAGGGCCTCGTCGACGACCAGGCCACCGTGCTGCGCCCCGGTCACGGCCAGGCCGACCACGGCGCGCCGCCGGTCGCCAAGCCCGTCGGCGACGCGGCGCAGGGTGGCGAAGGCCTGGGTGGCGAGGCGGGCGGCGTCCCACTCGGAGCGGCCGCGCCCTCGGTCGGCGGGCGAGGTGGTCTCGGCGTCGGCGCGAGCCGAGGCGCGCAGAGCGACGCCACCTGTGGCTGTGTCGAGGGCCAGGGCGGTGATGGATGTCGTGCCGACATCGAGACCCAGGGTGAGGGGCATCGGAGGCTTAGCGCGGCGGCGCGCTCATCGGGACACTCTCGAAAATGCCCTCGATGCCCTGGCGGAGCGGCGCGTCCGGGCGGTCGTCCGCGTCCTCCTTCGCGCTGCCGCTGATGGTGACGGAGCGGTAGAAGTGCGCCACGCCGAAGTTAGCCTCGTCGCGCGGCAGGCCGTAGACGCGCACCGACCAGCCGTAGCTGACGCCTGGCGTGATCTCATCAGGCATCGTGACCAGGGTATAGGCCTCGTTCTCGCCGACCTGCGGGCCTAGATACGTGACGCCCCCGCTGTTGGGGTCCAGCAACTGCCAGGCGTAGCTGTCGCCGCTGACGCCGCGCCGATCCCAGGCGAAGGTGGCCGGCAGGCTCACCGTGACACCGCTGGAGGGCGACCGCAGCGGGATGTTGGTAATGTCAAAGGGACTCATGTCCACGCGCGTGCCCGCGACATAACTATAGAGGCGCACCGTGCCGTACGCGCCCAGACGCGCCACGTTGCCCTCCGCGTTGGGGAAGAGTACGTAGTACACCTCGCCAGCCCCCAGCCCCGGCGCGTTGGGGAAGAGGTACGCGCCGTCAGCGGCGGTGGTTGTCTCGGCGGCGGTGCTCCAGGCGAGGCCGTCGAAGCGTCGCAGGCGCAGCAGCACGCCCGCCGCCGGCGCGCCCTTGTCGGTGACGCTTCCGCCAACACCCGGCGGCGGCGGATTGTAATCCAGAGGCACGATGTTGCTGAGCGTCAGGCCCACGGCGTTGACCGCCTGCACCGCGAAATAGTGCAGGCCGCGCGGCGGCATCTGGGTGAACGACAGCGCCGTCCCTCGGTACAGCACGGTTGGATTCGCCATGTCCGGTGACGCCGCCTGGAGGACGATGTAACCTGTCGCGTGGGTTGCCGCGTTCCAGGATAGGGTCATGGCCCCGCCCAGGACCAGGCCGACGGCTAACTCAGGGGCGTCGGGAGCGCCTGGCGCTCGGCGCGCCAGGTAGGGCAGATACTGCTTGAACTCGGGCGTCGGCGTTGCCGTGGGCGTGTCGGTGGGTGTGGCGGTGCTGGTGGGCGTGTCGGTGGGTGTGGCGGTCGGGGTCGGGGTGGCGGTGGCCGTCGCGCTCTGCTGGACGATGCGCAGCGGGCCGCCGTTGCGGTCGGTGATGGTCGACAGGCTATAGCCGCCGTAGGGGCAGCCGCCCGGACCCGGCATCTGCCGCACATGGGCCGTGACGGTCAGTGCGTTGGTCGTGTTGGGAGCCAGGTCGATGGTCACCAGGGCCGGATCCATGACGCTGAAGACACCCGTGGTAGTGTAGACACCTGTCTGTGTCGTGACAGTGACGGCGTCCCCGTTCCCGATCGCGGCGCGAATCGTCTGGGTGAGCAGGTCGGTTGGCGACACGACCGGATCGACCCAGAGCGGTTCAGGGGTTGCCATCGGACAGATGGTCGGGGTCGTTGTCGGCGACAGGCTGACGCTGGCTGTCGGGGTGGCGGTGTCGTCGCCCTGGGCCAGCAGCGTTGTGGGAGCGCCGGTCGTCAGCAGCAACGCGCCGGCCATGAGAGCCATCGCCACGAGGATGGCCCCGGTCATGCTTCGCATACGTATCCCTTCCTTTGGTGTGGGCGGCAGCGGGCACTGCGCCAATTATAGCCGCGCCCGCCGTGGTGCGAAAAGACACAGTCGCGCCTGGTCTGCTTTGACATTCGCGCCGCATGGATGTATAAGAGCAGGGGATGAAGCAACATGTATCGAGGCGGTGCAACCCGTGCGGCAGTCTGAGGTTAGGCGCGCCGTCAGGCGCGCGCTGGCGGGTCCAGGTCAGGACAAGGAGTGCGCCATGCGTGGCGGTGACATCGTGGCGGCGGTTCTTCAGGCGCAGGGCGTGCCCTTCGTGTTCACCCTGGTGGGGGGGCATATCTCGCCTATCCTGGTAGGCGCGAAGGCGCGCGGTATCCGCGTCGTGGACACGCGCCACGAGGCGACGGCGGTCTTCGCCGCCGATGCGGTGGCGCGGCTCACCGGCCGCCCCGGCGTGGCGGCCGTCACTGCTGGCCCCGGTGTGACCAACACCATCACCGCTATCAAGAATGCACAGCTGGCCCAGTCGCCCCTGGTGCTCATCGGCGGAGCCGCCCCGACGGCGTTGCAGGGCCGGGGCGCGCTGCAAGACATCGACCAGATGTCCATCATGCAACCCATCACCAAGTGGGCAATCCGGGTGAGGCGGGTGCGCGACCTCGCCGCGAGCCTGGAGGAGGCCTTCCGCCAGGCGATGGGCGACACGCCGGGGCCGGTCTTCATCGAGATGCCCATCGACTTACTGTACGATGAGGCTCTCATTCGCCAGTGGTATGGCGTCAAGTCGGGCGGTCGCTCGGTGGGCGAGCGGGCCGTTCAACTCTATCTGCGGCGCCATGTCAACCAGCTCTTTCGTGGCGTGGATAAGGTCACCATCGGCCCGCGCATTGACGTTCGCCCGCCGGCGCCCGACCCGGCCCAGGTGCGCCGCGTGGCAGACGCGCTGGCCAAGGCGCGGCGGCCGGTGCTGCTTATCGGCAGCCAGGCCACCCTCGATGCCCCCCAGGCAGGGGCGTTGGCGGCGGCGGTGGAAGCCATCGGCGCGCCGGTGTACCTGTCGGGCATGGCCCGCGGCCTGCTGGGGCGTGACCACGCCTTGCAGATGCGCCACCAGCGGCGCGTCGCCCTGAAGGAAGCCGACCTGGTCCTGCTGGCGGGCGTGCCCGCCGACTTCCGCCTCGACTACGGCCGCCAGATTGGCCGCCAGGCAACCTACGTGGCGGTGAATCGCAGCCAGGCGGACCTGGGCAAGAACCGCAAGCCCTCGATAGGCGTGGTGGGCGACCCCGGCCTCTTGCTGCGCGCCCTGGCCGCCTCATCTCCCGCCACGCCACGCTGGACGGAGTGGCGCGCAACCCTTCGCCAGCGCGACGAGGCCCGTGACGCCGAGGTAACCGAGCAGGCGGCGCAGGCGACCGAGTACGTGAACCCGCTGCATCTCCTGCGCCAGGTGGATCAGGCGTTGGCCTCCAACGCTCTTATCGTCGCCGACGGCGGCGACTTCGTCGGCTCGGCGTCGTACATCGTGCGCCCCACGGGGCCGCTGACGTGGCTCGACCCCGGCGCCTTCGGCACGTTGGGTGTCGGGGCGGGGTTCGCCCTGGGGGCGAAGCTGGTCCACCCGGAGGCCGAGGTGTGGATTCTCTTCGGCGATGGCTCGGTGGGCTACAGCCTGACCGAGTTCGATACCTTCGTGCGGCATGGCGCGCCGGTGATTGCCGTCGTGGGCAACGATGCGTCGTGGGCGCAAATCGCCCGCGACCAGGTCGAGCTGCTGGGGGATGACGTAGCGACGGTTCTGGCGCGCACCGCCTACGACCGGGTGGCGGAGGGTTTCGGCGCGGCTGGCATGACCATCCAAACGCCGATTGAGATCGACGCCGCGCTGGCTCAGGCCAGGCAGGCCGCGGCCGGCGGGCAACCCGCGCTGGTCAATGCTCTACTCGGCAAGTCGGACTTCCGCAAGGGGTCCATCTCGATGTGAGGGGGTAGCGAGACGTGGGCGCAGGCTGTTGTACCGGACGGGTAATCACGGGGGTCATTGCCCTCGTCCTGTTCGCCTGCATCGCAGGTGTGGCCTTCTATCGCGTGTCGCAGCGCGACCGCGAGGCGGCCACGGCGGCGGCTGCCCCGACAGCCACCGCGACGCCCGACATCCCCGCTCTCAACGCCTTTCCGCCGGGCATCACACCCGGTCCTGGCGCGGCGCCGCCCGCGTCAGCGGCCACGTCGCCCAGCACGATGGGAACCAGTCCCAATGGCAACCCAACCACGCCCGGCTGGGGGCTGTGGACACCGACGCCCGCGCCCGCGCCTCCGCCCACCGCGCCGGCGGCGGTCGCCCCCCAGGCGGCTCCACCACCGGGTGTGACCTCTGGCCCACCTCCCCCTGGCGTGTGGTATCCCCCGCCGGGTCCGATTCCGTGGTATGGGCCGTGGCTCATCAACGGCAAATACGTCTGGTGGCATGGCGGCTGGTATCCAGGGCCGGGCGGTCATCCAGGCGGGGGTGGTTGGTGGCCGGTCCCGACGCCGACACGCCCGCCCGGTGCGCTGCCCTTTGGCATGTTGCCCGGCTATCGATGCGCCGACGGTTTCTATATCGAGCGTGGCCAGGGTGACTGGCAGTGGTTCCTGGGACGCTATACCATAGACGGCGAGACCATCACCGACCGCCTGGGCGGCCCGGCCAACCGCCCGACCGTCCATACCGGCTGCAAGCCTGTGCCATGATGTAGGAGCAGATGTCGGACCGCCGCAGCAAGGGAGAGGATGAGAGCCAATGAGCGTGCTCGACCTGTTTAGCCTGAACGGCAAGACGGCGTTGGTGACGGGCTGCAAGCGCGGTATTGGCCGGGCGATGGCCGTTGGCCTGGCGGAGGCGGGCGCCGACATTGTCGGGGTCAGCGCGACCCTGGGACCAGACAGCGAGGTTGAACGCGAGGTCCGCGCTCTCGGTCGGGAGTTCACTCCGTATGCCTGCGATTTTGGCGACCGCGCGGCGGTGCGCGGCTTCGCCCATCAGGTGACGAGCGACTTCCCGGTCATTGACATTCTCGTCAACAATGCTGGGACCATCTTCCGCGCGCCGGCCGCCGAGTATCCTGACGAGGCATGGGACCACCTGATCGAGATCAATCTGAATGCGCAGTTTATCCTCAGCCGCGAGATTGGCAAGCGCATGGTGGAGCGCGGCGCGGGCAAGATCATCTTCACAGCATCGTTGCTCACGTTCCAGGGTGGCATCCTTGTTCCGGCCTACGCCGCGAGCAAAGGCGGCGTGGCGCAGTTGATGAAGGCGCTGGCGAATGAGTGGGCGGCGCGGGGCGTGCAGGTCAACGCCATCGCGCCCGGCTACATAGCGACTGACAATACGGAGGCGCTCCGCCACGACACGTCCCGCGCACAATCCATCCTGGCTCGTATCCCCGCCGGGCGTTGGGGCGAGCCGGATGATTTCAAGGGCGCTGTCGTCTTCCTGGCCTCCGCCGCGTCTGATTACGTGACGGGCATCGTCCTCACCGTCGACGGTGGCTGGATGGCGCGCTAGCGCAACGGGCTGGACAAAAGGAATGAGGAAAACCACCTTCGCCGCCGGGGAGGCCGGTCACTCACTCGCTGGCGCGTCTGCCAGCGCATAGGTAGCTGCCTGCTCGATCGTCATGGCGTGGCCTTCGGCGCGCAGCGCGGCCAGCCTGGCTGCGGGTAGCGCCGCCTGCAACGTCGCCAGCAACCGCTCGGCCCGCTGGCGGTCCTCCGGCTCGGCCGAGATGCCTACCACTTCGCGCACCCCCTCCGACGCGCCCAGGAGACGCGCGCCGCGATCGAGACGCCCCTCACCGACAGCAACGCTACCCAGGCGTTCGAGCAGTGTCGCGATAGCCTCGCGGTCGCCGACCTCATCCATGACCGCCAGACTCTCCCGATACAGCGAGCGCGCTGTGGGCAGATTGCCCTGAGCGTCCGCGAGGTCGCCCAGATTGCCGATGGTGAGGCCGATGCCATACATGTCGCTTGCCTCACGGTAGAGGGCCAGCGCCTCCGTGTGCAGCGCCTCGGCCTCGCTGTGACGGCGCTGAAGCGCCGCGACCCAGCCGAGATGATTGAGGGTATTGGCAATCGGCCCCGGCTCGCCTAGAGCGCGCTTGATTACCAGGCTTTCTTCAAAGCGAGCGCGCGCCTTCTCGTAATCACCCTGGTAGGCAGCGACGATGCCCAGGTTGTGAAACGCACGGGCCATACCTCCCTGGTCCCCCAGCCCTCGAAAGTAGGCGAGACAGTCCTCAAAGGCGGCCTCGGCCGTGGCATAGTCGCCCATGTGATCGGCCAGGGCGCCGGTCGCCATCATGGCCCCGATCCAGGCGGGTGATGGCTGTGGGGCACGCGCGAGCAGACGCTGGAGCCAGGTCTGGCCTTCGTGATAGTATGAGCGGATAATCCAGAATAGCTGCAAGCGCCCGGCTATATTCAGCCCGAGTTCGGCATCGTGCGTTTCGGCCCAGCCAAGGACGGTGCGCAGATTGTCGAGTTCTACTTCCAACCGATCGAGCCACAGGCGTTGGTCAGGCCCATTTAGGCTGTCGGCTGCCTGCTGCGCTAGGGACTGGAAGTAGTTCGCATGCCAGCGGCGAAGCAGGTCCGCCTCGCCGCTGCCTTCGAGGCGCTCGCGCGCGTACTCGTGAATCGTCTCCAGCATCACGAAGCGGGCCTCGCCCTGTGGCCCGTCCACCTGGCGCAGCAGGCTCTTGGCCGCCAGCGCATCGACGCCGTCCAGCGTATCCAGCGCCAGCGCGCCATCCGCGTTGCACACGGCTTCAATCGCCTCTAGCGTCCGCCCGCCGACAAATACAGCCAGTCGGCGGAACAACTGCTGCTCGGCGGGGTCCAACAGGTCGTAGCTCCACTCAATCGCGCCGCGCAGCGTTTGCTGGCGCGTCGGCAGGTCGCGCGCGCCGCCAGTTAGCAGCTTGAGGCGATGGTCCAGACGTTGCAGCATTGCCGACGGGGTCAGTAGCCGGACGCGCGCCGCCGCCAGCTCAATGGCGAGGGGCAAGCCATCCAGGCGATAGCAAATCTCGGCCAGCGCGGGCGCGTTCTCGTTGGTCACGGCGAAGTCAGGCTTGACGGCCTGCGCCCGGTCGATGAACAGGCGCACCGCCTCGTACTGGGTAATGCGCGCCACGCCCGGCGGCCCGCCTCTGGTTGTGTCGGCGGGTGGCAGGGCCAGCGACGGCACGGCGTACTCTTGCTCGCCGCGCAGGCGCAGAACGGCGCGACTGGTCACCAGGATTCTGAGTCGGGCCGCTGCGGCCAAGAGGTCGGCCACGACAGTGGCGGCATCGAGTACCTGCTCGAAGTTGTCGAGTACGAGTAGCAGGCGCTTCTCCTGCAGGTCGCCCCTGAGGCTGTCGAGAATAGGCCGTTCGCCGGCCTCGGGCACGTGCAGGGCTTTGACGATGGTGGACGCAACGAGACCCGCATCGGTGATAGGCGCGAGATTCACGAAGAACACCCCGTCCGGGAACTCGTCAAGCAGCTCGGCGGCCAGTTGGAGGGCCAGGCGAGTCTTGCCCGCTCCGCCAGGGCCGGTCAACGTTACCAGCCGGATGTCGGGCCGTCGTAGCAGGTCGGACAGCGCCGCCAGTTCCTTCTCGCGGCCAATCAGAGGTGTGGACTGGGCAGGGAGGTTGTTGGGGCGCGCGTCGAGGGTCTTGAGGGGCGGGAAGTCGCGGGGTAAGTCCGGCGCCTCGACCTGGAAGATGTGTTCGGGCCGAATCAAGTCCTTGAGGCGACGCTCACCGAGATCGCGCAATGTGATGTGCTGAGGGAGGTGGTCGCGCACCAGCTCGTATGTCACCTGCGAGAGGAGAATCTGCGCGCCATGCCCGGCCGCCATCAGGCGCGCAGCGCGGTTGACCGCGGGGCCGAAGTAGTCGCCCTCCCGCTCCTCGGCCGCGCCGGTGTGCAACCCGATTCGCGCCCGCAGCGAGCCGATCTCGCCCCACATCTCGGCCAGGAGGGCGCGCTGCGCCGCCAGCGCGCCAGCGAGCGCATCATCCGCCGTACCGAAGGCGGCGAGCAGACCGTCGCCGGTGGTCTTGACCACGTAGCCCTGATGCGCCTCGACCGCGCTACGCAGAATCGCATCGTGGCGAGCGACGGCCGCCCGCATCGCCTCAGGGTGCTGCTCCCAGAGCCTGGTGCTGCCCTCGATGTCGGTGAAGAGGAAGGTGACGGTGCCGGTCGGATGTTCAGACACGGTGTCCTCCGCTCGAGGATGGAGGCCAAATTATACCTCATGGTGAGGTCGGGCGGACAGTGCGGTTCGTATCACGCACAGGAGCGACGGCAACGCTCCACTCTCTGAGGCGAACGTGGGGGCGTTTCGTCGCTTGTTCAGGTCGAGGGAAAGGCGCATTGGACATCGCCTGCTCCCTCTCGTATAATCCGCCCACTCATTGCGTGCCCTCTGGGTCTGCGCCCAGACCCCATCTCAAGGAGGAGACCCCCATGCCTCGGAGCGTCATCCGTGTCGTGAGCGCGGTGCTGGCCGTGCTGGCCGTGCTCCTGCTGGCCGCGTGCGCTTCAGCGCCCGCCGCCCCCGCCTCCGCCCCTGCCGCACCCCAGGCGGCCGCGCCCACCGCCGCCAGTGCTGCCGCGCCCGCCCAATCGGGCGCGGCCAAGACAACCTTCCCCACCGAGCCGGTCACACTGAACGTGTGGAGCGGCCAGCCGGAGATGCAGGCCTTCTACGAACAGGCCTGCGCCGCTTACCAGAAGCTGCATCCCAACGTGACGTGCAATATCCTGGCGATGCCGGTGCGCGAGCTGGAGCAGAAGCTGGCCGCGACGCTGCCCGCCGACACGGCGGCCGATGTCATTGACGCTTCGCCGTATGCTATGGTCAAGTACCTCGATGCGGGGCTGATCCCCGAAGCGCCCGCCAACGTGGTCGAGTTCATGACCAAGCCGGGTCGCTTTGCCCCGGCGTTGGTCGAGGACAACAAGCGACCCGACGGGAAGTACTACGGCCTCAACTTCTTCCAGGGTCGGCACGGTCTCTACTGGAACACGGACATGTTCAAGGAGGCCGGGCTGACCGCCGCCCCCAAGACGATGGACGAGCTGGTTGAGGCCGCCCGCAAGCTGGCCAAGACCGAGGGCGGCAAACTGGCTCGCGCGGGCGTCAGCCTGCGCAAGACGGGCGGCGGCAGCGGCGTGACCGAGAAGTTCTGGATGTATCTGTACCCAAACGGCGGCTCTATCATCGAGAAGACCCCGTCGGGCAAGTGGCACAGCAACTATAACAACGAGGCGGGCCGCAAGACCCTCCAGATGTATGTCGACCTGCTCCACAAGTACAAGGCCGATAGCTTCGAGCTGAAGAGCGATACCGAGGGCTTCGAGCTGCAACAGCACGCCATGTATGTGCGCGAGACGGCGCCCATCCAGGACATCGCCAAGAAGGCCCCCAACCTCAAGTACGACACCGCGCCCCTGCCCAAGGGCGTGCGCTGGGGCGACCTGGCGACGGGCGTCAATCTGTGGGTGACCCGCACCGCGAAGAACCCTCAGGTTGGCTGGGACTTTGCTCTGTTCCTCAACTCGGATGAGATGCTGCGGCTGCTGCTGGACACGGCCGGTTGGCTGCCCCAGCGCCAGGACGCCGATCTGAAGGCCAGCCTGGCCAAGTCACCCCAGTACCAGGCCTTCCTGTTCAACGACCCCAACTATACCATCTACACCTACCCAACCCTGGCCGAGTACGACGAGATTCAGACCAAGCTCGCCGAGCGTCTCACTAAGGCCTTCCTCGACGGCTCCCTGGTCGACAACCCGGCCGGTATCGACAAGTTCCTTCAAGAGGCGGCCCAGGAGACCGACGACATCCTCAAGCGCAATAACCACTACGGCACGAACTAGACGTGTCGCGGGCAGGCCGGATAGACGACCTCTGTCCGGCCCGCCCGCCTGGAAAGAAGGACGCATGGCTGAACCCCGAAGCAGCGCCATCCAACCGAGTACGCGGGGACAGGTGGCGGAGACGCCCGCGCCCCGCCGGGTCCGCAGCCGCCTGCTGACCGTTGAGCAGCGCCGCTGGCTGTTCTGCTACCTGGGTCTACTTCCCATCCTGGGCCTGTTCATCATCCTGCGCGTCGTGCCCATCGTGCGAACCTTCGCCTTGAGCCTCTACGAGGGGAGCATCGTCGCTCCCCAGAGCCAGTTCGTCGGCCTGACTAACTACCTGAACCTCCTCCAGGACATCAACTTTCAGACGGCTCTCAAGAACACAACCCTCTTTGCCCTCATCATCGTCAGCCTGGGCGTCACTGTCGGCCTGGGCCTCGCCCTGCTGATGGACCAACGCTTCCGCCTGTCGCCCCTGTACGAAACCCTCTACTTCCTGCCCTACATCACGCCCATGGTGCCCGTCGCCATGATCTGGAAGTGGATCTACGACCCTTCCTATGGCCTGCTCAACTATATCCTGTCCTGGTTCGGCATGTCGCCGGTGGGCTGGCTGGTGTACCCGAACATCGCCCTGTGGTCCATCGCCATGATGAGCGTGTGGAAGATCGTCGGCTACAACATGATCATCTTCCTGGTGGGCCTCCGTAATATTCCGGTCGTCTACTACGAAGCCGCCGCCATCGACGGCGCGCGCGGGCCACAGGCGTTGCGCTACATCACCCTACCCCTGCTGAAGCCTATCATCCTGTTCGTGCTCGTTGTCAATACCATCGGGGCCTACAACGTCTTCACCCAGGTCTACGTCATGACCGCCGAGTCGTCGGGGTCGGCGGCCAACACGGTGCGCGTCATGGTCTACGACATCTGGGAGAACGCCTTCCGCTACTTCCGCATGGGCTATGCCTCGGCCGAGGCCGTCATCCTCTTTGCCATTATTCTGCTGCTGACCCTGGTGCAGTTCCGCGTGATTCGGACGGAGGACTAGATGGCCTATCTTCCCCTGTCGCGGCGGGCATCGCCGACCCGCATCCTGACCCAGGTGGTGCTCCTTGTCGGGGCCATCGTCATGGTGTTTCCCTTCATCTACATGATCGGCACGTCCTTCAAGCCCGCGCCGGAGACCATCGCGTGGCCGCCCACCCTCCTGCCCCGCGAGCCAACCCTGGAGAACTATACAAGCCTGCCGAGTCGCGCCCCCTTCGTGCGCTACTTTCTCAACAGCTTGGTGGTGGCGATTATCTCGACACTGGGCATCGTCTTTACCAGCACCCTGGCGGGCTTCATCTTCGGTAAGTACCGCTTTCCACTGCGCAACGTCCTCTTCCTCATCGTCCTGGCGACGTCCATGGTGCCCTTCGAGACGTATCTCATCCCCTTGTATCTCATCGCCAAGGACCTCAAGATCATCAACACCTACCAGGGCATTGTCGCGCCCTATCTCATCATGAGCTTCGGCGTGTTCCTGATGCGCCAGTCCATCAGCTCCTCGATTCCCGACGAACTGCTCGACGCGGCGCGCATCGACGGCGCGTCGGAGTGGCGCATCTTTAGCCGGATTGTCGTGCCCCTCTCGACCAACGCCATGGGTGCGCTGGGCATCTTCGCCTTTATCCAGGCGTGGAGTATCTTCATCTGGCCCCTCATCATTGCCACTACCCGCGATATGTTCACCATGGAGATTGGGCTGGTCGCCTTTCGCAATCAGTTCACCATCGATTACGGCGGCCTGATGGCGGGCAGCACCATCAGCATCCTGCCCATCGTCATCGTCTTCCTGCTGCTACGTCGACAGATCATCGAGGGCGTCACCCTCACCGGGCTGAAGGGCTAACCCGACGGAAAGAGACTCACCATGACCCTGACCACAGCAACCCGTCTGGCCGTCGACGGCGGCCAGCCCGTGCGTACCGCCCCCTGGCCCGCCTGGCCTGTCTACGACGAGCGCGAGGAGCGCGCCCTGCTCGACGTGCTCCACTCGCGCCGCTGGGGTACTCTGCTGGGCGACTACGTCTCGGCCTTCGAGGCGCGCTTCGCCGCCTTCCAGGGCGCGCGCTTCGGCGTCGCCGTCCCCAACGGCACCCTCGCCTTGCAGATGGCTCTGCGCGCCCTGGGCGTGGTCGAGGGCGACGAGGTCATCACCAGCCCCTACACCTTCATCGCCACCGCTAGCGCCGCCCTGGCTCTCGGCGCGCGGCCTGTCTTCGTCGATGTCGAGCGCGACAGCCTCAATATCGATCCGGCCCTTATCGAGGCGGCCATCACCCCCCGCACCAGGGTCATCGTCCCGGTGCACATCGGCGGCCGCCCGGCTGACCTGGACGGCGTGCTTGCCGTGGCGCGCCGGCACGGGCTGCCCGTGCTCGAAGACGCCTGTCAGGCGTGGGGGGCGGAGTGGCGCGGGCAGCGGGTGGGGGCCATCGGTGACCTGGGGACGTTCAGCTTCCAGTCTAGCAAGAACATCACGGCGGGCGAGGGCGGCATCGTCGTCACCAACGACGAGCGTCTCGCCGAGCTGTGCTGGTCGATTCACAACGTGGGGCGGGTGCGGGGTGGCGGGTGGTATCAGCATG
>DAOUDG010000026.1:0-32493 GCA_034431435.1 Anaerolineae bacterium | reverse complement strand
GGCCTCCATCGCCGCCAGGGTGACGTGGGCCGCGTTGGGCTGGCAGGCCGCGACCAGCTGACGCCGCCAATCGTACCACGCCCAGACCAGGGCCGGGTCGCGGGCGAAGGCCTCCGGCGTCGCCAGGTCCTCGGCGCGGTAGGTGCGCCACAGGCCGCCCTGGCCCCGAAAGGTGGGCACGCCGGACTCGGCGCTCACCCCCGCGCCGGTCAGGACGACGACGCGACCGAGCGGGGCGCGGGCAGGGGACAGGGGCGTGGGGGCGGTCATGGGCGTGAGTATAGCGCGTCGTCGCGGCAGCCGCAACGCTTGCGGGGGGCTAAAGCCGCCGCGCTGAACAGGCAAAGCCCCGCTGGGGCTGAGTGGTAGCCCACAGGGCTTCGCCCCTTGAGCGCCGAGGTTCAACTCGGCGCGTCGTCGCGGCAGGCGCAACGCTTGCGGGGGGCTAAAGCCGCCGCGCTGAACAGGCAAAGCCCCGCTGGGGATGAGTGGTAGCCCACAGGGCTTCGCCCCTTGAGCGCCGAGGTTCAACTCGGCGCGTCGTCGCGGCAGGCGCAACGCTTGCGGGGGGCTAAAGCCGCCGCGCTGAACAGGCAAAGCCCCGCTGGGGCTGAGCGGTAGCCCACAGGGCTTCGCCCCTTGAGCGCCGAGGTTCAACTCGGCGCGCCGTCGCGGCAGGCGCAACGCTTGCGGGGGGCTAAAGCCGCTTGCGCCGCCGCCCCTTTTATTGTACAATTGTTCTGACCCAAGAACGATTGACCAGTGAGGGGCAACATGGCGACAGACACCGGCGTGGCACTTGGCACGATGGCGTGGTCCTTCGATACCTGGGTTGGTCCCTTCTACCCGCCGGGCACGAAGCCCGCCAACTACCTGACCGAGTATGCAAAACATTTCCGCGCCGTGGAGATCGACTCCACCTTCTACGCCATCCCCCGCGAGAGCGTGGTCGAGGGCTGGGCGGCCAGGACGCCCGACAACTTCTGCTTCTGCCCCAAGTTCCCGCAGCTCATCAGCCACGAGAAGAAGCTCCTCGATGCCCACCTGGAAACGGGCGCGTTCCTGGCAACGATGCGGCTGCTGGGCGACAAGCTCGGCCCGCTCGTCCTCCAGTTCGACTACACCTTCCAGGCCGAGCGCCTGCCCGACTTGCTGGGCTACCTGGACGCGCTGCCCCACGACCTGCGCTACGCCGTCGAAGTGCGCCACCGCTCGTGGCTCGGCGACCCGCTGTTCGACGCGCTACGCGAGCGCAACGTGGCCCTGGTCATGTCCGACCTGTACTATATGCCCCGCCTGGCCGTGCCCACCGCCGACTTCGCCTACATCCGCCTGCTGGGCGACCGCCGCAAGATTCCCGGCGACCAGGGCGACATCGTGCAGGACCGCACAACCGACCTGGCCTGGTGGCGCGACAGGGTGGTCGCCCAGCGCGAGCAGGGGGCGGAGGTCTTCGTCTTCGTCAACAACAAGTACGAGGGCCACTCGCCGGAGACGGTGCGCCGCTTCGAGGCGCTGCTGGAACAACCCATCACGCGCCCCTAGCGCGCCGCCTCGGCACGTCGCCCGTACCACCCCCGCGACTCCCCGTCGCGGGCATGCTGTCGACAGCGCCTTGCAGTTATGATACAATAGCGCCATCAGGCGCATGTCGGATGAGTCTGCATGGACTTCGAGCTTCAGAGCGAGATCACCGCCATTGAGGTTATCGCCGTCGGCCGCGGTATTCGTGAGTTGGAACGGCTTCAGCAGCGCTATGGCGAAGGGCGCTGGCGGAAGCTCAAAGGTGTGGCGACCGTGCGCCTACTCGATGGGAGCATCCACCTGGCTGAGATTCATTGGTACGAGGCGCACGGGATAGGGCGGAAAGAGTTCAAGCTGAAGCTTCCTCTACTGGATTGTGAGAGAAGAACTATGAGCGGACAGACACAGCCTGGACATCAATTTGCCCTCTGCCTCGACAATGCGGGCTACGAAGCGTCGCTGGAGATTGGCAAGCTGTATCGCATCGTGCCTGACGCCGAGGGGGATACCCACGGTTATCTCCGTGTCGTCGACGAGAGCGGCGAGGATTACGCCTACGCCCGCGAGCGGTTCTTCCTGCCCGACCTCCCATCCTCCGTCGAGGAAGCCCTGCTGGCCGCGACGGCCGGCCTGGCCGCCTGACTCGCCCGCCCTCCCGACCTGCCTCGGTACGTCGCCCATACCAGCCCGCGACTTCCCGTCGCAGACGATTGCGCCGCAATAAACGGATAGCGCGTCGGCCCCCGATGGGCTACAATGAGGACACCCCGCGCGCGGCGGGGTGTCCCTTTGCCGAGATAGACGCCTGACGGGGAGCGCGACATGCGACTACGCGACTTTGGCATCCTGTTTCTGCTTGGCTCCATCTGGGGCGCGTCGTACCTGTTTATCAAGGTCGCGGTGGGCGTCTTCCCGCCCGCCACCCTCGTCCTGGGGCGCGTCCTGATTGCCGGCGGGCTGAGCTGGCTCATCCTCAAGCTCCAGGGCAGTGGCCTGCCCCGCGACCGGCGCGACTGGGTGAGCTTCGCGGGCACCGGCCTGCTCAACGGGGCCTTGCCCTACACCCTGATTACCTGGGGCGAACAGTTCGTCGACACCGGCGTCGCCGCGATTCTCATCGCCTCCTCGCCCATCTTCACCGTCATCTTCGCCCAGTTCTTCCTGCCCGACGAGCGGCTGACCGTCAGCAAGGCCGTGGGCATCCTGCTCGGCTTCGTGGGCGTGGCCGCCCTCGTCGGGCCGGACGCGCTCCTCGGCGCGCGGAACAGCCTGCTCGGCGACATCGCCATCGTCGCCGCCTCCGTCAGCTACGGCGCGGCCTTCATCTGGACGCGCCTGCGCATGCGCCGGGTTGCGCCGATGCAGGCCACGACCGGCCAGCTGCTCATGGCGACGCTGTACATCCTGCCAATCGCGCTGATCGTGGATCGGCCGTGGACCCTCGACCTCGCCCCGACAACGGAAACGCTGACCGCTGTCCTCGCCCTGCTCGCCCTCGCCATCGTCGGTACATCCCTCGCCTACCTCCTCTACTACTGGCTGGTCAAGCAGGTCGGCGCGACGCAAACCTCCCTGGTCACCTATATCTCGCCCTTCACGAGCATCGTCTGGGGTGCGCTGCTCCTGGGCGAGCGACTCACCGCCAGCGACTTCGTGGGCTTCGCCCTGATTCTGGCGGGCCTGGCGGTCATCAACGGCCTGGCAGCGCGGCGGCCAGCAGCCAGACCGAGCGGCCAATAGAGTACGACGTTGACAGACGGCTGTGGGTGCGCTACACTCCCCGCACTATCTCAGCGCGGAGAAACAGCCCATGACCACCCGTCTCTACCTCATTCGCCACGGTGCGACCGCCGCCAGCGCGGAGGACCGCTTCTCCGGCTCGGTCGACGTTGCCCTGTCCGACGAGGGTCGCTTCCAGGCGGCCGCCCTCGGCCAGCGCCTCGCCGACGACCGCATTGCCGCCATCTACGCCAGCCCCATGCAGCGCACGATGGCGACAGCCGCCCTCATCGGGCGGCCCCACGGCCTCACACCCGTTCCCTACGAAGGCCTCAAAGAAATCAATCATGGGCACTGGGAGCACATGCGCCGCGTCGAGGTTGAAGCCCAGTTCGCCGACGAGTACGTCGCCTGGGAGTCCGACCCCTTCACCTTCGCCCCCGAAGACGGCGAGTCAGGCCTGAGCGTCCTGGCCCGCGCGCTGCCCATCATCCGCAACCTGGTGGTCACCAACCCCGACCAGAACGTAGCCGTCGTGTCCCACAAAGCCACGATTCGCCTGCTCATCAGCAGCCTGCTCGGCTTCGACCCGCGCGGCTACCGCGACCGGCTCGATATGGCCCCCGCCTGCCTCAACGTCCTCGACTTCAAGGACCCGGTGCGCGTCCGCCTGATGCTCTTCAACGACGTGTCCCACTACGCGGACCAGCCTCGCCGCGACACGGCGCGCCTGTCCAAGTGGTGGGATGCATCCACCGTGTCGTAGACCAGCGGGCGTGACCCACCGCGCACACGTTGACCAGAGCGACGCCTTACCAGACCACGAAAGGGGTAACCGACCATGACCGATTGGGCCACCTATTTGGACGAGAACAAGCCGCGCCATCTCGCCGAGCTGATGGACCTGGTGCGCATTCCCAGCATCTCGTCGCTGCCTGAGCATGCCGCCGACGTGCGGGCTGCTGGCGCGTGGACGGCGCGGCGCCTGGAGGCGGCCGGCGTAGAAAACGTGCAGATCATGGAGACCGGCGGCCACCCGGTGGTCTACGGCGACTGGCAGCACGCGCCGGGTAAGCCCACCGCCCTCATCTACGGCCACTTCGATGTTCAGCCCGTGGACCCCGTGAGCCTGTGGACGACGCCCCCCTTCGAGCCGACCATCCGCGACGGCCGCCTCTACGGGCGCGGCGCATCGGACGACAAGGGCAACATGCTGGGACCGATCCTCGCCGTCGAGGCGCTGCTGCAGACGACAGGCCAGCTGCCCTTGAACGTGAAGTTCTTCATCGAGGGCCAGGAGGAGATTGGCAGCCCGCAACTGGGCCAGTTTATTGCCACCCACACGGACCTGCTGGCCTGCGACCTGGTGCTGAACGCCGACGCGGGTCAGTGGAGCGAGACCGAGCCAGCGCTCTGGATCGGCCTGCGGGGGATGTGCGCGGCGAGCATTGACGTCGAAGGCGCGAACTCCGACCTGCACTCAGGCATGTACGGCGGCGCGGTCGCCAACCCCCTGCACGCCCTGGCCTACATCCTGGACTCGCTGCACGCGCCCGATGGGACCATCACCGTCGCTGGCTTCTACGAGGACGTAGCCAATCTGACCGACGAGGATCGGGCGCGCATCGCCGCCGTCCCCCACGACGAGACCGCATACAAGGCCCACCTCGGCATCGACGAACTGCACGGTGAGCCGGGCTATACCACCTACGAGCGGCTGTGGGTGCGGCCCACCCTGGAGGTGGTTGGGATGTGGGGCGGCTTCCAGGGGGAGGGTATCAAGACCGTCCTGCCGCGCGAGGCCCATGCCAAGATCAGCTGCCGTCTGGTCCCTTACCAGGACCCCTACCGTATCCTCGACTGCATTGAGCGCCACATCCAGGCCCACACCCCGCCGGGCGTCACGGTCGCCTTCCGCCCGATGCCCTCGGTAGCCTATCCCTACGTCGTCAGCGCCGACGATGCGGGGCAGCAGGCGGCGCGGGCGGTGCTGGTGAACATGTACGGGCGCGAGCCATACCTCGTCCGCGCGGGCGGCAGCGTGCCCGTCACCGAGATGTTCCTACGCCACCTGGGCGCGTTCTCCGTATCCCTCGGCTTTGGTCTCAACGACGAGCGTTTCCACGCTCCCGACGAGTTCTTCCGCATCGACAGCTTCTACCGTGGGCCGGTGGCCTACTGCCAGATGCTGGAGCGGTTGGGCGCGGCTGCCTGACGGCCGCCGCCACGGCGACACGCGCCCCGCCAGGAGAGTCGTATGAGCCAACCCGTAGACCTGAGCGCGCCAAGACTGACCACACCGCGCGCGGCAGCTGTCGCGGGCATCATCTTCTCGGTGCTGCTGCTGATAAGCCTGATTCTGATTCGCATCAGCATCCCAGAGGAGTCACCCTCGCTGAGCGATGAGGGCTGGCTGAGCAATGTCCGGCTGGCCCTCAATCTGCTACCCTTCGCGGGCATCGCCTTCCTGTGGTTCATCGGCGTGATTCGCGATCGTCTAGGCGCATACGAGGATCGCTTCTTCGCGACCGTCTTTCTAGGCAGTGGATTGGTCTTTCTGGCGCTGCTGTTCACCACGGGTGCGGTGGCAGGCGGCCTGATCAGCGTCTTTGGGCAGGCCCCTTCCCAGGTCGTGGCGTCCGGTATCTACCGCTACGGCCGCACTATCACCTACGAGTTGATGAACATCTACACCATGAAGATGGCGGGCGTCTTCATGATCTCTACCTGCGTGCTGTCGTTGCGGACCGCTATCGTCCCACGCTGGATGGCATTCCTCGGCCTGGCGCTGGCCCTGTTTCTGATCCTCAGCATGCAGTATACCGCCTGGGGCGCAGTTCTCTTTCCGTTGTGGGTGCTGCTCGTCAGCGTCTACATCCTGGTCGAGAATCTGCGCCCACGACACCCGGCCACGCCACCGAAGGACCCATGACCCACGACCTGTGGACCACGGTCGATCACTACATTGCCGGCCTGTTCGTCGCGCCAGACCCGGCGCTGGACGCCGCCTTGCAAGCCTCGGCCGAGGCAGGGCTACCCGCCATCCACGTCTCGCCCAATCAGGGGCAGCTACTGACCATCCTGGCCCGCTCCGTCGGCGCCCGCGCCATCCTGGAGATCGGTACGCTCGGCGGCTACAGCACCATCTGGCTGGCCCGCGCCCTACCGCCGGACGGTCGCCTCATCACCCTGGAGGCGAACCCCCGCCACGCCGAAGTGGCGCGCGCCAACCTCGCCCGCGCGGGCCTGGCTGACCAGGTGGAGGTGCGGGTGGGGCCGGCCCTGGACACCCTGCCGGGCGTGGCCGCCGAGGGGCATCCCCCCTTCGATCTGGTGTTCATCGACGCCGACAAGCCGGGCTACGTCGCCTACCTGGCGTGGGCCATGCGCTTGACGCGGCCGGGTAGCCTCATCATCGCCGATAACATCGTGCGCGACGGTGAGGTCATCAATGCCGACAGTGACGATGATAGTGTCCAGGGGGCGCGGCGTTTCAACGCCGCGTTGGCGGCCGAACCGCGCGTCCTCGCCACGGGCGTGCAGACCGTCGGCAGCAAGGGCTACGACGGCCTGGCGATTGCGCTGGTTCTGCCGGCGTGAGACGGCGCGGCGACGGTTGACAGCGGCCCCGGCGGGTGATATAATCTCTCATAGTGCTATGTCTTGCAACGTCTTGCTCGCCCCTGGAGCCTTCCCTATGGCCGGCCGTCGCCCCTCTCCATCCTTCACGGTTGTTCAGGCGCTCATCGTGGCGGCCATTGTTCTCGTCTCCTCGTTCGGCGTCGGCGTGGCGCGCACGTTGTGGACCGAGCACAATCTGCGCAGCCTCGAAGCGGCGGAGCAGGCGCGCGTCGATGCCCTCACCCGCTCCATCGCCGATCTGGAGAAGCAGATCGCCTACGCCAAGACCGACGACTACGTGCGCGAGTGGGCGCGGACGGTGGGCAAGCTCATCCAGCCCGGCGAAGTGCCGGTCGTAGTCGTTGCGCCGCGTCGTCAGACGGCGACGGCTCCTCTTCGCCCCGCCCCACCCGCCGCGCCTGTAGCCAGCGATGCCGGCGAGCCGCGCTGGCGCCTCCTCCTGGATCGCTGGTTCGCCCCGCCCGCGCCGTGAGACCGACACCCAACGCAGAGAGCGGGGCTTGCCATGTCAGCAAGCCCCGCTCTCTGTATTCTGTCGCCGCTAGGGCGCCCAGGTGAACTCGTAGATGGCGCTCGTCGGACTGATGGCCGGCCCCGCATAGCTTCGGCCGTCGGGCTGCTGGCCTGTCGCCCGCCGCACTGTCACGTCCCAGATATAAGAGATGGGTGCGCTGGCCTTGCCCGTCGGCCGCATGCCATCCGGAATGCGCCAGCCGGTAGCCTTGACCCACGCCTCTTCCGTGACCGGCTTACCATCCAGGATCGTACTGAGACGCACGACATAATACTCGTCTGCGTCGAGGACGCCCACCGATGTCCAGTTGAGCAGCACCGGCAGCTGGCGACCTTCCAGGGCCATCTTGTCCGGCACGCCCAGGAGAGTCGGCGCTGGGTAGAGGAGCAGCGCCGCGCCCGCCTCGTCCGGGGTGGCGGCCACGGGCGGCGGGCCACCTATGGCGGTCGACGCCGCCGCACCCGCCTTCACGCCACTCGCGCCGGGGCCTACCTGCGTCGGAGCGGCGGCGAGCTTGGTCGGGGCCGCCAGTGGCAGAGGCGTCGGCGGCAGCAGCGTCGCGGTCGGTGGGGTCGTGCTGGTCGGCGGCGGTGTTCGAGTCGGCACGGCGGTCCGGGTGGGGGCCGGCGTCCGTGTCGGCGGGGGTGTTGGCGACGGGCCGGGCGTGGCGGTCGGGCCATCCTTGACGATCAGCTCGCGACCCACAGCCAGGAAATCGCTCGCCGACTTCAGGCCGTTCAGAGCCACCAGAGCGTCGACGGTCGTGTCGAAGCGGTTGGCGATGGCCCACAGCGAATCGCCGCTCTGAATGATGTGGGCGACGCGACCGGCCGGCTCGGCGGTCGGCGTCTCCGTCGGTTCGGGGGTATCGGTCGGCTCAGGGGTGTCGGCTGGCGCCGCGTTGGCCGCCGCTGTCGCCTCGGCTTCGCTGGGGCTTTCCTCACCGCCTGGTATCACCAGTGTCTGGCCCGGCAGGAGCAGGGCGTTAGTGCCGCCGAAATTGTTGGCGGTGAGAATCTCGTCGAGGCCGACGCCGAAGCGGTAGGCAATCGCCAGCAGGGTGTCACCGACCTGGATGACGTACTGCTGCTCGGCGCGGGGCGGCGGGCCGCCGGTCTGCGGCGTCGCGGGCGTGCTGCGCTGAGCCACGGTCGGGGCGGTGGTGGGCGTGTCGGGCGGCCTGGGGGGCGTCCCGGTGGGTGGAGCCGTAGCGGTCAGGGTGGGAATGATAGTGGCCGTGCCGCCTAGCGCGAGTTGGGCCGGGCCGATGGCGTCGGCGGACACGCCCGCCGCGGCATCCAGAGCCGTGGCGCTGTCGGGCCGCACCCGCAAGATGGCGAACACCGCGCCCACCAGGACCAGGACAATCGCCAACCCCGCCGCGATCTCGATGCCGCGCCGCCAGCCTGTCGCGCGGGCCGGTCGGATGGGAGCGTAGCACATATCGCAGGTGGTGGCATCGGCGGTCACCGATGCGCCGCAAGCCGGGCAGCGACGCCGCACCGTCTCCACGCGCTTATGGCAAGCGGAACACACTTTGTCGGTTCGGCCTATCGGCGAACCACAATGGGAGCATTTCATAGGCTCTATCGTCGTTATGCGAGGACCGTGCGCCGGTCATTCTAGGCGCTAGCCGCGCATGGCGGTCCATGGCGCCAGTCTAGGCTGGCTGAGGCGGGTTGGTCGATATGATGTCTAGCCGTCTCATTTGTACCGGAACCGGGAAAACGACGTCAGGCCGTAAATGATCATCTGCATTCAACGAACGCCATCCGTCCTACGCGAGCCAAACACTTCGACCACGAACCTGCTAAGAAGCCGGGTACACCAAAGGGGAACAACGCGACTTCGCCACGTGTCCCCCCGTATGGAACGCAATTCTACGCACAAACCCGACCCGGCGCAAGTTTCGCTGCATGCCCCTGCGCCATTAGCCGCAGGCTGAGGCTTACTCCGTCGTCGCGGTGGGCGGCGCAGCCGGGCCTTTGCCCATCTTCGCCTTGAGCGCGGCCAGTTCATCCTCGATGGCCGGGTCTTCCAGGCTCGCAAACTCGCGATCGACCGACGTGGTGGCCTCGTTCATCTCACTGGCGGCCGCCGCGCGCGCCTCCTGCTCGCGGACACGTTGCTCCATGCGGCCAAACTCGCTACCGTAGTCGGGAATCTGCTGAATCTGGGCCGACTTCTTAGCCATCTCCTCCCGCGCGCGAGCGGCTCGCTGGCGGGCAATCAGGGTGTCCTTGTTGCGCTTTGCGCTGTCATACTTCGACTCTAGCTCCGACAGCTCAGAGCGCAGTTTGGCGACGAGGGCCTCCTGGTCGGCGAGCTGGGCCTGGTAGACCTCGAGCTGCGTCTGATAATCGTTCTTGCGCTTGAGGGCTTCACGCGCCAGGTCGTCGCGATTCTGGGCGACGGCCATCTCGGCCTTGCGCTGCCACTCATTGACGAGCTTCTGGGTGTCCCGTACCTCGGCTTCCAGGAGCTTCTGCTGGGCCAGCATCTCCTGGACTGTAGAACGCGCATCCAGAATGGCCGACTCCATATCGCGGATAATCTGCTCAAGCATCTTCTCAGGGTCTTCCGCGCGGTCCAGGATATCGTTGATGTTGGCGCGGAGAATCATGCTGATGCGCTCGAAAATCCCAGCCATAGGGTACACTCCTTTGCTCGGGGTCTGCTCGTAGTCGCCACAACCGTCCCCATTATAACGTAGATTAAGCCACGGCGCAATGGCGGTTTGCATGTTCTGCGGTGGCGCGGCAAAATGGGCCACTCTCAGGCGCAATGGAGGAGGCCGCGTGGCACGCATCACAGTGGTGGGCAGCGCAAACACGGATATGGTGCTACAACTCAGTCATCTGCCGCAACCCGGCGAGACGGTCCTCGGCGGCCGCTTCACCATAGCTGGCGGTGGTAAGGGCGCCAACCAGGCCGTCGCCGCCGCGCGGCTGGGCGCGGTTGTCACCTTCGTCGCGCGCCTCGGCGCAGATGCCCTGGGCGACCAGGCGCTCGCCGCCTATCAGGCCGAGGGCATCGACTGTCGCTACCTGGCCCGCGACACCGATGAGCCGTCGGGCGTCGCCCTCATCTTCGTCGCCGCTGATGGCGAGAACGTCATCGGTGTCGCCCCCGGCGCCAACGCGCGCCTTGCCCCCGACGATATCCCGGCCGCCGTCCAGGACGCAGATGTCGTGCTCACGCAACTCGAGATTCCCCTGGCGTGCGTGACGGCGGCGGTGGAGATAGGGCGTGCGCGGGGTATCCCCGTCATCCTCAACCCGGCCCCGGCGCGCCCTCTGCCCGACGCGCTGCTACGCGGCATCATTGTCACCCCCAACGTGACCGAAGCCGCCCTTCTCACCGGCCTGGATGCGGCGGCCATCGATGCCGACCGAGCGGCCGATGCCCTGCTAGCGCGCGGCGTGGCGGCGGCGGTGGTGACGCTGGGCGCGCAGGGTGCGCTGCTGGCGACGCCGACCGAGCGATGCCATGTACCGAGCTTCCCCGTCGAGGTTGTCGATACCACGGCGGCGGGCGATGCCTTCAACGGCGGCCTGGCCGTGGCCCTGGCCGAGGGTGCGAGCCTGGCCGACGCCGTCGGCTTCGCCGTCGCTGTCGGCGCACTGACCGTTACTCGCCTGGGGGCGCAGCCCGCATTGCCCTCCCGAGCTCAGGTAGAGCACTTCCTGAAGGAGATGCGCGCGCATGGCTGACGAGCCTTTGTGGTACGCAGAGGACCAGGCGGCCCGTCTGGTCGAGCTGACGACCGACGACCCCCAGAAGAAGGAAGCGCCGCTACGCCGCGATGCCCGCAACCTGGGCCGCCTGCTGGGTGAGACCCTCAAGGAGCAGGAGGGCGTGGACCTGTACAACGCGGTCGAGGAGCTGCGCCTGCTCTCGATTCGGCAGCGTGAGATGGCCGCCGCGCCCGACGCCAACCCGACCGCAGCGGCCGAGGTGGCGCGACGGATTCGGGCCATCGTGGCCGAGATCAGCTTGAGCCGCGCCTACAAGATGACTAAGGCCTTCGCCACCTACTTCGAGTTGAACAACCTGGCCGAGACAGCTCACCGCAAGCGTCGCCGCCGCGCCGCTATGCTCGCGCCCGGCGGCCGCGCCCAACCCGGCTCGTTTCGCGGCACGCTGCGCCGCATGCGCGACGCGGGCATCGGCGCGGATGAAGCCATGACCTGGCTGGCGAAGGTGCAGGTCATCCCCGTCTTCACCGCCCACCCTACCGAGGTCGCGCGGCGCACGGTACTCTTCAAGCGGCGGCGCGTGTCCGAGAACCTGGCCAGGCTCGATCGCCTTCCCCTGAGCGCGCCGGAGGCCGAGCATCTCCAGACGGCCATGATGGCCGACATTGCCGCCTTGTGGCAGTCCGACGAGGTGCGCCGCCGCCGCCCGTCGGTGCGCGACGAGATTCAGATGGGCCTCGACTACTATCCGGTCCTGTTCGACACCGTACCGCGCCTGTATGAGGAGATCGCCGCCGCCTTCCGCGAAGTATACGGCGTCGCCCTGGCCGCCCGCGATGTGCCCACCGTCGTCCGCTTTGGCTCGTGGATCGGCGGCGACCGCGACGGCAACCCTTTCGTCACGCCCGACGTCACCCGCGATGCCCTACAGCGGGCGCGGCAGACCATTCTGGACCAGCACATTCGCGCGCTCAATGAGCTGATCGAGCGGCTAAGCCCCTCTACGTACCAGGTGCAGGTGTCCGCTGCGCTGCAGGAGCGTGTCGCCGAGTCGTCGCCGCTGCCAGCCTCGGGGCGCGCGCCCGCCTTCTCACCCAGCGAGGTCTATCGCCACGTCCTCGTGCATATGCAGTATCGGCTGATGCAGACCCGCGACCACGCCGCCGATGCCTACCCCGACGCGACCGCCTTCGCCGCCGATGTGCTGCTGATTCGCGACAGCCTGGTGCAGAACCGGGGCGAGCGTCTCGCCTACGAGATCGTCGATCCGCTGCTGCGGCAACTCGATACCTTCGGCTTCCACCTGCACACCCTGGACATCCGCCAGCACGCCCGCGTCCACGCCCAGGCGGTTGACGACCTGACCACCGGCGCAGCCTTGCATGGCGCGGACAGCGTCCTGCCGCCGCCGCCCGCCGCCGAGACCGAGATGCTGTTGGAGACACTGGAAACGACCGGCGACTTGAAGCGCGCTTACCCTCCCGCTGCCCTCCAGACCTACATCATCAGCGGCGCGACCTCGGCCGAGGATGTGAAGGCGGTGGCGTGGCTGTGTGAGCTAAGCAGCGTGCCCGTCGCCGGCCGCCCCGATGAGGGCGACCCTGGCCTGATGCCCGCCCCCCTGTTCGAGTCCATCGCCGACCTGCGTCGCGCCGCCGACGTCTGCCGCCAGCTATGGACCGCCCCCGACTACCAGCGGCTGCTGGACTCGTGGGGGCGGCGGCAGGAGGTCATGCTTGGCTACTCGGACTCCAACAAAGACGGCGGCATGCTCACCAGCACCTGGGAAATCTACAAGGCGCATCGCGCCCTGCACCAGGCCGCCGAAGAGTGCAATATCCACCTGCGCCTGTTCCACGGGCGCGGCGGGACGGTCGGGCGCGGCGGCGGCCCCACCCACCGCGCCATCGTTGCCCAGCCCGTCGGCGCATTTCGCGGCGCGCTGCGCATCACCGAGCAGGGCGAGGTACTCAACTGGAAGTACTCGGAGCCAGTCCTGGCCGAGCGCAACCTGGACATCATGGTAGCGTCGGCGCTAGAGGCCCTGACCCGCACCGGCAGCCCCAAGACGCCGCCGCGCCCCGAATGGGAGGTCGCCCTGGAGAGCATGTCGGCCGATGCCTTCGCCGTGTACCGCGCCCGCATCGCCGACGATCCCGACCTGCTGGCCTACTTCGAGGAGGCGACGCCCATCGCCGAACTGGAATACGCCCGCATCGGCTCGCGGCCCTCGCGACGCTCGGCCCGGCGCGGCCTTGACGACCTGCGCGCCATCCCCTGGGTCTTCGGCTGGATGCAGAGCCGCTACCTGCTGCCGGGCTGGTTCGGCGTTGGCACGGCATTGGCGCAATTCGTGGCCGCCGACGTGGCCCACCTGCCCATGCTGCGCGAGATGCTCGTCGGCTGGCCGCTGTTCGAGGACATCCTGCGCAATGTGGAGGGCGCGCTGGCGAAGGCGGACCTGACCATCGCCCGCCTGTACGCCGAGCTAGTCACTGACGAGGACATTCGCCGCCGTATCTACAACATGCTCAGTGAGGAATACACTCGCACGCGCGAGATGCTGCTAGAGGTGGTGGAGCAGAAAGAGCTGTTGGAGAAAAACACGGTCCTGGCGCGTTCCATCCGCCTGCGCAACCCCTACGTCGACCCAATGAGCTTCATCCAGGTGGAGTTGCTGCGCCGCAAGCGCGCGGGCGAGGACAGCGACGAGCTTAACTACGCCCTGGCGACCACCATCAACGGCATCGTCGCCGGCCTGCGCAACACCGGCTGAGAGTTGTAGATCTCTGCTGCTTGCGCTTGTCTTTCGTTGTTGTATAATTGACAGAGGCGCAGCGATTGCAATCAAGGCACTGTGGTATCTGAGGGGCTACCAATGAAGGTCGAGAAGATCAAAGTTGATCGCGCTAGTCTCGCGCTATTGATGATGCAGATGCGCGAGGGATTGATTCGGGTACCGCGCTTCCAGCGGGACTTTGTATGGGAGCGCAAAAAGATACAGGAGCTTCTGGATAGTATCTATAAGGAGTACCCAATTGGCACCATTTTCCTGTGGGAAGCCCCTTCTCAGTACAATCATTTGCTACGCACTGTCGACTACCTAAGCCAGCCGCCAATAGACCCCACCCGATCGTATTCTCTCATTGTTGACGGACAACAGCGACTGACTGCGCTGTACGTTACTGTTAATGGCTTGAGCATTGAGGATGAAGACTATCACAAGATCGTCGTTGACCTAGCCCCGCGTGATCCGCATAGTATCTTCCAGTATCGAGAGCCGGACAATAAGCGCTGGGTTTCGGTCCGGGATCTCATGAACAACGACTTTACCATTTACAACTCGCTACCTTCTGACGAGCATAAAGAACGGTTCGCTCGGTGCTACCAACTACTGAGTAACTATCCGTTCTCAGTTGTAGAAGTGAGGGACATGGATATTGAGCAAGCGGTCGAGATATTCGAGCGCATTAATCGAGCAGGACGACGGCTTAGCCGATACGATCTCATCACAGCTAGTATTCTAGATGACGAGTTCGACTTGAGGGAACGAACATCTGAGGAGTTGGTGCAGCCACTTCAGGCCACTCGTTTTGGCGAGATCGAGGAAACGAGCATTACCCAGGCTCTGGCACTGAACATACGCGGTAGAACTGAGTCTGCTACTCAGATGGAGTTGACGAAGGATGACGTGAAGCGGGTCTGGGCTGATACGGTGAAAGGTTATCACCAAGCGGTTGAGTATGTTCGGTCGAATCTGGGGGTACGGAGGGCGGACTTCCTACCCTACGACGGTATGCTCCCAATCCTTGCCTACTACTTCTTCCACTCGAAGCTGCCCTCGATCTCAGGGAAAGACCGCGAGCATATTGATCGCTGGTTCTGGCGAGTGGCGTTCTCGGAGCGCTACAGTAGTGCCAGTCAGACTCGGATGTCTGAGGATGCTCTGTGGATCCGGGGCTTGGTAAGTGAAGGGAAGCCCTATGAGGTGCCTGTAACAACAACTGCTGCGTCGCTTGTTGAGACATCTATGACCTACACCACCTCAGCTGTCCGAAATGGAATCCTATGTCTTTTGGCCCTTCAGGGACCGTTGGACTTACGGAACGGAACGCCGGTTACTATAGATGGCGACTACTTCGAAAAGTTCAACGCCTCCGAGAGGCACCACATATTTCCTGTAGGTTTCCTCAGAAGGCAAAGCAAGAAGGCTGACCAGGTGCATCGGATCCCCAACTTCTGCTTCATTCCTGAGCATGTCACAAAGTGGATTGGAGATCGTCCGCCTAGCCAGTACATGCCGATCTTGAGAGATGAACTTGGTTCGGATCGCTTTGATCTCATCTTACGGGCTAACCTTATACCAAGCGATGCCCATAGTGGCTTGTGGAGAGATGACTACGAACGCTTTCTAGTCAAGCGCGCTGAACTGATAATGCTTGAGATCAAGCGTCGTTGTGGTATTTCCGATGCTATCCCTGAGGAGGTACGTAATCCTGTCATTGACCTCATTGAGTCATCAGTACGTCGCCAAATTCATGAAACGCTTCGGGACCGCCACGGCCTGCATTATTGGCACGAGCGTATCCCCAAGAAGATCGCTTCCAAAGTTGAGGGGCGGATTGCGGACTATGTAAGAAAGACACCAGGAACAACCAAAGGGCAATTCGATGATCCCGAGAGGCGGCTTGTTTTTTGTGATATTCTGGACTACCAAGAGATCTTCAGTGAGAACTGGAGCGATTTTGTGCCAGCATTTCGCGCCCAGGATGATCTTCGGCGCTACTTCACTGACTTCAATGCGTTTAGGAACGCCTCCAAGCACAACCGCCCGATAAGCGCACTGGACAATGCCCGAGCGCGGACGGCCATCTTGTGGCTCGGGCAGGCTCTAGATCTGGACCTCACGGCTTACGGTTTTCCGTAACGGGCCGCACTGTCAGCCGCAAGCAGCCACAGGCTCGTCATGCCGAGAAAGAACTGATCAGACTTGTGTCGTTGCTGCCGGCAGCCACACCCGCAATGTCGTCCCCTCGCCCGGCGCGCTCGCGACCTCGATGCGGCCACCGTGGGCCTCGACGATCTCCCGCGCAATCGCCAGCCCCAGGCCGCTGCCGCCGTCGCCCGCCCGCGCCCGGTCGCCGCGATAGAAACGCTCGAAGACCCGCGTCTGCTCCTCGGCCGATATACCCCGCCCGCTGTCGCTCACGCTGACCGCCACCCCGCCCGGCGCGGTCCCCGCTCGCAGCGTCACCCATCCCCCACGCGGCGTATACTTCAGCGCGTTGTCCAGCACGTTGGCGACCACCTGCTCCAGCCGTCCCGCGTCGCCCGTCACCGTGGGTAGCGCGGCGGGCAACTCGCTCTCGAAGGTCAGGCCGACCGCGGTGGCCCGCTCCCCCGCCAGCCGCGCCGCGCCGTGCAAGAGCGACAGCACATCAACCGGCGCGTGGGCCAGGGCGTCCACGCCGCCCTGCAGTCGCGCCAGCTCGATGAGTTGGGCGATGAGCCGCCGCATCCGTTCCGCCTCGGCGTGGATGATGCCCCCCGCCCGCTGATAGTCCTCGACGCTGTGCAACGACCCGTCGGTCATGGCCTGGGCGAAGCCCTGGATGGACGTCAGCGGCGTCTTGAGGTCGTGGGAGACGTTGACCACGAAGTCGCGCTGCATGCGGTGGGCGCGGTCTACCTCGCGGCTCATGGTGTTGAAGGCCTGCCCCAGGCGCGCCACCTCGTCGTCGCCGTGCACGTCGATGGTCTGGGCGTAGTCGCCCTGCGCCATCGCCTCCGAGGCCCGCGTCATCTGCCGCAGCGGCCCGGTGATAGAGCGCGCCAGCCACACCCCCAGCAGACTCGTCAGCGCGAACGCCAGTAGCCCGATGAGCGCCAGCGGCCGGGCCACCGTCGGCCACGCCGCCAGCTCGTTGACCGGCTGCGCCAGTCCCACGTAGGCGGGCACGCCGGGGCGTAGGTCAGCGCTGGGCTGCGCGCCGCGCGGCATGGCGACAATGGCGTACACCAGGGTACGCGGGCCGAGGTCGATGCGGTTGACGGGACCAACGGGCAGGCGAGGAATGGTGGGGCGGCGACCAGGCGCGCCGGTAGCGGCGGGGGTGACGGCGGGGCGCGGTGGCAGGTTGGTGAGGAACTGGCCTTCCAGGTTCAGCGTTTCGCCCGGCGGCCGCACGTGGGCAATCACCCGCCCATCCGCATCCAGCCAGAACAGGTGCTGCGTGCCGCCGATCTGGCCCTGCAACTGCGCGCGCACCTGGGCCAGGGGCCGCCCCAGGTCCAACCACCACTCGATGCCACGCGCGATGAGCGTCGCCTCACCGTGGAGGAAACGCTCAGCGGCGGCGATCTGGAGCGTGTTGACCATGGCCACCGTCGCCACCCCTGCAACCGTCAGCGACAGGGCGATGACCAGGGCATACGTGCCGATGAGTTTCGCTTCCAGCGTCTTGAACATGGGCCGTAGAGTTTGACCATTTCGCCAAAGAGTAGCACCCTTCTGGTCGATACCCAAATGGCGCCGGGCCACGGTTCTTGCCGCGCCCGTCCACCCAGCCCACCATCCACAAGGAGGCAACGATGCCGGATGTCCCCAGCGACCTGGCGATTGCCCAGGCCGCCGCCTTGCGCCCTATTCAGGAGATTGCCGCGTCCATCGGCATCCACGACGACGAGCTAGAGCCGTATGGCCGCTACGTCGGCAAGATTAGCCTGGGCGTGTTGAAGCGTCTCACCGATCGCCCTAACGGCAAGTACATCGACGTCACCGCCATCACGCCCACGCCCCTCGGAGAGGGCAAGACCCTCACCACCGTCGGCCTGGGCCAGGCTCTCGGCTACATCGGCAAGCGCGGCGCGATCACCCTGCGCCAGCCGAGCATGGGGCCGGTCTTCGGCATCAAGGGTGGCGCGGCGGGTGGCGGCTACAGCCAGGTCGTGCCCATGGAGCAGTTCAACCTCCACGGCGCGGGCGACTTCCACGCCGTCACCGCTGCCCACAACCTGCTCGCGGCAGTCATCGACGCCAGCCGCTTTCACGGCAACCCCCTGAACATCGAACTGATTGATGTGACCTGGCCGCGCGTGCTGGACATGAACGACCGCGCCCTGCGCGAGATTGTCATCGGCCTGGGCGGCAAGCCCAACGGCATCCCCCGCGAGACACGCTTCGACATCACCTCGGCGTCCGAAGTCATGGCGATTCTCGCCCTGGCCGACGGCCTGATGGACATGCGCGAGCGGCTGGGCAACATCGTCATCGGCCTGAGCCGCGACGGCAAGGCCGTCACCGCCCGCGACCTCAAGGTCCACGGCGCGATGACCGTGCTGCTCAAGGAGGCCATCAAGCCCAACCTCTACCAGACCCTCGAAGGCACGCCCGTCTTCGTCCACGCTGGCCCCTTCGGCAACATCGCCCACGGCAACAACTCCGTGCTCGCCGACAAGATCGCCCTCAAGCTGGCCGACTACGTAGTTACCGAGAGCGGCTTCGCTGCCGACCTGGGCATGGAAAAGTTCATGAACATCAAGTGCCGCAACAGCGGCCTGACCCCCGACGCCGTGGTCCTGGTAGCGACGGTGCGCGCCCTCAAAATGCATGGCGGCGCGGGCCGCATCGTGGCCGGCCGACCGCTGCCCAAGGAGCTGGTCGAGGAGAACCTGCCCGCCCTGGAGAAGGGCGCGGCCAATCTGGTCAAGCACATCCAGAATGCCCGCCTGTATGGCGTGCCGGTCGTCGTCGCCATCAACCGCTTCAGCCAGGACACAGCGAAGGAAATCGACCTGGTGCGCGAGATCGCGCAGGGCACGGGCGCGGAGGGCGCCTTCGTCTCCGACGTGTGGGCCAGGGGCGGCGCGGGCGGCGCCGAGCTGGCCGAGGCCGTCGTGGCGGCCAGCCACAAGCCCAAGAACTTCAAGTTCCTCTACCCGCTCGACATCCCCATCAAGGACAAGATTCACGCCATCGCCACCCAGATGTACGGCGCGGACGGTGTCGAGTATCTGCCCGACGCCGAGCGCGCCATCAAGCGCTTCACTGACCTGGGCTTCGGCCACCTGCCCATCTGCATGGCGAAATCCCACCTGTCCATCTCCCACGAGCCGTCGTGGAAGGGCGCGCCCTCCGGCTACACCCTGCCCATCCGCGACGTGCGCGCCTCGGTGGGCGCGGGTTTCCTGGTTCCCCTGTGCGGCGAGATGATGACCATGCCCGGCCTCGGCTCCAAACCCGCCTACACGACCATCGACATCGACGAGCATGGCGAGACGGTGGGCCTGTTCTGACGAGAGGGTCTTGCGCTGAAGGTCGTTTCCGCCCGGCGCGACCAGGTTGGTCGCCTGGCCTTGGTCCCCGGTCCTTCGTCCCTGGCCGCCATCCCACATCACTGCCCCGCAAGGAGGCTCCGTGACCGCAACCATCATGGACGGCAAAGCCGTCGCCGCGCAGATTCGTCAGGAAGTCGCCGAGGGCGTCGCCCAGTTCCAGGCCGAGAAGGGCTTCGCGCCCGGCCTGGCCGTGCTGCTCGTCGGCGAGAACCCGGCCAGCGTCACCTACGTCACCAACAAAGCCAGGTCCTCGGAGGAAGTCGGCATCCGCTCCGAGGTCTACCGTCTGCCCGCCGACGTGTCCGAGGCCGAGGTCATGGCCCTCATCGCCCGCCTCAACGCCGATCCGATGGTCCACGGCCTGTTCTGCCAGTTGCCCGTGCCCGAGCACCTCAACCCCATCAAGATTCAATCCGCCATCGACCCGGCCAAGGACGTGGACGGCCTCAACCCCATCAGCGTCGGTCGGCTGTGGATGGGTGAGGAGGCCCTCAATCCCGCCACGCCCCTCGGTATCATCGAGATTCTCAAGCGCTACAATGTCCCGTTCAAGGGCAAGCGCGCCGTCGTCGTCGGCCGTAGCACCATCGTCGGCAAGCCAGTCGCCGCGCTGCTGCTCCAGGAGCACGCCACCGTCACCATCGCCCACTCCCGCACCCAGCCCCTCGGCGACGTCACCCGCGAGGCCGACATCCTCGTCGTCGCCATCGGCAAGGCCGAGATGGTCACCGGCGACATGGTCAAGCCCGGCGCGACCGTCATCGACGTCGGCATCAATCGCGTCCCCGACGCCAGCAAGAAGAGCGGCTTCCGCCTCGTCGGCGACGTCCACTACGCGAGCGCGGCGGCCGTCGCGGGGCTGATCACGCCTGTCCCCGGCGGCGTCGGCCCGCTGACCATCGCCCTGCTGCTGAGCAACACTCTCACGGCAGCGCGGCGGCAAACGCGGTAGGGGGGATTGGGGATGAGTGGCGGGGGCTTCGTGGTCGGCGCATGAGTCTGGGTCACCTACTTGCCCGCATCCCCAAAGTACCTGGTCTGCAAGTCTTCCAGTGTCCCATCCTGCCGCAACTGCAACAGCGCCTCGTTGATGGTCTTGCGCAGCGGGCTGCCGGTGGGCAGGGCGATGCCGTAGGTCTCCTCCTTGAAGACACCGCCCACCACCTGCACCTCGCCCTTGCCCTCGGTATTGGCGTAGTAGGCCAGCACCGGCGCGTCGTAGACGATGGCCTGGATGGCCCCCTGCTTGAGCAGGGCGTAGGCGTCCTCAATCCTGGCGACGCTCTGATAGTTAGGGTGACGATCACCAGGCCGACGGCGACCAGCCGCCGCGCCCAGGGGTGACACAACGCGAGACGCCACATGCGAACAGCCTCCTGCCGGGGTGAGGCGCGGCGCGGGGAAGGACCGGGCGCGCCAGGCGGCTCTTCGGGGCCGAGGAGTCGGCCCGAAGAGCCTACGGCTCCTGGGGCGCGCTGGCGCGCACGAACGCCGCCAGATCAGCCTTCAATTGGGCGAGGCTAGGCCGGTGGACGTACATCATGTGCCCCGCCTCATAGTAGGTCATCGAGATGTTGGCTTGCAGGCTGGGGTCCAGCCCCAGGTGGTTCACCGTATACTGCGTGGCGAGGTAGGGCGTCGCCAGGTCGTAATAGCCGTTGGCGACCAGCACCTTGAGATGCGGATTGGTGGCGATAGCCTGGCGCAGCGTCTCGGCCACGTCGACGTAGCGGTTCTCGTGGTCGCCGTAACTCCACGGCCAGACGCGCGAGGTGAGCACCTCGTAGGGCAGGTCGGTCTCGAAGCCGAGCTCGCGGCGCACATAGTCGTAGAACGTCGCGGTGTACGGCCCCATGATGGTCGCCAGGCTGGGGTCGAACTCGTACGCTTCCCCCGCCGCGTCGCGGTCGATGCCGGTGAGACGGCTGTCGAGGCGGCCGACGGTGCGGCGCTGGTCGCGCAGGAGTTCCTTGACGAAGCGGTCGATGCGAATGCGCAGGTTGGTGCGCTCTACATAGTCCTCCGAGAGGCCGGTGTAGCGGGCCAGGCTGGCCCGGATGCGGGCGCGGTCGTCGTCGCCCAGGGCCGAGCCTTGCATCAGAGCCGTGGCGTACTCGCCCAGGGCGAAGGCCTCCACCTGGGCCAGCGTGGCGCGCAGGTCCTGCTGCAAGTCGAGCGCGAGGCGCTGGTGATACCAGGCCGTGGCGGCGTAGGTGGGCAGGAACAGGATGTAGGGCAGGTCGTTGCCGGTGTGGAACAGGGCGGTCTGGAAATTGAGGATGGACGACACGAGCATGATACCATTGAGATACATGCCGTGACGGTCCTGGAGGTAGCCCGACAATCCAGCGGCGCGAGTCGTGCCGTAGCTCTCGCCGATGAGGTACTTGGGCGAGGTCCAGCGCTGATAGCGGGTGGTGTACAGGCGAATGAAGTCGCCGACGGATTCGATATCCTTCTTGAAGCCGTGGAATTGCCTGGCCTTCTCGCCGATAACGGGGCGGCTATAGCCGGTGCTGACCGGATCGATGAACACCAGATCCGATACGTCCAACAGGGAGAACTCGTTGTCCACCAGGCGGTGCGGCGGCGGTGGCAGGTTGCCCGCGTCGTCCATGCGGACGCGGCGCGGGCCGAGCAGCCCCAGATGCAGCCAGACCGACGACGAGCCGGGGCCGCCATTGAAGGAGAAGGTGACGGGGCGCGCGCCCTTGTCGGGCACGTCGTCGCGGGTATAGGCGATGAAGAAGACCGTCGCCTTGGGCTTCTCACCTTCGAACTCACCCGCCTTGTCGCCCTTCGTCTCGGCCTCCTCCTTGAAGACAAGCGTGCCCGTAGTGGCGGTAAAGTGAATCTCCTGCCCGTCCAGCAGGATGACGTGCTTTGTCTCGACCAGGTTGTCGGTCGGCGGCGGGGGCGGCGGCGCGCTACTCGCGGTTTCATCGGACATCGGTATCACTCCCGTGGCGGCGGCGGTGGTCGGTCAGGGCAGGATAGTCGCCCTGCCCGTGCCTGTCAAGCCGGGGCCAGGCCGGTACGGTTGTCGACGTTGAAGGTCGAGCACGTTGCCGCCCCTCAACCTGGCAGGGAGGGCGCATCCTTTTGACACGTCGTTCGTAGAGTCAGGTAGAAAGGAGGGCTTATGGCGCTCCAGACTCACCCGACGCTGAGTCCGACGGTAGGCAGTGACCGCGTTGAGATTGTCGACATCCTGCGCGGCTTCGCCTTGCTGGGTATCGTTATCGTCAACATGGGTCTGATCGGCGTGCCGGTCTATGGGCTGGCGGTGGACATGGCCGACTGGCCGGGGCAGCCCAACCAGGCCGCTGAGTGGTTGATTCGCGTCTTCGCCGAGGGTAAGTTCTATCCTCTATTCTCGTTCCTGTTCGGCTGGGGGCTGGCCGCCCAGATGCGGCGCGCCGAGGCGCAGGGTGTGCCTTTCGTGCCGCTCTATCTGCGCCGCCTGGCAGCGCTGCTGCTCATTGGCGTCGTCCACGCCGTGTTGTTCTGGGAAGGCGACATCCTGGTCATCTACGCTCTGCTTGGTGCGCTGCTGCTGCTGTTTCGCCACCGCTCGCGGCGCACCATCCTGCTCTGGGCGGTCATGAGCCTGCTCGCCCCTGTCGTCATCATGGCCGGGCTGGCGGGCCTCGTTCAGTGGGGGGTGAGCCAGGGCGCGGCGGCGGGTATCGATGCGTCCTTCGCCGAGACGATCACCAGCATGCAGCAAGCGGCGGCGCAAGCCACGGCGGTCTACGCGGGCGGTAGCTACGGCGCCATCGTCGCCCAGCATATCCGCGACCTGACTTTCCTGTACCCGAGCATGCTGTTCTTCTTCATGCCCACCGTGTTTGGTATGTTCCTGTTGGGCCTGCTGGCCGGGCGGGAGGGTCTGTTCCACGACGTCCCCGCCCATCTGCGGACGTTCCGTCGCCTGGCCGTGTGGGGGCTGTCCCTGGGGCTGCTCGGCAGCGTGACCTATACTTATGCCCAGGAGGTGTCCAACCGCGCCGTCCCTGGCGGGATGTCAGTGCTGGTCCAGGTTGGCGGGAACCTGGGCGGGCCGCTTCTGTCTCTGGGCTACGTGGGCGCGATTGTGCTGCTGGCCCAGCAGGCGTCGTGGCTGAGACGGCTGGAGGTCTTCGCGCCTGTGGGGCGGATGGCTCTCAGCAACTATCTGGCTCAGTCGGTGTTCTACCTGCTGGTCTTCACCGGCGTCGGGCTGGGCCTGTATGGTGTGACCGGTCCGGCCATCCAGCTACTCCTGGCCGTCGCGCTCTACGCGGCCCAGGCGATGTTCAGCGCGTGGTGGCTGGCCCGCTTCCGGTTCGGCCCCGCCGAATGGCTATGGCGCACGCTCACCTACGGGCGGCGTCAGCCGATGCGCCGCGCGCCCACGCCGGTTGCGGCATAAGGCCTGGCCGTTTCCTCCCGGCGTCGCCTGGGCGGCGACGAAGGACACCGAGCCTGACCGAAAGCGGCCGAGGAAACCAGGGACCAATCCGACAAAGGTCGGATTGGTCCCGGTCATTCGTCTTTGGCCGCGCCCATTGGACAAGATGCGAGGGTCGGCGCTCGCTATCAGGTCTGACTCCCACAGGAGCCTGGCATGCCACCTTCCGATACTCCAATCGTCACCATCCGCCCCGCAACGCCCGCCGACCTCCCCGCCCTCGGTCGCCTTGGCGCCCTCCTCGTCCGCATGCACCACGACTTCGACCCGCAGCGCTTCATCGCCGCCCCGACCGGGATCGAGCAGGGATACGCCGCCTTTCTCGGCACGCAGCTTGAGAAACCGAACGTCATCATCGTGGTCGCCGAGCAGAACGGCGAGGTGGTCGGCTACACCTACGCCCGCATCGAGGGCCAGGATTACATGGCGTTGCGCGGGCGAGCGGGTATGCTGCACGACATCGTGGTCGACCCTGCCCAGCGCGGCCACGGCGTCGGTTGGGCGCTGCTCGATGCCACCCTGGTGGCGCTCAAGGCTCGTGGCGCGCCGCGGGTGGTACTCTCGACGGCCGAGGAGAACGAGGCCGCGCAGCGCCTGTTCACTCGGGCCGGATTTCGGCGAACAATGGTCGAGATGACCCGCGAACTGGACGACGGTGGGGCCTAGCCCCTTCAGAAGGAGCCTATCAGCCCCACCCTATCCACGGAGGAGCCTGGCATGCAAGAGATAGTGACATCCCCCCTCGCCCCCTGGCAAAACTTCTACGTCATCATCGGCACCGCAGCCGCCACCCTGACAGGCTTGATCTTCATAGTGGTCACCTTGCTCACCGGGGTGCGACAGCGAGTGTCGGCGGCGAGTGACTCGTTTGGCGTCTTCAACTCACCCAATATCGTGCATTTCTGCGCGGTGCTGCTGGTCGCCGCGACCCTCAGCGCCCCCTGGCCCGCGCTCTGGATGGCGGGGCTGCTGCTGGGCCTGTTGGGTTTGGGGGGGGTGCTGTACATGGGCATTGTGCTAAGACGGGCGCGTCGACAGATCCACTATCAGCCGGTGCTGGAAGACTGGCTGTGGCACACCATCTTCCCGTTGGTCTCATACGCCGCCCTGCTCATCGCGGCCATATGGCTCTCCCGCCAGCCAACGTTGACCTCGTTCGTCATCGCGGCCGGAACGGTCGCGCTTCTGTTCATCGGTATCCACAACGCGTGGGACGACGTGGCCTACATTGCCCTCGAACTCTACCCACATGGCACGACGAGCCACGACTAACAGGCTAAAGGAGACCAGCATGGAATATGCTCGACTGGGTTCAACCGGGATGCAGGTCTCGCGCATCTGCCTCGGCTGCATGGGGTTCGGGGATGCGGAGCGTTGGACTCACAAGTGGGTGCTCAATGAGGAAGACAGCCGGCCGGTTATCAAGCAAGCCCTCGAGCTGGGGATCAACTTCTTCGATACGGCCAATGTCTACTCCATCGGCAAGAGTGAGGAGATTCTCGGACGCGCTTTGAAGGATTTCGCGACTCGGGACGAGGTCGTCATCGCCACCAAGGTGCACGGCCGAATGCGCGAGGGACCGAATGGTGCGGGGCTGTCGCGCAAGGCGATTCTGACCGAGATCGACAAGAGCCTGCAGCGACTGGGCACGGAGTACGTGGACCTGTACCAGATCCATCGCTGGGACTACCAGACCCCCATCGAGGAGACGATGGAAGCGCTAAATGACGTGGTACGAGCGGGCAAGGCCCGCTACATCGGCGCCTCGGCCATGTGGGCGTGGCAGTTCCAGCAGGCGCTGCACGTCGCCGAGGCGCATGGCTGGACGCGCTTCGTCTCGATGCAGGACCACCTCAACCTCATCTACCGCGAAGAGGAGCGGGAGATGCTACCGCTCTGCCGCGCGGCGAGCATCGGGGTGATCCCCTATAGCCCCCTCGCCTCCGGGCGGTTGACGCGCGATTGGTCGTCGGAGCGCACGCTACGTTCTGAAACCGACCAGATTGCGAAGGGCAAGTACGACGCGACGGCCGACACCGATCGCCACGTCGTGGAGCGGGTCGCGGAGGTCGCGGCAAAGCATGGCGTTCCGCGCACTCATATCGCGCTGGCCTGGCTATTGCAGAAGGAGCCGGTGACGGCGCCTATCATCGGGGCCACGAAGAGTCAGCACCTGGAAGAAGCCGTCGGCGCCCTGGCCGTCAAGCTGACCCAGGAAGAAGTCACCTACCTGGAAGAGCCATACGCGCCGCATCGCGTCGTTGGTCACCAGTGAAGAGGAAGACGAAAGGAGGTACGAGGCATGGATATCAAGCGCAGTGGCTCACAGCCCTCCAGCCAGGGACCCGCCGAGTATTTTACCGGCCAGGTGCGGGTTGACCCTCTGTTTCAGGCCGACGAGCCGGCCCGGGTGCGCGGCGCGAGTGTCACCTTCGAGCCTGGCGCTCGGACGGCCTGGCACACCCACCCGCTGGGCCAGACGCTGATCGTGACGGCCGGCAGCGGCCTGGCGCAACGCTGGGGCGGCCCGATCGAGCCGATTCGGCCGGGGGACGTAGTCTCCTTCGCGCCGGGGGAGAAGCACTGGCACGGCGCGACCCCGACCACGGCCATGACCCACATCGCCATCCAGGAACAACTCGATGGCAAGGTCGTAGAGTGGATGGAGAAGGTGAGCGACGAGCAGTACCAGGGGCGATGAGGGCATAAGCCAGCTGACAGGGCACACCATCGCCGGGTCTCTGCCCAACGCGCGAGTTCCCCGCCAGCGGATTCTGGGGTATAGTACAGGCCATTGACGCCACCATCCGCCGAACACGAGGTGCTGCCATGGCCCCCCCATCGACCGCTGATATTGGCCTCATCGGCCTGGCCGTGATGGGCCAGAACCTGGCCCGCAACATGGCCCGCAACGGCTTCCGCGTCGCCGTCTACAACCGCACGACGTCGCGCGCTGCGGAGTTCGTCCGAGAGTTCCCGGACCCGAACCTGATGCTGGCCCGTGAGTTGCCCGCCCTGGTCCAGATGCTCAAGCCGCCGCGCCGCGTGATGCTCATGGTGCAGGCGGGGGCGGGCGTCGATGCCGTCATCGAGCAACTCGTGCCGCTGCTGTCGCCGGGCGACATCATCATCGATGGCGGTAACTCCTACTTCAAGGACACCGAGCGGCGGGGCGCGCGCCTGCAAGAAGTCGGCCTCCACTTCCTCGGCACGGGCGTCTCCGGCGGTGAGGAGGGCGCGCTCTACGGGCCGAGCATCATGCCCGGCGGCCCCAGGGACGCCTACGCGGCCGTCGAGGCCATCTTCCGCGCCATCGCGGCCCGCGCACCCGACGGGACGCCATGCGTGACGTACCTGGGACCAGGCGGCGCAGGCCACTACGTCAAGATGGTACACAACGGCATCGAGTACGGCGACATGCAACTCATCGCCGAGGTGTACGACATCCTGGCGCGGGGTGCGGGGCTGGACGCAGCGGCGCTGGCCGACGTATTCACCGCCTGGAATGAGGGCGAGCTACAATCCTACCTCATTGAGATCACCTCCCTCATCTTCCGCACCCTCGATGCCGAAACCGCGCGGCCGCTGGTTGACCTCATTCTCGACACCGCGCAGCAGAAGGGCACGGGCAAGTGGACCTCCCAGAACAGCTTCGACCTGGGCATCCCCATCCCAACCATCAACGCGGCGGTCGAGGCGCGGCAGTTGTCGGCGCTGAAGGCCGAGCGCGTGGCAGCCGCGCAGACTCTCGCGCGTCCCGCCCCCGCCTTCAGCGGTGACAAGGCGCGAACGGTCGAGGCGGCGCGGGCCGCCCTATATGCCGCCAAGCTCGGCGCGTATGCCCAGGGCTTCTCCCTGCTGCGCGAGGCGTCCGACGAGTACGGCTACGGGCTGAACATGGGCGAGATCGCCGCCATCTGGCGAGCGGGCTGCATCATCCGCGCCCGCTTCCTCGACGACATCACGGCCGCCTTTGGCCGCCAGCCGACCCTGCCCAACCTGATGCTGGACAGCGTCTTCGCCCCCGCCCTCCAGGCCCGCGACGCCCAGTGGCGCGAGACCCTCAAGCTGGCTGTGGACCTGGGCATCGCCACGCCCGCCATCAGTTCAGCGTTGGCCTACTACGATGGCTACCGCAGCGCGCGGCTGCCCGCCAACCTGACCCAGGCCCAACGCGACTTCTTTGGCGCGCACACCTACGAGCGCACCGACCGCCCCGGCGCCTTCCATACCGAGTGGGCGGGGCTGGGCTGAACCGGGGTGCGATAGCCGCGCTTGTGGCGGACAGCCATGTCTGCCATAGCGCGTACTGGACAGCCACATCCGGCGCGAGCCGATAGCGAGGCCACGAAGGGCCGAGGACCACCGGGCAACCCCCATGAGTCCCTGGCCCTTCGCCTTTGGTCGCGCGGAGCGAACGACTCGCGCCGGTCTTGCGTTTCACTAGATGTAGCGTAGAATTGCGCGAATTTGCCGGAAGGTGGTATGGATTGTGACAACATGGAATAGTGTAACAGACCGCGCGCCGCGCAGCGGGGAGGCGGACGCCTCAACGCAGCGACTGTGGCGGGGCGCAGCGCACGCCGTGGCGATGGCGCGCTACGCCCTCTCGCCCCGGGCGCACGGCTTCCGCAACGAGTTCGCCCAGCCGATGGTCGAGCGGCTGACGCTGCGCTGGCCCGATCTTCCCGCCGATCTCCACGGCCTGCGCATCGCCCAGCTCAGCGACATGCATGCCGCCCCCTGGGTACCCCTGAGCCTGTTACGACGGGGCGCGGCGCTGGCTCTGGCCGAGAAGCCCGACCTCATCGCCCTGACCGGCGATTTCATCACCCTGCACAGCCGACCCGAGCACTTCGCCCGCCAGGCGGCCGAGGCGCTGGCGCGGCTGCGCGCCCCGCTCGGCGTGTACGCCAGCCTGGGCAACCACGACTACTGGGGCAGCGCGCCGGCCGTGACTCGTGCCCTGGAGCGCGTCGGCATCCGCATGCTGGTGAACGCCTCCACCCACCTGCGCATAGGGAGTGCAGACCTGGTAGTGACGGGCCTGGACTCGGCGCGCGAGGGGCAGCCAGATCTGCGCACCGCGCTGGATGGCACGCCGCGCCAGGCCTTCCGGGTGCTGCTCGCCCACGAGCCGGACGTCGCCGACCGGGCGGCCGGCTTCGGCGTCCACCTCCAACTGTCGGGGCACAGCCACGGCGGCCAGATCGAGATTCCCGGCGTGAAGCCCTTTTGGCTGCCCCGCCTGGGTAAAAAGTATCCACGGGGCCTGTATCGCGTCCATCATATGTGGCTGTATACGAATCGCGGGCTGGGCGGCGGCTTCCCGCCGCTACGCCACAACTGCCCGCCCGAAGTGACGCTCATCACGTTGGAAAGGGACGCATGCGACGCCTCCTCCTGACCCTCGTTGCGCTGATTCTTCTTCTGCTGGCCGGTGCGCCCGCCTCGGCGCAAGGCCCCACGCCCGCGAATGACGCCATCGCCCGCAAGGTTGCGCCCGAAGTGCAGCGCGCGGCGGCCCAGGGCGGCAAGGTCGAGTTCCTTGTCGTCTTCGATGAACAGGCCGACCTGCGCGGGGCCAATGCGCTGCCCGACCGGGCGGCGAAGGCGCGCTACGTGTACGACCGCCTCAAGGCGACCGCTGAGCGCAGCCAGGCCAAGCTACTGGCCGAGGTGACAGCGGCGGGCGGCCAGGCGAAGCCCTTCGCCCTGGTCAACGCGGCGCTGGTGACGGGCGACACGAGCCTGGTAAACCGCCTGGCGCGGCGCAGCGACGTGAAGCGGCTGGAGCCGAACCCCACCGTCAAGGCTCTACAGGCCACCCCAGACGCGCCCCAGGTCGCATCCGGCCCCGGCACGCCGTGGGGCATCCAGCGCGTCAAGGCGTTGACGGTATGGGACCAGTATACGCGCGGCGCAGGCATGGTGGTCGGCATCGCGGATACCGGCGTCGAGTGGACGCATCCCGCCCTCCAGGCCCACTATCGCGGCTGGAACGGCACAACCGCCGACCACAGCCGCAACTGGCACGACGCGATCACGCATGGCGCCATCCCCGTGGACGACTATGGCCACGGCACGCACGTGACGGGGACGGCCGTCGGTGGCGAGGGCGATAATCGCATCGGCGTCGCGCCCGACGCGAAGTGGATCGGCTGCCGCAACATGGACTCGCGCGGCATGGGGACCCCGGCCCGCTACCTGGAGTGCATGGAGTTCATGCTAGCCCCCTACCCGCCGTCAGGGACGTTCCTCAACGACGGCTTGCCGGAGCTGGGCGCGGATATCATCAACAACTCGTGGAGTTGCCCGCTCGACGAAGGCTGCTACCCCCAGACTCTGACCCAGGCCATCATGGCGCTACGGGCGGCGGGCATCCTGTTCGTGGCTGCCGCCGGCAACGACGGCCCCACGTGCTCATCGGTGCACGAGCCGCCAGGCCTGACCGCCGAGACCCTCAGCATCGGCGCGTTCAACGCCAGCGGCCACATCGCCGGTTTCAGCAGCCGTGGGCCGGTCGGTGTGGACGGCAGTAACCGCCTCAAGCCCGACCTGGCCGCGCCCGGCGTGAGCGTCCAGTCTGCAGGGCTTGGTGGCGGGTATACGTCGGGCGACGGAACGTCGATGGCCTCGCCCCACGTGGCGGGGGTGGCGGCCCTGCTGTGGGCGGCCGTGCCCACCCTGCGCGGCCAGGTAGCGGCGACGGAGGCCATCCTGCGTCAGACGGCCATCGCCCACGCGGCGACCGAGTGCGGTGTCACCATTCCCAATCGCGCCAACAACACCTGGGGCTGGGGCGAGGTGGACGCCTTCGCCGCGATTCAGGCCGCGTTGACCCTGGGCGAGGTGCGTGGCACGCTGCGCGACGCGGTGACGAACCAGCCCCTGAGCGGGGCGCAGGTGACGATGAGCGGCCCCGGCGGCCTGAACGACACCGTCGCGACGGATGGCAGCGGCCAGTACATGCTCAAGGCGGCGGCGGGCGCGTACACACTGAGCCTGACCGCCCTGGGCTATCAGGCGGCGACGGCCGCCGCCACCATCACCGCCGGCGCGACGACCACCCAGGACGCGGCGCTGACGCCCGTGGCGGCGCAGACCGTTGGCGGCGTGGTGAGCGATAGCGGTCGGCCGGTGCGGGCCACGGTGCGCGTGGCGGGCATGTCGGCCCAGGCGGCTACCGGCGCGGATGGCCGCTACACCCTGTCGCTGCCGCCGGGGACGCATCGCCTGCGCGCCGAGGCGATGGGCTACCAGGCAGCGGAGGCCAGCGTCACGGTCACGGGACCGGCGACGGTCGATGTGAGCCTGCGGCCGGCGGCGCCCGTTCTCATCGTGGACGACGACGAAGGCCTGGACATGCAGCAAGCCTGGCTCGACGCCCTGGGCAACCTCGGTCGCCAGGCTGACGTGTACGAGGTGCGCGCGACGGGCAGCGGGCCGACCGCCGACGCCATGCAGAACTACTGTCTGGTGATCTGGGTCATCGGCCAGAAGCTACATCGTCTGCGCGAGGCGGACGCGGCCCGATTGCAGGCGTATCTGGACCGGGGCGGGCGGTTGCTGCTGGCCGAGCCGGGCGGCGCATCGACCCCGTTCCACCAGACCTACCTGCGCGTCATGCCAGGCAGCGGATCGACGGCTTCGACGGTCCAGGGTGTCGGCACGTGGAGTGGGCAGACCTTCGACGTAGGCCTGCCCGCGCAGCTCGACTTCCCAACGCCCGCGCTTCCCGCTGAGGGCGCACAGGCGGTGCTGGCCTGGACAGGCCAGACGACGTATGGCGGGATTGCCTACCTCGGTGCGTACCGTACCCTCTACCTGACCTTCGGCCTACAGAGCCTGCCTATCGCCCAGCAGACATCCTTTGTGCAGCAGGCGCTCAGTACCCTCGGCTGCCCGGCTTGCCGCCTGACGAGCGACGTCAACTTCGACGGGCGTGTCGACGTGGCCGACATCGCCCTGGTGGCGGCGGCGCGGGGCGCGGCGAGCAGCCAGCCAGCCTACCAGCGCCGCCTCGACCGCAACCTGGACGGCGTTGTCGACGACGTGGATGTGCGGGTCGTGGCGGGCGGCTGGGGGATGCGGTGTCAGTAGGGAGATTGGAGATTGGGGAGTAGCGATTGCTGGAAGACGTAAGAAGTCGCGAGGGCAAGCATCCCAACAAGGCGGGCGGCGGAAGCTGCTCGTATGTGGGGCGAGTTTGGTAATAAACTGGCGAGCGGCGTAAGAAACGCTGCCTCAGCACGTCCCAGTAGGGCAGGCAGACGAAGCCTGCAAGCGCGAGTGCCTGCGAGCGCTCGCCGGTAGTTGACAAGGTACACACACGACCCCACTTCTGGAGCACGGCGTGCAGCAAGCGTCGGAGTCCGACAAGTGAGATCCGGTTCCTGGTAAGACTTCGTCTGACCTTTCAACGGTCTGGCAGATCTTGCCAGACCGTTGTGTGTTTCTAGCCGGACCTTAACAACTAAAGAGTGACAGGAAAGCAGCGAAGAGGAAGTCAGCCTAAGAGCGAGCGAAAACGCGCTGAGAAGGCGCGAGGATCGAGGGGTCCCGATGAGGGGCTCTATATGGAGAGTTTGATCCTGGCTCAGGAT
>DAOUDG010000025.1:0-13580 GCA_034431435.1 Anaerolineae bacterium | reverse complement strand
CGGAGGTCGTGATTCAGGTCGAGGGCGTGACGGTCATCCTGTCGCACCACCGCCGTCCCTACCACTTCGTGCGCGATATGCAGCGGCTGGGCGTCGAGCCGCTGGACCACAAGATTGTCGTGGTCAAGATCGGCTACCTGGAGCCGGACCTCAAGCGCAACGCGCCCCTCAACTTCCTCGCCCTCAGCCCCGGCGCGGTAGATCAGGACCTGGTACGCCTGCCCTACAAGCGCATCCACCGCCCCATCTTCCCGCTGGACCCTGACATGGTGTGGGAGCCGAAGGCAGAGGTATTCGGCGGCTAGCACAGTAGACCACGAAATGCGATCGGGGCGGGCTATAAACGCCCGCCCCGATCATCGTCCCCCACTAGGTGTTCGTCGTGTCAACGGGTTGAGGGTAGTCAGTAGCGGTCACGCGCCGGCGTCGTGGCGCACCCACAGCTACTTTCTTGAGAGCGCGGTCACAATTGACGTAGGGCGAGTCTATCACGGCCAGGCAACGTTGTCTGTGACCCACGCCACACCCTGCCTATGACATACTTGATAGCCAGGGTATGAGGTGGGTCACACTTCGAGTGTGAAAAATGTCACAGCGTCGCTACAAACAGCGCGGCGGCGGGAGAATAATCGCTCCCGCCGCCATGAGTCCTGACTATGATGCTGTCGCGAACCACCCACGGCCGACCACCGACCACGCCTAGCTGAGATAGTCCCTCAGCCGCTTGGCGCGGGCGGGGTTACGCAGTCGCTGCAACGCCTCCGTCTCGATCTGGCGGATGCGCTCGCGGGTCACGCCGAACTTCTCGCCGACTTCCTTGAGGGTGTGGCTGCGGCCGTCGGTGAGGCCGAAGCGCAGTTGCAGCACGCGCGCCTCACGGGGCGTCAGCGCGGCCAGCACCGACTCGATCTCCTCGCGCAGCAGGCGGTGGGAGGCCGACTCGGCCGGCGTGGGCAGGTCCTCATCCTCGATGAAGTCGCCCAGCTCGGAGTCCTTCTCCTCGCCGACGGGCTTCTCCAACGACAGGGGTCGCTGCGAGATGCGCAGCATCCAGCCCACCTTCTTGGCCGGCAGCTCCATATCCTCGCCGATCTCCTCCGGCGTTGGCTCGCGGCCCAGCTCTTGCTCCAACCGCCGGGAGACGTGATACAGGCGGCGGATGCGGTCGCTCATGTGGACGGGTACGCGAATGGTACGCCCCTGGTCGGCGATGGCGCGGGTGATGGCCTGTCGAATCCACCACGTGGCATATGTACTGAACTTGTAGCCGCGCCGGTAGTCGAACTTCTCCACTGCCTTCATCAAGCCAAGGTTGCCCTCCTGGATCAGGTCCAGGAACGGCACGCCCTGGCCCATGTAGCGCTTGGCCATGCTGATAACCAATCGGGAGTTGGCCTGGATGAGGTGCTTGCGGGCCAACTCACCCTCACGTACCTGGCGCTCCATGCGGTCATGCTCCGCGCTCGCGCAACCATTGCGAGTCAGTCGCCGCCGTGCGACGCGCCCCCGCTCCAGGCGCTTCGCCAGCTCGACCTCCTCCTCGGCGGTGAGCAACGGAATGTTGCTGATCTCCTTCAGGTACAGGCTGATCGTATCATCGGAGTCGACGCCGCTGAGATCGAAAGCGTGGTCGGCCTCCATGATAGCAATCGTCTCGTCCTGAAGGACGGAGTCATCGGCGACCTGGTCCTCGTCCTCGGCGTCATCGTCGCGGACGACGATGCCCTGGCCAACGAAGAGGTCGTATACGTCGTCGATGTGGGCCACATTGCGCTCGCCCTCAGGGAAGAGGGCCAGAATCTCGTCGAGGGTCACGAAACCCTTCTGACGCGCCTCAGCGAGCAAGAGTTGGAGAGCGGGAGAGTCCTTAGTTGGGGAGCCGTTGGTCAGAGCCATCGTAGCCGGTGCCTCCACCTAGATGAGATCGGTCGCGGGACAGCTAGGGGGAAACGGAGGAGCGTCCGGGGCCAGGCAACAACAAAACGCCGACACAAGGTATCGGCGCTCGCTAGGCCGTTCGGAGCCAGAGCCATGCTTGGTAGACATCGGCGGTAATAGAGTTACCCTTCTAGGTGCAATGGCTCCGATAGACATTAACTTTATATCACAATTCACGCTGTTTGTCAATGGAGCGAACAAGGTTAGGAGCGGCGGAGCGGTCCACGCACCCCCGCGCCCACTGGGGCGACTCAGCAGCGGCTCGCACAGGCGCGCAACCTTTATAGTGCGCTACTCAACTTTGTTGCGAATTTGCCTTGAAAGGAGGTAAGGGAAGGGGGGCAGCCCTCATCCAAAGGGTTGGTATCATCTGACTCAAGATTTCCTAGTGTAACTCTCTCCAGGAGGAACAAATGGCTAAGGGTAAGGTGCTCGGGATTGATCTGGGCACGACGAACTCCGTCGTCGCGGTTATGGAAGGCGGCGACCCCGTCGTCATCCCCAACGCGGAAGGCAGCCGCACGACGCCCTCCGTCGAGGCTTTCACCAAGAGCGGGGAGCGGCTGGTAGGCGCGCAGGCGAAGCGCCAGGCTGTGATGAACCCCGAGAATACGGTCTACTCCATCAAGCGCTTCATGGGCCGCTCCTTCGACCAGACCGAGGCCGAGCGCAAGCTTGTCTCCTACCAGGTCATGGCGGGGCCTAATGGCGACGCGCGCGTCAAGCTGCCCGCCACGGGCAAGACCTACACGCCTCAGGAGCTGTCGGCGATGGTCCTGTCGAAGTTGAAGACCGACGCCGAGGCGTACCTGGGCGAGCCGGTCGCGCAGGCCGTCATCACCGTCCCCGCCTACTTCAACGACTCGCAGCGGCAGGCGACGAAGGACGCCGGCCAGATCGCGGGCCTGGAAGTGCTGCGCATCATCAACGAGCCGACAGCGGCCGCCCTGGCCTACGGCCTCGACAAGAAGAAGAACGAGACCATCCTGGTGTTCGATCTGGGTGGCGGCACATTCGACGTGTCGGTGCTGGAGGTGGGCGACGGCGTGATCGAAGTCCGCTCGACGGCCGGTGACACGCACCTGGGCGGCGACGACTGGGACCAGCGTGTCGTCGACTACGTAGCCGACGAGTTCAAGAAGGACTACGGTATCGACCTGCGCCAGGATCGCCAGGCCCTGCAACGCCTGCGCGAGGCGGCCGAGAAGGCCAAGATTGAGTTGAGCCAGGTCGGCGAGACGGAGATCAACCTGCCCTTCATCACCGCCGACGCCAACGGCCCCAAGCATCTCCAGGTGAAGCTGACGCGCTCGAAGTTCGAGCAGCTCACCGAGGACTTGTTGCAGCGCGTGGTAAAGCCTTTCGAGCAGGCTTTGGGCGACGCCAGCCTCAAGGCGACAGACCTGGATGAAATCATCCTGGTCGGAGGGGCGACCCGTATGCCCATGGTGCAGACTCTGGTCCGCACGCTGACCGGCAAGGAGCCGAACAAGAGCGTCAACCCCGACGAGGTGGTGGCGGTGGGCGCGGCCATTCAAGGCGGCATCCTGGGCGGCGAGGTCAAGGACGTGCTGCTGCTGGACGTGACGCCGCTGAGCCTGGGTGTCGAAACCCTGGGCGGCGTGATGACCGCTCTCATCCCGCGCAATACCACCATCCCGACCCAGAAGACCGAAGTCTTCTCGACGGCCGAGGACAGCCAGACCGCCGTGGATATCCACGTGCTCCAGGGTGAGCGCCCGCTGGCCCACGACAACATGACGCTGGGCCGCTTCCGCCTCGACGGCATCCCGCCCGCTCCACGCGGTATGCCTCAGATCGAGGTGAGCTTCGACGTCGACAGTAACGGCATCCTGAACGTGTCCGCCAGGGACCGCGCCACGGGCCGCAGCCAGAAGGTAACCATCACCGCGACGACGAACCTGTCGAAGAACGACGTGGAGCGCCTGGTGCGCGAGGCCGAGAGCCATCGCAGCGCCGACGAGAAGCAGAAGGAACTGGTCGAGGCCCGCAACCAGCTGGACAACGCCATCTACCAGGTCGAGAAGCTGGTGAAGGACGGCGGCGACCAGCTGCCGGGCAACGTCCGCGCTGACGCCGAGAGCGCCATCCAGGCCGGCCGCGACGCGATGAACGGCTCGGAGATCGGGCCGGTGCGCGCCGCCATCGACCGCCTGCAGCAGGTCGCGAATAGCGTAGCGATGAGCACCAGCACGCCCCAGGGCGCGCCCAGCAGCGCGCCGGGCACAGGCCAGCCCCACCAGGGTGGCGACGACGTGGTCGAGGGCGAGTTCCGCGAGGCGTAAACCAGTTAGACTCTCGGGGAGGGGTGCAGTGACACGCCCCTCCCTGGGAGGGAAAGCGAGACGAGCGTGTATCGTAACTATCCCCCGCGACCTCCCTATCGGCGGACGCCGCGACAGCCGGGCTATCCCCAACAACCCGCCAACGACGAGCAGCCTGAGCCGACGGCCGAGGCCCAGACCCCCGATACGCAAGCGGCTGAGGGGGCCAGGCCCAGCGTTGAGGATCAGGTGGTCGCCCAGTTCGAGCAGGAACTCATCGACGCCCGTCGCCAGGTGGACGAAGCCAACGACAAATACCTGCGCGCCCGCGCCGAGATGGACAATGTCCGCAAGCGCGCCGAGCGCCAGGCCGAGATGCGCTTCGATAGCCAGCGCCGCGATCTGCTGCTAAGCCTGCTGCCCGTGGTGGACAACCTGGAGCTGGCTTTGGCGCACATCGAGGCAGGCTCGCAACTTCGCGATGGCGTGGCGGCGACGCTGCGCCAGTTCCTGCGCGCCCTCGAGGACAACGGGGTGCGGCAGCTCAATCCAACGGGCGAGACCTTCGACCCCGCCTACCACGAGGCGGTCGAGGCGGCCCGCTCTGATCTACCCTCGGGCACGATCGTCGAAGTGGTTCGGCCCGGCTATGTTCTGAACGATCAACTCGTGCGCCCGGCGCAGGTGCGCGTCGCGCGATAACGCTCCCTGAGCGCCGCGACAGCCCCGCGCGGCGACACAATGCGACGACGGTAGAGGCTTATGGACTACAAGGACTATTACAAGATTCTCGAAGTCGACCGTACCGCCTCGGACAAGGACATCAAGCATGCCTACCGTCGACTGGCGCGGAAGCACCACCCGGACGTGAATCCCGAAGACAAGGCGGCCGAGGCGCGCTTCAAGGAAATCAATGAAGCCTACGAGGTCTTGAGCGACAAGGAGAAGCGCAAGAAGTACGACCAGTTTGGCGCGCAGTGGAAAGAGTATGAGCGGGCGGGCATCAACCCCGAAGACCTGTACCGCCAGTACGGTGCGCAAGGCGCGCCCGGCGCGCCCGGCCAGGGGGGCGTGCGCTACATGACGCCGGAAGAGATGGAAGAGCTGTTCGGCGGCATGGGCGGCGTAGGGGGCATGGGGAGCAGCGGCTACTCCAGCTTTTTCGAGTCGCTGTTCGGCGGCATGGGCGGCAGCGCAGATCCCCGCCGCTCGACACGCGCTACCCGCCCCCGCCAGGGTGAGGATATCGAGCAGCCCGTCGATGTGACGCTGGACGAGGCCTTCACTGGCTCCACGCGCGTCCTGCACAAGGACGGCCGCCGCCTGGAGGTGAAGATTCCGCCGGGGGTGCGTAGTGGCTCCAAGGTGCGCATGGCGGGCGAGGGCGGCCCTGGCATGGGCGGCGCCCCCGCCGGCGATCTATATCTCGTCGTCCATGTGCTGCCCCACGCCACCTTCGAGCGCGATGGCGACCACTTGAAGGTCGATGTACCGGTGGACCTGTACACGGCCGTCCTGGGTGGCGAGGCGCGCGTGCCAACCATTAGGGGCACGACGGTGACCATGAAGGTGCCGGCGGGCACGCAGCCCGACCAGATGATTCGCCTGCGGGGGCTGGGCATGCCCCAACTGCGACAGCCCGACCAGCGCGGCGACATGCTGGCCCGCATCAAGCTCAGTCTGCCGCGCGACCTGAGCGAGCGCGAGCGCGAGTTGTTTGAAGCATTGCGCCAGGCGCGCGCGAGCGCCTAGAGCGTTACGAGTAGCGCGAGAGAGGACGAGAGATGGCCGACGTTCGACGCACAAGGACTTCTCAGGCCCATGACGAGCCATTGTACGTGATTAGCGTCGCCGCGCGCATGGTCAACCTGCACCCCCAGACGCTCCGCACCTACGAGGAGTTGGGGTTGGTGAAGCCGGCGCGATCGGCGGGCAACGTCCGCCTGTATTCCATAGCCGATATTGAGCGCGTGCGCCAGATTCAGCGCCTGACCGACGAGTTGGGCGTGAACCTGGCGGGCGTCGAGGTGATCTTCCACATGCGGGAGCTGCTGGAGCAGGTCCACCGCGAGATGGAAGCCATGCGGCAGCAGTACGAGGCGGAACTGGAGCGGATGCGCCGCTACGCGCGCGGCGGATAGGTAACAGCTACAGACCTGACAGGTCTTTCACCCACGAGGACAACCACCATGAGCCTGCATCGCGAACCCATCCAACACCCGGCCGAGGCTGTCACCATAGACCCCGTGGAGCAAGCGGTACACCAGACCCTCTACGACAGCGAGCCGCTCCGCCAATCCAAGGCGACCATCAATGTGGCCGTCGCGGAGGGGGTTGTTACCCTGACCGGCAATGTCCGCACCCGCACCCACATTGACTTCGCGACGACGCTGGCGCGGCGCGCGGCGGGCGGACGCGAGGTGCGCAGCCAGTTGTTCGCCGACACGGACATCGAGAACGAGGTCGCGATTGCCCTGGCGATGGACCCGCGCACCCGGTTGACCACCGACCGCGTCGCTGTGACCGCGCTGCTCGGCTCGGTGATGCTCACCGGCGTGGTCGACAGCGCCGACCAGAAGGCGGCCGCCCTGGGACTGGCGCGCAGCGTGCCGGGCGTGTGGGAAGTGGTGGACGGGCTGACGCTGCGCCAGTAGACGACCACGGATTCGTCTTCGGTCCTCGGTCGAGGACCCGAGAGCAATCATCATAGTAAGTAGATTCACCCCTTACGCGAGGTAACCGATGGATACACGCCGTTTGACGCAGAAGGTCCAGGAAGCGCTGGCGAGCGCCATCACGCTGGCCGAGAAAGAGAATAACCCCCAGGTGGAGCCGCTCCACCTGCTCGTTGCGCTGTTGGAACAGCCGGAGGGCATCGTCAGCCGCGTGATCGACCGCGCCGGAGCGAACTCGGCGGCGCTGCTGCGCCAGGCCCGCGCAGAGTTGGGCCGCCTGCCCCGCATCAGCGGCGGTGCGCAGGTTGCCCAAAGCAATGCCTTGCGCAAAGTCCTGCTGGGCGCGTATGAGGAAATGGCTCCCTTCAATGATGAGTACGTCAGCGCCGAGCATCTGCTGCTGGCGATGCTCAAGGAGGGTGGCGCGGCGGCCCGGCTGCTGAACGCGGCGGGCCTGAACCGTGACAACGTGTTGCAGGCCTTGCAGCAGATTCGCGGCAGCCAGCGCGTGACGAGCGCCAACCCCGAGGCGACCTACGAGGCGCTGAGCCAGTATGGGCGCGACCTGACGGAGATGGCGAGACAGGGCAAGCTGGACCCGGTGATCGGCCGCGACGACGAGATTCGCCGCACCATCCAGGTGTTGTCACGGCGGACGAAGAACAACCCGGTGCTCATCGGCGAGCCGGGTGTCGGCAAGACGGCCATCGTCGAGGGGCTGGCGCAGCGCATCGCGCGCGGCGACGTGCCAGAGGCGTTGCAGGGACGCAAGGTTATCGCGCTGGACCTGGGGTCGATGGTGGCCGGGGCCAAGTATCGCGGCGAGTTCGAGGAGCGGCTGAAGGCGGTGCTCAAGGAGGTGCAGGACGCGGCGGGGCAGGTCATCCTGTTCCTGGACGAGTTGCACACGGTGGTCGGGGCGGGCGCGGCGGAGGGGGCGATGGACGCCTCCAACATGCTCAAGCCGCTGCTGGCGCGGGGCGAGTTGCGCATGATCGGCGCGACGACCCTGGACGAGTACCGCAAGCATATTGAGAAGGACGCGGCGCTAGAGCGCCGCTTCCAGCCGGTGGTGGTGGATGAGCCGAGCGTAGAGGAGACGATCTCTATCCTGCGCGGCCTCAAGGAGAAGTACGAGGTCCACCACAACGTGCGCATTACCGACGGGGCCATCGTCTCGGCGGCGGTGCTGTCCGACCGCTACATCACTGACCGCTTCTTGCCGGATAAGGCCATCGACCTGATCGACGAGGCGGCGGCGCGGCTGCGCATGGAGAACACCAGCAAGCCCCAGGAGATCGACGAAACCGAGCGGCGACTCATCCAGCTGCGCATGGAGGCGGCGGCCCTGGAGCGGGAGAACGACGAGGCGTCGAAGCAGCGCCTGGCGGGCCTGAACGGGCAGATCGCCGACCTGGAGAGGGAGTTCCAGACGCTCAACGAGCAGTGGGAGGCCGAGCGCGCTGGCGCGGAGCGCGTGCCCCACTTGCAGGCCGAGGTGGAGCGGCTGACGACGGCATTCCATCGGATGCTCGATCGGGCGCGCCTGACCAACAACAACGACGACTTCCGCAAGGCCTACGACGTGCAGAGCGAGATGGAACAGGCGCAGGCGGAGTTGGAACGGGCGCGGCAACGCAGCGAGACCATGTCGGACAAGAAGCTGGTGCGCGATGAGGTGACAGGCGAGGATGTCGCCGAGATCGTCGCCAGGTGGACCGGCGTGCCCGTCAGCAAGCTCATGGCAGGCGAGATCGACAAGTTGCTACGCCTGGAGGATGAGCTGCACGGGCGGGTCATCGGCCAGGACGAGGCGGTGACCTCGGTGGCGAGCGCGGTGCGCCGCTCGCGGGCGGGCCTGCAAGACCCCAATCGGCCTATCGGCTCGTTCATCTTCCTGGGACCGACGGGCGTCGGTAAGACGGAGCTGGCGCGTGCGCTGGCCGAGCTGCTGTTCGACGACGAAGATGCGATGACCCGTATCGACATGAGCGAGTATCAGGAGCGGCATACGGTGGCGCGACTCATCGGTGCGCCGCCGGGCTACGTGGGCTACGAGGAGGGCGGCCAGTTGACGGAGGCCATCCGTCGTAAGCCGTACTCGGTCATTCTGTTCGACGAGATCGAGAAGGCGCACCCCGAGGTGTTCAACCTGCTGCTACAGGTGCTGGACGACGGGCGGCTGACCGACAGCCAGGGGCGGGTGGTAAACTTTAAGAACGCGGTCATCATCATGACCAGCAACGTGGGCAGCCAGCACATCATGGAGATGGAGCGGGCGGGTCTGCCCTGGGAGACCATTGAGGCGCGCGCCATCGAGGAGTTGCGGCAGAAGTTCCGCCCCGAGTTCCTGAACCGCGTGGACGAGATTCTGGTGTTCCACCCACTAAGCCAGGGCGACGTGACCCACATCGCGGACATCCAGCTGAACCGCCTGCGCCGGCTGCTGGCCCAGCGCGACATGGGGCTGGAGGTGGCGGAGGTGGCGAAGCTGAGACTGGCTGAGGAGGGCTACGACCCGGTGTACGGGGCGCGGCCACTGAAGCGAGTTATCCAGCGACGCATCCAGGACCCACTGGCGACGCGCATCCTGACGGGCGAGTTCCGCGACGGCGATACGATTGTGGTCAATGTGGACGCCAACGGCGGCTACACGTTCGCGAAGGCAGCGGAGCCGGTGGCAATGGGTTGAGGGTATAGGGGCAGGGTCTGCCTGCCCTGGCGAAGGCTAAAGAAACGGAATCAGCCCCGGTGGCGGTCGAGGGAGGGGACTCCCTTGACCAGTCACCGGGGCTGTGCTGCCTGCACTGTCGGGCCTGGTACTCACCACCCGGAAGGCTAAACAGGCTTGGGCGTCGATGAAGGGCGGCAGGATGTGGAATGGGGCATCGATGCAGCAACAATGAGAAATGGATGCCGGCTGAGCAGGATGTGGGATGAGGCTACGATGAAGGTGGAGAGAATCGACGCGTGCAGGAACGGTTCCACAATACCACGCCGGTCGGTGGATGTCAAGGAAAGATTTCACCACTTTTGGGGGAGGGGCGAGATTGGGGATGAGGGAGAGGTGACTGAAGACTGAAGACCTGGGGAAGAATCACTCTCATCCTCAAATTTGGCAGTATTTGGCGACGGATTCAGGCCGGCTGCGTCGTATTGAGAGTAGGACATGCACGCCTGCTCCTCCAGGATCGGTAGATTCTCGTGAGAAGTGAGGTGGTTATGGGACGCGAGACCATCTGGGTTGACGACCTGCGCTGCTGGCAGGCTGTGATGCGGCAGGAGCCGCACGCCGGCGAGGTCTTCTTTGCGCGTTTCTACCCAGTTATTGCGGACTGCCTCGCGTGGGTGGCGTATTACCCATACAACGGCCTATCCGATGAGCACCGACGTCATATCATTGATGAGGCAACGTCCCACGCGCTGCATCGCCTCCTGGACGATCCGCGCTACTTTGACCCCACCCGCAGTGGCCTTCGCCCCCTCCTGGCTCGCATAGCTATCAATTGTGCCAAAGATCTTATTCGCAGTGAGACCCGGCGAGAGCTGCGCTTCCCTCGGCAAATCGTGCCAGAGGGGGCAGACGATGAAGGACCACCGGTGCAAGGGCAGGCTGCCGACCGCCCTGTGGAGGACGATATCGCTACGCATGAAGATACGGACAGGGTACACAGAGCTATTGGGATGCTACTTCCCCTACAACGATACGCGATCAACCTTCGCCTCCGGGGTTACTCGACCCAAGAAATCGCCCAGGCCCTTGGCAAAAGCCCAGACGCGACGGAGAGCTTGATTCGCCGCGCTTTGGCTAGACTCCGCATCCTATTGGCCAACAGCGAGCAATAGTGGTGCGCGAGAAAGGAGAAGCCGTCGTGAAGGAGTTGTTCGCCGAGCTACTCAAGGATGAAGCGGGCCGTCGTGACTTGATTGAAATGCTCACCTGGCTCAACCAGGAGGGTCTCGGGGCCTGGGCGAGTGCGCAGCTCGATCAGGCAATCTGGAACGATCCTGAGATGGCCCACGATGCTGCCCGGAGGCTTCAGATGGAGCTATCGAAGAATGCGGCAGGAGCCCTGCCGCAGACGCCTGCCATAGTTGACGTGTCTGCCACCAGTGAGGCAGACACGAACCTTTTTGCAGAGGCCGCCGCTGACCTGAATCGCGCGCTAGCAGAGGACCAACCGCGACGCAGCCGGCTCCAGCTTCGCTATCAGCGGGTTTCTTATCTCAAGCTGACGCAGAAACATGATACGATGGGAATCCTGGAACTGAGGGAGCTACATTCCCAAGGGAAGCTTGCCAAGTCGATTGTCGAAGGACTCAGCCAATGGGAAGCTCAACACCAAGGCACTCTGAACGCCGTGCGTGAGCTTCTGCATGAGTATGGTGTGGGTCGATGAGCAGCGTTCTCAATAGCGAGGAGAGGCAGTTTCGCGAAGCCTGCCTGGACCTAGCTGTTGAGTTCACCGGCATGGGCCTGGGCGTGTACGTGGAGAAGGCAGGCGAGCTGGGAGAGTTGACGATCACCCCCAACTCGCGAAGTCGATTTGAGAGCTTCTGCAAGTACATGCACAAGGATCCCCATCGGAAGGCCTTGTGCGAGGCAGACCACAATTGTCGCGCCAACACCGCGTCAGATGAAGGATTGCAGTTGTGTCACGCGGGTCTATATAACTACACGGTCTGCTATCAAGTTGGCAGTCGTAAGGTGGTGCTGATTGGGGGTCAGGCATGCATTGAAGGGCAGGAAGACGAGTCTGAGGCGCGCTTCAACGCATTCGCCGACGGTGAGAACCTGCCGGCCGATGAGCGAGCTGAGCTTCTGAGGCGGTTGAGGCAGGCCAAGAAGATTAGGCGCCGCGACCTGCATCACCGTCTCAAGCGTCCACTGAGGAATGTCGGTAACTGGTATGCGCGCTACCTGGACATGAGGCGCAACTTCGAGGAGACTATCACCAACGTGGCTCACGACTTCCAAATCCACGTGACGGCCCTTCGTGTCGATGCTGACCTGTTGTGCAGCGACCTGGAGGCGCCCGGCCCCATTCGACGCGAGATGCGTGAGGAGGCCCGCGACCTTTTCAACAAGATCGACCGCCTGCGGGATGTGGTCGAGAATCATCTCCTGGGCTATCTGGAAGCGCCTCGGTTCGAGTATCGAACCATTGGCCCGATCGTTCACGGAGCGATCGAAGCCTATCGAAGCCAGGCGTCAGAAAAAGGCGTACGCATCGAGGTGGATTTGGAGCTGGTGGGTAATCGCTCGCCGGGGATTGAGATGGCGGAGAGCTACCTCGGACGCGCCATGCATAATCTAGTTCAGAATGCTGTGAAATACTCATATCACGGCCTTGCGGACCGAGAGCGGGTTGTGCGTGTCACAGGCCGCGTGGAGCCGCGCCATTCGGTGGCCGGGTATCAGATATCCTTTGAGAACTTCGGTATCGGCATCGATGAGGACGAACACGAGTTGATCTTCCAACGCGGCTATCAAGGTCGCCGAACCCGGGACGAGTACCGGCCAGGGTCGGGGAATGGGCTTTACTTCGCCCGAGAAGTCATCTATCTCCATCAGGGTCAGATTTCAGTGCAGAGTTGGGACAAAGGGTCGGCTTTCCTCACTCGGTTCGATGTCTGGTTGCCCTACGAACAGCCAAAGGAGCAGAGATGACGCGCCATATCGTGTGGCTCGATGATGACTATGACACCATTGGCTCGCTCGTGAGGTTGTTGCAACGGGATGGCCACCGTGTCTTGCGACTGCGGACGGTAGGAGAGGCGCTTGCTAGCGTGACCGATATTCTGAACTGCGACCTACTGATTCTGGACGTGCTGCTCCCGCCAGGCAAGGCGGTCATGGCGAGCGAGGATCACTACCGAGGGCGAACCCTGCTGCGCAGGTTGCGCGAGGAGTGGGGGTTTGACCGTCCGGTGATCGTGTGTTCGATTGTGGCGAGACAGGAACTGGATGCTGAATTAGAGGCCCTTGGTGTGGCGAGCATCTTGCGGAAGACGGAGACGACGGCATCACGCCTCAAACGGGAGGCGGATCGGATATGGCACGAACGCGCCGAGATGCCGGGGCGAACGTAAGCGGGTGGTAGACAACCACCCGCTTTTTTGTCCAATGGGCGACGGATTCAGACCACCGGCGCCGTACTAAGAGCAGAAACATACGAAAGCCCCTGAAGCGTAGTAGGGTGTGGCAGCCGGTCTACGTCAGGGGCTCAGGTGGAGCGCTGGTGCGCGCCCCTACATTGTACCCCCATTGTACCTCACACCAGCACTCCTGTCAAGTGAAGGCCTGGACCGAGGTGGCAAGAACGTGGCGCCGACTGTCCCTCTTGCCCACTGATGCACCGCCCTGGGAAGCCTGGGTGAAGCGCACTCGCATGCAGGTCTGGCGAGAAAGGAGGCTCAGAATGAGTGTCTTCTGTCTCACTGTCGGGTTACTTGCTAGTATCGTCTGCCTGGTGTTCTGGCGCATCCTGGTCGACATCGAGGTCGAACTGAATTACAGGGATCCGTTCGCGCGCTTGATGCTCTATGTCTTGGGCTTTGTGAGCTTGTGTCTGGATGTGTTTGGCAGCGTGAGTGTGCTGAGAGTCCTTACGGGTAGCGCGTAGCAGGAGATTCTGTCGGGGCAGTCGAGAAGCCGGTCGCCGTAAGGCGACGGGTAGGG
>DAOUDG010000024.1:0-5718 GCA_034431435.1 Anaerolineae bacterium | reverse complement strand
CCACGGCCACCGCCGTCCCGCCGACGGCGACGCCGGTCCCGCCCACGGCCACCGCCGTCCCGCCGACGGCGACGCCGGTCCCGCCGACGGCCACTGTCGCCTCACCCACGGCGACGCGCACGCTCGCCCCGCCCACGGCCACCAGCGCGGCGGCCGGCCGGACAGTAACCCCGAATGTCATTGGCATGTCGGAGCGCGGCGCGCAGCAAGCGTTGGAAGCGGCCGGCCTGCAAATGGGGCACGTGCTCAGTCAGGTCGTGCCCGGCCAGTCGGGCGGCCGCGTCTGGCAGCAGTCCATACCGCCGGGGGAGGCCGTCGCGCTGGGCACGCTGGTCAATCTGGTGATTGTCCGATAGCTCGGCGCGCGACGAGGGACGCAGGACCACAGACGAAGGACCAACGGGCTAATCCCATTGGTCCTTCGTCCTTCGTCCTCGGTCGCCGGCTACATCTCTGCGGCGGCGACCTGGACCTCGATGGGGTTGACCCGCCCCGTATCGCGCGCGAAGCCCTCGATATTGATGTGCGAGAGCAGCCACGCCGCGCCCAACAGGCCCAGCGCCTCCAGGCCGAAGATGATGCCGTAACTCAACTCTGGCGAGCCGGTGCTGTGCAACAGGATGTCGCGCAGCGCGCCGCCCAGGAAGATCCCCACGCCCCGGGACAGGAGAATCGTGATCGTCCACAGGCCCAGAAACGCGCCGGCCGCCGTGTCGGATGTCATCACCACCATCAGGCTCAGGCCGCCGTAGGTGTAGAGGCCAAAGCCGATGCCAAAGACTATCAGCGCGATCGTTACCAGGCGCGGTTGGGAGGTCAGCGCGGCCACCGCCAGCCCGGCCATCCCGGCGGCCATGATGCTCAGGCCAAGCCGGGCCACCGGCTTCTGCTGCTCTGGGGCGCGCCGCCGCCACAGCACGAGGATGGCGATCAGCACCAGCGCCGTCGCGCCCTGCCAGTAGGCCGAGTAGCGCGTCGTCTGCCCCACGTTTTGCGCCACGACTTCGGCCCCGAACGGCTCCAGGATGGCGTCCTGTGCCCAGGCGGCCAGGGTCGCCAGGGCCAGGAAGGCGCAGAACAGGCGCACGCGGCTGTCGGCCCAGATGCGGCCAAAGGTGGCGCGGAAGTCCGGCCCGGCGGCATCGCCAGGGGCGGTGGCCGCCGCGCCGACGGTCGGCGCGCGCCGTTCCACGCCCAGGATGGCCAGGAACCAGAACAGGCCGCCGACAATCGCCGTCGCTAGCACCATCTGCCAGAACACCGCCAGGCTGAAGTCACGCATCCACACGCTGAAGACGATGGCGACGATGGGGAACAACACAATGAGCGTCGTCTCCAGGGTAGTGACGGCCAGACCCTGGCGCGGCTTGGGCACCGAGTCGCGCGCCAGGGCCAGGAACGGGCTGCCCGATAGTAGCGAGCCGCTGCCGTAGAGGACGAAGAAGGCCAGCGCCAGCAGCCAGCCGACCACGTCCCCCGCCGCCGCCGCGCCGGCCGCCACGAAGCGGGTCAGGCTCAGGCCGAGGAGTGGCATGGCCGCGACCATCATGCCCCGGCCAAGCCAGATGTAGGGCGTGCGGCGCAGGCCGAACAGGGGGCGGGTGTCGGAGCGGAAGCCCGCCCACAGGCTCAGCGGCGTGAGTAAGTAGCGCAGCGCGATGAGCAGCGCGATGGGCCAGGCGGGCAGGCCCAGGGTGACGATCATGATGCGGTTCCAGATGGCCGTCACCAGGATGTCGCCCATCGCCGAGCCGATCTGGAACGAACTGAGTTGCAGCAGCCGCCAGGGGTTGAACGGCGGGTCGGGGGGCGGGGTCGAGGCAGTCATAGGTGGGTTCTCAACGCGCGGGCAGGACGAGCAAACACACTTCCAAACTATAGCCACGCACCGTGCGAGGGAGTAATTTCGATGGGGCTACCCACTCCGCGCGCAGCGGATGGGCCACACCTGCCACACGAACAGGGCGGGCTGCGGTCACAGCCCGCGCACGCGGGCCATCGGTGCGTTACCCCTGCCCTCTGGGGGCCTCCCCTGCCTCCCGGCAGTGTCGGCAGACGCCGAAGACCGCGAAATGGCGGACGTCGGCGTCGAAGCCAAAGCGGTCGTAGAGCGCATCGCGTAGCGGGTGGAACAGGCTGGCGTCGACGCTCGTGGTGTGCTTGCACACGCGGCACACCAGGTGGTGATGCGGCTCGCGACCGACCAGTTCGTACTCGGCGCGGCCACCCCCCATGTCGATGACATTCAGCACGCCGAGATCGGTCAGGAACTCCAGGGTGCGGTACACGGTCGAGATGTCCACATAGGGGAAGCGGGCGTGGATGCCGGCGTATACCTCGTCGGCGGTCACGTGGCCTTGCTTGTCGGCGATGACCTCGACGATGGCGATGCGCTGGGGCGTCAGACGCACGCGATGCTCGCGCAGGGTTTCGAGAATCTCGGAGTGGGCGCTCATAGGTCAATCCTGCCTGAATCGATTCGGTCGGGGCCGTATCAGCGCGGCCCCACGCGGTACAGCCAGTAGCCGCCCGGCGCGGCGGGCAGCGGCGGCGCGCCGACATCGACCGGTGTCAGCTGTAGCGGCGTCGTCAGGGCCTCGCGCTGGGCGTCGGTCAACACCAGTAGCGCGCCAGGTGGCGCAGTCGGCAACTCTTCGACGCGCGGGTTCTGATGCGGGACATGCTCCAGGTCGAGGAGTGTCCCCAGCGCCTTGTAGACGTGGCCGCCTGCGTCGAGTCTCGCGTCGCGCAGGCCACGGTCCAGCACGATGGGCGTTCCCGCCTGACCCGGCCCCCGCACAGCGTCGACCAGCTGCCACAGGCGGGCATTGTTGCGACCGTCAGCCAGTTCATAGAAGTAGTAATTGTTCAGGCGCGCGGCAGGATACAGGACGAGCAGCGCGGTCAGCGCCGCCGCTGCCACGCCCACGGCTACCCGCGCCCAGCCGCCCCCGCGCAGCATCGCCACCCCGGCCGCCAGCAGCGCGCCCATCGCGACGAAGGTTGGCGGCAGCAGCGGGGCCATGTAGCGCGCCGAGATATGGGAGTCGTAGGCGCGGTTGATGACCGGCAGCAGAACAAGGGCCGCCAGCCAGCAGGCCAGGGGCAACCCGGCCCGCCGCGCCGTGTACAGCACGGCCGCCACGGCAACGACGGCGTACAGGATGACGGCCGGCGAGCGCATGGCCGCCGCCGCATCCCCGCCCAGCGTCGAGATAAAGGTCGAGCCGACCAGCTGGTAGGCCATGCCGACAAAACCCTGGACGTTGGCCAGGTACTCGGCCAGGTTCACCCCGCCGGTAAAGGCGTAGTCCCGCCGCGCCGCGCCCTCGGCCGAGCCGCCCGCCGTGAATACGTTGTACAGGATGAGGTTGCTGACCATCAGAATCGCCGCCCCCAGCGCCAGCCAGGGCCAGCGCGTGCGCAGCCAGGTAGGACAGGTGGCGGCGATCCACACCGCCGCGCCCAGCAGCACGATCATGGCTGTGGGGTGCGTCTGGACGGCCAGCCCGGCCGCGATGCCCGCCGCGATGAGCAGGGTCGGCCGGCCCTGCCGCCGCGCCTCGCTGAGGATGACCAGGGTCAGCGTCGTCCAGAAGGGCGTGGTGGCGTTGGACCAGGCGATATGGCTGTTGACGACCACGGGCACGAAGGATACCGCCAGCAGCGCGGCGGCGATGGCGCCCGCCAGCCGCACCCAGCCTGCTGCGCCCCCCCGCTCCTGCTGCGCCGCCAAGCTCACGCCCAGAAGATAGGTCAGGCCGACGGTTAGCGCGCCCAGGAGCATCACCAGGTTGCGCGGCCAGGTCGCCCCACCGCCCAACGCCAGCCCCGCCGCCATGAGGTAGTGGTGCAGCGGGCCATTGTAGGTGTCCACCGACACGGCGGGCGCGAAGCCGCCGCCGGCGATGCGCAGGGCAAACTGAATCTCGTCGGTCTCGTCGGTCAGGGTGGGAACCAGTTGCAGGGCGTAGAGGCGCACCGCCACCCCAACCAGGGTGAGCAGCACGGCGAGCAGGGCATCCACGGCGGTGAAGCGAAGGGCCGTCCTCGGGGCGTTGTTCATGCATGTCCTCGGTGGGCCGAATTATAGGCCGCTGGTTGGGGATTGTCACTATAATTGACGCAGGACGACCACCAACCACTTGCCATCCGCTATCTGACTACTGGCTTTTTCCGAAGGACAGCCCATGCCCCCCGTGCTCACCGTCGTCGGCCTCGGCCCCGGCGACCCCGACCAGTGGACAACGGCCGCGCGCCGCGCCCTTGACAGCGCCAGCGACGTCTGGCGGCGTGATTCTTGCGCTGCCGCCGCCCATCTGCCCCGCGTGCGCCTCCACACATTGCCCGACGACGACGAGGCCGCCGCCGCCGCGTTGCTGGCCCTCGCTTGCGAACGGGAGGGGGTCGTGTACGCCGCGCCCGGTCACCCGGCCGTCGACGACTCGCTGTGGCCCGCGCTGTGCCGCCTGGCGCCCGATCAGCCCGCGCTGGTAACGCTGCGCCTCATCCCCGGCGTCAGCCTGGCCGACGCCACCCTGGCCGCCGTGGCCCTGGACATCCCTGGCGGCGACTACCAGGTTGTCGCCGCCGCCGATCTCGCCTGTCGCGCCTCGCCGCGCCTCGGCGTGGATACCCTCGCCGTGGTGACGGCGCTACGGGCCGACCATCTCCCCCGCCTCGCCCACGCCCTCGCCAACGCCTACCCTGCCGACCACCCGCTCACCCTGGTCACTGGCCTCGACACACCCACCCCAACCGTCACGCCGACCACGTTGGCCGCGTTGCCGGGGGCCAGCGTGCAGGGCGAGAGCGCGCTGGTCGTGGCCGCCCTGGCCCAGCCGGGCGCGGTGACCAGCCTCGGCGACGTGATGGCGACGCTGCTCAGCCCCGACGGCTGCCCCTGGGACCGCGAGCAGACCCATGCGTCGCTGCGCCCATACCTGCTGGAGGAGACCTACGAGGTCCTGGCCACCCTGGACGCGGGCGACATCGCGAAGCTGCCGGAGGAGCTGGGCGACCTGCTGCTGCAAATCGTCTTTCACAGCCAGATCGCGACGCGCGACGGCGAGTTCCAGTTAGCTGACGTGGTGCGCGGCATCACTACCAAGCTGATTCGCCGCCATCCCCACGTCTTCGGCGAGGTGTCCGTCGCCGACGCCGACGAGGTGACGCGCAACTGGGAGAAGCTCAAGGCCGCCGAGCGCGCCGAGGCGGGCCAGCGTGCCGCCGACCCCTTCGCGGGCATCGCCCTGGCCCTGCCCGCTCTGTCCCGCGCCCAGGAGATGCAGCGGCGGGCGGTGCGCTACGGCTTCCGCTGGCTCGACCGGGCCGCGGCGTGGGCCGAGTTCGAGGCCGCGCTGGCCGAGTGGCGGGCGGCCGCGTCGGATGAGGCGCGCGCTCGCACGTTCGGCGACGCCTTGTTCGCCCTGGCGAGCGTCGCCCAGATCGACAGCCTGGATGCCGAGAGCGCGCTGCGCGAAGCCAACACCCGCTTTGCCGCACGCTTCGCCGCGTGGCAGGCAGAGCGATTGGGCGAAGCTGCGCCTTGACACGCCACCGAACTGCCTGTATACTAAACTGATTCCAAGGTGAGATCTACATGCGGCATGAGGGTAGTCAACTGATCAGCCGTCGCCAGCAGCGCATCGGCGCGCGACTGCAGGACGGTGTGGCAGCGCTGCTTGACCTCGGCAGTGCGGTCGGCCAGGCCCGCCA
>DAOUDG010000023.1:0-51114 GCA_034431435.1 Anaerolineae bacterium | reverse complement strand
CGCTCGCGGCCATCCTCTGGCCGACGTGGCGCGCACCACCATGCTGTTCCGGGTAAGCGCGAAGCCGGGCGGCAGCGCGGCCGAGATGGCCGTCATCGATGCCCAGCGCGCTACGCTGCTGCGCCGCTACCTGGCGGCGTACCTCGCGGCGCGGCCCGACCTGGACCGCGAGGCATTGGATCAGTGGCTGCTACCAGTCGCCGTGGCCCGCCTGGAAGAAGGCATCGCAGGCGAGCGTGGGCCGCTGCTATCCGTCATCGAGGAGCAACTATGACCGTCTCTATGGCCCGCGACCCCCACCGCAACGCCGTCGTGCTGACGGCGGGCACGGCCCTGGGCCAGGCCGACGCGGCCATGATTCTCGTCCACGGGCGTGGCGCATCGGCCGACGATATCCTAACGCTCGCGCCGGAGCTGAATCGCCCCGACTTTGCCTATCTCGCGCCCCAGGCGGCGGGCAGTACGTGGTACCCCTACTCGTTCCTCGTGCCCACCGCCCAGAACGAGCCGTACCTGTCGTCGGCGCTGGCGCGGCTAGGCGCTGTCCTGGCCCACGTCGAGGCGGCCGGGCTGCCGCCGCAGCGGGTCATGCTGCTGGGCTTCTCCCAGGGCGCGTGCCTGGCGCTGGAGTACGCCGCCCGCCATGCCCGGCGCTACGGCGGGCTGGTGGGCCTCAGCGGTGGTCTCATCGGCCCCGATGACGCGCCCCGCGACTACTTCGGCTCGCTCGACGGTACGCCGGTCTTTCTGGGCTGTAGCGATGTGGACTTCCACATTCCAAAGGAGCGGGTCATCGACAGCGCCGACGTGCTACGCCGCCTGGGGGGCGCGGTGGAAGCGCGGCTGTATCCGGGCATGGGGCACACCATCAACGAGGACGAGTTGGAGGCGGTGCGGCAGATGATGGCCGCGCTGTGAGCCGATGCGCCGCGTCACAATCGTCGGCACCACGGGGTCGGGCAAGACGACGCTGGCCCGCGCCCTCGCTGAGCGGCTAGGCGTGCCCCACGTCGAGATGGACGCGCTGCACTGGGGGCCGAACTGGACGGCAGTCCCCAAAGAGGAGCTACGGGCGAAGCTAGACGCGGCGCTGGCTGGTCACGGCTGGGTGGTAGACGGCAACTACCGCGCCGTGCGTGACATCGTATGGACGCGGGCCGATACCCTGGTGTGGCTCGACTACCCGCTACCCGTGGTCATGGCGCGCCTGGTACGCCGCACCTTCGGCCGCGCCTTCCGTCGCGAGCCGCTCTGGAACGGCAACCGCGAGAATCTCGCGACGCACCTCGCCAGCCGCGACTCGCTGTTCCTGTGGGCCTGGCAGACCCACCCCAAGCACCGCCGCGAGTACCCTGTCGAACTCGCCCGTCCCGAGCACCGCCACCTCCGCGTGGTGCGCCTCGCCTCGCCAGAGGCGACGCGACGATGGCTGGATAGCGTTGGCTGACATGTTGCGCCCAGCTCTCGCGCCGCCCGTGGCGCCACGCTTCAACAATCTGGCAGGTCTATTCTCGGCAAAGAAATAAGGAGCGCATCTGTATGGCCAACCCAGTCAAGCGCAAGACCAGCCCGAAGCCCACCTCGGGTGTCAAGCACATTCATGTCGTGTGCCCTCAGTGCGGCAAGCGCGTCAACGTGCCCGCCCAGTTGAGCGCGAGTCAGCGCGCCTACCCCTGTCCCAACTGCAAGGTTCCCATCAACCGCGCCTTGATCGAGGCGACGGTGGCGGAGGAGGCCGCCCGGTCCACTGAGTCGGGCGAGGCAGGCGAGGCATAGGCTTGCTGGGGTGCGGACCGAGTCAGCCCGCGCCCGAAGGCCGGGCGCGGCAGCTAGCGGAGCGCGGCGGGTCATCCCCGCCGCGCTCCGTTCTGCTACCCCATCTGCTCGGCAAGCAGCTTCTCTTGCACCTCGCTCGGCAGGGGTGTCGTCTTGCGCCGTCGTTGGATGCGCAGGCTGATGCGCCCCAGGATGAAATTGACGACAAAGTACATGATAGCGATGACAAAGTAGGTCTCCAGCGGGTTGCGGAACCCCTGGAAGACGATACGCCCACGCTGGGCCAGCTCGACCGTGCCGATAATCGCACCCAGGGACGTATCCTTGACCACGGTCGTGAACTGGGCGATGAGGGTCGGCAGGACGCGCCGAAAGGTCTGGGGCAGAATCACATAGCGCATCAGGTGTGGATAGTTCATGCCCAGCGCCTGAGCCGCCTCAAACTGGCCCTTTGGCAACGAGACGATGCCGGCGCGAATCACCTCGGCATTGACGGCGGCGGTGTACAGGGTCAGGGCGATGATGACCGCCAGCGCATCCTTTGAAATAAAGGGCACCTGCCCCGAGCCTAGCCTGAAGAACATGTAGAAGATAAGCAACAGCACCGGCAGCGAGCGGATGCCTTCAATATAGGCGATGGACGGCCAGCGGATGACCGACCGCGTCGACAGGCGACCCAGCGCGAACAGCGTCGCCAGCGGCAGGCTGACCAGGATGGCGACCAGCGCCACGCTCACCGTCCACACCAGCCCGAAGGCCAGGAACTGAAGGGTGGAGGGTCGAAACAGAGGCTCGAAATTGGCAAGCTCCATGCCCCCTTCGCGACCGAGACCGAACACGAAGGGCAACATCAGCAGGAGCAAAGTGACGCCGACCGGCGCGAGCCAGGGTTCCCAATTGATCGAGCGGCCAGGTAGCCGCCACTCAGGGCGCGGGGTGGATGGGCGAGGGGTCATGCCTGGCCCTCAGTTCTGAATCACGAGCTTGCGCTCGACGGCGTTGACCAACGCGGCCAGCGGGACGGTCAGCACCAGGTAGATGAGACCGGTCACGAAGTAGATGTCACCGTTGAAGGTGCGGCTCTCAATGAGTTGTGTCTTGTACATCAATTCCTGGACGGCGATGGCGCTGGCGATGGAGGTATTCTTGGTCAGGGCGATGAACAGGTTGCCGAGGGGCGGGACGATCATGCGGAACGTCTGTGGTAGCAACACGTAGGCCAGCAGCTGCACGTAGGACATGCCGAGGGAGCGGCCCGCCTCTACCTGCCCCTGGCTGATCGCCTCGATGCCGGCCCGCACCACCTCACCCACGTAGGCCGAGGTGTAGGCCGTCAGCGCCACGATGGCGCTGTTGCTATAGTCCACGCCGACCGGGTCGAGGCGGATGCCAGCAAAGGGCAGGCCGGCGAAGACGAAGAACATGACGATCAGCAGCGGGATGTTGCGGAAGAACTCAATGTACCCCTCGGCCAGGGCGCGCAAGGGCAGCCAGGGCGACACGCGCAGAATGCCAAGCAGCGTTCCGAAAATCAGGCTCAAGATACCCGATACCACGGACAGGTAGAGGGTCATCCGCAGACCGGCCATCAGTTCCAGCGCAATCACCGTGTCCATCCGGTCTCCTTACCCAACGAGACCCGAAGGGTTGCGGTAACCCTTCGGGCCTGCTCAGCTAGCTGGTGGCGCGATGGTGGCGCGCCTACTTCACCTCGCGCCAGTCGGCGGGCGGTGGATTGGGGACCTTGATGCCCGGCAGATTCTTGGCGTACAAGGTCGCCCACGTACCATCCTTGATCATTCCCTCCAACGCGGCGTTGACGGCCTCGAGCAGCTCCTTGTTGCCCTTCTTGACGCCCATCGCATACGGCTCGACGGTGAAGCGCTCGTCGGGGACCTTGTACTTGTTCGGCGACTGCTTCACGAAGCCGAGCAAGATGTTGTCGTCGGTCGTCACGGCGTCGACACGGCCGGCGTCCATCGCCTGCACGCACTCGGAGTAGGTCTGGAACAGAACAACGTTCGCCTGGGGCGCTTTCTCGCGAATGTTCTTCTCCGACGTTGACCCGGTCACGCTGCATACCGCCTTGCCCGCCAGGTCCTTGAGGCCAGTGATCGTGCTGTTGGCCGGAACGAGCAGGCCCTGACCCGCGACGTAGTAGGTGCGGGTGAAGTCGATCTGGTTGGCGCGGTCGGCGTTGGCCGTCATGGTCGACGCGATGAGGTCCACTGTGTCATTCTGCAGGAAGGGGATGCGGTTAGCCGACACCGCCTGCTGGAACTCGATAGCATCCTCGCTACCGAAGATGTGCTTGGCGATGCCCTTAGCCAGGTCCACGTCGAAGCCCTCGAGCTTGTTGGTGGCCGGGTTGAGGAAGCCAAAGGTGGGCACGTCATACTTCACACCGACGATAATCTTACCGCGATCCTGAACCTTGCGGAGCGCGGTTCCCTCGGCGGCCTTGGGCAGGGCGGCCCCCGCCGACTTGGCAGCGCCACCTGCGGCGGCGGCAACGGTGGGCGCAGCAGCCTGGACGGCGGCGGCGACGGTGGGCGCGGCAGCCTTAGCGGCGGCGGCGACGGTAGGCGCAGCAGCCTGCGCAGCAGCGGCGACGGTAGGCGCGACCTTCTCGACGGCGGCCTGCTGCTGAGGGGTGCAGCCTGTCACAGCCACGATGAAGGCGGCCATCAACACGACCATCAGAACAATCTTGCGCATAGGGGTTTCTCCTCCTTGCTCCTCGCGGCGGTTGGATGAATGGCGATCCCGACGGCGCGGGACACGGGTGGCCTAGTGCTTCAATATGTTGTTGAGGAACTGCTTGGTTCGCTCGTGCTGGGGATTGCTGAACAGTTGCGCAGGCGTCGCGACTTCGACGATCTGCCCCTCATCCATGAAGACCATGCGATTGGCAACGTTGCGAGCAAAGCCCATCTCGTGGGTGACGACGACCATCGTCATGCCCTTACCCGCCAGGTTGACCATCACATCCAGCACCTCCTTGATCATCTCAGGGTCCAGGGCCGACGTCGGCTCGTCGAAGAGCATAATCTTGGGCTGCATCGCCAGGGCGCGGGCGATGGCGACGCGCTGCTGCTGGCCGCCGGACAGTTGGGCCGGGAAGGCGTCAGCCTTCTCCGGGATGCCGACCGTCACCAGCAGCTCGCGCGCCCGTTGCTCGGCCTCGCGCCTGGGTATGTGCTTGACTTTGGTCGGGGCGAGGGTGATGTTTTCGAGAGCCGTGAGGTGCGGGAACAGGTTGAACAGCTGGAACACCATGCCCACTTCCTGGCGCAGCTTGTTGATAGGGGCTTTGGGGTCGTGGACAGGCACGCCATCCACCCAGATCTCGCCCTTCTGAATCGGCTCCAGGCGGTTGATGGTGCGGATTGTCGTGCTCTTGCCGGAGCCGCTCGGCCCCAGGATGACCACCACCTCGCCCTCATCTACCGTCAGGTCGATGTCCTTGAGGACGTGATGATCACCGTACCACTTGTTGACGGCCTTCAGTTCAATGATGGGCATGACGCTCCCACAACCAGGGTTAGTGCAAGTTTTTACCATAACCTGGGCGGCGTGTCAAATGGGCCACGGTCACAGCGAAGGTAAGATGAGGGGGCACAGGGGTTCTAAACAGTGTATCCTTTATAGTTAGACACTCAAGGTTAGGGAAGTGAGTTGTGCATCATAGCACACGGAAGAAGAGGGACACACACCATGATGCGCTTTGACAAGTTTACCGAGAAGGCGCAGGACGCCATCGCCCGGTCGCAGGAAATCTTGATGCGCTATCGGCACACGCAGCTCGACACCGAGCACCTCTTCCTGGCTCTCCTGGAGCAGGAAGACGGCACAGTGCCGAAGATCATTGAGCGCATGGGCGGCAGCCCCCAGGTCATGCGCCGCCGCCTGGACGAGACATTGCGCAACTCCCAGGCCAGTTACCCGGCCGGTGGCGCCGCGCCGCAGCAAATCTATGTCACTCCGCGCCTCCAGTACGTGGGCGTGAACGCCCAGCGCGAGGCGCAGCAACTCGAAGACGAGTATATCTCGACCGAGCACATTCTGCTGGCCATTGCTGAAGACCAGAACGGCCCGTCGGCGCGGCTGCTGGCCGAGGCGAGCATCACTAAGGAAGGCATCTTCGCCACCATCAAGGACATGCGCCAGGGCCAGAAGGTCACCGACGCTAATGCCGAGGGGCGCGGCCAGGTCTTGCAGAAGTATGGACGCGACCTGACCTTGCTGGCGCGCGAGGGTCGGCTGGACCCGGTGGTGGGCCGCGAGAATGAAATCCTGCGCACGATGCGCATTCTGGCGCGGCGCACCAAGAATAATCCGGTGCTCATCGGTGAGCCGGGTGTTGGCAAGACGGCCATCGCCGAGGGCCTGGCGCAGCTCATCGCCAGTGGCGACGTGCCCGGCACGCTGGAGGGCAAGAGCCTCATCGAGCTGGACCTGGCAGGCATGCTGGCGGGGTCTCGCTTCCGGGGCGAGTTCGAAGAGCGCCTGAAGGCGGCCATCGACGAGGTGAAGAACTCCGATGGCAAGGTCGTCCTGTTCATCGACGAGTTGCATACCGTCGTCGGCGCGGGCGCGGCCCAGGGCGCTATCGACGCCGCCAACATCATGAAGCCGGCCTTGTCGCGCGGCGAGCTACACGTCATCGGGGCTACCACCCTGGACGAGTATCGCATGCACTTCGAGACCGACTCGGCCCTCGAGCGCCGCTTCGCGCCGGTGTTCGTGGATGAGCCAAGCGAGGACGAGGCCATCGAGATGCTGCGTGGCCTGCGCCAGCGCTACGAGGAGCACCACGGCGTCAAGATCACCGACGGCGCGATTGAGTCGGCGGTTCGCCTGTCGGCCCGCTACGTTACCGAGCGGCTGCTGCCCGACAAGGCCATCGACCTGATCGACGAGGCCGCCGCCAAGACGCGCATCGACATCTACTCGATGCCCAAGGAAACCCGCGAGATGCGCCTCGAGGCGGCCCGGCTGGCCGCCGAGGAGGAGGAGGCCTGGCAGAGCCGCGACTACGAGCGCGCGGCCCGCGTCAAGAGCCACCGCATCCAGTTGGAGAAGCAGTATGAGGCGGCTGTCGTCGAGTGGCGCGAGGACTACAACCTGGATGAGGTCGTCGACGAGGAGGACATTGCCGAGATCGTCCACTCGTGGACGGGCATCCCGGTCTCGCGGATGATGGAGGCCGAGAGCGAGAAGCTGCTCAAGATGGAAGAGGCCCTGCATGAGCGGGTCATCGGTCAGGACGAGGCCATCAACGCCGTATCCGACGCCATCCGCCGCTCGCGCGCCGGTCTCAAGGACCCGCGGCGGCCTATCGGCTCCTTCATCTTCCTGGGCAGCACCGGCGTTGGCAAGACGGAATTGGCGAAGGCACTGGCCGAGTTCATGTTCGACGACGAGGACGCCATGGTCCGCGTCGACATGAGCGAGTTCCGCGAGTCGCATACGGTCTCGCGCCTCATCGGCTCGCCGCCCGGCTACGTCGGCTACGACGAAGGCGGCCAGTTGACGGAGGCGGTGCGCCGTCGCCCTTACCAGGTGATTCTCTTCGATGAGATCGAAAAGGCGCACCCGGAGGTCTGGAATGTGCTGCTGCAGGTGCTGGAGGATGGCCGCCTGACGGACGGCCACGGCCACACCGTGGACTTCCGCAATACGGTCATCATCATGACCTCCAACATCGGCACTCAGTTTGCCCAGGCCAGTAGCAAGGGCGGCACCATCGGCTTCCGCACCGGCCCGGCCAGCTCCAATGTGGCGAGCATCGACTCGTTCCGTGACAAGATGGTCGGCGAGTTGAAGCGCTGGTTCCGGCCTGAGCTACTCAACCGCATCGACGAGATCATCGTCTTCCACAACCTGGGCCCCGAGCACATCCGCCAGATCGTGGACTTGCAGGTGGGCTACCTGGCACGCCGCATGGGCGAGCAGCACTTCGGCCTGGAAATGTCCGACCCTGCCCGCGAGTGGCTGGGCGAGGCAGGCTACGACCCTGAGTACGGCGCTCGGCCCCTCAAGCGCGTCATTGCCCGCGAGATCGAGGCCCCGCTGAGCCGCAAGGTCCTGTCCAACGAGATCAAGCCGGGCGACACCGTCATCATCGATGTGGCGGAAGGTGAGGGCGGCAAGCAGGCGCTGGCCTTCGACCGCCGCGAGGGCGCGCTATCGCAGCTGGTCGACGCCATCCGCGAGCAAGGTGACGAGGACGAGGACGACGTGGCAATGGACGCGGAGCGCGATGCCGAGTAAGGCAGCGCCACCGTAAACGATAGCGCGGGGTGGTCCGTAGGAGGACCACCCCGCCGTTGTTTGACGCCCACGGGACGCACGGGGATAATTGGCTGACAAGCCATGTCGTCCTGAGCACAGCGAAGGACCTCAGGCTACAATTATTGTAAGTCACTCCACTTTGGACGCCACGCATGCCCGCCCCCCAACCGCAGCAACTGGCCCTCAACGGCGTTGAGGCTGGCCTCGCCACCGCCGCCCCCGCGCCCGACGGCGTCGGCATCGACACCGCGTTCCCGGTGGACATCGTGAATGCCCTGGCGGGCATCGAGACCTTCAACAAGCACCTGTTCCGCCCCAACACCTACCTGCACAAGTGGTGGGCGCGCCGGTCGGGGACAACCTTCCGCGCCATTCTCAAGCAACTGGCCGACGATCCAGGCCGCCGCGACTACTACGCCGTGGGCGGCCTGGAGCACAAGGTCATCCTCGACCCGATGCTGGGCGGCGGGACGACGGTCCACGAGGCGATTCGCCTGGGCGCGCATGTTATCGGCTCCGATATCGACCCCATCCCCGTGCTTCAGGCGCGGGCCTCCCTGACGCGGCTGCCCCTGGCCGAGAAGGCCGCCGTGTTCCAAGCGTTCTTTGCCCAGCTCGCAGCGCGCCTCGGTCCGCTGTCTGAGACAGCGTGCCCCGCCTGCCAGGCCCGCGCCGAGACCCAGTTCATGCTGTACGGGGTCAAGAAGGCGTGCGCTTGCCGAGCGGTGGTGATGGTCGACTCCCTGGCCCTGCGCGACGAAACGGATGGCAGCGTCGTGCGCCTGGCCTCGGACAGCGGGGAGGTCTACATCAGCGCGACGCCGCGCGACGCCGTGGGTAACCCGATCATCTACGCGAAGTCGGTGCGGGTGTGTCCCCATTGTGGTCAGCCCTTTGCCGAGCGGAAGGACGTCCCGTATTGGCAGCGCTACGCCCCGCTTGTCGTGGCGGGCCAGTGCCCGGTTCACGGCCAGTTCTTCAAGGCCGTCGATACCGACGACAAGAGCCGTCTTGCTGCGGCCGAGACCATCTACCTCAGTCGCCCCTGGCTTCCCTTCGATGCCCTCGGCGTGCCGCGTGGACCCAAGTCCGGCGATCTGCTGGCGCGCGGGGTCGCGAACTACGCCGACCTGTTTACGCCGCGTCAGGCGCTCTATCTCGCTCACGCCCACGAGCTGCTCCAGGCGGTCGAACCGGCGCATCGCGAATGGCTCGCCCTGCTCGTCTCGACCTCGCTGGAGTTCAACGCCTTGTTGTGCGGCTACAAGGGGTCCGACAAGCGGCGGCCCGGCGCGATTCGGCACGTGTTCTCCCATCATGCCTACTCGTTCCCCTACACGGCGTTGGAGAACAACCCCGTCTTCTCGGGGAACACGTCGGGCACGCTGGGCCGTCTGTATCGCAACCGCATCGAGGCCGCCGCGCGCTGGGCAGACGCGCCCATCGAGCGCCGCTACGTCAACGGGGCATGGCAGAAGGTAACGCTACGCGGCGAGGTGGACGGCGGGCAGCGCGTGGCGTCGCTGGATGAGTTACAGGCGACGCCCAACTCGTTCCTCGTCATGCAGCAAGACTCGTCGCGGCTGCCCCTGCCGGGTGCCTCGGTCGACCATGTCGTGACCGACCCGCCCTACTTCGACAGTGTGCAGTACAGTGACCTGGCCGACTTCTTCCGTGTCTGGCTGCGCTGGTTCCTGCCTGACGCGGCGCGCTGGGACTACGACGTCAGCGCTAGCGCGGTGGCCGAGACAGACAAGGCCGGGGCCAAGTACCAGGCCGTGCTGGGCGCGATCTGGCGAGAAGCCTACCGGGTTCTCAAGCGACCGAACGGCCGGCTGATATTCACCTTCCATCACTGGCGGCCCGACGCCTGGATTCACCTCACCCTGGCCCTGAAGCATGCCGATTTCCGGCTGGTGACGACGTACACGGTCCACTCGGAGAATCCCATCTCGGTCCACATTCGGCAGTTGAATGCCCTCAAGCACGACTCGATTCTGGTTCTCGCGCCGAAGGCAGGCGCGACGACCAGCGCCTGGCCGCCCCTGGACCGCATCACCACCAGCGACAGCCACACCTTCTGCGCCGACTGCGCCCGTCTGCTGGGGTATTGCCTCGACACCGACCTGACGGATGACGAGATTGCCCAGGTATGGCAACTTCGGCTCCCTCGCCCGCCTCGTGACTCCCCCCGTAGACGGGGGGATGGGGGGGAGAGGGGGTCAGATTTGGAGAATCAGGCATGGAAGCCAATCGCACATTCCCCCGCGTCGGGCGCAATGACCCGTGCCCGTGCGGGAGCGGCAAGAAGTACAAGAATTGCCACATGCGCCAGGCGGAGGCGGCCGAGGCGGGCGCGCTCCGCGAGCACACCGCGCGCAAGTCCGCCCTTGAGAAGCTGGGCGCCTTCGTTCAGGGGACTCGGTTCCTGCCGGACGTGGCCGAGGCGATGGCCTTGTTCTGGGATGGGCGACTCCAGGCCGAGCAGATCGAGCAGGTGCAGCCTATCCACCGCCGGCGCGCCCTCGACTTCTTCCTCTTCGACTACCGCACCGCCGAGGGTGACCACATCGTCGACCGCTTCCTCGCCGAGCGTGGCAGCCGCCTGTCGGGTGAGGAGCGCGCCGTCATCAAGCACGCCCAGCAGAGCCACGTCAGCGTCTATCGCGCCACGGGTAGCGACGCGCGTGGCATCACCCTGGAGGACATGGTTCAGGGCAGGGAGGTACGCCTGGAGCGCGGTCAGTTGCCGCCGCCGCTGGTGAACCCGCAGATCGCCCTCGTTGGCCGCCTGGCGATGGAGACGCCCGCCTACTACATCAACGACCTGGTGCTGCCGATGCCGATAGAGGTGGCCGAGCGGCTGGTCGAGTGGCTGAGGCCGCGCTTCGCCGCCTACCAGGCGGGCCACCCCGGCGCGACCTGGCCGCAGTTCCTGCGCGCCGAGGGGCAGGTGTTCAATGCCTTCCTGATGGAGGACGCCGACTTCCTACCCACCCCCGAAGAGTCGGACGTGGCGCTGCCGAGTGTAGACGACGACGTGCGCGTGGCCGAGGGCATCGTGCGCCAGATGCATAGCGGCCTCATCGTCGGAACCCTCGACTCCCACTATGGTCAGTACCTCGACCGCCCCATCTCGGAGTGGGGCCACCGCTCGCCGCGTCAGTTGATGGCCGACGAGGTGGGACGCGAGCGCGTCGAACTGTGGCTGGAGGTACTGGAGCGGGCGGAGGCAAATCGGCGCGCCATCGGCCAGCCCGCCTACGACGTCAATCGTCTGCGTTCGCAGTTGGGGCTGCTCGGCCCCGGCGTATTTTAGCCCATCCCGTCTGGAGGATAGCGTGCCTCGGCTGATGCTGCTGACCCTCGGCCTCGTGCTCCTGGCCCTCGCCGCCGCGGGCTGCCGCGTCCCCTCGACCGGGCAGTCGGCCAAGATAAAGTTCGACATGGCGAAGCTGGACGCCGACGGGCTGGTTGGCCCGCCGAGCGGCAAGCGTTCGCTGGCCTATGAATACTGTATTCCCAACACGCCAGAGGCGCAGGCCGAGGTCAAGAGCATCGACCCCACGGCGCGCCTCATGCCCAGCTCGCCGGGTCGTGTTGGCTGCACGAAGGACCAGATTCTCGTCATCGGCGAGACCCACCAGCCCAATCACAGGCAGGTCCTCAGTCAGCTGACGGCCCTCCCCTACGTCACGTCCATCCAGGAGGCCGTCTTCGAGTGAGAGGGGCTACCGACATGGAATGCGTAGGCGAGTAACATAGCGCTATGATGACAGGCTTGAGGGGCGAGGGTGTGCTGCGGCGTTTCGTCGCGTGGATGATCGTGCTCAGCGCCGCGCTGGCGTCGGCGGCCCTGGTCGCAGCGCATGGCGTCGCCGTCGACGGCGACCCGGCCGACTGGACCGGCGCGCCGCTCCCCGGCGGTGGCTACGACCCCGTGAGCGGGGAATGGATCTGGCAGGCCACGGACGCGGCCGCGCCGCTGCAAGAGTTCCGCGTCACAGCCGACGAAACCTATGTGTACTTCCTGGTGCGCCTCGCCGACATCAAGGCGGCGCGAGGTGAGGGCGCGCCTCTGGTGCAGATCGCCGTGGACACCGACCACCGCCAGGATAGCGGCCAGTCGGTGTTCGCCGGCCTGACCCGGTCGCGGCTGGCGGCCGGCCCCGCCAACTGGGAGCGGCTGATTCGCACATCCTTCGCCACCGGCCGCCTGTCGCCCGCGGTACTCGACCCGAACCTGGCGGACGTCGCCGCCGCTGACGATATCGCCATCCTGTCGCACCAGCGTAAGGCCGTAGAGATGCGGGTGCGCTGGGCGGCCCTGGGCGCAACGCCACCCACCAGCCTGCGCCTGACCACGGCGCTGTTCACGGCCGACCGCCGCGAGAATGTGTTCCCGGAAGATGGTCTGGCTCTGGCAGCCGTCACGCCGGCCAACGCCAGTCCCGGCACCCTGGAACGCATCGCGGCCTACGTCGACGTCAACTTTCGCGCGGATGGGGCCGCCATGCCGCCACCAGAGCCACTACGGGTGGCTGGGCGCGATATTCCCCTGCCGCCGCTCTTCCGCGAGCCATTGCTCTACGCGGTCGTGGGAGGAGTGGCGTTCGTCATGCTCGGCATCTGGCTGCGGCTACGGGGGCGGCCCCGGTCGTGGTGGTGGGGCTAAGCGGGCATCCTCTCCACAGCGGCGCGTGCGGCGCGGACGTTGGCGTCGGGCGCGGCCACGGGAACCGAGCAGGCCGGGCCGAACATCCAGGCCCGGCCGTGGGTGACGCTGTAGGCGGCGGCAGCCTCGGCGGCCACATCCTCCGGCCGGCCCTCGCGCAGCGTCTCGTTGCGCAGGCCGCCCACCAGACACTTGCTCGTATAGGCGCGGGCGGCAGCAAGGGTCGCATTGCCGGGTGAGCCGACCGCCCAATTGATGGCATGCACCGGGTAGTCGACCAGGGACTCCAGCATGTTGTGGTTCTTGCAGACGTGCAGCACGTTGAAGGGCGCAGCCTGCACAGCTTCCAGGACCTGCAAGTCGTAGGGGCGACCAAACTCGGCGTATTGGTCAGCGGTGAGCAGGTCGAAGCTGGCCCAATGGGTAGTGGCGAAGAATAGGCCATCCGCCCCGGCCGCCATACAGGCGCGGGAGAAGCCCCGGAATGTCTCGGTGATGACGGCGAGCGCGTCGTGGACGGCCTGTGGGCTGCTGACCAGCAGGGCGCGCAGGGCGTCGTGGCCGTCGATCATGTCGCCCAGGATGGACAGCGGGCTGAACACCGTCTCGATGGCATAGACCGATGGCCCGATACCGTCGCGGATCAGGCTGATGGCCTGGAGTTGTTCGGCCAGCGGACCACCGTCGAGAGGGAGGGGTTGCAGGCGACCCAGATCGGCGGCGCTCTGCAGCGGGTAGCTGAGGACGACCGGCCTGTCCAGCGGCTGGCCGCTGAAGCGCAGCGTCACCCCCCAGCCCTCGACGTGGTACGAAGCGCGCGGGTTGATCTTCAGCCAGTCCCAATCGTACTCCGTCTGCCAGCGTACCATCGCCTCGGCCAGGCCAACCGCCGTCTCCTCGCTGTCGTAGAAATGTCGCCACAGGGCGACGGGGGGGCGATCCACCCCCTCGCCACGCACGGCAGCGTCGACACGTTCCTTCTTGTGCATCTCGCGCATCGGGGCGTCCTCCTGCTCTGTCTTTCCGCTGTTGGTTCCGCAGCACATGATAACCGCACCGTGACGAGTGTCAAGTGTGGCGGCCGAGTTGGTGCGCGCGGCAAGGTGTGCTATCCTGGCCTCGATGGCGCACGGCTGGCATAGAAGCCACCCAAAGGGCAGGCGAGCCTGCCCCTATCAGATCTGCGAATGGAAAGGACTTGCCCCATGACTGCTCCCCTGGCTGTTCAATTGTACTCGGTGCGCGAGGCGCTGGCCCGCGACTTTGACGGTGTGGTTCGCCAGATCGCCGATATGGGCTATGCCGGGGTGGAGACGGCGGGCTTCCCCGGCACCACGCCTCAGGCCGCCGCGCGCCTCTTCCAGGGCCTCGGCCTCCAGGTGGCCGCCGCCCACTCGCCGCTGCCCATCGGCGAGCGACAGAACGAGTTTATCGACGCCGCGCTGGGCGTGGGCGCTACGCGCCTCGTCAACGGCGGCATCGACCGCAACCTGTACAGCAGCGAGGACGGCATCGCCATCGCCGCCGACATGTTCAATGAGGCCGCCGCCGTCGCCGCTGCCCACGGTCTGAGCCTGGGCATCCACACCCACTGGTGGGAGTTCGGGCAGGTGGAAGGCAAGCTGGCCTTCGACCTGCTACGCCCGCGCCTCAACCCGACCATCTTCTTCGAGATCGACACCTACTGGGCGCAAACGGCAGGCGTCGATCCCATCCCCGTGCTCAAGGAGCTTGGCCCCCGCGTCCCCCTTGTCCATATCAAGGACGGCCCCACGGCGCTGGGCGAGCCGCATGTGGCCGTCGGCGCGGGCAAGATGGACATTCCAGCCGTGGTTGCGGCGACAGTCCCTCATGCTGAGTGGCTCATCGTCGAGCTGGACCAGTGCGCTACCGACATGCTCCAGGCGGTGGGTGACAGCTACACCTACATGGTGGGCCACGGGCTGGCCCACGGACGCAAGTAGGCGGCCATGCGCTACGGCGCTATCCCCGGTCTCGACAAGCCGGTGGCGAGGCTGATTCAGGGCACGGTCATGGTCACGTCGAAGGACGTCGAGGGCAGCTTCGCGCTGCTCGACGCCGTGCTGGCCCAGGGCGGCACAACCTTCGACACGGCCCACGTCTACGGCCAGGGCGACAACGAGCGCACCGTGGGACGCTGGGTGCGCGAACGAGGCGTGCGCGACCAGGTGGTCATCGTCGCCAAGGGCGCGCACCACAACCAGGATCGCCGGCGTGTCACGCCCTTCGATATCACCGCCGATCTACACGACTCGCTGGCGCGCTTCCAGTTCGACGCGATCGACCTGTATCTCCTGCATCGCGACGACCCGGCTGTGCCGGTCGGGCCAATCATCGAGACGCTGAACGAGCATCGGCAGGCGGGCAAGATTCGCGCCTTCGGAGCGTCGAACTGGACCCACGACCGCATCCAGGCGGCCAATCAGTACGCCGCCGACCACGGACTGGTTGGCTTCGCCGCCAGCAGCCCCCAGTTGAGCCTCGTCGAGCAGGCCAGGGAGCCGTGGCCCAACTGCGTGAGCATCGGCGGGCCGCGCGGCGCCGAGGCGCGAGCATGGTATGCCGCCAGTGGGATGCCGCTGCTGACGTGGTCGAGCCTGGCCGGCGGCTTCCTGTCGGGCCGGGTGCGCCGCGACAACCTGGACAGCTTCGACAGCTATCTGGATCGCCTGGCCGTGACCTCCTACGCCACCGAGGAGAACTTGCAGCGGCTGGAGCGAGCCATCGCGATGGCCGAGGCGAAGGGCATCAGCCTGCCGCAATTGGCCCTGGCCTACGTGCTGACCCAGCCGCTGAACGTGTTCGCCCTGGTGGGGGCCAACACCGGCGACGAGTTCGCCGTCAACGCCGCCGCGCTGGACCTGGCGTTGACGCCCGATGAGAGGATGTGGCTGGACAGCGGCGACGGAACGGCGGGATTGACCAGGTAGCGCGAGGGGATGACCATCGCAGGTCATGGGGGGGGCACGGCTGTTACTTCGAGCATGCCTTGCTGCCCGTCGAGCCGCTCCCAGCGCACGATGACCGGCCCGGCGATGCCCTCCGCGGGCGCGGAAGCGTGCGTGGGCAGCGGGCGGCCTTTCGCCCCATAGCCACGCCAACCCTGCCACGCCGAGCGGAACTCGCCGTCATAGGCCCAGTCCACCGCCCAATACTCCACCTCCTCGCCACCAGCCACCAGGTCGATGCCCTGCTCCGACAGGCGGAACCCAGGGTCATCGGCGTCGGCGGCGGCGGCCTCGCCCGCCCCACCGACGCGGGCAACGGTGAACGAGCGCGCCTCGGCCCCCAGCAGGCGGGCGCGCGTGACGGCGACGCCGGCATGGGACGCCTCCACGCCCAGCCAGCGCCGCCCCAGGCCGGCCGCCGCCAGGAGCGTCGTGCCTGCCCCGGCGAAGGGATCGAGAACGAGATCGCCAGGGTTGGACGAGACCGCCACGATACGCTGAAGCAGGGCCAGCGGCTTCTGAGTCGGGTAGCCCGTGCGCTCGGCGACGGGCAGATGCATCATATCGGGGATATCGAGCCACAGATTGTCCAGCCGCGCGTGGTCCACCAGCCGACCGTCGGGCGTCTCGTCGAGGAAATACTTGACCCGCCGGCGCCCCGACCGCGTGCGATGGATGCGGCCCTCGTTCTCGAGCGCGGCCAGGCTGGCCGGCGTATAGTCCCCTGGCGGGGCGGTGCGGAACCAGCGGCCGCGCGCTTCGTCCCAGCGCGCCTCGCTGCGCGGCACGGGCCGCTCGACGGTCAGGTGGTTGAACGTGAAGCGATCGCTCCTGGTGTAGAACAGCAGGCTATCGGTCACCCGCCCATACTGGCCGCTGGCCGCCTTGCGCCCCAACAGCGCGGCGCGCTTCCAGACAATCTCATTGCGGAAGGCGTCGGCGCCAAAGACCTCATCCAGCAGGACACGGGCATAGTGCACGGCCCGCCAATCCAGGTGGACGTACAGGCTGCCGTGGTCGGCCAGCAGGGCGTGCACCAGGCGCAGGCGCGGGTAAAGCATGTCCAGCCAGGCATCGAGACTGGCCCACGTGTCACTGAACACGGGGCGTCGGATCGCTCGCCCATCCGGCAGGACCACGGGCTGAGCGTACTCGGCGCGGCTGACGAAGGGTGGATCGAAGTACACCAGATCAACCTGGCCACCCAGGCCGTCCCTCAGCAGCGCGCCCATCGCCGCCAGATTGTCGCCGCGAATGAGGCGATTCCGCCCAGGCGTCTCACCGCCGTGGAGAATCTCCACAGTTTCCAGGCGCGGGGGCGGCATGACCGGCGGCGCATCGTGGCGGCTGGCCCACGTCAAGCGGGCCGTAGGGCGGGGTGGCATACAGGCTCCCAGGTTGACAGATAGCGGGGGTGTACCACGCCCCTCATTGTATGTCAAGCCCGGCGCGGTGCGGATTTGGCGTTTCACCCAACGTGACCTAGAATTGGCGCGGTAGTAGACGTTGACCGGGCGTGCCGGCTGCGGCAGGCCCGCGTTTCTTTGGGGAGGAAAGACGTGAAATACTGGATTCCATTGTTCGCTTTGCTTGGTCTTGTCGTCCTGGCCGGCTGCCAGACGGCCCAGACCCCCGCCCCTGCCGCCACCGCCGCGCCCACGGCTGTCGCGGCGGCGGCCACCACAGCCCCCGCCGCGGCGGCTCCTACCACCGCCTCCGGCGTGCAGTTGCCCGTTCCGCCGAAGCCTACTCTCGCCCCTGTCACCTTCAAGGTAAAGGGCGATGGCACGGCCGTCGCGACTGTCAATGGTGTGGCGATCAAGCTCAGCGAGTACGAACGCACCGCCACCCAGGTCCGCGACTCCTTCGTCGCGGAAGGTCTCGATCCGAACTCCGCCGCCGGCAAGGTTCAGCTCTCGCAGATCTACGATGAGATTCTGGATACCTTGATTGCCCAGGAGTTGGTACGGCAGGGGGCCAAGGCCCAGAACATCACCGTCACTGACGGCGATGTCAAGGCGGAAATGGATCGCATCGTCGTGCAGCAAGGCGGTGAGGACAAGTTGCAGGCCGCGCTGGCCACCCAGGGCATGACGCGCGATGACCTGCTGACACTCATCCGCGACCGTCTGCTGGCGGCGAAGCTGGCCGACGCGCTGACCAAAGACATGAAGGCGACGGGCGAGCAGGTTCACGCGCGCCACATCCTGGTGCAAACCGAGGACGAGGCCAAGAAAGTCATCGACCGCATCAAGGCTGGCGAAGACTTCGGCGCGGTCGCCAAGGAGCTTTCCCAGGACCCCGGCGGCAAGACCAACGGCGGCGATCTCGGCTGGATCGCCAGGGGCCAGACGGTCGCGAGCTTCGAGGACGCGGCGTTCGCCCTGGCGCTGAAGACCCTCAGCGCGCCAGTCAAGAGCCAGTTCGGCTATCACGTCATCGAGGTACTTGAGAAGGACCCCAACCGCCCGCTACCCGACGAGCAGATGCAACAGGCTCGCGAAGAGAAACTGAGCACGTGGCTGGATGACCAGAAGAAGGCGGCCAAGATCGAGCAACTGCTCGTCAAGGAATAACGTCACGAGGTCTGGCGAGAACGACGCCGCCATGGGCTACGTAGCCCACGGCGGCGTCGGTGCGTGGCGCGCCCAGGCTAGGCGACGGTCTCGGTCGTCGCGGTTCCGATGCCTGGCGAGTCGCCGCGGACGATATGGCGAATTGTGGCGACCTCATCGCGGCGGTAGGGGCGTCCGTCCGCATGAAAGATATCGTGGAACCACATCTCCGGCTCCGCTTCGGCATCCGACCACCCCCACGGATATCGCGTCTGCGTCTTCCCACTGACCAGGCCCCAGTTGAGGCAACCCACGCCCTCAGCCTTGAAGATGGGCAGATGGGTGGCGAACTCGCTGCCGCGCGGGCGAGCCATGTACTCAGTGCAGATCAACGGTCGGTCGTAGGCGCGCAGGTCGACTATCTGCCGCCTCAGGGAAGTCGCGTCGTTGTAGTTGTGGAACGTAATAATGTCCGATGCGGCCAGCTGCGCGGCGTTCAATTCGGGATGGTCATGCCACACGCCCGCCGTCAATGGCTGACCGGGCCGCGCCGCTCGTGCCCAGGCGAATGCCTGCCGTAGCAGCGGTAGCGACTTTGCGCCCAGCTGCTGATTGCCCGGCTCGTTGTACACATCCCACATCAGGATGCGCGCATCGTTAGCGAAGTGGGCCACGACATCGACCACGTAGGCCTCCAGTCGCGGCCACTGGGCCGGGTCGAGGACGACCCTGGCGCCGGGCGACTGCCACCAGCCCGAATTGTGAACACCCGGTCTGGACTGCGGCTGGAGGCCCGTAAACGGGTCACTATTCCAACAGTCATCGAAGAAGACAAACATGGTGCGCAACTCGTGGCTGGCGGCGATGTCCAGGTAGCGGGCGATGCGCGCCTTGAACCCAGCCGCATCATCGACCCAGGCCAAGTCATGCAGATAAACGCGCAGCGTATTGAACCCGAGGCCTGCAGCCCAACCCAACTCGCGGTCGATGGCGTCAGGGTCGAAGGTGTCGGCCTGCCACATCTCTAGCTGATTGATGGCTGTGCTGGGGATATAGTTGCACCCTACCAGCCAGGGCTGTCGCGCGTACCACGTGTTGGCCTGTTCAGCGGACCATCTCCGCATGCATGCCTCCTTTGCAGCGTTGTCAGCCTGATGGTCGATCTCAGTCCATATGTTGCCGAAGGCAATTTATGGCGCAGACGTATCTTTAGTGTGCATCGGCGCAACTTTTGACTCGCCCCGGTGTTGTATATCCCAACGTCGTTACTGTACATCGTCGCCTGTTGAACGCTGAACCTAAGGAGAAGCTACGCATGCTGCTGAGCCGCGAGGCCCGCGACAAAGCCATTGAAGACGCGATGTTTGAGAACTACACCGCCTACTTCCGCAAGGCGGAAGAGACGCGACGCTGGAAGCTGCACGCCGACATCCCCTGGAAGCTGGCCAATCCCACCGTCAGCGAAGACCTCACCAAAGTCATTGAGGGCTTCTTCGCGGTGGAGTTCTACCTGCCCGACTACATCATGCGTGTCCTGGAACTGGTGCGCCGCAGTCGCGGCCGCACCTGGATGCAGGCGGTGTGGGGCTATGAGGAAAGCAAGCACTCGCTAGGCTGGGAAACCTGGCTGCTGTCGGCCGGCAAGCGCACCCAAAAGCAGATGCGCGACTACCAGGAAATGCTTATGGAGGTCGAGCTAGAGCGGAACTTCGAGACGCCCTCCCAGATGATCATCTACCAGATGATTCAGGAGCGCATGACGTACATCAACTACAAGAACGCCATGAAGCTCGCCGAGACCGAGGGCGACCCGGCCCTGGTCAAGACCGCCCACTACATCGGCGTCGACGAAGTCGCCCACCACGCCTTCTTCCTACGCGGCGTGCAGTTGTACCTCAAGTATTACCCTGAGCGCACGATGGATGACATTCTCCTCGTCTTCAAGGAGTTCCAAATGCCGGCCACCGACATCATCCCCGGCTGGAGTGATGTCGCCGAGGCCATTCTGCGCCTGGGCATCAACAGCGCGCGCATCTTCGTCAAGGACGTGCGCAACCCCATCATCGACGCCCTCGGCTTCGAGGGCAAGCGCGCCCTGGAGGAAGCCGCCCAGGCGGCCCGCCAGTCAGCGCCCGTCCTGGACTGGGATCCCTACGCCCCTGAAGTGGTCGCCAAGGCCAAGCCCGCCTCGCAAGTGCTACGCGAGAAGTACGGGACGCCACTCGCGCCCGACCCCGCTACGGGCGAGCCGATCATCACCTCCCGCCGCTCCTTCACCAAGAAGGTCGGCGCCGAGCTGTAGCCCGCGTCAAGCCCCCGCCGATAGACTGCCGGCCCCGTGGTATGTGAACGCCACGGGGCCGCGCCTATCTGTCAGCGTGTCTCCGTCACCTTGCGCAGGCCGCGCGGGTGATCCGGCTCATAGCCCTTCGCCAGAGTCAACGACATCGCCAGCAGTTGGCCGGGAATAATAGCCGTGAAGGGCGACAGCCACTCTGGCAGGCTGACAGGCAGCGCGATGGGCGTGCGCGCCTCGGCCAGCGCCTCCTCGCCGTCGCTGATCACCAGCCGCTCCGCCCCGCGCACGCCCAGCCCCTTCAGCAAGTCCACCACCTCCGCGTAGACCTGGCTCTTGGGAGCCATGACCAGCACCGGAAAGCCATCCTCTACCAGGGCCAGCGGCCCATGGCGAAAGTCGGCCGACGAGTACGGCTCGGCCAGGACGTAGGTCAGTTCCTTGAGCTTGAGGGCCAGCTCGAAGGCCGTGGCATAGTTGTAGCCCCGCCCAATGACCACGCACTTCTCCATGTACCGATACCGCTCGGCAATGGTCGCCACGTAGTCGTGCAGGCTGAGCGTGCGCGCCACGGCCTCAGGCACGCGCTGCAGCGCGTCGATATGCTCGGCGCTGTCGGCCACGTATGCTGCCAGCATCGCCAACACCATCAGTTGGGCCGTATAGGTTTTCGTCGCGGCAACGCTACGCTCGGCCCCCGCGTGCAATTGAATCACGTGGTCGGCGGCGAGGGCCAGCCGCGACTGAGGGTCGTTCGTGATTGCGACCGTCGGAGCGCCCGCTTCCCGTGCGTGATCGAGGACGGCCACGATGTCCGGCGACTGGCCCGACTGCGAGATGCCAATCACCAGCGCGCCGTCGACGCGGGGCGGTTGATTGTACAGGGTGTACAGCGATGGGGTAGCCAGGGCGACCGGCAAGCCCACCAGCGATCCAAACAGGTACTTGCCGTAGACGCCGGCATTGTCTGATGTCCCACGCGCGGCAATCAGCACGTATTTGGGGTTGTGGGTGCGCACCGCTTCCGCCAGGTGGCGCACGTTCGCCGCCTCTTGCTCCAACAGATGCGCCAGGACAGCGGGCTGGTCGTGAATCTCGCTATGCAGGAATGAGGTAGACATGGCGGTCCTTCCGCGTGGGCGATTAGAGGTTGATAGGCTGCTCCATTATAGAGCCACCCCCGCGATTGGGCAACCAGCGCCATCTATCTGACGCTTTCCCTACGACTCGCCGCGGCGCATAACATCTTCACATTTCTTCTCGTTACACTGCATGAGGGAGAGCGGGGGGACTGTTGATGAGTCAGCCGCAGCACGACGACGGCTTGCAAGCCGCGACTGAGCGGGTAGTAGCCCTGGGGGCAGCCCGCGCCGTCGGGGTTGTTGGGCGCGAGGTAGCCCGTTCGGAGTTGACCTGGGTCGCCTTCGCCGGGCCACCGTCAGCGCGCGCACCTCTAGCCCTCGTCGCCACCGAGGCGCTGGACCGCCACGAGCCACTGCGCGAGACGCGCGGCGGGGAGACGGTGTGGGCGGCAACGTTTCAGGGCATGACGGCCGGCAGCGGCGCGACCGTCGCTATCGGCAGCGGCTCGCTGCCCTGGCAGCTCGGCCTGCTAGACCTTCTGTCTGAGGTGGCGTGCCTGACGGCAGGGTTGCGCGCCGAGCGCCAGCGCTCGGCGCAGTTGCAAGAATGGCTCACTGCAATGGGCCGACACGTCGCGACGGGCAATGCCGTGGCAGGCGTAGCGCACCGCATCAATAATCCACTCACCACCATCATCGGCGAGGCGCAACTCCTGCAAACCGAGCCTTTTGACCCAGGCGTGCAGGCCAGCCTGAGCGCCATCGAGCGCGCCGGCCAACGAATCCGCACCGCCGTGCAGTCCGTGGTGCAATTCAGCCACAGTGACGGCGCGGCCGAGAGCGCCGATGTGAATGCGACTATCGAGGCGGCCCTGGGCTTGGTAGCAAGCCAGCTTGAGGGGGCTGGGGTCCGTCTCACGGCACGGCTGGCGCCTAACCTGCCGCCAGTTCACGCCAACGCCGCAGCTTTGACCGAAGCATGGGTCCATTTGCTGGTCAATGCGTGGCAGGCTATTCCCCGCGAGGAGTCGGGCGAAGTGCGCATCGCGAGCCAGCTTCGCCAGGACGCTATCCTCATCACGATCGCCGACAATGGGCCGGTGACGGTCCGGCGGCGGCGGCCAGTCCAGCCCTTCGCGCCTGACACGCGCGGCTCGCTGTTCCTGGCCTGGGATAGCCTGACACGCGCCGGTGGGCAGGTCATGATGGCCAGCCGGCCCGGCATCGGAACCACCATTGGTGTGCGCCTCCCCCTGAAGACGGCGCTGAAGTGAGGTTGTTGTGGCGACGATTTTGGTGGCGGACCATGACACGGACGTGCGCGGCACCCTCAGCCGCAGCCTGGTCCGTAATGGCTACGAAGTAGTGACGGCCAACACGGGGATTGAGGCCCTGACGATCACGCGCCAACTGCTGCCCGATCTGGTGGTCCTGGACATGGCGATGCCCGGCATAGATGGCCTGGAGGTCTGCCGGCGACTGCGCGCCGACCCTACCGTTTCCGACACGCCGGTACTGTTCCTGACGGCGCAGCACCGCCTGCCCGACCGCCTGCGCGGCCTCGATGCGGGCGGCGACGACTATCTCGTCAAGCCCTTCGACATTCAAGAACTGGCGGCCCGCGTCCGCGCCCTGTTGCGCCGCTGCCATCGGGCGGGCAGTCAACCCCTGACCCTCGGCCGATTGCGCCTCGACCTCGGCGGCCGCCGTGCCGAGGTCGACAATCGCGGTGTGCCGCTGACGCCCACCGAGTTCAAGTTGCTGGCCTACCTGCTGCGCAACGCCGGGCAGGTCGTCTCGTCCGACCGGCTGCTCCAGGATGTGTGGGGCTACCCGCCCGGCACCGGCCAGCACGCCCTGGTGCGCGCCCATGTCAAGAATCTGCGCGCCAAGCTAGAGCCAACACCCCACAGCCCGCGCTACGTGCGGACCGTGCCGCGCCACGGCTACACCCTCGTATCTCCCGACTAACCTCCCTGTGACGGCGCGAGGGGCGAGACCTGGGTGGGTCTCGCCCCTCGGCTATGTCTGCGCCTCGACGTTCGTCATGCGCGTCGAGGGCGCATTAGCGCACCGCTACGCCCCTGGTGTAGATGGCGTAGCGCTCCTCGGCATATGGGTTCGACAGGGGCAGCAGAATCAGTTCAACCGTGATCTCGGCCGGACCGCCCTTGAGCGGCGCGGGTAGATAGATCGGCTCGACGATGTTGCGAATCGGCACGCGCTGGCCGCCACGCTCGCCGTAGACGCTCTCTACCTCGACACGCACCCGGTCGTATGGCCCCGCATCCAGCGTCCCCAGCGCAACCGGCGCGCCCCCCGCGCCCGCCACGCCCAGGTCGATCGTCGGCGCGGTCAGTGGAAGGTCGGTCCAGCCCTCGTCGCGCGGCTGGCCCTGGCGGTGGATGCCCGCTTCGTGGAACGTCACAACCACGCGGTCCAGCCCGGCGAGTTCCTGGGAGCCGTCAGCAACGCGCACCGTGACCGGCCCCGACGCAGGCGCGCAGGCGGCCAGAGTCAGCAGCAGGCCGACAAGCCACGCGGCGGGCCAGAGGCTCGCCGCGTGCATCTTTTTCCACCAGCCCATCGGCTAGCCGTTCTTCTTTTCGACCGGATACTTCTTGTCCACCCAACCGAAGTAGCCCTCGTCCATCACCTTGACCTTAGTATAGCCGTTCTTTACCAGCTGGCGAGCGGCTTCCTCGGCCTCGGCGTGGGGACAGGCGCAATAGGTGACAATCCACTTGTCCTTGGGCAGCTTGCTCAGGTGCTTATCTACCTCGAAGTAGGGTACGTTCACTGCACCGGCAATGTGCTCGACGGCAAAGTCCGACGGCGGGCGGGCGTCGACGAGGATGAAGTCCTGCTTGGCATCGAAGGCCTTCTTCACATCATCCACCGACACGAAGAGCTTATCGTTACCCTTGGCGACGGCGGCGAAATCGACGGCATCCTTGGCGGCCGGTTGCGCCGCCGCAGGAGCCTGGGCAGCCGGCGCCTTGGCGGCCGGCTGGGCGGCGGCCTGGGGTTGACTGGCGGCCGCGCCGCCACACGCGGCCAGCGCAACGACGCCGAGGGCGGCCATAAGGGCGATGAGCGCCATACGAATCGACTGTCGGGTCAAGGTTCTCCTCCTGAAGCCTACTCTTATCCTGTGTAAGACTTATCGGGTGAAATAACGCCCGGCTGCCCGCCAGGATACGGGCGGCGCCCGGGCATGGCTAGATTCTACTCATATCTGGCGTGAGTTGAAATTCGTCCTGGGTCGGCGGCTCCGATTTAGCCTTCGGTCGATGCGGTTTCCTCCACCATCCTGGCCGCCGCGTCGAGGGCGGCGGGGATGGCGTCGATGGCCGTGTCGAGGTCGGCCTGGGAGATGACCAGGGGTGGCAGAAGTCGCAGGACATTGGGACCGGCGGGTAGGGCCAGCACGCCGCGCTCCGCCAGGGCCTGCAAGACAGGCGAAACGCGGTGGCGCAGCTCGACGCCCAGCAGCAGGCCCAGACCGCGCACCTCGCGGATGGAGGGGTGGTCGATGGCGTGCAGCCGCGCCAGGGCATGCGTCCCCAGCCGCGCGGCGTGGCCGGGCAGGTCGTGGGCCTCGATATAGTCGATGGCCGCCAGCGCCGCCGCGGCGGCCAGAGGGTTGCCGCCAAACGTCGCGCCGTGGGTCAGCGGCGCGATCGGCGCGACGCGCGGTCCCAGCAGCACCGCCCCCATGGGCAGACCGCCCGCGATGGACTTGGCGGCGGTCATGATGTCGGGCCGCACGCCGGAGTGCTCGGCGGCGAACATGCGCCCGGTGCGGCCAAAGCCGGTTTGCACCTCGTCCAGAATGAGCAGCGCACCTCGCTCGTGGCAAAGCTCATTCAGGCCGCACAGGTAATCAGGCGAGGCGGGGCGCACGCCCCCCTCGCCCTGCACCGCCTCCACCAACACCGCCGCCGTGGCGTCGCCAATGACCGCCGCCGCCTTGCCCAGGTCGTTGTACGGGATGTGGCTGAAGCCGGGGATGAGGGGCGCGAAAGGCTCACGGTACTTCTTCTCCCACGTCGCCGACAGCGCGCCCATGGTCCGCCCGTGGAAGCCGCGCACCGTGGCGACGACGCCCGTGCGGCCCGTGCTCAGGCGGGCGAACTTGAGCGCGCCCTCGACCGCCTCCGCGCCGGAGTTGCACAGGAAGACGCGCTCCAGGCCAGGCGGGGCAATCTCGGCCAGCTTTGCCTCGACCCGCGCCCGCTGGTCGTTGTAGAAGATCTCATTGCAGGTCATGAGCCGTGCCGCCTGCTCGCTGATGGCCCGCACCACAGCCGGGTTGGCGTGGCCGACATTGGCCGAACCCTGGCCGCCCACGCAGTCGATGTACTCTTTGCCGTCGGCGTCCCACAGCCGCGCGCCCTCGCCGCGCACGATGGCGATGGGGCGCTTCGAGTACGCGCCCGATGTGTGGCGATTCTCCAGATCCATGATCTCGGCCGTGGTGAGGGGCATGCGTTATCCTCCGTAGTTCGCGCAGTCCAGGCAGCGTGAGACGTGAAGGGTGAAACGTGAGAACCTTCGACGCCGTTCAGGTTCCACGCCTCACGAATCTACTCTGCCTCGGCCAGGGTCTCAGCCCAGGCGTGGCGGGCGTCGCCATAGTCGTCGTAGCTGCTATCCAGCTCACCAGCGATAACGATAGACCAGGCGGCCGCGCTGCCAGGGGTATAGAGCAGCTGATAGCGGGTCCCGGTATCGGACGTAAACTCTTCGAGGAGGGTGGTACGGGTTGACATGTGTCTCTCCTTTCACTCACCGAGTCCGACCTACCAGTAGGATGCGACCCGACGGGCCGGTCTTCCCCCCGGCCACGGTCAATCTCAGCCCGGCAGGCGCAGCTCGCCCTCGATGATGGTCACCGCCGTGCCGCCGACGCGGACCGCTTGAATGTGGTCGGGAGTTCCGTCCACCTCGACGTTTATCACGCTCGGTCGGTGCATCTCCAGCCCTTGCTCGATGACGAAGCCCGTCGGGTTGCCCAGCGGGATAGCCCGGTGACGCACGAGATATGCCCCCAGGCTACCCGCCGCCGAGCCAGTGGCCGCATCCTCCGGCACATTCATGCCGACAGGGAAGGCGCGGGCATGCACCTGCGCGCTCGTGGCAATAGTCTGGAAGGTGAACGGATAGACCAGCTGGGCGTGGGCCTCATGGGCAATCTCGACCAGGCGACGCGCCCCCACCTGGATGCGCCCCAGGGCATCCAGCGACTTCACGGGGACCATCAGTTGGGGGACGCCCGTCGATACCGTCTGTGGCAGCAGGTTGCCCACGCGCAGTTCATCCGTCACCAATCCCAACGCCTCGGCCAGCGTAGGGAGGTGGCTGGGCTGGATGCTGGCGCGGAAGACGGGCTTCGCCTGGGTCATCGTCACCTGCGTCACGCGGCCATCCTCCACGCTAATATCCACCGGCAGCGTCCCCGCACCCAACTGGCCCATGACGCGCGTGGTGGGTGACTTGAGGCTGTAGCGGCCAAGCTCCGCCAGCAGCCAATGGGTGCCGACGACCGGATGGCCCGCCAGGGGCATCTCGTAGGTGGGGGTGAAGATGCGGACGCGCACGTCAGCCTTGGGGTCGCCAGGCGGCAGGACAAAGGTCGTCTCGCTCAGGTTCATTTCGCGCGCGATGCTCTGCATCTCGTTGTCCGTCAGCCCCTGCGCGTCCACGAAGACGGCCAGTGGGTTGCCGCCAAAGGGGCGAGTGGTGAACACGTCCAGTTGATAGAAGCGGTAGCGACGCATGCGATGCCCTCCCTTTCTACTCGATGACCGTGCCCTGGCCCGCCAGGGCGGCGCGGATGGGTTGCTCGACACGCGAGTCGGCCAGCACGATGCGGCCCACGCCCTCGTTCAGGGCCTCGGTCGCGCCCAGAATCTTCTTCTTGAAGCGGCCCTCGGCGTAGACCATGTAGTCGCCAATCTGGGCCTTGGGAATGTGCGTGACCAGACTGGTTGGGTCGGGGAAGTTCTTGAGCAGGCCGGGCACGTTGCTGAGGATGACCAGGGTCGCCGCCCCCAGCGCGGCAGCGGTGGCAGCGGCGGCGCGGTCGCCATCAACGTTGATCAGTTCGCCCTGGTCCGACAGGGCGGGCGGGCACAGGACGGGCGTGTAGCCCGCCGCCAGGAGCGTTCGCAGCAGGTCGGCGTTGACGCGCTCGATGCGCCCGGTGTAGTCGTCGCGCAGCATGCGGCGGCGACCTTCCTCGTCGATGATCTTGATGGCATCCTTGCGCGGCCCGCTCCACAGCCGCCCGTCGGCGCCACTCAACCCCACGGCATTGCAGCCGAGCCTTTGCAGCCGCTCGACGATGCGCTTGTTAACCTGGCCCGCGTAGACCATCGTGAACACGTCCAGAGTGGCTTGATCGGTGTAGCGGCTGGTATGGCCCGATACGGAGGTAACAAAGCGCGGGGGAATACCCAGCTTCTCGGACATGACGTTGGTCAGGTGCGAGCCACCGTGGACCAGCGCCACCGGCTGCCCTTCGGCCGTCAGCGCCGCCACATCCGCGCACACGGTATCGAGGTTCACCCCCTCCCCGCCCCCCACCTTCACCACAATCACTCGCTCGGTCATGGTTGCCTCGTCAGAAGAGAATCTGGCTGTCGGTTGAGCGCCCAGGCGCAAAGAAGACTGAACACGAGAATGCACTCAAATCGGGTGCAGACCGGGGAAGGTGAGGCCGGCGCGCTCGTCGAAACCGCACATCAGATTGAGGCATTGCACCGCCGAGCCAGCCGCGCCCTTGCCGAGGTTGTCGATGCCCGCCAGGGACACGACGCGGCCGGTGTCGGTGTCGGCCTCGAACCCCACGTCGGCCCAGTTCGTCCCCGCCAGCAGCTTCGGCTCAGGGTAGCGATAGATGCTGCCCTTATCCTTGACCAGGCGCACGAAGGGTTCCTCGCGGTACGCCTGGCGGTAGACGCTCCAGAGGTCCTTATCGCTGATGCCGGGGCGCGTCCAGACGTGGGCCGTCGCCAGCACCCCGCGCACCGCCTCGACGGACGTGACAGACAGGTGAACGTTAGCCAGGCCTAGCGCCTGTTCCACCTCGGCCGTGTGACGGTGGCCCGTGGGCGCAAAAGACCGCATCGCCCCGCTACGCTCCGGGTGGTGCGATGCCAGGCTGGCCTTGTTCCCGCCCTCCGACGACCCCACCTTGAGATCGACGACGACCGGCCGCGCCGGGTCGATGAGTCCCCCGCGCGCCAGAGGCAGCAGCGCCAGAATGGACGCCGTCGCGTTGCAGCCGACGCCGCTGGCATAGCGCGCGCCGCGCAGTCGCTCGCGGCTCACCTCGGGCAGGCCGTAGACGAAGCGGTCCACCCAGGCCGGCGCGCCGTGGGTCTCGCCGTACCAGCGCTGGTAGGCGGCCAGGTCGGTCAGGCGAAAGTCGGCCGACAGGTCGATGATGCGCTCAGCCAGCCGACTCACTGCCTCGATGCGCTGCTGCGCCTCACCGTGGGGCAGCGCCAGAAACAGCACGTCCGTCGGTTCCAGGACGCGCGCCGACGTGAACTTGAGGTCGGTGACGCCACGCAGGTTGGGGTGAATGGCGTGGACCGGCTTGCCGGTGTTACTCTCAGAGGTCACCTGATGAACGGTGACATCGGGGTGGCCGAGCAGCAAGCGCAGTAGCTCGCCGCCCGCATAGCCCGACGCACCGACGATAGAAGCTCGAAGCATGGACTCCTCGCGCGATGGGATCGGATGAAGAGGTATGGGCGGTATTATATCACAGGGTCTGGCGCAGACGACCTCGAAGCGTTGACAGGCGTCCCCGCGCATGCTAAGATGCCCCGCATTCGACCTCCCTCAGCGAGGCCACGACAGCCCATGTCCCCCGACCCTGAAACCCAATTGCAGCACAGCTGGCTCGCCAACGCCGACGCCTGGACAGACGCCGTGCGGGAGGGGCGCATTGCGTCGCGCCGCCTGGCCACCGACCGGGCCATCCTTGACGTCGTCTACCTGGGCTACGGGGTGTATGTGGGCTGGAGGTCGCGCTCAGAGACTACACGATGAAGTCCACGCCACCCGGCCAGGGTGACGTGGACTCTGACGCCGCATCATCCAGGCTCAGGCGCGGATGATTTCCTGCAATTGGCCGCTCCGCACGTCGTAGATCGCGCCGCTAATCGGAACGTCGCTGGGAACGAGGGATGAGGTGCGCAGGATCGCCACATCGTCGCGGACGCTCTGCTCCAGGTCGGGGAAGGGCAGGAAGTCCTGCTCGCCGACATCGACACCCAGGTCCGCCTGAATCTTAGCCGCCAGATCGTCGTTACTGAAAGTGAGCATGCCACAGTCGGTGTGGTGGATGACCACAATCTCGGTTGTGCCCAGCAACCGCTGGGATATGACCAACGAGCGAATCGCGTCGTCACTGGCGCGTCCGCCCGCGTTGCGAATCATATGTGCGTCGCCGATGTCCAGACCGAGGAACTTCTCCGGGTGCAGGCGCGCGTCCATACACGTCAGGACGGCCACCTGGCGGCCCGGCGGCATGGGCAGATGCCCGTGCTCGAAAGCCTCTGCGTAGGGTTGGTTGGCCGACAGGAACTCATTGAAGTTCGACATAGGGTCGTGCTCCTTGTCTTAGGTGAGACAGTGTCGGTCGCCACGCCCTCGCCATGACGAGGGCGTATCTGAGAGTATAGACACCTGCGGCCCACCACCAAACCGGGTGCGCCGCCCACGCGAGGATAGCCTGTGTCAGCCTTCAGCAGTCCCATGATTCCCTGGCCAGCCTCGCCCCCTACTATGCGGCCCTGATGGAGGCCAGCGCATGACAAGCGTCGAGACACCGCGCCTCACCCTGCGCCGTCTACAACCCGCCGACATGGATGCGTACTACGAGGCTGTCTTCGCCGACCCCGACGTGATGCGCTACCTGGCCTCGCGGCGTCCCCTGCCCCGTGACATCTTCGACGTGCGTATCCCCGCCATGATGGTGGGCCACTGGGAGCAACATGGCTTCGGGCCGTGGGTCGTCATCGGCAAGGCCGACGACCGCCTCATCGGCCACGCGGGCCTGCGCTACTGGCCGGATTCGACCGAGGTCGAAGTCCTGTACGCGCTGACACCCTCCGCCTGGGGTCAGGGTCTGGCGACGGAGGCCACGCGGGCGAGCCTGCACTACGGCTTCGACACCCTCAACCTGGAGCGCATCATGGCCGCCGTATTCGCCGAGAACGTCGCCTCGCGCCGCGTGTTGGAGAAATGCGGGATGCGCGAGGTTCGCCGCTTTACGTGGCGCGAGTTGGAGCTGGTGCGCTATGAAATGGAGTCCCCATGCCCCACAGTACCGTGTGTCTGAGTTTCGATTTCGACGCGCTGTCGGTGTGGTTCGGCTATCCGCACACGACGCCGTCGATGCTGTCGCGGGGTGAGTATGGCGCGCGGGTGGGCGTGCCGCGCGTGCTCGACCTGCTGCGCGAGTATGACCTGCCCGCCACCTTCTTCATCCCCGGCCACACCATTGAGTCCTTCCCCGCCGAGGTCGAGGCCATTCTCGCGGCGGGTCACGAGGTCGCCCACCACTCCTACGCCCACGTCGACCCCAGCCAGCAGTCGCCCGCCGAGGAGCGCGCCGACCTGGAGCGCGGCCTGGCCGCCCTGGCGCGACTAGACGTGACGCCCCACGGCTTCCGCTCGCCCTCGGCCGACATGTCGGCCGTGACTCTTACCCTGTTGGAAGAATACGGCTTCACGTACGATTCGAGCCTGATGGCCGACGACTTCCGGCCGTACCGTCCCCGCATCGGCGACCAGGTGAGCCAGCAGTCGCCCCTGGTGCGCGGGCGCGACGCCGCGCTGTGGGAGATTCCCTTCTGCTTCGAGTTCGACGACTGGGTCCACTTCCAATTCAACTTCAACCCCTACCGCAACGGCACGTCTGCGCCCAGCAAGGTGCTTGAAATCTGGACCGCCGACCTGGCCTGGATGGACGAGCGTGTAGAGAACGGCGTGCTGACCGTCGCCATGCACCCCCAGGTCATCGGCCGCGCCCACCGTATCGCCATGCTGGCAACGTTCATCCAGCGCGCGCTGACCCTGCCCGGCCTGCGCTTCGCCCGCCTCGCCGACGTAGCCCGCGAGTTGGAGGCCACAGCGTAACGAATGATAAGTGACGCCTGACGAACAGCGGCGACTTCGCGCGAGGTCGCCGCTGTTGCCGTCTGTCTTCGACGTGAGAATCTCACACCTTTACTGTGTCATTTTTCGCTGCGACGATGGCCGAAGGGCTGTATAGTGGATGCACTAGCCGATTGGTTTCGCATCATCACGTGCTGTAACCCATCATGTATGACGAGGAGCTAAGGATGACAACGATCACAGGTACCCTGGAAGGCGCCGATTACGGTGACAACGTGGACCGCGACCTGGCCGCCGGAACATACACCTATACCCTCACCAACAACGGGCCCGGCCATCTGTCTTTCAAGGTCGAGGAATACCTCATCCCCGATACGGGTGAGGAGGGCCTGGCCCGCTGGAAGACCATCGAGGAGAAAGCAAAACTCGCCGAAGGCGTGAACCTGGGGGGCACGCTCAAGGTTGGCTCCCAGGAGCAGTCCCACGACCCGGCCCGCGTGCGGTTCAACTTCAACCGCGAGTTCCTGAGCAAGAAGACCTCCTACAAGCTGGTCTTCAGCCCCCGTTGAGCCTGACAGCCATTGTCGTGATGCGTCAATCGGTTGGCCAAGAGTAAGGCACAAGGAGACGACAATGACAACGATCACAGGTACCCTGGAGGGTGTGGATTACGGCGATAACGTGACCCACGGCCTGACCGCGGGCGACTACAGCTACACCCTAACCAACCTCGGCCCCGGCCGTCTGGCCTTCAAGGTCGAGGTCCAGGATGTGCCGGACCTGGGCGATGACGGGCGCACCAAGTGGCGCACCATCGAGGAGAAGTCGAAGCTACCCGACGGTGACGTGTTGGAAGGCAAGTTCACCGTAATGCCCGGCACGCTTGTCTCTCGCTCGGTGCGCTTCAATTTCAACCGTGAGTTCCTGAGCAAGAAGACCGCCTACAAGCTGATCTACCAGCCGCGCTAGCCCGGTCGCACAAGTGAATAGCCTGCCGCCAACCACTCACCGCCAGGCGGCGAGTGGTTGGCGTTGCGCCTGCGCTAGGCCAGGCCGCGCGCTCGCACCAGCAGCGTCGCCATCACCAACGGCGCGTCCACCAACTCGCCCGCGATAACCCATTCGTGCAACTCGGTGAAAGGCAGCCGTACGATCTCCACGAACTCGTGGGCGTCGCGACCCGCCGAAGGAATCGGCCGCAAGCCGCGCGCCAGGAAGATGTGAATCTTGGCGTCCACCGCGCCACTGAACGCCACCGTGGTGATCAGCGGTAGCAGCTCGGCCGCCTTGATGCCTACCTCCTCGGCCAGCTCCCGCGCCGCGAACAGCGCCGGGTCGGCGTCACGGTCGGCTCCACCGCCCGGCAGTTCCAGCGTCACCCGCCCCAGCGGAGGCCGAAACTGGCGAACGAGTGTCACCGTGCCATCGTCCCACAGCGGCAGGGCGACGACCGAGTCCCAGCGGGCAACGACCGTCGTCCACAGGATTTCGCCGTCGGGCGTCAGCCGCCGCTCCTCGACGATGTCGAAGCGGCCGCGATAGCGGACGTGACGCTCGACGACCGGCCACGGGCCGAATGGCCCTGGCAACTCGGTCATGTCTTCGCCGTCGCTTTCGACTCGGCCACCTCCAGCAGGTAGTCGACGACCTTCGCCGGGATGTCGACGCCCGTCGGGGCGATGGAGTTACGGAACTCCATGGTGTAGTTGACCTCGTTGATGAGCAGCCCGCGCGCCGGGTCTTCCAGCACGTCGATGGCGACCACGCCGCCGCCCACCGCACGCGCCGCCCGGACGCACAGGTCGTTTAGCTCCGGTGTGACGGGGCAGTTGCTGGCGACGCCGCCGCGCGCAGTGTTGGTGATCCAGTGGGGCGAGTCGCGATAAATGGCGCAGATGGTCTCATCGCCGACGACGAAGGCGCGAATGTCGCGGCCAGGCTTCTTGATATATTCCTGGATGTAGAAGATGCTGTGGTGGTAAGTGCCCAGAATCTCCTTATGCTCCAGGATGGCCTCGGCCGCCTCGCGGTCGTTGAGCTTGGAGATGAGCCGCCCCCACGAGCCGACAGCAGGCTTGAGGACGACCGGGTAGCCCATGGCCTCGATGGCCGCCAGCGCCGACTCCGGGGTATAGGCAATCTTCACTCGTGGCGAGGGCACGCCATTACGCTCCAGCGCGGCCGTCGTCTTGAGCTTGTCACCGCAGGTGTCGGCCACCTCGTAGGTATTGACACACGGCACGCCGAAGTCCTGCAAGATACGCAGCGAGTACAGGGCGCGCGAGTGGTTGATGCAGCGTTCCAGGATGGCGTCGTACTGCCGCCAGGGGTCAGGGTTCCACAGGTCGAAGACGATCTCGCGGTCGTCCAGCTTGTCATAGGGCACGCCGCGCGCATCCAGGGCGTCAAAGAGCATCTTCTCCTCGACGCGGATGCGGGAGCACAGGACGCCAATGCGCATCTACTCCCCCCAATCCTCTTCTTCTTCGGGCGCGAGTTCCAGGGTCGGCGGCTCCAGGCTGGTCACTTCCAGCTCCGAGCCGCACTCGTCACAGGTGAGAATCTCGCCAACGACGGTCTTGGGGCCAAGCTGAATCTCGGCCCCGCACTCAGGGCACTCAGCGGTGTTCATGGGTTAGTTCCTCCTCAAGTAAGAGATGCTCTTTGGTGATGACCCGATGCGTGAAACGTGATGCGTGGGATGAGATCGGCGCATATGGCCGCCCGCTCATCTCCCATCTCTAATCCCCGATCTCCAATCTCTTTATCACCGCCTGCGTCACCTCGCCGGTCGTGGCCGTCCCGCCCAGGTCGGGGGTGCACACACCCGCCGCCAGCGTCGCATCAACGGCCACGCGAACGCGCGCAGCGATGGCCGACTCGCCCAGGCGGTCGAGGAGCATCGCCGCCGATAGAATCGCGCCGACGGGGTTGGCGACGCCCTGGCCCGCGATGTCGGGGGCAGAGCCGTGGACTGGCTCGAACACGGCAACATCGGGGCCGAGGTTGGCCGACGGCGCAACGCCTAGCCCGCCCACCAGCCCGGCCGCCGCATCGGACAGGATATCGCCGAACAGGTTGGTGGTGACGATGACATCGAAGCGGGTGGGATCCCTGACGAGCCACATAGCCGCTGCGTCTACTAGCATCTCGCCCACATCGAGCATGGGGTAGGCGGCCGCCACCTCGCGCGCGGTGTCGCGGAACAGGCCGTCGGTCACGCCCAGGACGTTGGCCTTGTGGACGATGGTCAGCCGGGCGCGGCCTGCCCCTCGCCCGGACGCCCGCCGCGCCGCCGCCTCACACGCCGCGCGGGCGATGCGCTCCGATGCGCGACGGGTAATGACACGCTCGGCGATGGCCGTGTCGCCGTCGCGCCGCTCACGCCCACTGTACAGGCCCTCGGTATTCTCGCGGAAGATAACGAAGTCCAGCCCCGGCCGGCTGTCGGGCACAGGCAGCGAGCGCGTGGGCCGCACGTTGGCGTACAGGTCGAAGGCGCGGCGCATGGCAAGAATGGGACTGCCATAGCCCTCGACCTTGCGCAGCGGCGACTGGGTCGCGCCGAATAAGGCCGCGCCGCAACGCCGCACGGCGTCTACCGTCGCCTCCGGCAGGGCTTCGCCCGTGCGCTCGAAGCAGCCCCAACCGGCGTCGGCAGCGATGAATTCGATGGGCAACCCCGTCGCCGCCAGCGCCTCGGCCGCGGCCGGGATCACTTCCTGCCCGACGCCATCGCCGGGGATGAGACACACACTATACGACACGCGTTCTCCTCTAGAGAGATCAAGGATTGGAGATTGGGGAGAAGGTCACTCGTCCATCTTCAATCTCCAATCCCCAATCTCTAATCCCCCTCTTGCTTCCGCACTCTCCAGATATTCTCGGCGGGCCAGCGGCGCGACCAGGCCAGGTTCCAGCCGTAGGTCGTGGTGGCGGCGGCGGGTGGGCGCAGCTCGATGAGGTCCTCGACTACCAGGCCATTGGCGCGGAAGAGGCGAATCCAATCGCCGTAGGTCAGGTTGTAGCTGACGCCCTCGGCGTCGTCCCAGGCGTGGCGGTCGAAGTAGTCGCGGTGCAGGCAACTGTCCACATCGTCCAGCGCCTCGTTGAAGCACGTCTCCCACCAGATGCTGCTCATGTTGAAGGCAAGCAAGCCGCCGGGCCGTAGCAGTCGCGCCGCCTCGGGCACGGTGCGGTAGGGGTCGGCCCACGACATCGCGCCGTGGTCGCAGAATACGATGTCGAAGCTTGCGTCGGGCAGTGGTACGCTCTCGGCCGAAGCATGGAGCAGAGGGAAGTCAACGCCCGCCTCAGCCATCAGCCGCCGCGCGTGCGCCAGCTGTCGGGCGGAGTTGTCGACGCCGACGGGTCGCGCACCGTGCTGGGCCAGGAAGATGGACCATTGCGCCGCGCCGCAGCCGAACTCCAACACATCCCTGTCCGCTACATCGCCCAGGATTTGCAGGTCGCTCTCCGGCAAGGCCCACACGCCCCAGGCCAGCGGCTTCTCGTTGAGCTGTGGCGCATGCTGAGCCTGATACTCGTCGCTGATTCCGTCCCAATAGCGGCGATTCTTCGCCGCTCCCTCGGATAGCATCCTTCCTCCATCGTGTGCCGCGACACTGTGAGGCACTCTGTCTCGATAATCACAAAGGGCGCGCCAGGCCGCCGGGGCCAAGCATCAGCGAGGCGGCGATGGCCCACATGAGGCAGCCGACCAACGTGTCCAGCACGCGCCACGTGACGGGGCGGCGGAACAAGGGCGCGAGACGCGCCGCGCCAAAGGCCAGGGCGAAGAACCACGTAAACGATGCCAGCATCGCCCCCAGCGCGAACAGGGGTCGCTGCGTGGCGGGGTACTGCGCGCCAGCGCCGCCAATGAGCACCACCGTGTCCAGGATAGCGTGGGGATTGAGCAGGCTGACGGCCAACACGCCCACCACCGTCGCGCCTAGCGACGCGGCGCCGATGCCGCCGCTCGTGTCGAGGGCGTTGGCCTTGAACGCCGAGCGGAAGGAGCGGAAGCCATACCACAGCAGGAAGATGGCCCCTGCCCACGCCGCGCCCATGCCCAACCAGGGAACCTGGCCGATGATGGCGCCCACGCCGCCCACCCCCAGGCCAATGAGCAAGGCATCGCACGCCGCCGCCGTCAGCCAACACGCCGCGACGTGGTTGCGCTTGAGGCCCTGTTGCAGGACGAAGGCGTTCTGCGCTCCGATGGCAATGATGAGGGCCGCGCTGAGGGCGAAGCCCTGGGCGACAGGCAGCAAGGCATCCGACACGGCTAGCTCGACGATTCGACCAGGTGGGCCTTGAGCATCGGAATCAGCCCGCCGGCGGCGATGATGGCCTGCGCGCTCGGCGACAGGGGTGGAAACTCGATCTCGCCGGACGCGCAGCGCACCACGTGGCGGTCTACGTCGATCTCGACCGTTTCGCCGTTCTGGATGGCCTCCACGGCCGGTGGGCAGACGATGGGCAGCAGGCCATTGTTGACCGCATTACGAAAGTAGATACGGGCAATCGATCTGGCGATGAGGGCCGTCACCCCCGCCGCCCGCAGCGAGACGACCGCCTGCTCGCGGGAGCTGCCATTGCCCCAGTTCTTGCCGCCGACCACGATGTCGCCCGGCTGAACCAGGCCCGCAAAGGCCGGGTCCAGGTCCTCCAGGGCATGTCTCGCCATCTCGGCCGGGTCGTTGATGGTGTAGGTGTACTTACCGGGAAAGATGACGTCGGTGTTTACATCGTCGCCATACTTCCATACCCGCCCACGCAGAATCATGCGTTACCCTCTTCTTGGAGTGTGGGAGCCATGCTCCCGCGCGGCAGCATGGCTAGCGCACTCCAGGCAGACGACCTAATCGGCCATCACCTCCCGCGGATCCACGATGTAGCCCGCGATGGCCGTCGCCGCGACCACGGCCGGATTCGCCAGATAGACCTCGGCATCGCGCGTCCCCATGCGCCCCTGGAAGTTGCGATTGGCGCTGCTGATGGTCACCTCGTTGGGCGCGGGGACGCCCATGTGGTTGCCCATGCACGGGCCGCAACCCGGCGTGCCGATGGCCGCGCCCGCCGCCAGCAGCGTCTCGATGTGCCCCGCCCGCAGCGCGGCCATGTATACCTCGCTGGAAGCCGGGATCACGACGAAGCGCGTTCCTGCCGCGACGGTGTGCCCGCGTACCACGTCGGCCGCCGCCGCCAGGTCCTCCAGACGGCCATTGGTGCATGTCCCCAGAAAGGCCTGCTGGACGCGCACGCCGCGCACCTCAGAGAGGGGCTTCACCTTGTCCACGCGGTGAGGCAGGGCAATCATCGGCTCCAACTGGCCCACATCGTAGTGGTACTCGGCCAGGTAGGTCGCGTCGGGGTCGGGGTACAGGGCACGGGCCGCAATCGCCTCGCGCACCGCCGCCACCGGCTCCCCGACGCGCTGCGCCCGGCGCGGGGCCAGCCAGTCGAAGAGGATGTCGTCGGGAGCGAGATAGGCGTTCTTCGCGCCAAACTCGGCCATCATGTTGGGGATAACCGGGCGGCTGTCGATGGACAGGCTCGACACGGCCGGGCCGTCGAACTCGATGGACAGGTAAATGCCGCCATCCGCGCCCTGGTCGCCGATGAGGCGCAGGCAGAAGTCCTTGGCCGTCACGCCCTGGGGCCAGTCGCCCGTCAGGTGGACGCGCACGCTGTCGGGAACGCGCAGCCATAGCTCGCCCGTCGCCCACACGGCGGCCATCTCGCTACGGCCGACGCCAGCCGCGAACGCACCGAGCCAACCGAAGTGGGGCGTATGACTGTCCGAGCCGAGGACGGTGTCGCCTGGCAAGGCCAGCGCCTCCTCGCTCAGCACCTGGTGGCAGATGCCGCGTCCCACGTCGAAGACGTTGGTGACACCCTGCTCGGCGGCGAAACGGCGCGTCTCGGCGTGATTCTGGGCGTGGGCTGTCGTCGGGGCCGGCACGGCGTGGTCCATGGTGAAGGCCAACCGCTCCGGGTACTTGACGCGCGTGACGCCCAGGCTATAGAAGGTGCGCGCGATGGGCGCGGTGTTGTCGTGGCTGAAGGCCAGGTCCGGCGCGGCGTCTACGATCTGCCCGGCGACGACCTCCGGCAGCCCTGCCGCTCGCGCCAGCGCCTTCTCAGCGAAAGTCTTGGCTACCATGCTTTGTGCCTTTGTGCTTCCCTATGCCTCGACAGCCTCAACGGTCGTCTCGACAGCCCAGCGGCGCAGAACGTCGTCGACGTCGTTGAGCTCGAGCGTCTTCTCGTCGGCGACGGCCTTGATATGGGCCGTGACGCGCTTGATCTGCTCGTCGCTCAGATCGAGGCCCAGCTGGTCGGCGCGGTCCTTGATGGCGTTCCACCCTGTCAGGCGATGGGCAATGCTGATATAGCGGGTCAGACCGAAGTCGGTCGGGTTGAGCGCCTCGTAGGTCTCCGGGTTGTTGAGGATGGCCTTGGCGTGGATGCCCGCCTTGTGGGTGAAGGCGGTGATGCCGGTGATGTAGTTATTGAAGGGCACGCCAATGCCCACCATGTCAGCTACCAGCTCCTCGACCTCGCGCAGCTTGTCCAGGCGATACTTGGCCTTGACCGCCTCGCGGTCGAGGGTGTACATGCGCGCGACCAGGCCCCCCAGAGGCGTGATGCCGTTGCGCTCGCCGATGCCCAGGACGGACGTGTCGATGTGGGTCGCCCCGCCCTCCAGGGCCGCGTAGGAGTTGGCAATGGCACAGCCGGAGTCGTTGTGGCCGTGGAACTCGATGTCGCTGGCGACCAGACGGCGCAGGGTACTGACCAGGCGATAGACCTGGGTGGGCGTCGCCACGCCCACCGTGTCGGCAATGCCCAGACGATCGACGACGCCCAGGCGATCGACGGCCAGGTAGACCCGAAACAGGTCGGACTCGTCGCTGCGGAAGGAGTCCTCGGTACTGAAACGCAACTCGACGTTGGGGGCCTGCTCGCGGATGAAGGTCAGCACTTCGGCGGCCAGGTCCACGATCTGGTCGATGGACTTGCCGTGACTGAACTGGCGCAGGTAGGACGACGTGCCGATGACGGTGTCGATGCCGTCGACGCCCGTGTCTAGAGCGCGCAGCGCATCCTCCTTGTGACAGCGAATATGGGTCAGGATGCGCGTCTTGAGGCCCAGGCGGGCGATGGCGCGGGCGTCGGTCTCGCTCATGGGGGAGGCCAGGGGCGAGGTCAGCTCGATATACTCGACGCCGAACTCATCCAGGGCCTGGGCAATACGGACCTTCTGTTCAGTGGTGAAGTTGGCGCCGACAAACTGCTCGCCTTCGCGCAGCGTCGACTCGATGATGTTCCAGCGGTCGAGGGGCATAGGGCCTCCATGATGCAGGCGACAGGGAACAAAAAGGGCTTCCCTCAGCGAACCAGGAAGCCACCTTGCATCCTTCAATAAAAATGGCTCCCCATCTGGGAAGCCAGGCACGCGACGCGCTATGCCAGCCGATGCAGGCTACCCAGGCCAAGACAGCGGCGCTTTTTTGGCGTCGCGAGTAACGGCTTTGGCCTGGAGAGCATCGAAAGCAAACATGCGCGCAACTCTTTTCGTCGAGTTGCCCGTAGTATAGCAGGCTCGCCGTATCCTGTCAAGCGCCAACACTGGCCGGATTCTTGACACGCTATTCAGCGTCGCCTTGCCTTTTCAGAGCCGCGCGCCTCACCGAGTCGGTGGGCTGTGGGCCAGCACATGATTGATCATGCCGTCCAGTAGCTCGTCAGGTCCAGGGCCGTGGCCCGAGTCGAGCCATACGAGTTCTTTGTGGGGCGCTTGTAGGACGTTATAGTACCGCTCGACCAGGCCCGCCACCGCGTTGACGTCGTGACGGCCGTGAAGAAAGTAGATTGGCACGTCGAGGCTCGCTGCCTGAGTCGTGAAGTCCAGGTCGCGCAGTTGCTCATAGACGACAGGGTAAGAGTCGAGCAGCCCCCGGTCGAAGTTGACCTTGTCCACCCAGCCGTACTCGCGGGCAAACTGGGGACCAACCAGCAGCACAACCTCCAGCCGCGCCGAACCCATGTGGTCGAACAGGACGTTGTTGTACACAGCATACTTCAGCGCCATGCCATCGCCCGTGTAGGGAGGCGGACCGTTGGCGCGCAACGTGTCCAGGGTACGCTGGTCGCCGCGCTCCGCCGCGACTTGCAAGGCCAGGTTGTAGCCGAAAACGTCGTTCTCGACGGTATTGACCATCTGGCCCGTGCCCACGAAGGCGTGGAACAGGCCGGGATGCTGCTGCACGAGCTTGATGCCGAGGATCGTCCCCCATGACAGACCCATGACATAGACTCTGTCCTGGTGGAAGCGTGCCCGCAGCAGGTTGGTGAGCGCCTCCGCATCGTCGACAAACTGCTGGACGGTCAGCGTCGAGATAGGGCGCGCGCCGTAGGACTTGCCCGTGCCCGGCTGGTCCCAGTTGACAACCACGAAGTGATCCTCCAGGGGACTCAGGTTCATGGCCGTGGCCGGGAAGCCGCCCGCGCCGGGGCCACCAATGCCGAGGTAGAGCAGGATGGGCTTGGTCGTGTCTTTCCCGCGAATCGTGATCCACTGCTCGCTGCCGTTCAGGTTGACCTTCTCCAGCGTGGCGATGCTACCCGGCAGCGGCTGGCCGTCATCCCCCAGGATGGGCGGGGTGGCTGCGAGCATTTGGGACGCAACGACAGCCAGGGCGGCAACCCCAACCAGGCCCAGCAGCCCGGCGGCCACGGCCTTGTAGGTACGGGCGCGCCATGCCAGGGCAACAACCAGCGCGACATCAGCGAGGATGAGCGCCGCCCACACGGGGGCAGGCACGGCCGTCACCAGGGGCAGCAGGACAACAGGCACGAGCAAGATGAGAACGAGCAGGGCGAGCAGGATGACAAGCAGAGTAACGACCAGACGGTGGGGCCATGACGGGGATGAGGCAGCGGCAAGGGGTGCGGAGGCGGCCTGAGTGGGTGCGTTCATGTGAGTAGCTCCTTCACGGGACAGCGTCGTTGATGTCCCACGAAGGGCATTCTACACCCTAACCGGGGGTGGTGTCTAATTCATCCCTGCCAGTCCCCCTTGAGATACCTGTCATAGAAAGCGGCAGTGCGCTCCATCATCAGCTGCCACGGGGCGGGCTGCTGCCACAGGTGGTCCGCGCCTGGGTAGGTGTAATACTCGCCCGCCACGCCCGCCGCCTGCATCGCCGCCCACAATTGCTCCGAGAAGCGCGGCGTCACCTCCTCATCGGCCAGGCCGTGGTGAATCTGGATCGGCGCTCTAGTCTCCGCCAGGTAGTTGATGGGCGAGATAGACGCCCAGTTCTGGGGAGCCTTGTCAGGCGCGCCAAACTTGCGGACGACCCCATCGGCCACCCACGGCCGCCAGTTGCGCAGGAAGCCCAGCGTCTGCACCATGTCGGGACTCATCGTCGATACCACGACGACGGCGCGAATGTCGGGCCGTGTGACCGCCGCTTGCAGCGCGTTCAGGCCCCCCGTGCTGTGCCCCCACACGCCGACGCGCGCCGCGTCCACCACCTGGAGCCGCCTGACCGCCGCCATCAGGTTGAGGCTGTCGTACACCCAGTCGACGCCAAAGTGGCCGCCGCCATCCTTGCCAGCGTCCGACCCGGCGTAACTGCGGAAGTTGGGCACGGCGACCACATAGCCGCGCTCGGCCAGGTAGTCCGCCTCTTTGACTGTCCCCTGTCCCTGTGTGTAGCGCTCCTGAAGGAAGTAGCCGTGATTCATGACGATGGCCGGGAATGGACCGCTCCCCTTAGGGACAACCAGGTAGCCGGTCACGCTCTGGCCCTCGCTCTGGTAGCGAATGTTGTAGCGAGTGAAGGTTGGCCGCTCGGCCCACACGCCCAGCAGTTGGATGTCACCGGCATGGGGTGTCTTGCGCCGCAGGCTGTCTATCAGGAGTGGGTCGCTCAAGCTGGCCGCCGGGCGAACCGTGCGCGTTGGGGTGGGCGACGGCGCGGCGGTGGCGCGGCGAGTCGGGGTGGCCGTCGCCGGCGCGTCCAGGGTCGCGGTTCGCAGCGGCGCGGCGGTTGGAGTGGCGGCGGGGTAGGGATCGAGGGTAACCAGGGGCGGTGGATAGGGGCCGCCAGGCGTCGGCCGCATGACCGGCAACTCGGTAAGGGCGGGGATGGGGTACGCACCGGGCGGCTCGGGCGATGGCGTCGGCGGCGGCAACTGGCCGACACTGCGCCACAGCCCGGCGACGAGGAACAGGCCCAGCGCCGCCACCACCGCCACCAGCAGGCGACGCCACATCATGGCAACTGACCCCGCCCCGGCGCGCCACGCGCCCGAGCGCCCAGGACGAGCCAGGTGATACCCGCGCCGATGGCGACGAGAGCCGCTGCCGTCTGCTCCGGGGTCGGCCACGCGCCGAAGTGGATGCGCAAGAAGTCGGTCGTACAGCGAATCGCGGCATAGCCCAGCAGGAAGAGCAGCGCCACCTCGCCGCTAAAGTGGCGGCGAGGCTCAAGGTAGGTAAGCAGCGCGGCCAGGGCAGCGGCCAGCGCGGCCACGTACAGCTCCACCGGGTAGCGTGGCAGGGAGTAGCCGGGCAGGACCATCGCCAGCGGCGGCGCACCCACCGCCCCGGCGCAATCGCCGCGCACGATGCACAGGAGTGAGTAGGCGACGCTGCCCACGGCCAGCGGGAAGGCGAAGCCATCGGCGAGCGCGCCAGGAGCCAGGCCACGACGGCGAGCGTACCAGGCGAGAACGAGGCTGCCGCCGAGCATCGCCCCCCACAGCGACAGGCCACCCTGGACCAGGAGGATGTCGAAAGGATGGCGAACGTAGGTGCGCCAATCAGCCAGGATGTAAGCCAGCCGCCCGCCCACCAGCGCACCCAGCCCCAGGCCAAAGCCCATCTGACTTATCAGGGCCGGATCGAGGCCCAGGCGTGGAGCGCGTCGCTCGGCCAGCCACAGCGCCAGCCCCAAACACACCAACAGCGTAATCAGTTCACTCGCCGCCAGCAGGCGGTCGATCAGGCTGGCTACGATGCTCACGGCGGGCTACCGCAACAATTCCTCGACTCGCGCCGCCAGGGCGCTCGCCTTCAGCACGCCCATTCGGCGGCCCGCCACGCGCCCCTCGCGGTCGATGAAGACAGTGGTCGGCAGCGCACCCGCGCCGTAGATGCGTGACAGGTCAGCGTTGGCGTCCTGGATGGAAGGATATGTCAGCCCAAACTCCTCGATGTACTGGCGCGCGCCGCCCGCGCTGTCCGACGTGTTGACCCCCAGAAAGACGACACCCTGGTCACGGTAAGCCTGCCACGCGGCTTCCAGGTCGCGCGCCTCGACGCGGCACGGTCCGCACCACGACGCCCAGAAGTTGAGCACAACGGGCCGTCCGCGCAGGTCACCGAGGCGCACTGTCGCGCCGTCCAGGGTCTGGGTGGTGAAATCGGGGGCGGTGGGGCGCTGGCGGTCGACGGTCCAGTCCACGCTGTCGCTTCCGACCAGGAAGAGTCCGCCCGCGATGAGCAGCAGCACGGCCGCCGCACCGCCCAGGAGAAGCAGCCATCGACGCCGGCGTCGCGCGCCAGGTGCGACGGTCAGACTCTCTTGCTCCGCCATGGTGTTCAAGCCTGTCTGCCTCTCCCGCTACCGCCGCGCAACCTCCGGGTCGTCGGAGCGCGGCAGGCGATACCAGATGGAGTTGGCAAAGGCTGTCTCCTCCCCGTCCAGCGTCTGGCCGACGGCCTTCAGGCTATCTGTCAACTGCTCCGGCCGGCTCGCCCCCACGATGGCCGAGGTGAGGCCCGGCTGCTGCAAGACCCAGGCAAGAGCGACGTGGGTCAGCGAGCGGTCGCGCGCGCTAAAGTACGCCTTGAGGGCCTCGACGGCCTCGAACTGGGCGTCGTGCCAGTACCGCTGCCGGTAGCGCTCGCCCGCCCCGCCGCCGAGGGTGAAGCGCGTGCCCTCCACGGGCGACTGGCCAGGGACGTAGCGTCCCGTCAGGAAGCCACCCGCCAGTGGATTGTAGGCGATGACGCCCAGGCCCTGGTCGCGGGCCAGCGGCAGCAGCTCATCCTCGATGGCGCGGAAGAGGATGTTGTAGCGCGGCTGAAGGCAGTCGAAGCGCGCCAGGTTGAGCCTGTCGCTGACCCACAGCGCCTTGCATACCTCCCAGGCGGCGAAGTTCGACGCGCCGATGTAGCGTACCTTGCCCTGGCGCACCAGATCGTCCAGCGCGCGCAGTGTCTCGTCGATGGGCGTCTCGGCGTCGGCGAAGTGACACTGGTACAGGTCGATGAAGTCGGTCTGCAGGCGGCGTAGCGACGCCTCGCACGCCGCCATGATATGCTTCCGCGATAGGCCCCGGTCGTTGGGTCGCTCGCCCATGACACCGTAGACCTTCGTTGCCAGGATGATGTCCTCGCGCCGTCCCTTGAGCCACGCGCCGATAATCTCCTCGGTGCGGCCCTTGGCGACCAGGTCTGAGCCGAGGGGGTAGGCGTCGGCGGTATCGAAGAAGTTGACGCCCGCCTCGACGGCCGCGTCCATGATGGCGAAGGATGTCGCCGGGTCGGCCTGATTGCCGAAGGTCATCGTGCCCAGGCAAATCTCGCTCACCTTGAGGCCGGTCCGCCCCATGCGATTGTACCTCATGATATCATCCTCCATCCACCTGGCGGTCGCGCGAAGGAATAATAGCATCGCGCCCGGCGCGGGTCTAGCCGCCACCGGGGTACGCCCGGCTGGCTGCCGTCCTGGCGGCGTCGCTCAGCCTTTGAGCGCGTCCTTCTGGACCTTGCCCATCGCGTTGCGGGGTAGCGTCGGGACGAAGATCACCCGACGCGGCTTCTTGTAGGGGGCCAGGCGCGCCCGGCAGTAGTCCATCACCTCACCGCTCGTCAGGGCTGGATCGCGGGCCACGACAAAGGCCGCCACCTGCTCGCCCAGATCGTCATCGGGTAGCCCAACCACGGCGGCCTCGGCGATCTGCGGGTGTGTTACCAGCACATCTTCCACCTCACGCGGATAGACATTGAAGCCGCCGCTGATGATCAGTTCCTTCGCCCGCCCCACCAGGGTCAGCACGCCGTCGACGTCCAGGAAGCCCAGGTCACCGGTGCTGAACCAGTCGCCCTCGAAGGCCGCGGCCGTGGCCTGCGGCTGACGCCAGTAGCCACGAAACAGGTTCGGCCCGCGCACCCAGACTGGCCCGACCTCGCCCACCGGCGCTGGCTGTGTCGGCGACCCGACGAGGACAGCCTGCCCCGGGAAGGGAACGCCCACCGTGCCAGCGCGACGCGGGCCATCCAGTGGGTTGGTAGTGAGCATGCCGCCCTCGCTCATCCCATAGCGCTCCAGGATTGTCTGGCCGAAGACCTGCTCGAACGCGGCGAAGGCGGTGGGGCTAAGGGGCGCGGAGCCGGACACGAACAGGCGCACGCCCCGTGGCCGCGCGGCGCGCTCCTGAGCGACTGCCAGCAGCCGCCCGTACATGGTTGGCACGCCGAAGAACAGGCTGTAGTCGCCGCTCGCCAGCGCCGTCAGAGCCTCCACGGCATCGAAGCGTGGCCGCACATCGACGCTCGCCCCCGTGATAAGCGTGCCGTGCAGCCCGACGCCCAGACCGTGGATGTGGAACAGGGGCAGCATCAGCAGCAGGCGGTCGGCGGCCGTCCAGCGCCAGGCCTGGGCGATGGCCTGGGCATTGGCCGCCAGATTGCCGTGGCTGAGCATGACACCCTTGGCCCGCCCCGTCGTCCCCGACGTATAGACCAGCATGGCCAGGTCGTCCGTGGCCGGTAGTTCCGGCTCCGCGTGGCGGCCGAGCAAGGCAGCCCAGGGTGTTGCGGTCGGAGCCTCACCGTCGGCGGCCACAATGTGGCGCAGGTCAGGCAGGTCATGGCGCAGCCCCATCACCTCGGGCAGCGCCGCGCCCCCCGCCACGGCCAGGGTTGCGCCACTATCCCCCAGCAAGTGCATCAGTTCCCGCGCCCGATACTGGGTGTTGATGGGGACAACCACCCCGCCCGCGAAGCCAACGCCCAGGTACGCGCTCACCCACCTCGGTCCGTTGTCCAGGGCCAGCGCTACCCGATCGCCCGGCTGCACGCCCAACTCGCGTAGCCCGGCGGCCACCTCCAGCGTCGCCGCCAGCATGTCGCCATAGGCGAGACTCTGACCGCGCCAGATCAGGCACGGGGCCTGCGGCGCGCGCTCCACCTGGGCAAGAAACAGGGCGAGGATAGAGCCAGTTGGCAAGGCGTTCATCATGGCATGGATTCTCGGCGGCGAATGAGATGATTTTCGTGTCCGGAGCGTATGATAGTCAGAGTCTCGCCGCAACACCAACCAGACGGGAGCGAAGACCAGACTCATGGCTGCTCGGACCTATCGCGGGGTTGTTCTGGCGCTGCTGGCCGCCTGGCTCGTCCTCGGCGCCTGGCGTCTGCCCGCGTTGGCGGCCTCGCCCGACGAGGCCCAGGAAGTGGCGCGCCTCATCAACAACGAGCGTGCGGCGCGAGGGCTACCACCCCTCAGCCTCGACCCACTGCTTTCCAACGCGGCTCAGCAGCACAGCGACGACCTGGCCGCCCACAACATCTTCAGCCACACCGGCTCTGACGGCCGAGGCTTCTGGGAGCGCATCGTTGCCAGCGGCTACCCGGTCGCCTTCGGCGGCGAGGTGGTCGCCGCAGGCTACGGCTCAGCGGCGGATGTCGTCACGGGCTGGATGGGCAGCCCGGCCCACCAGCACATCTTGTTGCTGCCCGACGTCGCGCAGATCGGCGTTGGACACGCACAACGCGGCGGCACGACCTACTCCCACTATTGGACGGTCGAAGTGTCGCAACCAGTCGACGGTTACGCCCCACCGGACTCGTAGAGACTGGCGAACTGCAAGGCACACGGCAGCGGTCCCCCGCTGGGGAACCGCTGCCGTGTGGGTTGACAAGGGCAACGAAGAGGATACAATCCAGTTACCTGGAACGGCCTACAGGCTGCCCGATAATTTAAGGCTGGCGCCCGTTATTCTGGCGGCGCGTCAGACGTATACAATACGGAACCTGAGTTCCCGGCGCTTGCCGCCCTAGAAACGAATCAAGAGCGATCATGCCCCTACCGTCGCCGCGCAGTAGGCTCCTGGTCCTGGTCGTCGCCATCATGCTCGTGGTCGCGTGGTGTGTGCCGGCCGCCGCCTCGACACCCGAGGAGGTCCAGGAGGTTACGCGCCTCATCAATATCGAACGCACCGGTCGAGGATTGCGTCCACTAAGTATCGAAGCCCGCCTCGTCATCGCCGCTCAACAACATAGCGACGATATGGCGACCCACAACTTCTTCAGTCACACCGGGTCAGACGGTCGTGATCTCTGGCAGCGGCTCCTCGACGTCGGCTACTCCGCCCAACTGGCCGGCGAGGCTATCGCCGGCGGCCAGTCTTCGCCGGCCGACGTTGTGTCAGGCTGGATGAACAGTGACGGCCATCGCATGCTGCTCCTCCACCCCGATGTCGCCCACCTGGGCGTTGGCCACGCCTACAACGCCGGCGCGACCTTCAAGCACTACTGGACGGCCGACGTGGCCCAGCCGGGCAGCGGCTACACCACGCCGACCCCGGCGCCCACCGCCACGCCGCGTGTCACCGCGACGACGCCACCAACTGCCACCCTCGTTCCGTCACCAACCGCCACCCTCGTTCCGCCACCAACCGCCACCCTCGTTCCGCCACCAACCGCCACCCTGCCCGCCTACGTGCCACCGACGCGCGTACCCCCCGGCCCATCGCCCACCCCATTGCCGCCGGATATCGTACGGCGCATGATCCCCCGCCTGTTCCTGCCCGACATCGATACTACGACCGGCCCAGGAATCCAACAGAGGTAGCCCCCCGACTACCTCTGTTGGACGGAATGGTGTCCGGCGCGGGCCAGACGGTAAGTTTAGGGCAGGGTCAGGTTGACCGCCCCCTGACCATAGCAGGTCAGGCTGGCGCGTTCCCCCACCTGTAGCGCATTCCATTGCTCGACCAATTGATTCTGATAGACTCCGACGGCGCAGCGCTGCGTATGCCGCCCATCCCGGATTTCGATCCAGTACTGGGCCGGCCGCCCCTGCGCGCTCGCCTCAACCCACTTCTGGGCAACGACACCTGTCGTCGATGAGACGGAGGCCGGCGTGAGAGCCAGCCACGCCGCCCCCATGACGATGACGGCGACGAGAGTCACAGCCAGAAGCAACCGAAGAACCGCTGTCCCGTCGAGTGGAGCGCCAAGCGAGCGAGCCTGAGTGGTCATGCCCAAGTTCCTTGATGAGTGCGTCGATGGATTTCACCCTCTTGAACGCGCCAGGCGCGGCCCTCGATACGGGCTTTACTGTGAAAATGTTGTGAATCTCACCGTTCGCCGCCAACTGGATTCGGCTGGCCTACAGCGCCTCGGGCGGCGGCCACCTGGGCCAGGCAGCCGATTCTTGCCAGGAACGGAACTTTGGGTGGTCGTTATGCGTTGTAGTAGCAGGTCGGGCGAGGTCGGCATGTCACCGCCGAGCCGCTTCGGCCGTCCAACTGTATGATTTCGTGCTATAATATACCCATCATCTCCATACTTGTTCGTGTTCGCGCTGGAGGAAGCCGCATGCTTCGACGAATTGCGCCCGCCCTTATCGCTCTCTTGATGATGCTCTGGGCCACGCCGCACGCCACGGCCGACCAGAACACCAACCAGCCGCTCCCCAATGGCGAAGATATCCCCGCTGTGTTCACGACGTGGGCGCGCGTTCTTCGCCCCTCATGGACCTACGACGCCCCGAATGGGCGGCCCCTGCGCACCCTCGACGATTGGGATACCTGGTTGAGCGTCAAGAGCAGCACCGTCGTCAACGGTGTCCGCTGGTATCGCCTTCACAACGGCACGTGGGTGAACGCCAGTGATGTGCGTTTCATGCCGGTTACTCAGTTTGAGGGCTACCACTTCCAGGGCGACGAGCAGGGCAACCTGGGCTTCGTCATCGAGAACGACACGTGGGTGCTGCAGCAGCCCAACCCCAACTCTACCTACCTCGGCTCGCTGTCGCGCTACACGCCCGTTGGCCTGTTCGATGGCGCGAACGGCTACTATCGCATCGCCGACGGCCAGTACATCTGGGGCGAGTTCGTCCGCCCTGTGAAGTTCATTCAGCGGCCAGCGCAGGTCGGCGCGGACGAGAAGTGGATTGATGTCAACCTGACGCAGCAGACCGTCGTCGCCTACGAGGGCGATACGCCGGTGTTCGCCACCTTGACCTCGTCGGGCAAGGGCAAGACGCCAACCGCCAAGGGCCTGTTCCGCATCTACGAGAAGCACGTCAGCCACACCATGGCCGGCGGGCAGCCAACTACCGATGAGGCCAAAGCCAAGCCCAAGGGCGACGACCTCAACGACCCCTACAGCCTGGACGAAGTCCCCTGGTCGATGTACTTCTACCAGCGCTACGCCCTGCACGGCGCATACTGGCACGACGTCTTCGGCCAGACGCGCAGCCACGGCTGCGTGAACCTTTCGCCCTCCGACTCCAAGTTCCTGTTCACCTGGAGCGGCCCGGTCGTGCCCCCTGGCGCCAACTCGGTGTGGGCGACTGCCGACAATCCCGGTACATGGGTCTGGGTCCACGACTGAGTCTCAGTTCAAGCTGCGCAAACGGGGCAGGCCTGAGCCTGCCCCGTTTTTTGCACCACCGCGCTGCCGACTAGCGCGCGCTCAGCCCGGCCTTCTCCGCCTCGCGCTGCTTCATCAGCTCCGGCCGACGCACCCAGTTGACACTGGTCGACGCTGGTTGACCCAGCTCCACCGGGTTCAGATAGTATCCCTTCTCCGCCTCGGGCTTCTCCGACTCCACCACAATGGGGTGCGACTGTGCGTAGGCATCCTGGCGGATGCCTGTCACCTGCCACGAGACCTTGACCGAAGGCTTGTCGGTCTGGATCACAAAACGGTTGTTCTCGACCTCCTTCGCCACAATGGCCTGGGCGAACTGCCCGATGGGCGTGAGCTGGTAGCGAAAGTCGCGGTTGAGGGCCTGGAAGTAGTCGGGCAGCGTCACCACCGCCTCACCCTTCGCATCGGTGACCACGTTACCGTTGTAGACATTCATCATGTCGGGACTTTCGACAAAGGAATGCTGCAAGACCTTGTTGGCGGGGTCCAGCGGGTGGTCGATCTTGAACGACCCTGCGCTCTTAGCCAGCGTCCCATTCACCTCGACGCGCCCATCAAAGTAGGCCGCGTTGCCCCGGTCCTCGCTGCCATCGAAGGAGCTATACAGGCCCGACGCCCCCGACTTCGAGG
>DAOUDG010000022.1:0-49742 GCA_034431435.1 Anaerolineae bacterium | reverse complement strand
CCGCCACGCGCATCCCGCCGACCGCCACGCGCGTGCCACCCGCCGCCGCCGTGGCGCCCCTCGGCCGTGCCCCGTCGAGCGCGGCCCCGGCTGAGGCTCCACCAGCGACCAGCACACCCCTGCCGCCACCGTCCAGCACGCCTCTGCCGCCGCCGCCGACGGCTACATTGGAGCCGCTGCCGACCACGCAGCCCGCCTACCCGGCGCCGACATCACCGTATCCGGAGCCGCCGAGTCCCACACCTGCGCCGCCCACCGAGACGCCGGTCAAGCGACCGCCGCAACCCACGTCGGCCCCCGTGTTCACAGCGACGGCAACCGCCGGATCGGGAATCAGTAATCCGGGCGCAACCAGCACGCCCACCGCGCCGCCGACCCGGACCCCGACGCCGAACCCGCGCCCCCAGCGCACCCCCATCCCGCTCCCGACGCGGACCAGCGTCCCACCTACGGCCGAGCCGACATCGCCACCGGCCCCGACGGCGCAGCCTACCTCGCCGCCCGCGCCCACCGCGCAACCCACGTCGCCGCCCGCGCCCACGTCGCCGCCCGCGCCCACGTCGCAACCCACGTCGCCCCCGCCCCCGACGGCGCAACCAACCAGCGCGTCGCCCTGACGGCTCCCGACCGCCAACGAAACAGGCTCCCACAGGTCGCTACAGACCTGTGGGAGCCTCTCTTTCGCGGGCCGCGCCAGTTAGCCGCGCACCTGGCTGCCCGGCGCGGGCGCGAAGCGATAGCCCCGCCCACGCTCCGTTACGATGTAACGTGGGTCGGTGGCGTCGCGCTCCAACTTCTGGCGCAGCCGCCAGATGTACAGCTTGACATACTCGGCCCGGTCGGCATACTCGCGTCCCCACACCCTTTCGAGAATCGTGTCGGCGCTCAGAATCTGATTCGCATGCTCGACAAGGAGGAAGAGGAGCTTGCGCTCGGTGGCCGTCAGGTCAACCGCCTTCCCATCGCGCATCACCTCCCAGCCGGAGGCGTCGATGCTCAGGTAGTCATCGCGGTACAAAGGGCCGCTACTGGCCGACTGGGCCATGCGCACCCGGCGCAGGATGGCCTCGATGCGCGCCTCCAACTCCTTCAGGCTGAAGGGCTTGGACACGTAGTCGTCCGCGCCCAGCTGTAGGCCCATCACCCGGTCGTTCTCCTGGCCGCGCGCCGTCAGCATGATGATCGGCACCGTCGAGCGCTCGCGCAGCTGCTTACACATCTCCCAGCCGTTCAGCCGTGGCATCATCACGTCCAGGATGGCCAGGTCTGGCTGATACTTGTCAAACGTTTCCAGACCCTGCACCCCATCGTGCGCTTTGGCGATACTGTAACCCTGGCGTTCCAGATACACCGCCAGAGCATCGACCAGGCGCTGGTCATCGTCGACGATCAAGACTTTGCCGCGTTCAGCCCCTGACCGAACCTCATCGGCCTCTGCCGTGACACTCATCCGAGTCTTCCTCCTCTCACGCGCCCACCTTGCTTCGGCTCATGGTGATGCCCCCTCGACTGGCAAGGCCGCCGGCAGCAGTACCGTAAACTCTGTCCCGTCGCCGGCTTCGCTCACCACCCGAATTTCCCCCCCGTGGGCCTCCACCGCCGCCTTGACCAGGGGCAGGCCGAGGCCTGTCCCCTGAATACCGGACTCGGTTGTGGAAGAGACACGGTAGAACTTCTCGAACAGGTGCGGCATGGCATCGGCAGGGATGCCAATGCCGGTGTCGCGCACCCTCAGCCGCAGCCAGGCCACCTCATCCCGGATGACCGTATCCAGCATGACCATGACCGACCCACCCGGCTTATTGTACTTCACCGCATTCACGATAAGATTGCGAAGGATTAACCCTAGCACCTGGCGGTCACCCCAGGCCCTGGGTGTTCCCGGCGCGACTTCGACGCCAATGTCGATCTGCCGGTCCGCCGCCTGGACCTCGATCACCCTGACGATCTCCTCGATGAGCGCGGGCAGCGACACTGCCGCGTTCTCCATCTGCGGGCGGCCCGCCTCGAGCCGCGACAGGTCCAGCACGTCGTTCACCAAATCCGTGAGGCGATCCGTCTCCTGGTCGACGATGGACAAGAATTGCTGCGGTAGCGCCTCGTGGCGGTTGTGGAAGTGCAACAGCAACTCCGTGTACGCCTTGATCGACGTCAACGGCGCGCGCAACTCGTGGGAGAAGTTCGCCACAATCTCACTCTTCAGGCGATCGACCTCTTTCAGGGCCGTCACGTCCAGCAGGCTGATCAGATAGCCAGGCCGCAGGGGCGCTACCCCCATCAGCACATCGCGCCCCTCCGCCGCGATGTGAACCTCCACCATCCGCCGCGTCTCCGAGTCGCCCGCCTCGTCTGCCCTGGCCAGCAGGTCCGACGCCCGCGGGTCGTCGATCACTCGCCCCACCGGCCGACCGATGGCCGCCCAGGCGCGCGGGCCGAGCATGGCCGCCGCCGCCGGATTGAGGGCCACCACGCGCCAGCCGTTGTCTACGACAACCAGGCCCGCCTGCGCCTCATTCATGATAGTCTCGGCGCGCTGTCGCGCCTCGACGGTCGCCTCGTACAGGCGACCCGCGGTCACGGCGGCGGCCAGCTGGTCGGCCACGGCCTGCATCACAGCCATATCGGTCGCCTTGAACGAGCCAGGCGCGTCACGAACGACCAGCAACGCGCCGAGGGCCTGATCCCCCTGGCGCAGCGGCGCAGCCATCGCCGACTCGGGTCGGCTATGGTCGAGGAGGCAACAGGGCGGCGCATCCGCCGTCCCATTCTCGAATACCACCACCTCGCCACGCACGAAGGCCGCCCGGCACAGGCTGTTGCGCGGTTCCAGGCATATGTGGCACGCGCCCCCATTCCCCGCGCGATGACTGACAGCCTCAACGTGTAGCGCGTCGGACGACCCGTGATGAAGCAGAACAGCGGCGCGGGCCAGGCCCAGGTCGGCCGTGAGGGATTGCACGGCGGTTTCCAGCACCGTGTTCACTTGCAGCGACGCCGTGGTCAACCGCGCGATGCGATTGACCAGGCCCAGCTGCTGGACGCGCTCGCGCTCCGCCTCGTACAGCTGCGCATTATTGAGGGCGAGGGCGGCCTGCTGCGCGAACACCCGCATCAGCCGCAAATCTCGCTGCGAGAAACTCCGCCCACCCTCCGCATTCGCCACGCTGAGGGCGCCAATTGTTTCTCCCTTTATTTGTAACGGAACAATGACCAATCCTGTCACGCCACGCGCGCGACCTCGTGGCCCCAAACGCAAATCTGCCTGCGCATCGTTCACCAGCAGGGCGCGCCCCTCCGCCAGCGCCACCCCCAACAAGCCGGCATCGGCCGGTTGACGCAGACCCAGACGCGCTTCACGGTCGCTGGCCGAACAGGCGACACACTCGCGCTGGCCGCCAGAGATTAGCAGATTGACCTCGGCCCCCATCGCCCCCGTCAATTCGCGCGCCTTGTCTACGATGGTCTGAAGCACGTCGTTCAGGCTCAGCTCCACCGAGACCGCCTGAGCCGTCGCGTACAGCGCGGACAGCTCCTCGGCGCGGCGCGTCGCATCCTGGAAATGATCGGCGTTCACCAGAGCCACCGCTGTCTGGGCCGCCACCGCACCCAGGCCCAGCTCATCTACCTCGTCGAACTCGTTGGCGGTCTGGCTTTGCACGTCGATCACGCCCAGCACATGGCTGCCCATACTGATGGGCACGGCCAGTTGGGCGCGCGACGTGGGGAGCGTGCCCGCCTCGATCAGTGTCCGCGTCGGCTCCCCGTCCGGAACGAGCACGGCCTGGCCCATCTGCGCCACCCAGCCGACGACTCCCTCGCCCAGACGCACTGGCGCACGGTCGATATCCCCCGCGGCGGGCATGGCGTAGTCACCATGGATTAGATACAGGCACACCGTCGGGTAGCTCAGGTGGCTGCCGACCAGGGTGATTACCTGACTGAGCAGCGCCTGACGGTCCAGGCTCATTGCCACCTGGCGATTGATCTGCTGAATCGCCTCCAGCTGGCGGGCCTTGCGCTGCTCCGCCTCGTACAGCCGCGCCGCGTGGATGGCCGACCCGGCCTGGGCCGCGAAGGCGGAGATAATCTGCACGGTGGCCCGGTCGAAGCCGCGCCGGGCGTCGGGGTGCGTCAGCACGATGGCCCCCATCGCCACATCGCCCCACACAATCGGCACGACCAGTGTCGCCCCCCCGTCAGCCTTGGCCATGTGCGGCAGATGGCCATTACCGATGCTGGAGTTGCCGACCACCAGTGGCATGCGGGTGCTCACCGCCCGGCCGGTAATGCCCTCGCCAGCCGGCAAGCGCAGTTCCCCGTCAGCCGGCCAGTGGTAGCCAACCGTCAGCGTCAGGTCCTGGCTGCGCGGATCCACCAGGAAGATGCCGCCATACGTAGCGGCGCTGACGGCAGCGGCGCGCCGCAGGACCGCTTCCAGCAAGTCCGGCAACCCCAGCTTCGCATTCAGGTCGGCCGACATCGCCCACAACGACTCCAGGCTCGCCAGCCGCTGCTGGCTCTCGCCCATCAGCCGCTGGTTCTCCAGGCTGACATTCATCGCCCCCGCCACCGCTTCCAGCAGTGCCACGTCGCGCGGCGTAAGGGGATGGCTGGCGCCACTCTGGACGCTCAGCACGCCCAGCAATCGCCCCTTGTAGTGGAGCGGAACCGCGATCTCGCCCACCACACCCGGCGGCCCCCCCAGAAAGTCGGGGTCCAGCTGGACATCGGTGGCCCACTGGGTGTGCAGGCTACGCGCGGCCCGCCCCACGATGCCCTGGCGCAGGCTGAGGGGAGCAGGGGGCGTCGTCGTGGCCTGGCGGGCGCGGCCGTGCTGGACGAGCAGCCCGTCCAGATGACGATACAGCGCCACAGCAGCATACCCGCCGACGGCGCTAAGCTCGTTGAGAACCAGGGACAGGGCCTTCTCCAGGTCCGAGATGGTATTGAGGAAGCTAGTCACCCGCCGTAGCAGCTCGGCCTCAGTTCGCGCTCTGCGGGCCTCCTCCGCGTGGCGTTGCGCCCGCAGGCGGAGCGTCGTCCGGCGCGCGGCGCGCAGAATCGGGCGCCGGCCCTGACTGTTCCACAAGGGCGCGTGGTCGGGGGCGAGGAGGGCGAGCCAGCCTTCGATGGTTGTGGCGTCGGCGAGAGGAACCCAGAGCGCCGCGGGAAGATCGGGCGCGGGGAGCGGCGGCCGGCGCGTGGCCCGGCGCGCCTCGCGCGCCTCGCCCACCCAGCCCGGCGGCAGAGCTTCGCCCGCGCCGAAGGCGGCGACGCGCTGCCAGCCCGTCTCGGCCCGTGCATAGACGGCCGCACCACTGGCCCCACCGCGTTGGGCTGCCCGCCACAAGCGGCTAATGCCAGCGGCAACATCGTCTACAGGCGCGCCTGCCACAACCGGCGGCGCTTGATCAACCAATGCCGCGTGGGACATCTCAACACCTGAACTATCGCGTCTCAATCTCTTTGGAATGCTCGCTAGTGAAAGAGATTTTACCCACACACGCGCAACCGGTCAAACGCCTTGCGCGCTAGTAACCCAACACCCTGTGTCATCCGGACCCGCTCGACCCACCGCCCGCCGCGCCCCCCGCACCGCCGCCCGCGCTCGACGCGCCGCTGGCTCCCGCCGAATGCGAGGCCGACGATATCACCACCACAAAGCCCGCCATGGCGTCCCTGTCGCCCGCCCGGCTCGCCAGTGGGTGGAACCAGTCCGGCGGCGGCGTCTGCGTTGCAGCGTACTGCTTGACCCACTTACTCTCCAATCCGAAGGCCGCCGCGTAGGCCAGGTATGGCTCCAGGTACGCCGCCCCCTCCGGCGCGCGGCCGCTGGCGATGCGCTTCAGATAGCGACCAAACGCTTCCCAGGCCGAGGCCTCGCGCTGACCCTGCGGCGTCTGCACCGCTAAGGCGGCCGCCAGGATGAGAGCGACGATGCCCAGGGCCAATAGCGCCACGCCCGTCGCACTCCCCGCGACACCCAGCGCGACGACCAACCCGATGAGCGCCGCCATGCCCAGGAACAGCAGGGCCAGCCCGACCAGCATGAAGCGTCCACGCCGCGTCTCGCGCTGAAGGTCCAGCAGCCCCCGCGCCCTGAGCTCCGCCCTGGCGACTTCCGTCAGCTGCGACCGGGCCTTCTGCAAGCCCTTGCCCAGTTCCTCGGACGTGGCCAGCGTGGGTTGCGCCGCCCGCGAGAAGGCCGCCGCCAGAATAGCCTGCTCGTGAGGCTGCAACGTTGCGTCGGGCTTGCGTAGCGCCAGCTCGAAATCGTGCCGGGTCCCAAACACGCCGGGCCGCGCCTGCTCGCGAAACTCGACCACGCCCCGCCGCGCCAGGTCGAGCAGCGTTGCCAGGGGCGAGCCGCGACCCACGAGCGCGCCCACCAGGCCCGGCGGCAGGCCATCCGGCGGGCCACTCAGCTCGCCTCGCACCAGCGGCGCCGTCTCGCCCCGGCTGCGCAGCCAGGCGATAAGCAGCGCGGGCACGCCTAGCGCCAGAATCATCGCGCCGCCCAGCGCGGAGCTAATCTGGAACGGACGCGCCAGCGCGGCCCGTGCCTCCTCGGCCCTCTGCCAGGCGGGCGGTACGTTGCTGAACGCGCTCAACGGCATCCAGACGCCCACCACCAGCTGGCTGTCGCGGCGCAGGTCACTCGCCGCCACGACGACCCGATTCCCCTGGGCCTGCAGGACCCCAGCGCCCGCCAGCAGGCTGGCGCGGTCGACGCTCACCCCCGGCGGAAGCTGTACCGTCACCAGGCTCGAGCCAATGGTGTAGTCGTAGTCGGTGGGCAGCGCGGCCCACCGCAGTTGCGCCGCCCCGTTATCCTCGCGCACCACGCCGTCCATCCGATACGACACAGTGAACGTGCGAGTCATGTCACTTGTTTCGGGGAAGTACCACCTGATGCGGGCCTCGCCGCCCTTATTCTCTAGCTCGTACTGGCCCGCCTGCCGCCCACCGGCCACGTAGGCGCGGCCCTCCTCGCTGACCCGCAGATCGCGGATGCCGTCCGTGAAGCGGGTCGGAATGCCGCGAAAGGCGTAGGTGAATGGCCCGCCCTCGTAGCGGAAGGTGACGGCCTCCGTCACCAGGGCCGACCCATCGGACTGGAGGACGACATCGACATCGTAGCGATCGGCGCTGTAGCTCTTGGCGGCCAGGGTGGGAAAGGCGAAGGCGAGGAGCAGCAGCAGGGCCGCGATTAGCCCTCGGAACAGGCGTGACATAACACCTCCTCGGCGATACGTAACACACGCTCTACAAAGTATACGTCCGGCTCTGCCCAGGGTCGCAAAAAAACCACGCGGTCGAAACGTCTCGACCGCGTGGCGTGTGGGCGACGTAGGGCTCGAACCTACGACCTCCTCGGTGTAAGCGAGGCGCTCTGACCAACTGAGCTAGCCGCCCTCAAGAGTCATGGCGTCAGGTTAGACGTTCCGCGACGGCCGGTCTTACCCTTGCGCGTGTCAACCCCCGACGATGCCCAGCGCCAGCTGATACACCCCCAGCAGGAGCAGGGCCAGCGCGGCGACACCGTTGAGGGCGTGGGCCAGGCGCGGGCCGCCCCGCCGCGCCGTAGCGAAGATGCCGATGAGGAGGGTTAGCCCGCCAATCAGCACCCCATAGAAGCCCACCAGGAAGCCAATGCCCCACAGCGGCTGCCCCGCCCAGGCGCGCACCAGCATCGGCCCGGCCGCCACACTCCAGAACAGCCACGGCCCGGGGCTAAGGAAGTTGGTCAGGGTAGCCTTCATCAGGCTATCGCGGGTCGAGGGCGTCGAAAGAGGCTCTGGCCCCCTGGCGGCGCGAAAGGCCTGAAACGTGCCGTAGGCCAGGTAGATGAGGAACACGCCACCCACCACTTGCAGCCCCCGCAACAGCCACGCCGGCGCCTGGGTCAGCACGAGCAACACGATGAGGATGATGGGGCCGTCGCTCAGCAGCGGCGCGAACGCGCTCAGCACGGTGCGCCGTAGCCCGTGCTGCATCGTGTGCGCCAGCAGGTAAGCCTGGAATGGCCCCGGCGTCACCGCCGCCGAGAAACCCAGGGTCGCGCCCTGCAGAAAGTAGGCCAGCACGCGCTACACGTTCGGCTTGAAGCTCAGCAGGCGCAGGCCGTTCAGCACTACCAGAACCGTACTGCCCTCGTGCCCGATCACGCCCAGTGGCAGGCCCACCACGCCGAGCAGCGTCGCCACGATGAGTACCGCGATGACACTCAGGGCGAAGGTCAGATTCTGCTTGACGACGCGCGTCGACTGCCGTCCGAGGCCGATGGCATACGGAATCTTCATCAGGTCGTCAGCCATCAGCACCACGTCCGCCGTCTCCAGCGCCACGTCCGAGCCGGCCGCGCCCATGGCGATACCCACCGACGCGGCGGCCAGGGCGGGCGCGTCGTTCACGCCGTCGCCCACCACCGCCACCGAGCCGTATTGTGTTTCCAGGTCCTTGACCTTGCGCACCTTGTCGGCGGGTAGCAGGTCGGCGAACACCTCGTCCACCCCCGCCTGGTGGCCGATGGTCTGCGCCGCCCGCCGGTTGTCGCCGGTCAGCATCACCACGCGCTCCACGCCCAGTTTCTTGAGCGCGGTGACGGCGTCCGGCGAGGTGGGCCGAATTGTGTCGGCTACGGCGATGATGCCCAGCGGGCGGTCCACCCCAACGACCATCGCTGTCTTGCCCTGGCTCTCCAGTTCCGCCACCTGCGCCAGAACCGTGTCAGCCAGCGCCACACCCTGGCTGGCGGCCAGCGTGGGCTTGCCCACCCACACGATGCGCCCGTCCAGAACACCGTGGATACCCTGGCCGACGGTAGACTGACCGTCGCGCGCCGTCCCGATTGCCAGCCCGCGCTCCTCGGCCGCCGCCACCACCGCCGCCGCGATGGGATGCTCCGATAGCTTCTCCACCGCCGCCGCCGCTGCCAGCATCCCCTCCGCGCTTTCCCCGGCCAGCGGCGTCACGTCCGTCACCCGCGGCCGGCCGTGGGTCAGCGTGCCGGTCTTGTCGAAGGCCACCACCTTGACGTGACCCACATTCTCCAGGTGCGCGCCGCCCTTGAACAGGATGCCCGACCGCGCCCCGTTCGCGATAGCCGACAGGACCGACGCGGGCGTCGAGATGACCAGCGCGCACGGCGACGCCACAACCAGCAGGGTCATCGCCCGGTAGAAGCTCGTCGGGAAGTCCTCCCCTAGCAGCGTCGGCACGATGATCAGCAGGAGCGTGGCAATCACGACGCCCCAGGCGTACCGCTCCTCGAAGGTCTCGATAAAGCGCTGCGTCGGCGACTTCTCGCTCCGCGCCTCCTCCACCATCTGGACGATTTTCGCCAGGGTTGTATCCTGGGCGCGCTTGATGACCCGCACTTCCAGCGCGCCCGCCCCGTTGAGCGTGCCCGCGAATACGCCGTCCCCCACCGCCTTGTCGACGGGGATGGACTCGCCGGTGATGGCCGCCTGGTCCACGGCCGATTGCCCGCTCACAATCTGCCCGTCGGCGGCAATCTTCTCGCCCGGCCGCACCAGAATCAGGTCACCCACCAGCAGGTCTTCGACCGGCACGACCGCCTCGCGGCGCATGCCCTCCACACTCCGCACCACCGTCGCCTGGCGCGGGGACAGGTCCATCAGGGCGCGAATGGAGTTGCGAGTACGGTCCAGCGCGTAGTGTTCCAGGGCCGTGCCCAGCGAGAACAGGAAGAGCAGGATTGCGCCCTCTTCCCAGTGCCCGATGCTGGCCGCGCCAATCGCGGCCGCCACCATCAAGAAGTCCACATCCAGCGACAGGGTCAGCAGGGACTGCATCCCCTTGCGGGCGGCGAACAGCCCGCCGAACAGGTACGACAGCGCGAACAACGCTACCGCCGCCATGGGCGGCGCGCCGACCGCGCCGGCGACGAAACCCAGCGCCAGGAAGACGCCCGCCAGGACTGTCATCACGGCCAGATGATGACGTTCCCAGAACGACCTGGCCTCCACGTCCTTGGGAACCTTGTAGCCCATGTCGATGATGCGCCGCTCGATCTGCGCCGTCGTCACCGTATCGGCCACATACTCCACGCCCAACCGCCCGGCGGCCGGGTTGACGCTGGCGCGCACCACGCCCGGTAGGGCCGTCAGGCCGCGCTCCAGGCGCAGCGCGCACTGGTCGCAACGCAGCCCGCCCACGTTGAGCGAGCACGACTCGAACTGGCGGCCGAGGGCGATGCCCAGGTCGGCGGCCACGGCCTCGACCTGGCTGAGGGACGTCTGCCCCGGATCGTATTGTAGCGTCAACGTCGAACGCGACGAGTCGAAGCCCGCGCCGCGAATACCCTGGTGGGTTGAGACCGTTTCCAGCAGAATGTCCGCGCAGTGCCCCTCGTCGGGCGGCGGCGCGAGGGGAATCTCTAATTCACGCGATTTCACAGATCACTCCATACTATACGGCCAACGCTCAACACGGCGGACGACGCGTTGGCCTCCCTGGAGTCAATTATAGCGCAGGCGTCGGGCCGTCGGGTGAATATTCGGTGGTGAGTCCTTCACCCGTCGCGGTGGACCGCGCCGGCGGCGCACACGCCGAAATACTCGGTCGCCCTGCCCGCGCAGGGCGGGCAACTTTCCTTGCCACTGGCCGCCTGTGCTATACTTTAGCGTCGATAGAACCACCGTTTGCTGCCGCGCCGCTAGTAAAGTGACAGTCAACCCATGTCCGATTCAAGCCTGCAATGGGATTTCCACGATGACCCGACCGCCGCGCCCGAAGGGTACGAACCCGATCGCCCCGACCGCTCCGCCTTCCCCTGGCGGCGCGTCGCCGCCCTGCTCCTGATAGGCGCGCTGCTGCTGGGCCTGGCGGGGCTGGCCGGGTTCGGCTTTGGCCGCTTCCAGCGTTCCACCACCGCCGCCCGCGCCGACCTCCAGGCTGCCGTGGACCTGGAAACCTGGGCCTGGCAGAGCGGCAACCGCCAGCTCTTGACCTCCACCATCGATCTCCAGAGTCGCATCGACTGGCGGCGCGAGCTGGAGCGCCAATTCGACGCCAGCGGCAAAGAACTCCGCAGCGTCAACCTGCAAGCCTTCCGCTTCGTCGATGATACCCTCGTCGAAGCGCAGGTCGATGTCGCCGACGCCCACGGTGTACGCCACGAGACGCGCTACTACCGCCTCGTCCAGAACCAATGGCGGCGCACCGCACCACCGGCGCGATAGTCGCCGCGCGGCGCTCGTCTCGTCGCCCGCCGCGCCCATCTCGGTCGCTCGTACCTTCGCTGTAATTGTCGCCTGTAGTTGGGAGGCAGCATGCGCCCAGGGTTACAGATCGGGGCCGCGGCGTCGGTAAAGGTGGTCGTGCGTCCCGACATGGTCGCCGCCTTCGAGGAATTGGGAGCGACGCACCCGGTCTACGCGACGTGGAACCTGGTGCGGCACATGGAAGAGGCTTCGCGCAAGCTCGTCCTGCCCTATCTCGATGACAATGAAGAGACCATCGGCCACGCCGTCGAGGTGGTCCACCTCGGCCCGGCGCTGGTTGGCCGCCACGTTCAGGCCACGGCCTATCTGGCCCATATGGACGGCCGCCGTATCGTGTGTGACGTAACGACCCACTGCGGCAATCGGCTGATCGGCCGGGGGCGCACCGTGCAGATGCTCGTCAGCCGCGCATGGCTGACTCAGCGCCTGGCGCAGTTGGAGCAGGAGCAGGAATGAAAATCCGACCAGCCACCCTGGACGACCCCGACGGCCTGGCCCGCGTGCACATCGATACCTGGCGCGCGGCTTACCGAGGCATCGTCCCTGATGCCGTGCTGGACGGCCTATCCTACCCGGCGCGCGCCGAACGATGGCGAGAGATTCTGCTACGCACCACCGGCGCGACCATCACCCTGGTTGCCGAGGATGCCGGCCAGGTTGTCGGTTTCGCCGGCGCGGGGCCGATGCGCGAGGGGCCAGACGGCTATGACGGCGAGCTGTGGGCCTTGTACGTGCAGCCTGAGTACCAGGGGCGAGGTTTGGGGCGACAATTGACGGTAGCCGCCGCCGAGTGGCTGCACGCGGCCGGCTATCGGTCGATGCTCGTGCTGGTTCTGGCCGACAACCCCTCTCGCCATTTCTACGAGCGGCTAGGCGGGCGCTACGTCGGCGAGGCCAGCATCAACATTGGCGGCGCGGACCTGCGCGAGGCCGCCTACGGCTGGGACAACCTGGCGGCATGGCTCGACGATGAGGCGCAGCGCGATGGGTCGGGCGAGTGACGCCTGGCCCGCCCGCCGGCCGCTGACAGCGTGCGTGACCACGGGTCGCCGGCCACTCGAAACAAAGCCATAGTCGGTGGCCCCTCGTCGATCGTCACCTACAGCGTCGCCCCGATGATCCACGGATTGAACTCATCCTCGCCGATGCCCTGCGCCTCGCTCTTGGACGGCTCACCGCTCGCCACGCGCAGCAGCAGGTCAAGAATCTCCTCGCCTACCTCCGCCACGCTCGCCCCATCCAGGATGCGCCCCGCGTCCACATCCATGTCGGACACCATGCAGCGGTACATCTCGCTGTTGCTGGCAATCTTGATGCTTGGCGCCGGCTTGAAGCCGAAGCAACTCCCGCGCCCCGTGGTGAAGGCCACGATGTTGCAGCCGCCCGCTACCTGCCCCGTGCAGGATACCGGGTCGTACCCCGGCGTGTCCATGTACACGAAGCCACGCTGCGTGATAGGCTGCGCGTATTCCAGCACCTCCACCAGCGGCGTCGTACCCGCTTTTGCCACGGCCCCCAGCGACTTCTCGTAGATGGTCGTCAACCCGCCCGCCTTATTGCCCGGCGTTGGGTTATTGTCCATCGCCATGTCCTGGCGGCCCGTATAGTCCTCCCACCAGCGTATCCGCTCCACCAGCTTCTCCCCCACCGCCCGCGATACCGCGCGCCGCGTCAGCATATGCTCCGCGCCGTAGATTTCGGGCGTCTCGGCCAGGCACACCGTCCCGCCCTGGGCGACAATGAGGTCGCAGGCGTGCCCCAGGGCCGGGTTGGCCGTCACCCCCGACCAACCGTCGCTGCCCCCACACTGCAACGCCACGCTCAGGTGCGACGCATCGGCCGGCGTGCGGCGCGCCGTGTCGGCCAGGGGCAGCAGTGTCGCGACCGCCGCCAGCCCCGCCGCCACCGTCGCCGCCACGCCGCCCTCCTCCTGAATCAGCACGGTCGGCGGCAAGCGCGGCGTCTCGCCCGGCATGTACAATGTCTGCGACTCGATGAGGTAGCTGATCTGGTTGATCTCGCAGCCCAGGCTGACCAGTACGAAGCCCGCCACGTTGGCGTGGCGGGCCAAACCGGCCAGGGCGCGTTGCAGCAGGTCGAGTTCGGGGCCGCCGTAGCGCGCCCCGCAGCCGCTCTTGTGGGTCAGGCCGATGACGTCATCGACGTGGGGAAAGCGCGGTAGCAGCTCGGCCCGCGCCCGCTCGGCAATGCGCCGCGTCGTGAATGCCGAGCAGTTGACCGTCGCGATGACAGCAATCACGTTGCGCGTCGCCACGCGGCCGTCGGGCCGTCGATAGCCCTGGAAGGTGCGTCGCTCCGCTACGGGCACGAAATCCACCGGTCGCACATCAACGCCGAAAGCGTAGTCGCGGGCGAAGCTGGCGACGGCCAGGTTGTGGGAGTGAACGTGTGAGCCAGCGGCGATATCCGCCGTGGCAAAGCCGATGATCTGCCCGTAGCGGCGAATCGGCTCCCCCTGCCCAACGGCGCGCAAGGCGACCTTGTGCCCGACGGGAATCGTCTCGCGCACCGTCACTGACCCTGCGCCGTGGCCGTCGATGCGTCGTCCCGCCGTCAGCGGCGCGCGGGCAATGGCGACATCGTCATCGACGTGCAGCAGGATGGCGCGCGCGGGCGAGGCATCTAGGGGCAACATCGCTGTCTCCTGCCAGGCCGACCAAAGACGAAGGACCAATGACCAATGAAGCCTCTCCAATTGGTCATTGGTCCTTCGCCATTGGTCATCTTATCATGGCGGCCAGGGGCGGGCAAAGTCGTTCACGACCGGCCCGCCGAAAGTTGTCTCCGGCTGGTCGTAGGGATTCTGCCACCCGCGCGGATCGTCCAGGTTGCGCTCGAAGGTGCGACCAAACGGACTGGATAGTACCAGCGTATCCCAGTCCATATCCACCAGCAGCAGCGGGTTGTAGGCGTGACGGTGGCTTGGGTCGCGAATCTCCAGGTGCAGGTGCGGGCGCGAGTAGCACGTCTCGTCAGGGTCGCCGGAGTAGCCGATCACCTGGCCACGCTTGACCGGTGTCCCCACCGCCAGCGTCGACCGCTCGACCAGGTGGCCGTACAGCGAGGCGTAACCATTGGGGTGATTGATGACGACGTTGTGCGGTCCCGACCCATACTTGTACACATCGTCGACCACCGCCACCGTGCCGTCGTAGATGGCGAGGATGGGCGTCCCACACTTGGCGCTGATGTCGATAGCGAAGTGGAGGCCCTGGCCCATGCGGTAGTCGCCGAAGCGGCTGCGGTAGGCGAAGGTTGTATTGCCGTAGGGCTGGCCCATGAGCCAGGTGCTGGGGCCGGGCGGCCCGGCAAAGGGGAAGCTGAAGGGCCGCTCACCCTCCTGCGCGCCCACGCCAGGCGCGTGCGGCACGGCCGCCAGCAGCATCAACAGTGGCACGATTACCAGCCCGCGTAACAGGTGCTTCACCATCCGACCACTCCGTTGTATCAACCCACTCTTGCGTAAGGGGCTGCATAAAGCACCCTGCCCTGCTCGACGATCTCCCTCAATTCTAGTCTACGCCCCCAAACAGGCAAACGGCGGCGGCGGGCTGCCAGCCTACACCCCCTTAGCCCCGAATGTCCCCGCCTGCACCAGCGCCTTCAGCGCGGCGATGTAGGGCGCGAGATAGGCATCCTCGGCCAGGAACGGCACATGCCGCCGAATCACCTCATACGCGCCGCGCGTTCCCTGCCCCAGGGCCGCGTCGGCCAGCGCCCCCCGCCGCCGGTAATCGATGGCCTGCGCCGCGCATAGCAGCTCAATCGCCAGGATACCCTGCACATTGTCCAGCGCCATCAGCGTGTGGTGCGCCGCCGTCGGCCCCATGCTCACGTGGTCCTCGGTGTTGCCGCTGGTGGGAATCGTATCCGCGCTGGCCGGGTGCGCCAGCGTCTTGTTCTCCGACGCCAGAGCCGCCGCCGTGTAGTGGGCCAGCATGAAGCCCGTATTCAGGCCGCCGCGCTCGGTCAGGAACGGCGGCAGCAGCCCGCCATTCGAGTGGGGATCCACCAGGCGATTGGTGCGCCGCTCCGAGATGTTGCCCAGCTCCGTCAGGCCCATCTTGAGGTAGTCCAGGGCCAGCGCCGTCAACTCGCCGTGGAAGTTGCCGCCACTCAGCGCCACCGGCGTATCCCCCTCCCAGAACAGCAGCGGGTTATCCGTGGCCGAGTTGTTCTCGATGTCCACCACCCAGCGCGCGTAGGCAATCGAGTCGTGTACCGCCCCGTGCACCTGGGGCATACAGCGTAGCGAGTAGGGGTCCTGCACCCGATGTGGGTCGGCCGCCTGCCGCACCAGCCCGCTACCGCCCAGCAAGTCGCGCAGGTGCGCCGCGCACTCCATCTGGCGCGGGTGGGGCCGCACCGCCTGCAAGCGGTCATCGAAGGCCTGCGGCGACCCCTCCAACGCCTCCAGCGTCAGCGCGCCCGCCACGTTGGCCGTCTGGTACACGATTTCGGCGGCGTGGGTCGCCAGCGCGCCCAGTCCCCCCATCAGCGCCGTCCCGTTGACCAGCGCCAGCCCCTCCTTTGCATCGAGGGTCACCGGCCTCAGCCCGGCCCGCGCCAGGGCCGTCGCCGCCGCCAGCGTCTCGCCGTCGTGCTCCGCCTCGCCCTCGCCAATCATCGTCAGCGCGATATGGGCCAGCGGCGCCAGGTCCCCCGACGCCCCCAGCGACCCGCGCGACGGAACCAGCGGATGCACCCCCCGGTTCAACATCTCCACCAGCAGGCGCAGCGTCCCCTCCTGGACGCCGGAGTAACCCTTCGCCAGCGAGTTGGCGCGCACCACCATCATCGCGCGCACCGCCTCCCTCGGCAGCCGCACCCCGACGCCCACCGCGTGGGAGCGCACCAGGTTACGCTGCAAAGCCGCCGCATCCTGGCGCGAGATGAGAACGTTCTTGAAATCGCCGAAGCCCGTCGTCACCCCATAGACCACCGCGTCGGACGCGACGAGGGCCTCCACCGCCGCCCGCGCCCGCCGCACCGCCGCCCAGGCCCCGTCCGACAGCGCGACCCGCGTCCCGTCCCGCGCCACCGCCACCACCTGCTCGATACCCAGGCTATCACCATCCAGGAGAATGTATTCCGTCATGGAAAGAACCTCGCCGTCAAGGAATAGCGGGAGCGTCGTCCCGCGCCCGGCATTATACGGCGCAAGGGCGGGGCAAACAAACCACCACCCCACCCGTAGGGGCAGGCCCCCGTGCCTGCCCTCTGGGGTCTTCGTGCCTACCCTGGCCAGTTCTCTAGGTTCGTGGCGGCATGCTCACCCCCCAGGCTTCCCTTGCCAGCACGCATATATTGGATCGGCGATGATCGATTGACCGGCCGACCGACGTGTGGTATAAGAAGTCCATCTTCCCTCGTCGCGAACTAGCGACACGTAGTTGGTTTCACTTTACAGGACCTCCGAATGAACTTCCTTGACGCCGCCTACGAAGTGCTCAAGCAAGCGCGCGAGCCACTCCACTATACCCAGATCACCCAACGCGCTCTACAGGCTGGCTACCTCGAACCTCGCGGCCAGACACCAAACGCCACGATGGGGTCGCGTCTCTATGTCGACACGAAGCGTTTGGACTCTCGCTTCAAGCGAGTGTCGGGAGGCCTTTTCGCCCTGGCCGAGGGTCAACCGAGTGAGATAAGTCAGCGAATCACCGACCTCAACCAGCAGACCCGGAAGCAGCTTCATCAGCGGCTCATGGAGATGCCAGCCGACCGCTTCGAAGCCCTCATTAGCGAGCTTCTCTTGGCCCTGGGCTTCGACGAGCAGACAATTCGGGTGACACCCTATAGCAATGATGGCGGCATCGATGTGCGCGGTGTACTGAATGCCGGCTCCATCACTGAAGTGAACGCGGCTGTACAAGCGAAGAAGTGGCGCAACAATGTTCAGGCGCCGATCGTTCAAGCTCTGCGTGGCTCCCTCGTTGTTCATGAACAGGGCATCATTATTACGACAAGCAAGTTCTCAAAGGGGGCGATACAGGAAGCCCAGGCCCCAGGCAAAATGCGTATCAGCCTTGTCGATGGAGACCAACTTCTTGATCTGCTTATCGCGAAGGGCATCGGCGTCAAGGCAGAACAGCGTACTCTCGTCTCGCTGGATGAGGAGTGGTGGGGCGATATCGTCACCACTAGCCGGGTTGCCGATCCGCCGCCACCGCCACCGCCGCCACCTGTGCCATTTCCCGTCTCAATCCAGGCCACGGTTCACGGGCGGACATACTCTGCCGAGCTTCTCAACAGCAAGGGAACGGTTCGCTATGACGGCCAAGAGTACCGATCACCGTCGCGCGCCGGCCAGGTTGTCACAGGCTGGAAGTCATGCAATGGTTGGACTCTATGGCGCTACCAACATCCTCAGTCCGGACAATTGCATGCCATTGACGAACTCAGGACGCCATGACGCGCAACCAGGAAGCGAACAACATCGCCCGATGGTAAACGGGCCAGGCAGCCTGTACTGGGACGCCCACCGTTCTACCCCGTTGAGCAGTAGAGGCATTGGACGCCTCGTTATGCTCATGCCCGGATGCCGCTCTTGAGTCGTCCGCGCCGCGCTCGTCCGCGCTCGTCCGCGTCCTCATCTCCGGGCACGCACCTGGGGGCCGCGGCAACCCATCAACTCTTTGCGCCCCACTCCCGCCCCATTCGTGGTACACTGGAAGCGCGTGTCACGCAATCCCTCGCCCGCCTCACGTTTCACGCGTCAGTATGATCCTTCGCCTACATTTTCGCCGCTGCACCACTCGGTGGCCCGTGGTCGGTGGTCCTTCGTCGTAAGAAAACTCCCCGTCCGCCGTCCCACCTCTGGTAGTTGCAACGACGCCTCGGCCAGCATAGGCCGGGGTCTTTTTGACGAAGCAGGTAGCTATGGCCCAGCGGGACGACCTTCGGAATATCGCCATCATCGCCCACGTCGACCACGGGAAGACCACCCTCGTCGACGCCATGCTCAAGCAGAGTCACGTCTTCCGCGACAACCAGACCGTCGCCGAGCGCGTCATGGACTCCAACGCCCTCGAGCGCGAGCGCGGCATCACCATCCTCGCCAAGAACACCGCCATCACCTATCGCGGCGTCAAGATCAACATCGTCGACACCCCCGGCCACGCCGACTTCGGCGGCGAGGTCGAGCGCGTCCTCAACATGGTCGATGGCGTGCTACTGCTGGTGGATGCGGTGGACGGACCCATGCCCCAGACGCGCTTCGTGCTGCGCAAGGCGCTGGAACTGGGCCTGCCCGCCGTCGTCGTCATCAACAAGGTCGACCGCCCCCAGTCGCGCCTCGACTTCGTCGCCAACGCCACCTTCGACCTCTTCATCGACCTCGGCGCGACCGACGACCAGGCCGACTTTGCCATCGTCTACACCAACGCCCTCACCGGCCAGGCCAGCCTGTCGCCCAGCGAGCTTGGGGTAAGCCTGCAACCCTTGTTCGACACCATCCTGGCGCGCATCCCCCCGCCCACCGTCGAGCTGGACGCCCCCACCCAGATGCGCGTCAACCTCCTCGCCTACGACGACTACAAGGGCCGCCTGGCGACGGGCCGCCTCTTCGCCGGGTCCATCAGCAAGGCCCAGGACGTGTGGGTCATCGACCACGACGGCCAGATGACGCCCGGCAAAATCAGCCAGGTCTTCATCCACCAGGGCCTGTCGCGCCAGGAGGTGCAGACCGTCGCGGCCGGCGAGATCGTCACCGTGGCCGGCCTGCCCGATGTCGGCATCGGCGAGACCATCGCCGACAAGGACAACCCCATCGCCCTCCCGCCCGTCCGCGTCGAGGAGCCGACCCTGCGCATGACCTTCCTGGTCAACACGTCCCCCTTCGCCGGCCGCGAGGGCCAGAGCGTCACCAGCCGCAAGCTCCGCGAGCGGCTGTACCAGGAGCTAGAGCGCGATGTAGCCCTGCGCGTCGAAGACACCGACAGCGCCGACCAGTTCAGTGTCTCTGGTCGCGGCGAGTTGCACCTGGCTATTCTCATCGAGACGATGCGTCGCGAGGGATTCGAGCTGGCCGTCTCCAAGCCCGAGGTCATCTATCACGAGGGCGAGAACGGCGAGCGACTGGAGCCGATGGAGCAGGTGAGCATCGAAGTACCCGAGCCAAGCATGGGCGTCGTGGTCGAGATGCTCGGCAAGCGGCGCGGCCGCATGGTCAACATGCACCCCGGCGACATGGGCATGGTCCACCTGGAGTACATCGTCCCCACCCGCGGCCTGCTCGGCTTCCGCTCCGCGCTGATGACCGCCACGCGCGGCGAGGGCATCGTCAATGCCCTGTTCCACGGCTACGAGCCGTACAGCGGCGAGATCGAGACCCGCGAGAACGGCTCCCTGGTGGCCTGGGAAACCGGCCCTGTCACGAGCTACGCCCTGGAGGGGCTGGAGGACCGCGGGACGTACTTCGTCAGGCCCGGCGACGAGGTCTACGAGGGCCAGGTCGTCGGCCAGCACATCCGCGATAGTGACCTGGGCGTCAACGTCACCAAGCGCAAGGTCCTCAACAACATTCGCTCCTCCACCAAGGAGGCTTTCGTCACCCTCAAGGCCATGCGCATCCTGAGCCTCGACGACGCCATCGAGTACATCTCCGACGACGAGCTGGTCGAGGTCACGCCCAAGAACATTCGCCTCCGCAAGCGCATCCTCGACACCCAGAGCCGCCAGCGCCAGGAGAAGCGCGCCAAACTGGGCGACGTCGCTATCGCGTCGTAATCGTCGCCCTGCCTACCCCCTATCCCCATCGTCCGCCAGGAAGATCGACGCCACCGCGCTGATGAGGCTGAGGAGCAGCGCGCCCAGCAAGATGCCCCAGGGGACCTGCACATAGAAGTTGAAGCCGAACACGTTCTGCGACAGCCAGCTCGTCAACCCCAGCATCAGCGCGTTGATGACGAAGGTGAACAGGCCCAGCGTTAGAATCACCAGCGGGCAGGTCAAGAACGCCACGATGGGCCGAATGAGAGCGTTCACGACGCCAAAGATGATGGCAATGATCAGCCAGGCAATGATGCCGTTGATCGTGAAAAACGCCGGCCCCGTCGCCCAGCCAAATGCTTCCAGAATCCATGTCGTCAACGCCAGGGCAATGGCGTTGAAAACGACGCGCAGAATGAATCGCATCCTACCTCCTCACCGGTAGCGGGCCGAAACCCCGCACGAGCAGGGTGTACGCCGCCGGTCGGCTAGGTTGGCCCGCCGCGCCACGCCTCCACCCCCTGGACCACCAGGGTTGCAATGGGGCTGCGGTGGGTGAGGTCGTCGCTCAGGTCTTCCAGGAAGAACTGCAAGAGCGAGCCGCCCCGCTCGTGCGCCCCGATGACCAGCAGGTCGTAAGCCCCCGTTCGGATCTCGTCGATGATCTCGTCGACGACGATGCCCTCCCGAATCAGCAGGTCGTGATCCACGCCCAGGTCTTCCAGCACCGACATAGCGCGCTCAATCTGTCGCGCCGACGGCGAGCCAGAGGCCATGAACTGCGCCAGATGGCTGCGCATGTCTTCCAGGCCGCTGTACACCAGGGGAACCTGGGAGACGATGTGGAGTACGACGACGCGCGCCTGGAAGGGCTGCGCCACCCGCGCCGCTACCTCGGCGTCCACCTCGCTGTGCGCCCCACCCCCCACGCACACCAGAATCTTTTGTGGCGGACGGGCGGGCGGGTGGGCTACCAGCACCGAGCTGCCGACGCTGCGCACCACCGCGCTGAGGCGCGAACTGCGCAGCAGGCCGTGCGCGCCGCCGCGCATCGACGGCGGCACGATGATCAAATCGTAAGACTGCCGACGCGCCGCGCTCACAATCGCGCTCGATGCCCGCGCGCTGTCGGCCGTCTCAACGACGACCGTCCCGCCCTGCGCTCGCACGAACTGGACGATCCCTTCGAGCTGGGTAACACCGGTCGCGATGCGATCGTAAGCCATCAATAGCGTGGCCTGGACGGGCGTATGTTCGGCCAGGATCATGAGCCAACCCAGCGCCGTGTCGCCTGCCGCCCCGCGATCTCCGTAGACAAGGATTCTCACAGCGTTTCCTCCTCTGCGCAACGAGCGCCCCCGCCCCGGCCGGGTAGCGCTAGGTCAGCGCGATCAGGCCGAGGGGAATCAGGGTGATGATGACGATGAACGTGATCAGTGAGGCACGGCTGCGCACGACTCGCTCCAGAACCGCCTCGATGCCCGCCTGGTAGTGACGATAGCCGAGTAGCAGCACCAGGACTGAGATGATGCCCACGCTCAGCATCTCGGTCAGCACGACGGTGAAGGCCAGGGGCGTCGCCAGCAGCAGCGACGCAAACAGCGTATCGATGAAGGTCGAGATATTGCAGCCCATGATATAGGGGATGAGATTCTCGCGCCGAATGTACCCCTTGATGGACAGGGGGACCAATACGGAGATGGATACCGAGACCGACAGCGTGACCAGGGTCACGCCCAGGCCGAGCAGCAGCATCACCTGGGGGCGGTAGATGATGTCGGCGATGCGCTGGAAGCCGGTGGACTCGGGCCGCACCTCTGGTAGCGCCTTATCGAAGAGTTGGAACGCCGCCAAGAGCGCGACGACGCCCAGGATGAACATTCCCCAGCGGGGCAACACGCCGCCCAGCCAGCCAACGATAGGGTCGTAGATCGCATCCATCACCGAGCTGAGCGCGGCGGGCGTACCGAAGTGCAGCCCGTTGAGCCAGCCGCGGGTCAGCGACAGGTAGCCCAGCCCCATCGCAGGCAGATAGACGGTCGCCGTCACCAGGAACGACAGGACACCGATGGAAATACTGGCGACGCGGTGCTGGCCGCGCAGGTAGTAGATGAAGCCGATGAATAGCACGATGAAGGATGCGCCCAATCGTGAGCCGGTGATCATGGCGAAGGTTTGTATGACCGTCACCACGCCACCGCTGAACAGGGTCAGGGCAATGGCCGCCACCGGCGAGCCGCTGAGGACGACGTAGGCCATCAACCAACCCATCCCCAGCGAGTCCCAGATACCCTCGACGCTCAGGCGCTCGAAGATGGGCGCAATCCCCCCCGCTCCCTTCTTGAGCAACTCAAGGGCGAGGATGAACACAAATAGCCCGGCTACCACGGCCGCGACCTTTACAAGCCCACGCCCGGTAGCCGGCCGATCGTCCTCCCGCGCAGTCACATCGACGACGGCAGGGGCGCTGCCGTGTATCGGATCCTGGTCAGACATGGCCGCTCCTGCCGCTCGGTGTCGCAACAGTATAGCCAAACTGCCGATGGGACGCAACAGTCGCACGCTGTCCCTTGACATCCGCCCCCATCTCTGATATGCTTGTCTATGTTGCTACGTGTTGCTCGCTCCCAAAGGAGACTGGTGTGAAGCAACCCGCTTTCCGCCCGCTGCTCGTCGTACTGGTCGCCCTGCTCTGGCTCACCGCCAGCGGCTGCGCGCCTTCGACAACAGCCCAACTGCCGGCGGCGACGCCGACTCCCATCCCCACGTCCAGGAGCCTGGAGATGGTGGGCAGCAAGCAGACCAAGAACCTGACCTGCGAGAGCCAGTCGGCCGCTGACCTGCTTAAGTTCTGGGGCAAGCCGGTGGGCGAGATGGAATTCTTCACCCGACTCCCGCGCTCTGACAACCCGCACAAGGGTTTTGTCGGCTCACCCGACGCGCCGCCCGGCAGTCTGCCGCCCAATGGCTATGGCGTCTACGCTGGCCCGGTGGCCGAGACCCTGCGCAGCTTCGGGCTGGACGCCGAGACTCATGCCAACAAGGGCATCAACTGGCTGCGTCAGGAACTGGCCGCCGGTCGGCCGGTCATCGTCTGGTCGACCTATGGCTTCAAGGAGCAGCCTGTCAAGACCTACATCCCCAGGGACGGGCAGCAGGTCGACATCGTGCAATACGAGCATACCTTTCTGGCCGTCGGCTACGATACCACCGGTGTCGCCGTCATCGACCCGCTGGATGGCCTGCGCAAGACCATCCCCTACGGCGAATTCATCCGCGGCTGGAACCTCCTCGGCCAGATGGCCGTAAGCGCGCGCCTGCCCGTCCCCGCCGCGCCCCCGCCCGATGGGGCGGCGGCCCCGACGGGCGCGCCCATGTGGGCGCCGCTATTGGCCCTGCTGTTACTGACCCTGGGCATCCTGAGCCTGCGCGGCATGGGACGCACGCGGCGCGGTCAGCAGACCCTGGCCCACGCTGTCGCCGTGCCCACCGCCCGCCTGACGCCCAACCGTCGCAACTGGCGCGCGCCGCAGCCCTCAGCGGCGGCGGTGCGGGCGCGCCTCGCCCCGTTGGAGCAGCGCGCGATGCAGTGGGGTGCGTCGCCCCTGGCGCGGCCCCTACCGCTGGCCCTGGTCGGTATCGGCGTCAGCCTGGTCGCGCTCTTCCTCATCGGCGCAGTCAGCCCGTGCTTCACGCTACCCGTGCTGGCCGTCGGCGGCGGCCTCGGCTTCTGGGTGGGCCTGTGGTTGCAGGCTGGCGTGAAGGCTGAGGGGTGAAAGGTCGCGGGCTGGTCGTGTCAGCCGCCGCCTGCCCTTCGGTGGCTGCGAGGCGCGCGCCGCCCTGACGGACTGAGCGCCGCGATTCCCCCACGAGTTCGGACACGCCCGAGCGCGGACAGGCGCTGATGAGAAGCAGGCTTCTCCCATCCGCGCTCGTCCGCGCCCTCCCGTCCTGGCTGCCCCCCGCTTGACGAGATGCTTACGGCATCGGGCAGCTGCCGGGCGTGACCTGGTTCGGCCCCCAACAGATACTCGCTGGCGGCTGGCGGCCCAGCGGGTCCGTCAATGTCAGGCGACCATACTGATCGTCGTGAGCGTTCGGCAACAACCCCACCGTGCTACCCCAGTACACGTCCCACAACGTCCCGCGTCCATTCCGTAGCTTGGCGTCTGTCTGCGTCAGCGATCCCACGTCCGAGTGCAGGCGGACGGCCGTATCCTGGTCGATCATCAGGTTGGGGAAGACGAAGCGGTCGCCGCGATTCGTCGTTATCGTCCAGCCGGCCAGGTCCACGGGATCGCCATCGTTCTCCAGGTAGGCCCACTCGGTCCGACACTCGGGGCACACCCGCGAGCGGCCAATCTGTTCCGGCGAATAGACCACCCAGGTGAAGTGAACGTTGACGCCGCTGGTCTTGCGGGCGGGCGGGCGCGGCGCATCCAGCTTGACGTCGGGGTCGAGGCCGACCGGGGCCTTGCTCATGCGGTCGATCGGCCCGCATACCTCCAGGCGCACCTCGTCGATATGGGCCGTCAGCGTGCTGTCCTCGCCGTCATTGTAGGCGTTGAACCACAGCTGCACCGTCGAGCCGGCCCACACGCTCAGGTCGGCCGTAACCTGCTGCCACTCGCCTGCCGCCGGCTGCACGCGCAGAACCTTGCGCACCGGCACACCCTGGGCGGTCATCAACTCCACGTCGATCTCGTCGTGGGCATCGCCGCCGTCACGATAGACCCAGAAACTGAGGCTCGCGCTGGTCGCCCCGGCCGGCACGCTCACCGGCTGCCAGGCGTAGGACCAGCTTTCCTCCGTCGCCGCCCCGGCCGGCCCCAGACGTAGCGAGCGCGCGCCGCTGTGGGCGAAGGTGGTATCGATGCCGGGCGGGTAGGGCACGCCGGTCACGAACTGCCAGCCGCCCGCGCTCTCGAAGTCGCCGTTGATGACAGGATCCGCGCACACGACGGGGATCAGGGTCGCCGTGGCGGTGGGTGTGACCGTCGGCGTCGGCGTCTCTGTGCTGGGAGCCGTGGTCGCCGTCGGCGTGGCCGTCTCGGTCGGTGGCGCTGTCGTGGCGGTGGCCGTGGGGGTAGGTGTCGCCGTGCTGGGGACAGCCGTGGCGGTAGGCGTGGGGCTGGCCATCACGGGTGTCGTTGCCGTCGGCGTCGGTGTGGCGGGTAGCGCGTGACCCACCACCAGATAGGGAAGATAGGCGCGCGCGGTCAGTGGCGCGCGCGTGCTGGTCGGCGTGGCGGTATTGGTCGGCGCGGCCGTATTGGTCGGTCCAGCGGTCGGAGATGGACCCGGTGTGATCGTCGCGTAGGGGGTGCTCTCGACCGTCGGCGTGGCCGTGCCGTCGTCCAGCACGCGCAACTCGGCCGCATCCCAGTAGGAGAAGTTGTTGCTCACGGCCCACTCGACGGTCCCACGCGTGTAGACCGTTACCTTCGTACCCTGGGCCTGGGTTCGAATCGTCAGCGGGATGAACTCGTCGTAGAGCGGCTCACGCTGCCAGGCCCACTGCACCGTCGCAGGCGGGATAATGGATGTGGCGCCCTGCACGCTCACCGTGGGCGTTCCGCCGGTGGGGTCGATGCCCACCGCCACGTCATAGTTGCCGTTGCTATTCCCACCGCCGCCGGGACACGGCTCCAGGGGCGAGAAACAGGAATCGTTGCAGGCGCTGGACCAGATGCGCACCCAGACCGTGAACTCGACGGTCTGGCCAGGCGTGAGGCCCTCGATGGTTTGCCACACGCCCGCGTCGTGGGTGTTGTAGTTATTGAACTGGGATTGGGAGAAGTCCCCACGGTGAATCATCTGGCTCGGCTTCCAGATATACTCGGGGAAGTATTCGGGGGCAGCGCGGCCGTTGGGGCTACCTGGCTGGTTGACCAGGAACCAGGGCTGCCAGCCGGGCGCCAGCAGACCCGACGCGCCGTAGCCCGGATGAACCCACGCCTCGCCTTCCTCGAACGAGGGGTTGGCAAGTCGATTGGGGGCCGTCGTCGCGGCGGTGGTCGTTTCAGTCTGCGGGGAGGCGGCCGCGGCGACGCTGAGCCAGCCGAGGCCCAGGCAGCCGAGGAGCATCCAGACAAGGGCGAGGCGGGGGGACACTCGCATAAGGTTATCCTTCTAGTGGGATGAGGCGAGTAACACACAGGACTAGACGCCCCTCGTCCGCCGGAGATACGCTCGCCACCCGCGCGTAGGTAAAACGTGGGCCAATCGCCGACCCTGGCCGAGACGCGGCTCGCCACCGAACGACTGAGTAAGTTCTAATGAAATCAGGCTCAAACGCGCGTATCTTTGCCTGCGCCAAAACGTTTTGATTGTCGACAATACACAAGCTCCGCCGCGCCGCAGATACAACGATTCAGGGGAAGAGAAGGATGGACACCGTACTCGTTGTCATTGCTGTATCGATGCTCCTCGTGTGGTGTAGCACATTGGGCGCGAAGCGCTCCTAGACTACGGCCCCCCGCTGGCGGCGCGGCCAGCCAACTTCATCGGGGACTCATCGCGTAGGCCAGGCAATATTGCCTGGCCTGCTGCTTGTTATGACGTGTTCGTGGGCTGCTGGTCAGGATGTAGATGTAGATGGATAATTACGGGCCGGAGGTGTCCATCAGCACGCTGCATCGAACACAGGACACACTCGGTTGGCGAGACAGCGGCGACGACCCAGGTTCGACTGCGCCGAGTAACGCGAGGGGGCCAGGCAATGTCGCCTGGCCCCCTCCTGCGAGTTCGTTGCTAGACGTTGGCGGCCTCGCCGGGTTGGAGGAAAGGAACCTCGACACGTAGGTCCTTGCAGACACGGTCGGCCCATGCCTTACCGTCCTGGCGAATCGGCGGGAAGGTGTTGAAGTGTTGCGCCAGCGCGACGCGCGGGTTGATGAGCCGCACGGCCTCGTGCGCGTCGTCTGGCCCCATGGTGAAATAGTCGCCGATGGGCAACATGACCACGTCCGGCTTGTAGCGCTCGCCGAACATCTCCATGTCCGAGAAGAGCGCGGTGTCCCCCGCGTTGTAGAGGGTCAGGCCGTCCAGGTGGACGACGAAGCCGCAGGCGACGCCGCCGTATGTACCGTCGGGGAAGGACGAACTGTGGTCGGCGCGCACGAAGGTCACGCGGCCGAAGGGCAATTGCACGCCACCGCCGGGGTTGAGGCCGTGGGTGTGCTCGACACCGTGCCGCGCCAGGTAGTGGCTGATCTCGTTATTGGTCACGACGGGCACGCCCAGCCGGCGGGCCAGGTCAACCGTGTCACCCAGATGGTCGCCATGGGCGTGGGTGAGCAAGATGATGTCCGCCCGGACCTTGTCCGCTGCCATATCGGCGGCCGGGTTACCGGTGAAGAACGGGTCGATGAGAAGGCGCGTGCCCGCGTGCTCGACAGTCCACGCCGAGTGGCCGTGCCAGTGGAACCTGGTCATACTCTACCTCCTGGTCCGCTCGATGGTGACGATAATTATAGCACAGCGCGCCATCCTCATAAACGCCTAAGCGTTGGTTAATGTCCGGTTAATGTGCCGCCGGTATCATAGTCACCGTAGTACCCCCCTTGACAAAGGTTTGAGGGCTTCGCTCAGCGGCGGGGCGAACCCTCAAACCTTTGTCACATTTCTTCGCCTCAAAGCCCGCCTCCCAGTTCATCAGCCCCCCGACCACTAACCGATGTTGTGATGCCATGCCCACGGACAGGCAGCGCGCCGCGACGCACCTCCGCCCGCGAGTGACGTCAATCAAAGGCGCTGACGTCCAACCTGGACCGGATAACCATCGACGATAGCCGAGGCCCGTCAATCAGGGCAATCGACGGTTTGCTTTGGTGGCGCGCTTCAGTGACGGCCGCTCGCGTGTAGTGGCTCGTCGTGATGAAGACACCTTTGGCCGTGACACTCAAGGCCCCGCGAAAACTGTTGATCTCGACGTTCCCCACCGCATGACGCCACCGCTTCGCCTGCGCCTGGACATGGCTTCCCGCAAAGAGGTCATTAGCGTCACTGACGTAGCCATCGACGTCTATGCCGCCATCGCCCGAGAACGGCGTGACCGTCACGTTCACCAGGCCACTGGCTTCCAGCAGAGCCTTGATAAGATGCTCGAAGTTCGATGCGGGAATCTGCAACAGGTGGCGACGCACTTCTTCAACACGAGGGGTGTCCTGCTCTAGATCACCGCCCAGGTTGGGGGTGACCTCGCGTTCAAGGTCGGTGAGCGCACTTCGTGATCGGGACGCGGCGATAACCTCGGCCGAGATGGTGGCGGCCTGATCAAGCGGCACGATCTCCGGGGCGGCGTGGATTCGGAACTCGAAGAGCCACACCTGGCGGGTGTGGCCCCGGCGGTCAATCTGCGTCTCCTGATAGTGACGCAGTAGCTCCAGAAGCCCGACAAAGCGGTAGGTCTGTTGACCGGTCGCCATGAAGCCATAGATGGGCACAGGAATGCCGTACTGTTCGAGCAGGCGCTTATTCGCTCCGGCCAGTTGTTGGTCGCCTTCTCGTCCCTGGGCGGTATACAGCAGCACATCGCCTTCGATGCGGTCGTGGTAAGGGTTCTCCGCCAGGGAGCGGTCGGGCGCTTCGGCCGCGGTGATGATGACGATGTGGCGGAGATTACGCTGAGCGTCGACGGCGGGGCGGATACCGCCTAAGTTACCGACGTTGAGCGCGAAGCGTATCTGGTCGTTGGTGTAACGCTCGCCAATCCTGAAGGCTCGAAGCGAATCCATAAGCCATCACAGCTGTGGGGACATGACTATCACGTCCCCGTCTGCTTGCGGTACTTCTCGCGGGGGTCGGGCGGGGTGCGGTTGAGGATGGTGACGGCGCGCTCGCCGAGCATCTTCTCCAGTTGCTTGACCAGCAGCTTGTTGCAGCGGGTCTTGTTGTTGGGGAAGTCGATGAGAACCCTGCTATCGCCGCGGCTGACCACCAGGCTGAAGGTGTCGTGGCCCTCGTAGCCCGTCACCAGGCGGTACACCTCGCCCAGGCGGCGCTTGTCGTCCTCGACGCTCGCGCTGCGCGGCAGGCTGATTTCCAGGTGGTACACCAGGTCGGCCGACAGATCGCCGTCTGCGCTATCCGCGCTGACCGCCACGCCGCTGCCGTTCCCATTGGGTGCGGGAGACTCTTCCCCATCCCTCCCCATCGGCGGGGAGGGGGCCACCTCCTGCCTCCCCCCGTAGACGGGGGGATTGAGGGGGGCATCCGGCGGCACGAGGAAGAAGTCATCATCCACCGCCTGCGCCAGGCCCAGATCGACCTCGGCCAGGTCAACCGCCTCGACGTTAGCCAGGGGCGCGTCGAGGCTGTACTCGCGCACCTCGTCGGCCAGCACGTTGGCTTTGCCGCTGTACTCATCAACCTTGCCGCGCACCATCACCAGCGTGTCCTGCTCGAGCAGATTCCTGACGGCCTTGAATACGCGCGGGAAGACGGTCACGTCCACCTGCCCGCCCAGGTCCTCGATGGTGATGAAGGCGAACGGTTCGCCCGCCTTCGTCTGGCGGATACGCACCGAGTTGATCATGCCCGCGATAAGGACCGGCGTGCCCTTCATCTCCGGCGTCAGGTCGGCCAGGTTGAACGTGACGTGGCTTTCGAGGGTCGTCGCCAGGCGGTTGAGGGGATGCTCGCCCAGGTAGCAGCCGAGCAACTCCTTCTCCCAGGCAAGCGTCTCCTTGCGCGACGGCGGGTCGGCCTTGGGCAGCGCCAGGGCGTTGAGGCCCGGCGCGCTGCCGCCACCACCACCCAGCCCGCCGAACAGGCTCATCTGGCCCACGTCCTGGGCGCGGTGGTGCTCCGTGCTCAGGCCCATCAGCGCGTCCACCGCCCCCAGGAGTTGGGCGCGATGGCCGAAGCCGTCGAACACACCGGCCTTGATGAGGCACTCCAGGACGCGGCGGTTGACCTGGCGCAGGTCGACGCGGCGGGCGAAGTCGTCCAGGCTGGCGAAGGGTTGGTCACCTCGCGCCGCCAGGATAGTCTGCACCGGACCATCGCCGACGTTCTTGATAGCGGACAGGCCGAAGCGGATGCCGCGCTGGTGGCGCACCTTGCCGACAACCGCGCTCTTGGGTAGGGCCTCGATGGTGAAGTCCTGCTGGGAGCGGTTGATATCGGGCGGCAGGATAGCGATGCCCAGGTTGTGGCAGTCGGCCACGTAGCCCGCCATCTTCTCAGTATTCCCGATGTTGACGCTGAGCAGAGCGGTCAGGTACTCGACCGGGTACGTCGCCTTGAGCCACGCCGTCTGCACCGTGACGACGGCGTAGTCGGCGGCGTGACCCTTGTTGAACCCGTAGCGGGCGAAGGCCTCGAAGTAGTCAAAGATCTGATTGGGTGTGGCCTGGTCCAGGCCGTTCTTGATCGCGCCCTTGACGAACTTCTCGCGCTGCTTGAGGAGGTCGTCCTTCTTCTTCTTGCCGATGGCCTTGCGCAGCTTGTCGGCGTCGGTGGCCGTGTAGCCCGCCATGTCGATGGCCGTGCGCATCACCTGTTCCTGGTAGACCAGGATGCCGTAGGTCTCCTTGAGGATCGGCTCCAGATCGGGGTGGAGGTAGGTAACCGCCTCCTCGCCGTGCATGCGCCGGATGTAGTTGGGAATCATTTCCAGGGGGCCGGGGCGGTACAGAGCAACCAGGGCAATGATGTGCTCCAACTGGCTGGGCCGCATTTCCTGGAGAATGCGCCGCATGCCCGGCCCTTCCACCTGGAACACGCCCTGCACGTTGCCGCTGGACAGCAGCTTGAAGGCGATGGGGTCATCGGTGGGGATGGTATCCAGGTCGTACGTCACGCCGTGATAGCGTTCGATGAGGTCGGCGGCGCGCTGCATGACCGTCAGCGTCGCCAGGCCCAGGAAGTCCACCTTCAGCAGGCCGATGGTGTTGATGATCTCCATCGGGAACTGGGTGACCGACGGCGCGTCCGCGCTGTCGCCTTTGGTCGGGCGGTGCAAGGGGCAGTACTCGACCACGGGGCGGTCAGAGATGACGACGCCCGCCGCGTGGGTGCTGGCGTGGCGTGACACACCCTCCAACGACTGGGCCGTCTGCACCAGGTGGCGGGCCGTCTCGTCCGAGGTGACCAGTTCCTTGAACTCGCGGTTGAAGAACTCGTGCTCCTCGTCCATCACATTGGCGATGCTGACGGGCTTGCCAGGCACGGCGGGAATCATGCGCGCGATGCGGTCGACCTCGGCCAGGGGCATATCCAGGGCGCGGCCCGAGTCGCGCAGCGCGGCCCGCGCGCCCAGCGTGCCAAAGGTGATGATCTGGGCGACCTTGTCGTGACCGTACTTGTGGATGGTGTAGTTGATGAGTTGCTCGCGGCGGTCGTCCGGGAAGTCCAGGTCGATATCAGGCATCTCCAGGCGGCCGGTGTTGAGGAAGCGCTCGAAGATGAGGTCGTGCTGGATGGGATCGACCAGAGTGATATTCAGGCTGTAGGCGACCAGGGAGCCGGCCGCCGAGCCGCGCGCGTTGTACCAGATGTTCTGGGACTTGGCGAAACGGCACAGGTCCCAGACGATGAGGAAGTAGGCGTCGAAGCCCATCTGGTGGATGACGCCCAACTCGTGCTCCAGGCGGTGGCGCACCACAGGATCGTTGGCGCGGTCCCCGTAGCGGCGCGTGAGGCCCTCCTCGCACAGGGCGCGCAGGTAGCTCGCGGCAGTGTAGCCGTCGGGCACGGGGAACACGGGCAGGTGATACTCGCCGAACCTCATCTTGAAGTCGACCATCTCGGCGATGCGCACGGTGTTCTTGAGCGCGTCGGGGAACTCGGGGAACAGGGCCGCCATCTCGGCCGGGCTGCGCAGGTAGAAGGTTTCGCCCAATCTCATGCGGTTGGGGTCCTGCATGGTCGTCTGCGTGCCGATGCACAGCAGCACCTCGTGGGCGTAAGAGTCGGCGGCGCGGGCGAAATGGACGTCGTTGGTGGCGACCAGCGGCAGGTCCAGCGTGCGCGCCATGTCCACCAGCTTGCGCGTCAGGTCGGGCAGGAAGTCGATGGGGTGGTTCTGAATCTCGACGTAGTAATTGTCACGCCCGAACACCTCCCGCGACCAGGCGGCCATAGCGTAGGCCTCGTCGTCCTTACCATCGAGCAACAGGCGCGGGACCTCGGCCGACGGGCAACCGCTGAAGACGATCAGTCCCTCGCTGTGCTGTTCGAGCAGTTCCTTATCGACGCGAGGCTTGTAGTAGAAGCCTTCGAGCTGCGCCTTGCTGGCGAGTTGCAGCAGGTTCTTGTAGCCGGTCTCGTTCTGCGCCAGGACCGTCAGGTGGTACGCGCCCTGGCCCTTCTGCGCGCCGCCCGTCCGGTCCAGGCGGCTGCCCCGCGCCACATACAGCTCTGAGCCGATAATAGGCTTGATGCCCGCCGCCTCCGCTGCCCGGTAGAACTCCACCGCACCGAACATGACGCCGTGGTCTGTCAGGGCCAGGGCGCGCATCCCGTTCTCGACCGTCGCCTTACACAGGTCCCTGGCATCGGCCAGCCCGTCGAGGAGGGAGTATTCGGAGTGGCAATGGAGATGGACGAACTCGGTCATGGGGACGACTCCGGCGAGCAGACAAAGGACGAAAGACCGGGGACCAAAGGGTTCGCCTCCTGGTCCTTCGTCCTTCGTCGTTGGTCGGTATTAGAACACCCGCGCTACACAAGATATAGGCCCTGTGGATAAATCCGGCCCTTTCGGTTGTGGTGCGCGGGGGGTGCGAAGCTATTATAGCACAGGATGGCCCCCGCCCGGCAGGCCACACAGGACGGTTTGCCGACGTATGGTAGAATTTTAAGGTGTCAGCCTGGCGACAGCGCGGCTGCCGCACTCCAAAGGGCCTGGCGGGAGGGCGCATGCTGGTGATTGGGCAGGTGATCGCTTTCGTGGCCGGTGCGATTCTGGTTGGCGCGACCCTCGTGTCGGCGCTCCGCACGGTCATCATCCCGCGTGGCATCAACGACTGGCTGACGCGCCTGGTATTCGTCCTGGTTCTCCGTGTCTATCAGGTTCCCATGCAGTACGCCAAGACCTACGAGCGGCGCGACTCCATCCTGGCCAGTTACGCGCCCATCTCGCTGTTGGCGCTACCGGCGCTATGGCTGACCCTCACGCTGCTCGGCTACACGCTCATGTTCTGGGCGGTCGGTGTTGGCTCGCTGTGGGAAGCGTTCCATATCAGCGGCTCGTCCCTGTTCACCCTGGGCTTCGCCCCTGTTGACGGCTTCGTGCCCACCGCGCTGGTCTTGACCGAGGCGGCGGTGGGGCTGGGGCTGCTGGCCCTCATGATCAGCTACCTGCCCACCATCTACGCCGCCTTCTCGCGCCGCGAGGCCGCCGTCACCATGCTCACGACTCGCGCGGGCAACCCCCCATCGGCGGTCGAGATGATCATCCGCTTCCACCTGTTCCACGGCCTGGATCGTCTTGTCCCCACATGGGCAACCTGGGAGGCTCTGTTCGCCGAAATGGAGGAGAGTCACACCTCGCTGGGGGTGCTGCCCTTCTTCCGCTCCCACGAGCCACACCTGTCATGGGTGACGGCGACGGGCGCGGTGCTGGACGGCGCGGCGTTGACCCTATCCGCCGTGGACACGCCCAACCAGCCCAACGCGCATCTGTGCATTCGCGCGGGCTACCTGTGCCTGCGCGCCATTGCCCGCTACTTTGGCATCCCCTACGACCCCGACCCACGCCCCGATGACCCCATCAGCATCACGCGCGAGGAGTTCGACGAGGCGCTACTCCAGATGGCGGCGGCGGGCGTGCCCCTCAAGCCCGACCGCGACCAGGCGTGGCGCGACTACGCGGGCTGGCGCGTCAACTATGATTTCGTGCTGCGCGCCATCGCCGGGCTGGTCTACGCCCCCTACGCGCCGTGGTCGTCCGACCGCGCTCTGCCGTCGCGCCGGCTCAGCCTCAAGCGCGCCCCGTCGTCGCCTGGCGATTGACCCCGGCGGCCAGTGGGGGTATACTTGGTCAAACGGGTTGAAAGGAGGTATCACGCATCGTGAACATCACCCCCTGGGAGATTGCTCTCATCGCCCTTGTGGCCTTGCTGATCTTCGGGCCGAAGAAGCTGCCCGAACTGGCGCGCGGCCTGGGCGAGAGCATGCGGGAGTTCCGCAAGGCCACCTCCGAGGCAACGCAGACGGTGAGCGACGCAGTAAGCGACAAGCCTGTCGCTGCGCCCGCACCGACGGTGACCCCCGTCACACCGCCGACGCCTCCGCCGGTCGCCTCAACCGTCGAGACTCCCCCACCATCCGCGCCCAGTCGCGAGTAGCGGCGCATCCTTGCCCCACACCAGCGGGGGCGACGCAGCTTATGCCGCGTCGCCCCCGAACCATGTCGGCATGTTGCGTGCGCCACACGGGGCGAAGCGCCATGGGGCGCTGATGCGTCACGGAATGTCATCAACCCGATCGCGGGAGTCGGGGGGAGCAGGAGGGTATGCAGGACGACAGGTATCCTGAGTCCGACGTGACCGAGAGCCTGGTCGAGGCTGGGCCGGCGTCGGAACTGGCGCCTATCACCGGCGCAGGGCTTCGAGTCGCTCTCCAGAGCCGCGATCTGCGGCTATTGTGGCTCGGTCTGGTCATGTCCGCCACCGGCGATAGCTTCCTCCTGGTGGCCATGCTGACCTATCTCGGCTCGCTGACCGACTCGCCGCTAGCCCTGGCGGCCTTCGCCGCGTCCCTGGGCCTGCCCACGTTACTGTTTGGCCTGTTCGCGGGCGTCTTCGTCGATCGCTTCGATCGCCGCCTGACCATGCTGGCGTCGGATCTGGTCCGCGCGGGGGCAGTGCTCGGCCTGCTATTCGTGAATAGCATTCGCGACCTGCCCATCGCCATGCTGGTCGCCTTCGTCATGGGCACCGCGGGTGTCCTGTTCATCCCGGCCCGCAATGCCCTGCTGCCCCGTCTGGTCCCGCCGACCGGCCTGGTGGCGGCCAACATGCTTGTCGAAAGCAGCCAGATCATCTCGCTCGTTGTCGGCCCGGCCCTGGGCGGCTTGTTTGTAGCGCGCTTTGGGCCGCACGCGGCTGTCCTGGCCGACTCGGCCGGCTACTGCATCTCGGCCCTCGCCATCTTCCTGATCAGCGTCCGTCACGTCAAGGTCGACGCGGAGCCTCTCACGGCGCCGCAGTTGCGTGACGAGATGGTGAGCGGCCTGCGCTATGTGCGCGAGCAACCCCTCCTGCTACGCCTGATTGCCGCCGGCGGAGCGAGCATGTTGGGCCTGGGGGCGGTCATTATCCTGGGCGTGAGTCACGTCGAGACGGTCTTCGGCGTTGACCCCGCCGACTTCGGCGCGCTCCTCAGCATCTTGGGCCTGGGCATGGTTGTCGGTGGCGCTCTGGCGGCGACGCCGTACGCCCACCGCTACCCCTCTGCCTTCGTCATTGGCGGTATGCTAACCCTGGCCGCCAGCCTGGCAGTGTTTCCCTTTCTCGACCATCTCAACCCAGTGCTCTTCACCGTGTTTGGCATCGGGTTGGGCCTGATCGCTTCCCGCTCGGTCATCGCGGCCTTGATCCAGATGAATGTCGCTGACGACCGGCGGGGGCGCGTCGAGAGCGCGAACAACGTGACGATGGCCGCCGCCTACAATGCCAGTTTCGTCGCCACCGGGCTGTTCGGCGCGGTCGTGGGCACGCAGGCCGCCTTCCTGGGCGCGGCCATTATCGTCGCCGTGGCCGGGGTATTGGCCTTCCTGGCGATTCGGCGTCGTTCTCCTGTCGCCGCACTGGTCGGCGCTGACCCGCCGGCGGTCACGCCTGTCAGTCGGCCGGGACCGGAGTCGATCGAGGGAAGCGGCGCGACTGGCGGTAGGGGAACAGGTCGATGACCTCGCCGCTACGGTGACGTTCGATGGTGCGCAGCCAGTAGTCGATGCCGAACAGGTCGCCGTGGTGCTCCAAGAACGTTCGCCGCAGGTCCCCCTGCAAGCCCAGGAAGCTGCTGAACTGCTCAGGGAAGACGTCGTTCTCGCCGACCGAGAACCACGGCTCCGCCTCCATGTCCTCCCAGAATCCGTTGGCCTCCGGTATGCGGCGGAAGTTGCAGTCTGTCAGCAGGCACAACTCATCGTAGTCGTAGAAGACGATGCGACCGTGACGAGTGACGCCGAAGTTCTTGAGAAACAGATCGCCGGGGAAGATGTTGGTTGCTGCCAGGTCCTTGATGGCCGTGCCGTAGTCGATGACGGCCTCACGGGCGAGAGCCGGTTCGCGCTCCTGGATGTACAGGTTGAGAGGCGTGACGCGCCGCTCGATGTACAGATGACGGATGACCACCTTGTCGTCGTCGGCGCTGACCGTGCGACCCGCCACGTCCGCCAACTCTTCCAGCAACTCGTCGGTGAAGCGGGCGCGGTCGAACTCCAGGTGCTCGAACTCCTGGGCGTCGATGAGGCGGCCGGCGCGGTCGTGGTGGAAGACAAGCTGGTAACGCTCGATGACATCGGCGCGGGTGGACGTCTTGGTCTCGGCGAAGCGGTCCTTGATGATCTTGAACACCAGATCGTAGGACGGCATGGTAAAGACGGTCATCACCATGCCCTTGGTGCCAGGCGCGATCTCGAAGCGGTCATCGGTGGTCGCCAGGTGGCGTAGCAGGTCCCGGTACAGCTCGGTCTTGCCGTGCTTATTGTAGCCCAGGGAGATATACAGCTCGGCGATACGCTTGCGGGGCATGATGGTCTTGAGGAAGGCAATCAGCTCCGAGGGGCGTTCAGCCTCGACGTGGAAGTAGGAGCGGGTATAGCCGAAGACGATGTTGGCCTCATCCTCGGTCAGCAGGGCAGCGTCCACGTAGACCTGGCCGTCGCTGTTGAGCAACGGCAGGATGAGGGGGATAGTCTGGCCGCCCGCGCGTATGCGCCCGACGAGGTACGCGCCCTTGTTGCGGTAGAAGACTGCATTGACCATCTCGGCGACGCTGACGGGCTGACCGCTGACACGCACGCCCAGATAAGTATCAATGGCAGCGGCGATGTGGCCCACGTCACGCTCCAGGTCCTCGTAGCCGATATCCCACGGGTAGTCGGTGAGGATCGCGCGCACGAGGTCGGTCGTGGTGGCGGCGCGGTAGGCGCGGAAGACGGGCGGGCCGGGCGGCAACGCGGCGCGCGGGCCGGAGGCGACGAACTCAATGTGGGGATCGACACCGACGGTGGAGAAGATACGGCGGGTGACCGAGTTGAAGAAGGTCTCGGCCATCTCCACGTCATCGCGGCCGGCGATTCGGTCACTGTAGCGATCCTTCATCCCAGCCCACAGGCAGCGATTGCGGACTTCGCGGCCGAGCAAGGCGCGGATGATGCCCAGGGTCATATCGATAGCCGCCTTGTACAGGTCCAGCCGTTCGACAGCGTCCTCTTGCAGGCCGTGCCACTCGCGGGCCTCGAAGCGGGACCGCCCGCGACGGGCAATCTTCTTGAAGTGGGTGTGGTAGACATCGAAGCCATCGTAGATGACCGATGCCCCCGACAGAGCCAGTTCTCGTTCGTCCATGCTGCGCGCCATGCAACCTCCCGCCGCGAGCGATAACACGCTGCGTCATGGCTATTATAGCACAATCGGCGGTCGGTTGTCGCTATCCGCGCAGGTCCCCCCACACCAGGCAGTCGCTTGCCAGGCCCTCGACAGGGCCTCGGCTGACCCCCTCGGCGGCCAGTTCCTCGGCCAGGCGGTCGACAAGGCTGGCGTCCCAGGTGAACAGGCGGGCGACCTGGTCGACGCGCGCCGCGCCCACACTGGTAAGGTAGCGGCGCAGCAAGCCGCGCATGGCATCGCGGCGCGACAGGGCCTGCGCCTGCTCGGGGATGTGGGGGTAGGCGCGGGGCAACAGATCGTAGACGTAGGCGTAGCCCCAACGGTTGCTATCGGAGATGCCCACCTTGACGATCTTCATGCCCCGCTGCAACTCGGCCACGGCGCGGTCGAAGCGACCCATGTGGGCCTTGCCTTCCAGACCCGCCACCCGGCGCAGGACGCTGGTGGGGGCGGCCTGGCCCTGGGCCAACAGCGCCTCGTAGACGCGCTTGGCCTCCACGCTCAGCGCGCCCGCCTCGTATTCGGCCAGATAGTCGGCCTCGTCGCCGAAGTTATCGGTCAGGGCGTAGAACAGCGGGGCGTGGTCCAGGGCGACCAGCATTGGCTTGCCGCGCAGCAGCTTGGCGTAGAAGATGCGGCGCTGAGCGGGCAGGCTATCTTTCCAGCCCCAGACGTGGCCCAGGTCGTGGTCGTGATGGTGGCTAGGGATAGGGCGGACCTCGCCGCACGTGGCCTGCCACAGGGAGGGCATCTCGATGGCGGGGTCAGGGAACAGGAAGGCGAAGCCGACCTCGTCCACCCAGCGCGCCGCATCGTCGGCGGTGTGCAGGCGGCGGCCCGGCGTGCGGCGGTAGGTGATATCGCGGTGGGCGGCGATGGTGGCGAAGCTGATGGTGATGAGGGAAGACATGGCAGCGAGTTGTAGCGCCAGGGCGGGGCAACTTCGCCCTACGCGAACATCCGTGTTGTTGGGCGCGTGGCCCGGTATGTGCTATAGTATAGGCTTGTATGGAAGGATGGAGGAAACCAGGTATGATTGTTAGAGGCTTGACCTTCGCCCTGGCGCTGGCGATGACGCTGAGCCTGAGCGGCTGCGGCGTATGGAACCAGTTCTGGGGCGGCGGCCAGGTGGCCGCGCCTGCCCCCACTGCCACCCGTATTCCCTTGCCCACCGCAGCCCCATCACCCGCCCCGCCGACTCCGACCACGGCCCCCCCGCCCGCTGCCCAGGCCCAGCCAAAGGCCGCCGCGCCCGCCGCGCCCGGCGTGACGAACCTGACGGCGCGCTTCCTGGGCAACACGGTCGAAGGTAGCTTCAATCTAGGGGGCGAGAAGATTCAGTACGTGTACGCGCTGCAGAATCTGGGGGTGCAAGGCAACCGGTTGCAGATGACGGGAGCCATCACCTACAAGCGCGCCAGCGGCCAGGGCGGCACGGTGCCCAACGTGACCGCCATTATCACGACCGAGGGCGACAGCTGCGAGCGCGTCAGTCTGGACATGGCGCCGGTGGCCGTGCCCGAGCTGGGCACGACCATCCCCAGCCAGCGCCTGTCCTTCAACCTGGCCGAGGTAGCGAGCGGCGGCAACGCGGCCATTGGCGCGATGTGCCAGATCGCGCGCACGGTGCAGGCGAACCCCAACAACCCGATGGTGAAGTTCCTGCTCGATCAGGTCAACCGCCAGTTGAAGTAGGCCCGCGCGCAGGCTGAAGCGGCTGGGCGGTGTGGGGAAAAGAGAGAGGGGGCGAAGACTGCGTGGTCTTCGCCCCCTCTCCTCGTAGCCTATTCTCCCGCTTGTCGCGGCTCAACTACCAGCCGCAGCGCGGTTCGCTCCTGGTCGCCGATCTGGACCTCGGCGAAGGACGGGATACAGATGGCGTCGATGCCGTCTTCGGCAAGGTAGTTGCGCGCAATCGCAACGGCTTTGATGGCCTGGTTGACCGCGCCCGCGCCTATCGCCTGCACTTCGGCGCGGCGCTGCTCGCGAATCACCCCCGCAATCGCGCCGGCGACGGCGGTAGTACGTGACGTGCCAGACACTTTGATTACGTTGCTGGCCATGATGATGGTGGTACCTCCTGGTGGGTGTCGGCCCGCCCGCACGCGGAACGTTGTGGTTCCGGGCTTAACGAGCGATGTCGGTAGCTCGCATCTCTCGGATTACCGTCACCTTGATCTGGCCTGGATACTCCAACGACTCCTCGATCTTCTTGGCGATGTCGTGCGACATCTGGATGATAGCCAGGTCGTCGACTTCGTCGGGCTTGACAATGATGCGAATCTCGCGCCCCGCCTGAATCGCGTACGACTCAGACACGCCGCTGAAGCCACTCGCGACGGTTTCCAGGGCCTTGATGCGCTTCATGTACAACTCGAGCGTCTCGCGGCGCGCCCCGGGACGCGCGCCCGATATGGCGTCGGCCGCCTCGGTGAGCACCGCCTCGACAGAGAGCTGCTCCTCCTCGTGGTGATGCGACGCGATGGCGTTGACCACCTTCGGCGGCAGGCCATAGCGCCTGGCAATGTCCGCTCCAATCAGAGCATGAGGCCCCTCGACTTCGTGACTGACTGACTTACCCAGATCGTGCAGGAGAGCGGCGGCTCGCGCCACCTCCACATCGGCATGCAACTCAGAAGCCATCATGGCAGCGATGTGGGCCGTCTCCACCGAGTGGGCAAGAACATTCTGGCCGTAGCTGGTGCGGTACTTCATCCGCCCCAGCAGCTTGATGATCTCCGGATGGAGACCAGGAACACCTGCATCGTAGGCAGCCTGTTCCCCGGCCTCGCGCATCACCTGCTCCAACTCTTCTTCCGTCTTGCGTACTACCTTCTCGATGCGCGCGGGGTGAATCCGCCCGTCGTGGATAAGCTTGAGGAGTGACAGCCGCGCCACCTCTCGCCGAACCGGATCGAAACACGACAACAAGACCGCGTCGGGCGTGTCGTCGACAATGATGTCCACACCCGTGATCTGTTCGATGGCGCGAATGTTGCGGCCCTGACGGCCGATGATGCGTCCCTTCATCTCCTCGCCGGGGAGAGGGACGGTTGATACAACCACATCCGAAACCTGATCCGTAGCGCAGCGCTGAATCGCCATGCCAATGATCTCGCGAGCGCGGCGGTCGCCCTCTTCGCGGGCTTCCCCCTCGACCTCGCGGATGATGCGCGCCATGTCCTGGCGCGCGGCTTCCTCTACCTGACGCAGAACCAGGCTCCGCGCCTCGTCCTGACTCATGTTGGCAACCCGTTGCAACTCAGCCATGCGCTGGGTCTGAATCTGCTCTGCATCCTGCTCCATCTTCAGCACCCGCTTCTCCCGCTGATCCAGGTTGCGCGAACGGCTCTCCAACTGATCGAAGCGCCGGTCAAGTTTCTCGCGTCGCTGGTTGAGCTGCTGATCCTGGGACTGCAACTCGCGGCGTTGCTGCTTCTGCTCGGTCTCTACCTGCTCGCGCAGGCGCAACGCTTCATCCTTGGCGTGGAGAAGCGTCTCTCGAGCGCGGGCGTCAGCATCCGCCAATCGGCGCTCTGCCTCTGCCTGGGCTGACTGGAGCGTCTGCCTGTCCTGGGCCTCCTTCAATGCAAATCCTTGTGTCTTCCCGCGCGACAGGCCAACGTACCAGCCGGCGAACACCCCAAGTGCAAGCCCCAGGAGAAGCGCAATGATCGTCGGCGCCCATCCCATGCGCCACCTCCTTTCTGTTGGTAAGGTTCAACTTCAAGAGTTCTTGGTCAGGTTAGCTGCCCCGGCGGTCGGCCGTGGGCAGGGGGTTAGGTTGAACACCATTCAGCCCAACCCCTTGCCCGCGCTCCAGTCCCCTGTCGGGGCGAGGTCGCCCCGCTCTCGTCGCCACCATCGTCATCACGTACACTGCGCGCCCTGGCCGCTTACCCCTGCCGATGACGCGCGGGCGAGGGTCATTCACCCTCGCCGCCCTCCATCTCCAGCCGCTCACCCGTCGTCTCGGCCCACACCTGCGCCACGACACCCCGCGCCACGCTGTAGCTAAAGCCGCGCCGCAGCAGGAAGTCGGTCAGCTTCTTGCGGAACTCGACCGCTTCCAGCCCCGCCAGCCGTTGGGCGCGGGGCCGTGCCGCCTCCAGCGCCTGGCCTGTCTCGTCCAGGTCGGTCAAAGCTTCGTCGACCACGTCGCGGGCGATACCCTTCTGCCACAGTTCCTGGCGCAGGGCGCGCTCGCCGCGTGGGCTGGTGGCCTGGCGGTTGCGCACCCACAGGCTGGCGAAGGCCGCGTCATCCACCAGGCCGACGCGCCGCAGGCGAGCCACAATCTCCTCCGCCACGTCGTCGCTCACGTCTTTGCGCCGCAGGTAAGTGCGTATCTCGCGCTCGGAGCGCGCCCGATAGCTGAGGTAGTTCAGCGCGCGGTCGTAGGCCTTCGCGACGCCATCCTGCTCGCGCAAGGCGGCAATCTCGGTATCGCTAAGGCGCTGTCCCTTGCGAAGCGCGACGGCCAGCGCCAGTGGCAGCCCGAAAGCGAACTCGTCATCCAGGTAGACGTTGACCCGCTCCTTATTGCGCTTCTGCACTTCGAGCCGCGTGATCGTACCGGCCATAGGACCTCGGAAAAGCAAGGCCGGGCCGTGGTTGACACCACAGCCCGGCGCGCACAACCCCGGCGCGACACGCAGCAAGCCCGCGCATCACGCTCGTGCCAAAATGCCTGACCCCCTGGCGGCTGAATCGCCTTCCAGCCGCAGCCTGTTAAGAAGCTCCGCGGCGGCTCCGCGTCAAGTCCTTCTCTAGTCTGCCCTTACGAGCTACAACACTTACCGCCAGTCCCTACGAGCGTAGGGTCGATGACAACTCACATCTCGGCCGCGATGGCCGTGTCGTCTCGTCTCGCGGTGCGCCCATTGGGTAGCGATGACTCCCCAGGCAGGAGCAGTCGGGGTGGGCGTGCGACAAAGCTATGGGTCAAACCTGCTCAGCGCGCTCATCGGTGGCGACCAGGCTAGGCTGCGCGTAGGCTGCCGCGCTGCTGCCGTTCTCCACCACCGGCTCAGGGACGGCGGCCTCCTCGACCACCAGCTTGGCGGGCGCGGCCCCCTTCTTTCCCTTGCGGGCGGGCGCGCCCGACTCGTCACCATTGGGTACGGCGCGCACGGTGGACGTGACGCCCTTCAGGGGCAGCCCCGCGCGCTCGCGGATAACATTCTCGATCTCGGCCGTCAACGCCGGGTTATCGTGCAGGAACGCCTTGGCGTTCTCGCGTCCCTGGCCCAGGCGCGTGTCGCCATAGGCGAAGAACGCGCCGCGCTTGTCGACGAGAGCCATCTCGGTCGCCAGGTCGAGAACCTCGCCCTCGCGGGAGATACCCTGATTGAACATAATGTCGAACTCGGCCGTCTTGAACGGCGGCGCGACCTTGTTCTTCTTGACGGTGACCTTGGTGCGGCCGCCGACAACGTCGCCGCCGGACTTGATGGACTCGGTGCGACGAATCTCCAGACGTACCGACGAGTAGAAGCGCAGGGCGAGACCGCCGGCCGTGGTCTCCGGGTTGCCGAACATCACGCCGATCTTCTGACGGATCTGGTTGGTAAAGACGACACAGCAGTTGGACCGACTGATGGCGCTGGTCAGCTTACGCAGGGCCTGCGACATCAGTCGAGCCTGGAGGCCCGGATGGCTGTCGCCCATCTCCCCCTCGATCTCAGCGCGCGGCACCAGAGCCGCCACCGAGTCGACCACGACCACGTCCACGGCCCCGCTCCGCACGAGGGCTTCGGTGATCTCCAGGGCTTGTTCGCCCGTGTCAGGCTGGGAGACAAGCAGGTTGTTGACGTCGACCCCTAGTTTCTCTGCGTACACGGGGTCGAGAGCATGCTCGACGTCGACGAAGGCCGCGACGCCGCCCATGCGCTGGGCTTCTGCGATAATGTGCAGGCACAGCGTCGTCTTGCCCGACGACTCCGCGCCGTAGATCTCGGTCACGCGGCCCTTGGGAATGCCACCGATGCCCAGGGCAATGTCCAGCCCGATGGAGCCGGAGGGGATAGCCTCGACGTTCAACTGCCGTTCCCCGCCAAGCTTCATGATAGCGCCGTCGCCGAAACGACGCCGAAGCTGGGTCATGGTGGTTTCCAGGGCTTTTTCGCGATCCGGATCGGCCATGAGGGTGCTCCTTTTCTGACACCTGCACCAAGAGTGTACACTATGTTATCAGGGAAAGTCAAATCCGATTCTAGAACAAACGACCGATTTCGGGTGGTGCATCCAGCGCGGGCGTGCTATACTTGATTCATGCCGACGACCTTCTTCCCGCCTGAACCGCCCCGTGTCGGCGGCGTGCTGCGCCGGTGGGCCGCCCCGCTGTCGACGGCCTGGGCCAGCGCTGTGATAGCCGCGACGACCCGGCCCGGCGACCTCGTCCTCGACCCCTTTGCGCAGGGCGACGTCGTTGCCCGCGCCGCCTTGCGCCTCGGCCGCTCGGTGGCCGTCGCCGACTTCAACCCGGTCCAGGTGCTGGCGTTGCGCGCCGCCCTTACGCCGCCGCCGTCCCAGACCGTGGCGCGCGCTGTGCTCAAGCTGTCCGAGTCGGTGAAGGTCGACCGCCCCCTGCGCGATGCCCTGCGCGGCCTGTACCAGACGCGCTGCCCTCACTGTCGGGCCGACGCCATCGCCGAGGCTTTCGTCTGGCAGGCCGAGCCGCGCCGTCCCCTGCGCAAGATGCTGACGTGCGACGCCTGCGGCTGGCGGGGCGCGGCGCCCGCCGATGCCGACGATGTGGCCCGCGCCACCGACCTGGAGCCGCTGAGCCTGGCCTACTGGCGGCTGGTCGAGCAACTGGCCGACAGCGCTGACCCGCTGCGGCCCCTCGCCGAGCGTCTGGTCGCCTGCTACACGCCCCGCGCCCAGCGCGCCCTGGCCGACCTGCTCCGTCACCTGGGCCTGCTCGACCTTGCCCCCGACGAGGGCGAGGCGCTGCGCATGGTGATCGTCGGCGCGCTGGACGTCGGCTCAATCTTGAACGCGACGCCGTGGGACATTGCCCCGCCGCGCCGCCTCGACCCGCCGCGCCGCTTCGTCGAGCTGAATGCCTGGGACGCCGTCGAGCGCATCGCGGCCGACTTGCGCGACACACCACCCGAACCCGACGCGGAGTGGGTCGCCGCGCCTGACCAGATCGAGACCACGGCGGCCCTGCCCTTCGCCTTTGTTGGTCGTCTGCCGACGCGCGCCCTCGGCGCGGCGCTGGCCGGGCGCGCGCGGCTGGCCCTGGGCGCGCCCCCGCGCCTGACGCCCCTGTTTTGGACCCTGTCCTGGGCCTGGGCCGGCTGGCTGTGGAGCCGCCGCGCTGCCGCGCCGCTGCGCCCGCTCGTCGAGCGTGGGGCTGTCGATTGGGACTGGTATAGCCACGCCCTCAGCGCGGCCCTGGGCGGCGTGCGCACCGCGTTGACACCCACTGGCGCAGTCGCCCTGGCGTGGTCGGCCGATCGCGACGCGCTGACGGCCGTGCTGGTTGGCGCGACGCGGGCGGGGCTATTGACCCAGGACTCGGCCCTGCGCGCTCCACGGCCGGGTAGCCGCTGGCTAGAGGGTCAGCTGCTCCTGTCGCCGGTCGCGCCGCCGCCGCGTCTGAGCGGCGCGGAGTTCCCACGAGTAAGCGCGGCGCTGGCGGCGGAGGCTGAAGCCAGTGCGAGGCTGGCTCTGGCCGCGCGGGGCGAGCCATTGGCCGCTGAGACGCTTAGCCTGGCGGCCCTCGTGGACATGGCAGCCAGCGGACGCCTGGGCGAGGCCATCGGCCTGTTCGAGGAGCCGCTGCTGGGCGGCGAGTTCGCCCACGCCAAAGCCCACGATGCGTTGAGCGCGGCCGTCGCGGGCGGGCATCTCTCGCGGTTGGAGGACGGACGGCTGTGGGCCGACAGCGCCAACGGGCAGCCGCCGCTGTCCGACCGGGTGGAGCAGGCCGTCCTGACGCGCCTGGTGGGCGCGTCGGTCGCGGCGGACGAAAACGACGCGGGTGAAGGGGTCACGGCGCTGCGTTTCGCCGACGTCTACGCCGTCGCGGCAGGCCGCCTGGCGGTGGACGCCGAGATGGCGCAACGGTGCCTGGAGACGCATGCGCGGCTGGTGGGGGCGGATGCATGGGTGCCCGATCCCACGGTTGAGCCGCTCCGTCAGGCGGTCTCTGATCTGCTGGCGCTGGGCGAGGCCCTCGGTCATAGTGTGCAGTTTCCGCTGGCCTGGACACTGGATGCGCGGCTGGGCCTGACGCCGGCCGAGGTGGTATGGCTGGCGGGTAGTCGTCCTGCCCTGCGCTTCGTCGTGCAGGCCAGCGCGCTCTTCGAGCCACTCCTCGCGCCTGGGCCGCCTGTGCCCCATATTCTGGTTGTGTCGGAGCGGGTAGCCCACCTCTTGCGGCTCAAGCTCCACCGCGCGCCCCATGTGGCGGCGCACGCCATCGACGCGGGCTGGTCGTTTCTGGTCGCGGAACGCCTGCGGCGCTGGATGCGGCAGCCGCAGGCCGACGCTGAGCTGTGGCGCGAGACGCTCGGCCTGGCCGAGCGCGCCCCCGACGATGGGCAGTTGAAGCTGTTTCCCGGATCCGGTTAGGGATTGCATCCCAGTGAAGGAGGGAGCATGCGTATCAAGCTGACAAGCGTGTTGGTGGACGACCAGGACAAGGCGCTGCGCTTCTACACCGACGTGCTCGGCTTCGTGAAGAAGAACGACATCCCCCTTGGCGAATACCGCTGGCTCACGGTGGTCTCGCCCGAAACGCCCGACGACATCGAGTTGGTGCTGGAACCGATGAGCATGGCGGCGGCGCAGACGTACCAGCGCGCCCTCTTCGAGCAGGGTATACCCCTGACGGCCTTCGCGGTGGCCGATATTCACGCCGAGCACGCGCGGCTGGCGGCGCGTGGCGTGCGCTTCAGCATGCCGCCCACGGCGATGGGGCCGACCACCGCCGCTGTGTTCGACGACACCTGCGGCAACCTTATCCAGGTCTACCAGGGCTAGAGCCTGCGAGGCGGGTGGTTCCCACTACCCGCCTCGCGCCCGCGCCTCCCAGAGCGCCACGTTTTTTCACGCCGAGGGCCTTGACTCGGCTCGAACCTCGTGCTACACTGCTATAGAACACATGTTCTGTAGCAAAGGAGCCGCTATGCCTACCGGCTCGCAGTTGCGGGTGGCGCGGATTGTGCGCGGGTTGACCTTGGGAGAGGCGGCGCGGGCGGCCGGGCTGGGCCTGGCGACCCTGTCGCGCATCGAGCACGGCCATACACCTCTCCAGCCCGATGTCGAGGCGCGCCTCATGCACATTGTCGACTGGACCGATGCCTTCGATCGCCTCTTTGCCGACCTGGCCGCGGCGGCCGTGCCGCCGCCCGCGTCGCCTGAGCCAGCGGCCGAAGCCGATCCGACATGCTAGACGACGGGTGGGTGCGTTCACTGCGCTCCAACCCGTCGTTGGCGGGGCAGTGCGTACGCGAGGGCGTTGTCCCGTCCGTCAATCGTCGTCGTCGAGCAGTTCCTCGAGCGGCTCCTCGATGCCATCCGCCAGCAGATTGAAGTGATCGCCGCTGGCGCCGCAGCCGGAGCACCTGAGGGGCGCGCGGTGGCCGAGGTGCAGCATCCCGCACTCGCTACACTCCCACTGCGGGAGCGCGGCATCCGCGACCGGCGCGACGGCCAGCCCCGCCGCTACCGTGGGTAGCGCCGTGTCCAGGCCCTCATCGTCCTCGTCATCCATGCCGTCGCGCCAATCCTTATCCTCGTCAGCGCTGATCAGCTCGATGGGATCGAAGTCCTCGACAATCCACTCCACATCACATTCGTCGCAAGTTACGTGCGCGCCAAGCCGGCGCGGGATCACCAGGTCCGCACCACACTCCGGATTGGGACACACGGCTATCACAGGCATGCCATCTCCTCACATCGACGACCGTTGAGCAACTTGCGCCAGTCCGCAATCGTCACAAAAGGCGGCGCACCTCCAGGTGGGGTGCGCAGCCGGGGCTAAGTATAGCGAGAGCGGAGCGGGGCGTCAAGGCATCAGCGTTGCAGCCGGACGTTGACGCTGGCCTGGTTGCGCACCGAGCCATCCGCCGCGCTCAGGTCGAGGACCTGCACCAGCCCATTCTGGACGCCGGTGGGGATGTTGAAGGGGATGCTGGCCGAGTACGGGCCGGGCTGACCGAGGTCGGCCTGCACCGTCGCGGAGCCTGAGCCGACGATGCGACCGCTGGCGTCCAGCACCCGAATCGTCAGGTTGTTCTCGAAGCTGGCCGCGCCGACGCCGCTGACGAACACGGGGCTGCGCACCGTCGCGCCAGGGGTAGGGCTGGAGATGGTGATGCCCGTCCCAGGCGGTGGGTTGGCGCAGGGCGGGACCCGCAGTACCTGGCCGGGGAAGATGGTGTAGGGTGGCGGGATGTGGTTCAGGGCGGCCAGCGCCTGCCATGTCGTGCCGTAGCGCACGGCGATGCCGCTGAGGGTGTCGCCGCGCCGGACGGTGTACGTCTGGCACTGACCTGGCGGCGGCGGGTTGTTACAGGGCGGGACGCGCAGTACCTGGCCGGGAAAGATAGTGTAGGGCGACGCGATGCCGTTCAGGGCAGCCAGCGCCTGCCACGTCGTGCCGTAGCGCACGGCGATACTGCTGAGGGTGTCGCCGCGCCGGACGGTGTACGTCTGACATTGCCCCGGCGGTGGCGGGGGTGGTGTCGTGCCCTGTGGGATGCACAGCACCTGACCAGGGTAGATGATGTACGACGGCGGCTGGAGGTTATTGACGTTGATGATCGCCTGTGGCGACACGCCGTAGCGCCGCGCGATCTGGTTGACCCACTCGCCGGGCTGGACGGTATGATAGATGCACTGGGGCGCAGCCTGGGGCTGGACCTCTCCCTGGGCTGCCGCCGGTGTGGCCGGGACCAGTGGCGCGAGGCCGACGAGCAGGGCCAGCACGAGCAGCCATAGTCGATGACGCATTTCCTTCTCCTCCTCTAGCGAGATGCTTGGCTTCGATGTTGCTCTAGCGCGGGGCGATGGCGAAAAACCAGCCGACCTGATCGACCAGCTTTTGGGCTGCGCCGCTGCCTGCATCGACGCGGCGTAGCGAAATCTCCGGCGGCTTCTCGCCATTGGCGACGAGGAGCGCGCTGAGGCCAAGCCAGTCGGCCGAGAAGGGCGCCAGGTCGGTACCCTGGCCCAGTCGGCGTGGACCTTGCCCATCCACGCCGACCAGCCACAGTTCGTTCGTCTCCGGTGGGCCAGGGCCATCATCCGGGAAGCGGATGTAGGCAATCTGGCGGCCATCCGGCGACACCGACCCATAGCCGAAGTCGCCCTTGGCCGCTGCTACCTCGCGGCGATCCTTGCCAGCCAGGTCCGTCGTCCCCAGGCGATAGTTGTTCCCCGCCCGCCACACCGCCAGCAGCCGCTTGCCATCGGGCGTGAAGCCATACACCCGCGCGATGTCCGTCGGTAGCTCCACGGCGGGCGAGCCGTCCATAGCCACGACGCGCGTCGGACTGGGCAGTACCCACAGGGCACGCGCCCCATCCGGCGACCAGGCCAGGACGTCGGGGCCATACTCGGTTGGCATGTCCATCTTTACCTGGGCCAGGGTCTTGACTGGCCCACCAGCGGCGGACACGCTCCGCAGCGACACGGTATCGCCGTCCTTCACCTGGAACAGAATCTGGTCGCCCTGTGGCGCCCAACTGACAGCGTTGGGCTGCACGCGCGCTGTGCCTTCCAGCCTGGCCGCCGTCAGCGGTCGCGCGCCTTCGGCCAGCGTCGCCACGTAGACGGCCGTCTCGTCGGCCCAGGCGTAGCCCTGGCTATTGGGGGCCCAACTGGCAATGACCCGCGCTTCCGCCAGCTTGCGCTGGCTCGACCCGTCGGTGGCAAACAACCACGTGCCCTGCTTCGCCTCCGGCCCTGTCCCGATGACCCACCGCATATCCGGGGACACCAGGGCGGGCTGAACTGTCGTGTCCTGGTCGGGCAGCGGGTACATCCCCTCGGGCGAGATGCGCCTCGGCGGCGCGCCGTCGAAGCCCACCGCCCACAGGGCATTGTCGCGCACGTAGACCAGCAGCCGGGGCGCCGCACCCTGGACGGGCGCGCCGGTGGGCTGCACCGCGCGCGGCACGGCGGCGACCGCGGCGCCGGTGGGCGGCGGTACGACCGCCGTCGGGCCGGG
>DAOUDG010000021.1:0-41013 GCA_034431435.1 Anaerolineae bacterium | reverse complement strand
GGGCTGCCCGTTCTTGTGCCGAGGGTGGGAGTCGAACCCACACCCCTTGCGGGACACGAGTTTGAGTCGTGCGCGTCTGCCAGTTCCGCCACCCCGGCAAGGAGAGCCCATGACCGGGATTGAACCGGTGACCTCACCCTTACCAAGGGTGTGCTCTACCGACTGAGCTACATGGGCATGGTCGGGGCGACTGGATTCGAACCAGCGACCTCTTGAACCCCATTCAAGTGCGCTACCAGGCTGCGCTACGCCCCGTGAAGGGTTGCAGGTTGAAAGGTAGAGGTTGGAAGGTGAGCCGTATAGCCTGCTCTGAACTTTCAACCTGCAACCTGGCAACCTTCAACCGAGAGAATGGCGGAGGGCAGACTCGAACTGCCGACACAGCGATTATGAGCCGCTTGCTCTGCCTACTGAGCTACTCCGCCCTCTGAGCGATCAGCCATCGGCTGCCGCCGAGGGCCAGTCGCGGGGATGGGACTCGAACCCATGACCTTCAGGTTATGAGCCTGACGAGCTGCCTCTGCTCTACCCCGCAGTAAAGGAACGTGGTGGGCGCGATAGGACTTGAACCTATGACCTCACGGATGTGAACCGTGCGTTCTAACCAACTGAACTACGCGCCCAAAATGGTCGGGGCGAGTGGATTTGAACCACCGACCTCAGCGTCCCGAACGCTGCGCGCTAACCAAGCTGCGCTACGCCCCGACAAGAGCGGGTGATGGGATTTGAACCCACGACATTCTGCTTGGGAAGCAGACGCTCTGCCACTGAGCTACACCCGCGCAGGGGAGACAGGACTCGAACCTGCAACCGCCCGTTTTGGAGACGGGTGCTCTGCCAAATTGAGCTACTCCCCTAGATCATCTGGAGCCATCGCTCGGACTCGAACCGAGGACCTGCTCATTACGAATGAGCTGCTCTACCAACTGAGCTACGATGGCGACAACCTGAGCGGGTGATGGGATTTGAACCCACGACCTTCTCCTTGGCAAGGAGACGCTCTACCACTGAGCCACACCCGCTGATTGTTAAGAGGGCGACGAACGCCCGTGTGGAGCTGAGGGGAATCGAACCCCTGGCCTCTTCAATGCCATTGAAGCGCTCTCCCAGCTGAGCTACAGCCCCTCAAAAGTGCCCAGGAGAGGATTTGAACCTCCACTCCCGTACGGGAACTACGCCCTGAACGTAGCGCGTCTGCCAGTTCCGCCACCTGGGCTTGTTATCGCGGTCAGTGGTCAGCGGGTCGTGGTCAGGCCAGAGAGCTTCCCTGGCCACTGACCACTCATCACCAGCCACCATCCGAGTGGGCGGTACAAGACTTGAACTTGTGACCTCAGCGATGTCAACGCTGCGCTCTAACCAACTGAGCTAACCGCCCGTGGGCGACCAGCGGGGCATGATCCCGCAACCTCCAGGGCCACAACCTGGCGCTCTGCCAATTGAGCTATGGCCGCCATACCCAGGAGATTAGAGACTAGAGATTGGAGACTAGCGCCACAGCCCTAATCTCAAATGTCTAATCCCTAATCTCGCCTCGCGAAGCACCCTCGACGGGACTTGAACCCGCGATCTTCACATTGACAGTGTGATGAGCACTCCAAACTGCTCTGCGAGGGCCAACCCTTTGTTAACGTCCCCACAGCTCCGCGGGCAGGACTCGAACCTGCGACCAATCGGTTAACAGCCGACCGCTCTACCGACTGAGCTACCGCGGATCAAAATATCGTCGTTGCTGGGGTGGTCGCCCACCCACCAACGCGGACGTGGTCCCCCCAACGGGATTCGAACCCGTGTTTCAGCCTTGAAAGGGCCGCGTCCTGGTCCACTAGACGATGGGGAGAGGTCCCCTGGCCCGCCTTGCGCTCGTATGGGTCGCCTATGCGGTTGACCATGTGAACGGGGAAGGCTGAGTGCCGAGGGGCAGAATCGAACTGCCGACACCACAATTTTCAGTCGTGTGCTCTACCAACTGAGCTACCTCGGCGGAAGCTGGGGGACGAGGATTCGAACCTCGGCTGGCTGATCCAGAGTCAGCTGTCCTACCGCTAGACGATCCCCCATCAGGTAGCGCATACGGGATTCGAACCCGTGTCTCGGCCTTGAGAGGGCCGTGTCCTGGGCCCCTAGACGAATGCGCCCTGGTACCCCCGGTAGGACTCGAACCTACAACCAAGCGGTTAAGAGCCGCCTGCTCTGCCAATTGAGCTACGGAGGTTTAGTCGCGGGGATGGGACTCGAACCCATGACCTTCAGGTTATGAGCCTGACGAGCTGCCTCTGCTCTACCCCGCAGTAGTGGCATCTTTGGGATGCCTGTATCTGGCGTTTCTTACATCGCGACGTGTCGACTTCGGTGGCTTCGACACCCGCCAGTACCCCCGGAGGGACTCGAACCCCCAACCTCACCCTTAGGACGGGCTTGCTCTTCCATTTGAGCTACGGGGGCAGAGGGTCGAGTACCCCTGGAGGGATTCGAACCCCCGACCGGCTGCTTAGAAGGCAGCTGCTCTTCCTCTGAGCTACAGGGGCTGGTGAGCGCGGAGAAGAGATATACCCCCGATTCTGTGTGAGCCGTCATCTGTCTCACCCCGATATAGGGTGGCCGCGTCTGGCCTGGTGGGTGTAACCCACCCTCACCGACGCTGCTGCGACGGGAGCGAACCGCATGGCCCGCCCCACCCGCCTTACTCCCCCTCAGCCAGCGCAGTCACCTAGCCGCCCACCTTACGGTGAACGCTGGTAGGCTCTTACCCTACCCTTTCACCCCTCACCCCGCGGCTTGCGCCGCGTGGCGGGTCTGCTCTCTGTTGTCGCCTTGCGTCACCGCAGCGTTGCCGCTGCGACGCCCCGCCTTGCTGTTTCAGCGGGTGGCCTGTTCCGCGCCTGCGGAACGAGGAGTCGGGAAGTTCCTCTGGGCCAGTGGCCCAGCGACGGCATCTCTGCTACCGCCTTACCCTGTATGAAACGCCTTACGTTGTTAAGGTGCGGACGAGAGGACTTGAACCTCCACGGCCTTTCGACCACTAGGCCCTCAACCTAGCGCGTCTGCCAATTCCGCCACGTCCGCCTATGTAGAGTTGACCTCAGTGCCCAGGAGAGGATTTGAACCTCCACTCCCGTACGGGAACTACGCCCTGAACGTAGCGCGTCTGCCAGTTCCGCCACCTGGGCTTGATCACCGACCTGGTACCCCCAGCAGGACTCGAACCTGCGCCTTTGGCTCCGGAGGCCAATGCTCTTCCACTGAGCTATGGGGGCACACGACAGGCTCGCGCCTGCTGAGCATCCCCGGCAGGACTTGAACCTGCGACCTTTGGGTCCGCAACCCAACGCTCTTCCACTGAGCTACGGGGACATCTGGATTGAGAAAGAACAACGGCGTGAACCGCTGGAGGTCACGCCGCCGGAAGAAGCCTGTCCTGGTATGCCAGACTCAAGGCCCTCCGCCGGCTCGGCGACGCGGGAAGTGGGGCAACTCAGACGCACCGCGCCACACCATCCCGCTTAGCGGGGTCGTGTTCAAGAATACCGTGTGGCTCGTCGCGTCGACTCTCACGCTGCTTCCAGTTCCCTCATTTACCGTGTGGGACAGCATTATAGCATAGGGCCCCGGCCTTGTCAAGTCTGATGCGCGCCATCGCGCCGAACGCATTCTGGGGTGGCCGCGTCAGCCCGCCGCTCCACGAGCGTTGGCTGGCGCGGCCACCCGCGATAGGGTCATCTCTGTCGCACTCATTCCGCTTTCTTGATTGGCGCGGCCACGGCGCGACCTGGCGCGTCGCCGACGTGGCTGCCGAGGCAGCGGCTCGTCGATGGCGCGCTCCAGCGCCAGCGCCATGACCAGCGCGCGATCCTCGACCTCGACCAGGTAGCTGGCGACGCCGTAGAAGCGGCAGATGGGGCACAGGCCCACGGGAACCGGCTCGACGAAACCGTAGCCGCAGGTCGGGCAGACCTGGGCGCGCAGTACAGCAGTCATAACAACACCTCCTCTCACCCTTTGGACACCTTACACCGACACGCCTCAGTCCGTCGCGGGCAGTTCGGGCAGCAAGGTCGCGATTGGCGCCGGCTCCGTCGTCTCGCCCACATGGAGCACCACGGCCAGGAACTTCACCGCACCGGCGTCGGCCACCGCCTCCATGCGTCCCGCTGTGCGGCCCCACATGGCGCACAGCGGGCACCAGGGCGACACAGGCTTCAACTCGATGATGATGAAGCCGCAGCACGTGCAGATGTAGCCGGTCAGTTGACCAGGCATGCTAACCTCCCTTCTAGAAAGAAATCGCGCGTAGCCTGGGGAGGCCACGCGCGAGGGAGGTCACTGAGAAGGGTAGCTCAGTCAGCCCCGTCGAGACATGGCCCGCCCCAGCGGCTCATCCAGATGGCGAGCCGTAGGTCGTCGGCTATCGGGTTGTGGAACTGACACACCAAGACCATCACTACCTCCAACGAGACAGTTGTCTCACACTCGCCAGCATACCACGCCCAGCCACTGCGCGTCAAGGGGTCAGACGCTTCCAGTACAGCAAATCATACCAATGACCGACACTGATGTCGCCACTCGGCGGATACTCCCCTACACGAACTGCACCGCGCCCCACTCGTTGCCCCTCACGAAGTAGATGCGCACCACGCCATTGGCGAGGTTCTCGGCCCGCTGCGCCGTGTAGCCCGCGCCACCCACGTCCAGCGTGAACTCCGGCGAGTTGGGTACGAAGCCGTCGGCGAAGATACGCTTTTGAAGCGCCGCCTGCGGGTTGAACTGGATCGCCTGGTTGCGCTGCGCCTCGGCGGCCAGCCCACCCGGCGACTGGTCGGGCGCGCTCCACTGCACCGCGCCCCAGTCCTCGCCGCGCACCCAGTACAGGCGCACCTCGCCCGTTGCCAGATTCTCGGCGCGTTGCGCCGTATGCCGCACGCCATCCGCATCGAGGCTGAACTCGGCCGAGTTGGGCACGAAGCGGTCGGCAAAGATACGCTGCTGGAGCGCCGCGCCGGGGTTGAACTGAATGGCCTGGCGGTTCTGCGCCTCGGCGCGCAAGGCATCGCCCGGCGTGTTGGCCGTCGCGGGGCCAGTCGCGGGCGCGGCGGGTGGCGCGGCGGCGGCAGCCCCCGACTTCCAGGCGCGCACCAGCTCGCCGGTCAGCTTGAGATAGAAATCGCCGTAAGCCTCGCTCGGTTCGATGTACGACCCTTCCGGCCACTCGTTGAACGACGTGACGATCACCCAATCCGCGCCGCTCTCCTGCGCGCCCCGGAACGTCTCGCGGTAGTACGCGCCGCCGGCCCGCTCGCGGCGGAACACGCCGCTGCGCTGCCCGGCCAGCCGTGTGTCATCGTAGCCAGGCATGGCCGTGGCGACGAAAATCTTGTCACCCGCGCGGCGCACAGCATTGGCCCAACGCACCAGCGTCGGGGCCGGGTCGCCCGTCCAGGCGACGGAATAGCCATGCAGGCCGTCGAACTCGGCCAGGTATGACGTGTCGGTCCCCTCGGCGATCCACAGTGTCTTGTGCTCAGGGTCCAGTTGGCGGCGAATCGCCTGCCACGCGCCCACCGGCAGCATGTTCTGCCGCCAGAAGAAGATGACAGGCTTGCCGTTCCAACGCAAATACGCCGGGTGGCCGGTGTGAGTCTGGATGAGATAGCGCAGGCCGTCCGTGATGGCCCCGCGGTCGCCGCCATAGAAGGGGGAGGTCAGCTCGAAGTCGACGCCCGCCTTGAAGCCTCTGGCATTGGCGACATCGAGCAGGGTGCGGAAGTTAGTGTCGGTAGGGTTGTCTGGCCCCCACCAACTCTGCACCAACCCATCCAATCCCGCTCCCTTCGCCTGGTCGACGTGACGCTCGATGGCGCTGCGGTCGCTGGAGGCATAGCGGGGGGTGGGGAAGTCAGGAACCTGGTCGGGCGACCAGGAGTTCTCGTCGAACCAGGCGTAATAGAAGGCAAGAGCAAGAGGGCCATCGGCGCGGGTCGGCATGGGCCGCGTGGCGGCGGCCAACAGGGCGAGGCCGACGACGACGGCCAGGATGAGAGTACGCACACTTAGGCTTTCTAGGCGGACGAGAGCCGCTCCAGGAGCGCGGCCAGGCCCAGGCGGTATGACAGTGGCCCGAAGCCGCAGATTTGCCCAACGCACACCGGCGCAATGACCGATGTGTGTCGGAAGGTCTCGCGGGCGTGGATGTTCGACAGGTGAATCTCGACCGTCGGCAGGCCAACAGCGGCTACGGCGTCGCGCAGGGCGTAGGAATAGTGGGTGAACGCGCCCGGGTTGATGAGCACGCCATTGGCCCAGCCGCGCGCCGCGTGCAGCGCGTCGATCAACTCGCCCTCGTGGTTGGACTGCAGCACGCGCACCTCGTCGCCCGTGGCCGCCGCCTGGTTCAGGAGCGCCGTGTTGATCTCGGCCAGCGTTGCGCTGCCATACACCCCAGGCTCGCGGACGCCCAGCAGGTTAAGATTGGGACCGTGGAGTACCAGAATCCGCATGGTGAGATGTCATCTACTTTCTAGCCCCTCTGCGGGGGAGAGGGGAATCGGGTCGCCTAGAAGACCTCCTCGTCGCTCTCAACTTTTGCCGGCGTGGCGCTCGATTTGCTCCCCATCGCCACATCCACACCCTCGGCTGCCGCGAGTCTCGCCGCCTGGGCCAGTTCCTCGGCGCGGGGGCCGCGCCCATAGGTGCGGCTCAGGCGCTGCAAGCCGCTGATGGCGTCGACCGGGATATAGGGCATGCGCCACGACCAGTTGCCGCTGGCCCGGCCAGGCGTGTTCATACGCGCCCCGCTGCCCAGTGCGAACAGGTCTTGCATGGGAAACACCGCCCAGCGCGCCACCGAGCCGAGGGCGAGGCGAATCATAGCCCACGGCACGGCCTGCGGCTGCGCGCCGGCGTATTCGAGGATGAACTCCTTCTCATCCTCAGGCGCCTGGGCGAACCAGCCCGCCGTCGTGTCGTTGTCATGGGTACCGGTGTACACCACCGTCTCGGCCGTGAAGTTGTGCGGCAGGTACGGATTGGAGGCGTCGGTGCCAAAGGCGAACTGCAACACCCGCATGCCGGGGAAGCCCTGCCCCTCGCGTAGCGCGTCTACATCCGGGGTGATGACACCCAGGTCCTCGGCAATGATGGGCAGCGGCCCCAGGGCCTTGCGGACGGCCTCGAAGAGAGCCTTACCCGGGCCTGGCTCCCACTTACCCTTGATGGCCGTCTCCTCCCTGGCCGGCACGGCCCAGTAGGCCGCGAAGCCGCGGAAGTGGTCGAGGCGCACGATGTCCACCCAGCGGAAGGCCTTCTCGAAACGGTCGATCCACCACTGGTAGCCGTTCTTGCGCATCACGTTCCAGCGATACAGCGGGTTGCCCCACAACTGACCGGTCGGGCTAAAATAGTCGGGCGGCACGCCCGCCACCGCCGTCGGACGGCCCTTCTTGTCCAGGCGAAACAGGTCCCGCCCCGCCCACACGTCCGCGCTATCGTAGGCGACGAAGATGGGAATATCGCCGATGATGGACACCCCCTGCTTATTGGCGTAGGCGCGCAGCGCGGTCCACTGGCGGTCGAATTCATACTGGTAGAAGACGTGACGGTCGATGTCATCGGCCAGATCGGCGCGCCACCGCGCCACGGCCATTGGGTCCCGACCAGCGATGTCGGCCGGCCAGTCCCACCACGCCGCCGAGAACTGTTCCTTGAGGGCCATGAACAGGGCGAAGTCGTCCAGCCACGCCCCATTGCCCGTGGCATACGCCGCTACAGCCTGTCGCTGTTCGGGCCTGGCTCCCTCCCTAAAGCGCGCATACGCCTTGCGCAGCATCACGTTGCGCCACTCGATGACCGGCCCAAAGTCTACATGGTCGCGGGGGAAGGCCGGCGCCTCGACCAACTCAGTGGCGGTGAGCCAGCCTTGCTCGGCCAGCGTCTCGAGGCTGATGAGCATCGGGTTGCCGGCGAAAGCGGAGAAAGACTGATAGGGCGAGTCGCCGTAGCCGGTAGGCCCTAGAGGCATCACCTGCCACAGATTCTGCTGGGCATCGGCCAGGAAGTCGACGAAATCATAGGCCACGGGGCCAATCTCGCCCATGCCGAAGGGGCCGGGACAAGATGTAGGATGGAGCAGGATGCCTGAGGAGCGGGGGAAATCAGGCCAGATGCGGGAGACGGTGGTAGTCTCAGTCATGGCAGCCTCTTGAGGTAGGATAGGCCAGGGCGCGGCTGAATTATACCGCGCGCGGGGAACCGGCACAAGCTCTTTTTGCTCCCCATCTCCACGCGTGCTAGACTTCGCCCATGTACAAGCGCTTCTTCGCCTGGGCCTTGGCCCACTCCAATCGACGCATCGACGCCCGCACCGCTGACCGCAAGCGCGAGTTGCTCGCCAATCTGCGAGGCACGGTTGTCGAGATCGGGCCGGGCGTCGGCTCCAACCTGCCCTACTTCCACCCCGACGTGCGCTGGATTGGCATCGAGCCAAACCCCTACATGCACGGCTATCTGCGTGATCGAGCCGCCCACCTCGGGCGGACGGTTGAGCTACGCGGCCAGCGCGCCGAAGCGATCGACCTACCCGACGCCAGTGCGGATGCCGTGGTCAGTACGCTTGTCCTGTGTTCCGTCGCGGAGCCGGCCGCTGCCCTGCGCGAGGCGTTACGCATTCTACGCCCCGGCGGCCGCTTCGTGTTCGTGGAGCACGTCGCCGCGCCGGACGGTAGCGCCACCCGCCGCGTGCAGGACGTCGTGCAGCCGCTTTGGACGCCGGTGGGCGACGGCTGCCACCCCAACCGCGAGACGTGGCGCGTCATCCAGCAGGCGGGCTTCTCCACCGTCGACCTGCGCCACTTCCGTATCGATGCGCCCATCGTGGGTTCCCATATCATGGGCATTGCCGTCAAATAATGAGGTCAGCATGATGGATGAAACCACCAAGAAGAGTGTGCTGCGCATGTTCACCTACGGCCTGTTCGCCGTCACCGCCACCCAGCAGGGCGAGGTGTCGGCCATGACCGCCAACTGGCTGTCCCAGGCCAGCTTCGAGCCGCCGATGGTCATGCTGGCCGTCGAAGCCGATTCCCAGAGCCGCCGCGTCATTGAGGCCTCGGGCGTCTTCGCCCTGAACGTCCTCGCCAGCGGCCAGCGTGAGTTGGCGGGGCAGCTCGGTCGCGCCAGCGCCCGCAAGCCGGACAAGCTCGCCGGCATCGCCTGGCGGCCTGGCCCAACTACTGGCGCGCCCCTCCTGGACGACGCCCTGGCCTGGCTGGAGTGCCGCGTCCTGGGCAGCCTGCCGGCTGGCGATCACGTCGTCTTGGTGGCTGAGGTTGTCGAGGTGGGACTGAACCGCGAGGGCCAGCCACTGACGATGGCCGAGGCCGGTTTCCGCTATTTCGGGTGAACAGGTGCGTGACGCCGTGATTCTCGACGCCGGAGCGACACCCGTTGGCGGCTGTGGCGGCGCGCTGGCGAACGCACACTCCATCGCCGCCAGCATCGAGAAACCTCAGCCTTGAAACACCGACGCCTCTGGCCGCTCCTGATCATCGTCCTGTTTGCCCTGGCCGTCGCGCCGCCGCGAGGCCGCGCCGCCCCACCCGACCGCCTCGACCCCGCGCTACGAGTAGCCCTCGGCCAGGCGACGCCGGGGCCGACATTCCGCAAGGACCTCAAGGCGGCGCGCCTCCTCACCGAGTCCGCCGCCGAGAGTGTGTCCGTTCTGGTCCACCTCGACCCCGGCGCTGACCCGTCGGCGTGGCTGCCCACCTCGGCGCGCCTCCGCGCTCGGGTTGGCGACGTGGCGGTGGTGACGACTCCTCTTGGCGCGCTCAAGGACCTGGCTGACGCCCCAGGCGTGCGCTACGTTCGCGCCGACCGGCCGGCCGAGACCCACAACGATGTCAGCGTGGCCCAGACTGGCGCGCCCCTCATTCACGACGCCGGTCGCAGCGGGCAGGGCGTCATCGTCGCTATCATCGACACCGGCATCGACTGGACGCACCCCGACTTCATCGACGACCAGGGCCGCACGCGCCTGAAAGCCTTCCTCGACATGAGTGACCCCGGCGACCGCGACGGCGATGGCAACCTCGACGGCTCGGCCTACGGCGGACGATTGTACACCGAGGACGAGATCAATGCGGGGCTGACCGACGCCGGGCTGGCCCTTATGGGCGGCGGCGGCGCTATCCCCGACAACGCGCCAGACGGCATAGTCCTGCCCCTGGAGGTCTTCGACGAGGCGGCGGTTCGCTCGCTGGCCGTCTCCGTCCGCATCCAGCACCCTTATCGCAGCGATCTGCGGCTGCGGCTCATGGCCCCCTGGGGTGACGAGCGCGATCTCCTGCCAACCCAGGTCGCGGTGGGCGGGACCGATGTGTACGCCACCTTCGAGGTCAGCGGCTGGGAAGGGCGCCCAGCGCGCGGCGTGTGGCGTCTCCAGGCCGCCGATCTCTTTCCCCGCGACGAGGGTCGTGTCAGCGGCTGGATGCTGCACCTCAATCAGCCCGTGCGGGCGATGGACCGCGTCGGGCACGGCACGCATGTGGCAGGCACGGCGGCCGGCAACGGGCTGGGTAGCGCGCCACCCGGCCGCTATGCGGGCGTGGCTCCGGCCGCCGACATCGTGGCCGTGAAGGCGACGCGCCACGACGACGGCGGCTTCTATGAGAGCGACCAGATCGCCGCCCTGGCTTTCGTCGAGGCTTTCGCCACCCAGCGCGGCCAGCCCTTCGTCATCAACATGAGCCTCGGCACGCCCTTTGGCCCCCACGACGGCACGGCCGCCAACGAGATCGCCATTGACGCCCTGACGGCCTCGGACAAACGCGGCCGGGCCGTGACGGTCTCGGCCGGTAACGACGGCCAGGCCGACAGCCATGCCGCCGCCAGCGTGGCGCGCGGCCAGAGCGCCGACCTGGGCTTCACCGCGCCCGGCAGCGGCTCCTTCGTCGCGGACATGTGGTTCAACGGGCGGGTGCGGGTGGGTGTACGTCAGCCGAGCGGGGCCGTCGGCGATTGGGTGGATGCGAGCGGCGGCGGTGGCTGCTGGCTCGTCGAAGGCGGGGCCGAGGCATGCCTGCTCTGGGGCGGCCCACACCCCCTGAGCGGCGCGTACGAGGTCCAGGCCTACTTCTACAATCTGCCGTCAGGTGAGCCGTGGGCGCTCGTCGTGGTCGGCGACGACGAGCGCCCCACGCGAGTCGACGCCTGGGCCACCAGCCCCGGCGCGGGCTGGACCACGGGCGTCGAGCGCGGCATGCGAGTCAGCATGCCGGGCACGGCGCGCGGCGCGCTGACGGTGGGCGCGTACACTTCGCGCGCCGACTGGCCCGCCGCCGACGGTGGACTGCACAGCGTCGGCTGGCCGGCCGGCGCGCTGGCCGCCTTCTCCAGTGACGGCCCCACCCGCGACGGCCGCCTCAAGCCGGACCTCGTCGCACCCGGCCAGCCCGTCGTCTCCAGCCTGTCGGCGTGGGCGCCGCGCCCCTTCAGCCTGCTTGCGCCGGGCGGTCGCCATTTCGCCAACCAGGGGACCAGCATGGCCGCGCCTCACGTGGCGGGCGCGGCGGCGCTCCTGCTGCAAGGCGACCCAACCCTCAACCTGCCCGCCCTGCGCGCCCTGCTCATGGCCGGCGCGCGCCGCGATAGCTGGACGGGCGCTACCCCCAACCCGCGCTGGGGGGCGGGCAAGCTGGACGTGGCGGCCGCCGACGCTCTGGCGCGCATCCCCCGCCCGGAGCATGTCTTCCTGCCGCTGATTGCCCAGTCCAGCGACTAAGCGTCCTCGATGAGCGCGCCGCCCAACGGGTCACCCGGCAGGTGGCGCGCGTCGTTCCACACCAGCACCTCCCACGGCCCGCGCTCGACCCGTCTGACGACCGTCACCGCCGTGTTGACGACGACGTGGTAGTGGCGCAGGTGGGTCATGGGGATGCCCAGCACGGCAGCGATGAAGAGCTTGATCGCCGCGCCGTGGGACACCGCACCCACCATGCCGCCCGCGTGCCCCACGGCCAGGCGGTCCAGCGTTGCCAGCATGCGCGCCTGCAAGTCGGCGTAACTCTCGCCGCCGCCGCGGCGGACATCCTCGCCACGCCGCCACGCGGCCACCTCGGCGGGGAATTGTGCTTCCACGTCGGTGTGGCTCAACCCCTGCCACGTTCCCAGGTAGATCTCGCGCAGCCCTGGCTCCGGTATGGGCGTCACGCGCAGGCAATCGCCCACCACCTCGGCCGTCTCGAAGGCGCGCGCCAGGTCCGACGAGTACAGGACATCGAACCGCACGCCGACATCGGCCAGGCGCGCGCCCAGCCGCAGGGCCTGCTCGCGCCCCAGGGCGTTCAGCCCATGCCCCGCTTGCCCCTGGTAGACCTGATTGCGATTGGCGTCCGTCTCACCGTGGCGGATAAGGAAGATTGTGGTAGTCGTCATGCCGCCTGCTGTTCCCTGTTGCCTGTCCTCGGTCCCCTACAGGTACGCCAGACACGCCTTGTACATCACGTCCGTCGGCGCGGCGACACCGGTCCACGTCTCAAAGGCAATCGCCCCCTGGTGAACCAGCATGCCCAGCCCGTCGACGGCCCGCGCCCCCGACGCCTTCGCCTCGCGTAGGAAGCGCGTCGCCAGCGGATTGTACACCAGGTCGTAGACTGTGGTGTCGGGCGGGATGGGGACATCGCTCGGCCAGGGCGACGTCTCGACGCGCGGAACCATACCTAGCGAGGTGGTGTTGACGACGAGATATGGCTGCGCCGCCGCCTCGTCGGCCAGCGCGGCCAGGGGCAGCGACCGCAGGCGGGCAGCGGGGAACAGCTGGCCCAGGTCGGCCAGCAACGCGGCCGACCGCTCAGCGCTGCGATTGAGCACCACGACATCCGCGCCTACCGACGCCAGGGCGTACACGACGGCACGCGCCGCGCCGCCCGCCCCCAGCACGAGGCAGCGCTGTCCGGCCGGGTCACAGCCCACGTCATGCAGCGAGCGCAGGAAGCCGCTCCAGTCCGTGTTGTCGGCGGCGATACGGTCGCCGAACACCAGCGTGTTCGCCGCGCCAATCGCGCGGGCCGCCGGCGACACCTTGTCCGCCAGGTCCATGACCGCCAGCTTGTGGGGGATGGTGAAGTTCGCGCCCACGAAACCCAGGGCCACCAGCCCGCGCACCGCGTCGGCCAGTCGCTCCGGCGGCACGGCGAAGGGCGCGTAGACCCAGTCCAGCCCCAGCGCCTGAAACGCCGCGTTGTGCATGGCCGGCGACAGGCTGTGCGCCACCGGCCACCCTACCACCCCCGTCAGTTTTGCCCGCCCGGTGATGGGCATGCTAGGTCACCACCTCTATCTCTGCGCCCAGGCTGCGCATCACGGCCACGAAGTTCGGGAACGAGTCGGCGATGCACTCGGTATCCCGGACGATAGTCTCGCCCTCGGCGGCCAGCCCGGCGACAGCCAGCGCCATCGCCAGCCGATGGTCGCCGTGGCTCTCCACCGTCGCGCCGCGCAGCGTCGTGGGTCCGTCGACGCGGAAGCCGTCGGGAGTCTCCTCGATGCGCGCACCCAGTCTACGCAGTTCCGCCGCCGTCGTAGCGATGCGGTCGGTCTCCTTGACTCGCAACTCCTGGGCGTCACGAACGAGCGTCGAGCCATGCGCCTGCGTGGCGGCCACGGCCAGGATGGGCAGCTCGTCGATGAGACGCGGGATGAGCGCGCCGCCGATCTCAGCGGCCTGGAGGGGTGCGGCGCGCACCGCGATGTCAAAAATCGGCTCCCCTGCCGCCTCGCCGAAGGCGCACGACGGGCGTAGCCCCATGCTGCCCAGGGCGTCCAGGAGGCCAGTGCGGGTCGGATTCGCCCCCACCGCCAGCAGCCCCACGTCCGATCCCCCAACCAGGGCCGCTGCAACCAGCGGGAAGGCCGCCGACGAGATGTCGCCTGGCACCATTATGTCCAGTGGCCGCAGTGGCGCGCCGAGCGGCAGCGCCGTCACAGCATCCCCCTCGCGCCGCACGTTCGCCCCCATCGCGCTCAGCATCCGCTCGGTGTGGTCGCGCGTCGCGGCTGGCTCGATCACAGTCGTCGGCCCCGCGGCGAACAACCCCGCCAGCAGCACCGCCGACTTCACCTGCGCGCTTGCCACGGGCAGGGTGTAGGTGATGCCCTGCAACCCGCCGCCGCGTACCGCCAGCGGCAACAACGTATCGCCGCCCCGCCCCATGAAAGTCGCGCCCATCTGTCGTAGCGGGGTCACGACGCGGCCCATCGGCCGCCGCCGCAGTTGGGCCGCCCCGCTCAGTACCGATGTGAAAGGCTGCCCCGCCACCAATCCCGCCAGCAGGCGCACCGTCGTCCCCGATGTGCCACAGTCGAGTACCGCTTCAGGCTCGCGCCAGCCGCCGACGCCGTGGACGCTGACGTCAGTGGGGCCGTGAACCTCGGCGGTCGCGCCCAGCGCGCGAACGATGGCGATACTGGTCAGGCAGTCGTTGGCGGGCAGGAAGTTACGGATGCGGGTCGTGCCCTCGGCCAGGGAGCCAAGCAGCACGGCGCGGTGGGAGATGGACTTGTCGCCGTCCACGGGTGTCTGCCCAACCAGCGGGCGGCCGGGACGAATACGGAGACTCTGCATTGTAGCTCCGGGGCCTGGTATGAAAGACTCTAGGCGGAGAGACACGCACTGTCAAAATCAGCGATAGATGATCATCCCGGCGACGGCAGCCAGGCCGATGATGGCAATGACGGGGATGCGGTTGGTCAGCGCCAGGCCCAGCGCGGCGGCAGCAATCAGCAGCGCGCCCGCGCCGAGGCCGTTGCCGCGTAGAATGTCGACGAGCACGACGGCAAAGATGCCCACCACGGCCAGGCTGAGGCCGCGAATGAAGCCGGACATGGCCGGGTGGTCGCCATGCCGCTGGTACAGGACGGCAACCAGCAGCACGGCCAGGGGTGGAATGGCGATGGCGACCGCCGCCATGAGCGCGCCAGGCACGCCGTCGATGAGATAGCCGAAGCTGATGACCCACAGTCCCGTCGGCCCCGGCGTAATCTGGCCGATGATGAGCGCCTCGGCGAAGGGCCGCTCCGTCGCCCAGCCACGGGCGATGAGGTCGGTGTACAGGATGGGGAGGTTGCCCGTGCCGCCCGTGGACAGAAACGACGCCTTGAGGAACAGCAGGAAGAGAGTCAGCTGGTCCATCGCCTAGCCTCGCCGCGCCCCACGCGCCCACAGCCAGTGGGTCAACGCGCCCACCATGCCCGCCAGGATGAGGGTGACAAAGATGGGAATCGGCTGGTAGATGCTGAGAACTATCGCCGCCCCGACCACCACCACGCTAAGAATCATGCTGGCCCGCCCCTCGCGGCGGCTGTCGGCGTACAGGGGCGCGGCCAGCCGCCACATCAGCAACACGCTGATGCCCACCGTGGCCGGGATGATGCCTCGCAGCGCCGACTGCACGCCCGCCAGCCCCCGGACCTGGGCGTAGATGGCGGTCAGGGCGATGGTAATCACGACGCTAGGCAGCAGCAGGCCGAACAGACACGCGGCCACCCCACCCGCCCGCGCCACTCGCCAGCCGATGAGGACCGTCAGCGCCAGGAGATTGATGCCCGGCGCGACCTGGGCGATGGCCCAGTAGTCGGTGAACTCGGCGTCGGTCAGCCAGCCGTGGCGCTCGACCGACGCCTGCCAGATGAGGTAGCGCGTCACCGCGCCGCCGCCGAAGGATTGGAGGCCGATGCCAAACCAGACGCGCAACAGCGACGCCAGCGAGGGCGCGGGCGGGGATGGCGTCAGGGCTTCGGTGGTCAATGGACTGTCCTCATGCCTTCTTGCGCAGCCCCCAGGCGATGCGCCTATCGCGCGCTTCAACCAGCCGCGGCCGCAGGTCCGTCGCCTCGGCGGCGTCGCCCGCCTCCAGCGCCACTACCAGCCGACCCAGCCGTCGGTGCAGTCGCGTCGCCATGGCGGCCACGTAGCGACGATTGGTCGCCAGGATGTCCAGCATCATCGACAGGTCACTGGCCGCCAGGCGACTCGTGTCGCGAAAGCCACTGGCGGCCAACGTCCACACCAGATCATCTTCCTCAGCCACCTCGTCGGCCACCTCCACCAGCGCCACCGCCAACAGATACGGCAGATGGCTGATGGCTGCCACCAGCCGGTCGTGGCGGTCGGCTTCGAGCATCACCGGCCGCCCACCTACCGCCTCGACCAGCGCCTTCACGCCCGCCGTCGCCGCCGGGTCGGTGCGCTCCAGGGGCGTCAGGGGCCATACCGCCCCCTGATAGAGGTTCGCGTCGGCAGCCTCCAGCCCCGCCACCTCCTTGCCGCACATGGGGTGGCCGCCGACGGGCTGGATCGGCCAGGGAATCTGCGCCATGGCCCGCATGACGGCGGCCTTGGTGCTGCCCATGTCGGTCAGTACCGCGCCCGGCCGCATGTGACGCGCCACCTCTGGTATCTGGGCCATCAGCGTCCGCACCGGCGTCGACAGCACCACCAGATCGGCGTCAGCCACGCCGGCCGCCATGTCCAGGGTCGCCGCGTGGCTCGCGCCCAGCGTCACGCACTTCTCGACCTGCTCGGCACGGCGCACGATGCCCGTGACGTGGATGCCCGGCCGCCGCTCACGCAGCGCCAGCCCCAGCGAGCCGCCCATCAGCCCCATGCCGATAATGGCGACGCGCCTGAATGGAACGTCGCCGCCGTCCGTCTCACTGCCAGTGGGCGGAGTGCCTGCGTCGCCCATCGCCTACAATGTCCGATGCACGGCGGGCGCCAGCAGGCGCAGATCGTTCATCAGCGCGCCGAAGCCGTCCGGCTTGAGTTGTTGCGCCGCGTCCGACAGCGCCTCGCTAGGGTTGTTGTGGACCTCGATGATGAGGCCGTCCGCCCCCGCCGCCAGGGCCGCCTTGCTGACCGGCGCCACCAGGTCCCACTTACCCGTCGCCTGGCTCGGATCGACGATGACGGGCAGATGCGTCAACTGCTTCAGCAGCGGCACGGCGTTGATATCCAGGGTGAAGCGGGTCGCCGGCTCGAAGGTGCGGATGCCACGCTCGCACAGCATGACGCGGGGATTGCCCGCCGCCAGGATGTACTCGGCGGCCATAAGCAGCTCCTCGATGGTGTTGCTCATGCCGCGCTTCAGCAGCACCGGCTTGTGGGCCTCGCCCGCCGCCGTCAACAGGGCGAAGTTCTGCATGTTGCGCGTCCCGATCTGCAGGATGTCGGCATACTCCCGCACCAGGGGCATATCCCGCGTCGAGACCACCTCGGTCACGACGGGCATGTGGGTCGCCTCGCTCGCCTCGCGCAGCAGCTTCAGGCCGTACTCGCCCAGGCCCTGGAAGGAGTAGGGCGAGGTGCGCGGCTTGAACGCCCCGCCCCGCAGGACCGTCGCGCCTGCCTCCTTCACAGCGTGGGCGATATCCATGATCTGATCGCGGCTCTCGACCGAGCACGGTCCCGCCATGACGACAATACCTTCGCCACCGACGCTGACGCCGTTCAGGCGAATCACTGTGTCGTTGGGGTGAAACTCACGCCCCGCCAGCTTCCAGGGACGCAGCACCCGCTCCACCCGCTCCACGCCTGGCATGCGCTCGAAGGGTTCGGGGCGCTTCTCGCGGTCGTCGCCGATGACACCAATCACGGTGCGCTCGACGCCGTAGATAGGGTGGGCCTTGAACCCGTCGGTGTCAATCTTGTTGAGGACGTTGGCGATGTCTTCCTTCGCCGCGCCCATGCGCATGATGATAATCATGATGGCCTCTCTATAGCTAAGCGACGACTGGCTCGCCCACGGCCAGCCGTCGGTCCACCGCCTCGGCGACACGCGCCAGCCGCTTGACCATCGCCGCGAACTGCTCGCCGGTCAGCGACTGCGCGCCGTCCGACAGGGCGCGCTCCGGGTGATTGTGGACCTCGACGATGAGGCCATCGGCCCCCGCCGCGATGGCCGCCCGCGACGCCGCGTCCACCAGTTCCCGCTTGCCCGTGGCGTGGCTGGGATCGACGATGACGGGCAGATGCGTCAACTGCTTGAGGGCGGGGACGGCATTGATGTCCAGGGTATTGCGGGTATAGGTCTCGAAGGTGCGGATGCCGCGCTCGCACAGCATGACCCGGTAGTTGCCGTGGGACAGAATGTACTCGGCGGCCATGAGCAGTTCCTCGATTGTCGAGGACATGCCGCGCTTGAGCAGCACGGGCTTGTGGGCCTCGCCAACGGCGTGCAGTAGGGAGTAGTTCTGCATGTTGCGCGTGCCGAGTTGCAGGATGTCAGCGTACTGCGCCACCAGCGGGACTTCCATCGGCGATACGACCTCAGTCACCATGAGCAAGCCGGTCGCGTCGGCCGCCTCGCGCAGCAGTTGCAGGCCCGGCTCCCCCATACCCTGGAAGGAGTAGGGCGAGGTGCGCGGCTTGAATGCCCCACCGCGCAGAATGGTCGCGCCTGCCGCCTTGACGATGTGTGCAATCTCGGTAATCTGCTCGCGGCTCTCCACCGAGCACGGCCCCGCCATGACAACGATACTGTCGCCGCCGATGGCGACCCCGTTGAGCGTAATGACGGTGTTTTCCGGATGGAACTCGCGGCTCGTCAACTTATAGGGCTTGAGGATGCGAACGACGTTCTCCACGCCCTCCAGCATCTCCCACGCCGAGGGGTCCAGCGGGCGCTCGTCGCCGATGACCCCGATGATCGTACGCTCCACGCCCTGGGACAGGTGGGCGCGGTAGCCGAGTTCCTCGATGCGGGCGAGCACCGCGCCCACTTCCTTCTTGGTCGCAAACGGACGCATGACGATGACCATGATGTCGTCTCCTTTCGAGGCAACCTGACCCAAAACACGAACGCGGAGACGTCACGCCTGGTGAGCGCCGCCTTGCGGCGGTATCGCCCTGTCAGGTCGCAACGTCTCCGCGCCGCGAATGTACACGTGGACAATCTCGCGCAGCGACCGCGTCGTATTCCAGTGAACCAGGACGCGGATGCACCTCGGCAACGCCCCTGGCACGCCCAGCTCGTGGGTACACATCAAGGCCACGTCCTGCCAGCCGAACTGCATCCGCACCACAGCGGGGAACTCGGCGTCCAGGTCGGGCGTGGTGGAGAAGATGACACTGGCGATATCGTCGGTCTGGATGCCGTTGGCGTCCAGCACTCGCCGCACCAGGTCGGCCGTCGCTTCCACGATGGCCTCGCGCGTGTTGGCCCCGGCCGTCGTCGCCCCGCGCACACCTCGGCACACCTTTGGCGCCGGCGTCGTTCCACTCAGGGCGGCATCCAACTCGGCCTGCGCCTCGCCATTCCGCTCACCAGTATCCATGCGCCCTCCACGCCGTCAGGGGTCGGCACGCAAAACGGCGTGGGGCTGGTGGCCCCACGCCGGTCTTGTGTCGTCAATCGCTCAGGTGGCAGTCTACCTGGCGCGGGGCAAGTCTATCAGCGGCTTCCAAAAAAAGAAGCCGCTAAAGTAGACGTAGTACGCGCCCTGCCAGGACTGCTGCACGCTGCTAATCTCCTGCGCTGTAGCTTACCACACTCGGCGGCAACTGTCAATTGCCGCGCAGCTGTTGTGTATACCAACGCACCGCAACCACGAAAGTTACGGCCCAATTCTGGACCCGTTTTGGACTGGCGAGTCTTGACACCCCCCCAGGGCTAGACTATAGTTGACGCGGGTTGTCCTGCACACTTCTTGCGTCGGTAACGGCTTGCCCTAGCCCAGCCGAGGGTCTATTCTCCCTTGAACACGCTCTTCTTCTGGACGGCGGCCGCCGTCGCCGTCATCGCCCAGATTCTCGTGATTGTCAGTATCGTTCAGCAGCGGCAGCGCTGGGACCGCCAGGGCGCGGTGGGACCAAACCCCATTCGCGCTGAAGTGCTGTGGACGGTCGTCCCTGCCATTGGCTTGCTCCTTTTGCTCGCTGCTACCTACACTGCGTTGGGCTAAGGTTGGAAAGGCGTTCATGTCCCGTTATCCCGCGCTCGCCACCCTTGCGGCTCTGGCCGCCCTGATCGTCGGTCTGCTCATCGCACTGATGGGCGGCCTCGTCGCTACCAGCGGCCCCGCCTTTCACGTCGCCGCTTTCATCGCCGTGGCCCTCGCCGTCGGCGCGGCAACCGGCGCGTGGTGGGTCTACGGTCGGCGCGGCTGGATCGGGCCAGCAGCAACGGCCGGCGCGGTCTTGATGGTGGTGGCGGGCCTGCGCGCTCTGGCCTCATCGGACAGCCAGGCATCGATGGGCCTGGCCGCCGCCCAACTCGCCGCCGCCCTCCTGGCGACCGCCCTGTTCCTCTACGCAGCTACCGAAGCGCGCGCTGCCAGTCTGGGAACCACGACGGCGCGGAATGCGGCCGGGCGCGACACCTACCCCCGCCTGGCCCTGCTCACCACGGTGGGCACGTTCTTCCTGGCCCTGGTGACACCCTTCCTTGCCGCGACGGCCGGAGAAAGCCCCAGCATCCTGCAAGGTCTGGACTGGGCGCTCATCACCGTCGTCGGCATCTTCGCCGCCCTCATCCTGTACGAGACCTACCAGAAGCGCCCCGGCACGGGCCTCATCCCTCTGGCGTGGGCCGTTGTCATCCTGTTTGCGGGCTTCGCTGTGCTGGGTCTGGCGCCAGCCTCGGCGGCTCCCCTGCCCTGGTTGCATGCCGCCTTCGGCATCCTGCTCTACGGGGCCAGTGCGATGCTGACGGTAGACGCCTACCGTACCCCTGCCCCGCGCCCTGGCGTCCCTGCGTATCGCCCTGCCGGGGATGCTGTCCCGGCCACGCTGGCTGTCAACACTACCCCATCTCCTGCGCCTTTCACGCCCCTGTCGCCGTCGGGCATCCCCGCCGCGACCCTGATCATGCCCCAGCCCGATGCGACCGCGCGCAGCCTACGCTCGACCATCGGTGTGTATGTCACCCTGACCAAGCCACGCATCATCGTTCTGCTGCTCATCACCACCTGGGCGGCCATGTGGATCGCCTCGCCCACGCCACCCTCGGCGTGGCTCGTGCTATGGACGATGATCGGCGGCTACCTGGCGGCGGGCGGCGCCAACGCCATCAACATGTACATGGACCGCGACATCGACCGCCTGATGGGGCGCACCGCGCGCCGCCCGCTGCCGAGCCAGCAACTGGAGCCGAACAAGGCGCTCGCCTTCGGCGTGACTCTCGGCGTGCTATCCTTCGTGGTCATGGCCATCTTTGTCAACCTGCTCAGCGCAGTGCTGTCCATTATCGGCCTGCTATTCTACGTCTTCGTCTACACTGGCTGGCTCAAGCGCACCACCACCCAGAACATCGTCATCGGCGGTGCGGCTGGGGCCATCCCGCCGCTGGTCGGCTGGGCCGCCGCGACGGGCAGCCTGTCCCTGGCCGCCGTGTGGCTGTTCGCCATCATCTTCTACTGGACACCACCCCATTTCTGGGCGCTGGCCCTGGTCCGCCAGGCCGACTACGCCCGCGCGGGCGTGCCAATGTTGCCTGTCGTCAAGGGCGAGCCGGAGGCCTACCGCCAGATCTTCCTGTACTCGATTCTGCTGGTCGCCATCAGCGTCATGCTCGTCCCGCTGCGCGCTATGGGCTACATCTACCTCGGCCTGGCGTTGGGTCTCGGCGGTGTCTTCCTCTGGTACGCCTATAAGCTGATGCGTGAGGGTGGGCACGCGGCGGCCTGGAAGCTCTACAAGTACTCGCTGCTCTATCTGGCGCTCATCTTCGCCGCTATGGTCCTCGACCACGTGCTGCTGTGGGGCCTGCCGAGTGCGCTGGTCACCATCCTGTGGCCCTAGATCAAACCACATCGGTTACTCGGTACTGCCTAGACCTGACAGGTTTTCGGAAACCTGTCAGGTCTACCGACAGACTTCTGCGGTTCAATTTCGCCTGACCGCGTCCCGCCCAGCCAGGAGTTGCCCAGAGCCACGGCTCACGGCAGCTCCTTCTTGTCACCCCGGAGGAAGCCATGTCCGACCGTCTGCGCGTCTCGTCGGGGACACCCTGGGAAGCGAAAGTCGGCTACTCGCGCGCCATCCGCGTCGGTAACACCGTCTGGACGGCGGGCACGACCGCCAGTGACGCCGAGGGCCAGGTGATCGGCAAGGGCGACGCCTACGCCCAGATGCGCTACATCCTGGACAAGATTCAGGACGCGCTGGCCCAGGCAGGCGCGACGATGGCCGATGTCGTGCGGGTCGAGATCTTCGTCACCGACATCAGCCGCTGGCAAGAGATTGGCCGCGCCCACGCCGAGGTTTTCGGCGCGATTCGCCCCGTCAACTTCATGGTCGAAGTCGCCCGCCTCGTCGACCCCGATCATCTGGTCGAGGTCGCCGTCACCGCCGTCATCGACAACGATGCCGCATGACGTCGCCCACGTAAGGGCCATACCCTCGCCAGACACAAGGGCGGCCACGGGGGACCGCCCGTACCACAGGCTGCCTGGCATCCCCCCGTGTACGGGGGGACCGAGGGGGGTCTTGCCCTTCGCCCTCATCGTTCTCCTCCTCACCCTGGCGGGCTGCGTGGGCGGCGGCGACACCGCCGCCGGCCCCACCCCCATCCCTACCCGCCCCCGCCCTCTGGCAAGCCTCACGCCCGGCGCCGCGCGGCCCGCCGAGAGCTTCCCTTCCACCCCGGCCAGCGCGGCGCGCGGCGCGCCGCTGGTCCAGAAGTACTGTGTCGCCTGCCACGGCGAGCAGGCCGACGGCGACACCGCCCTGGCGCGCACCCTCAACCCCCGCCCGCCCAACTGGCACGACGCAGAGTTCGTCCGCCAGCGCACCCCGGCCTCCCTCAATCGCTCCATCGCCAGGGGCGTCCTCGGTACGGCCATGATCGGCTACGAAGGCACGCTCTCGGAGCAAGACCGCTGGGACGTACTGGCCTGGCTGACGCGCCAGCACGTCACCGCCGCCGACCTGGAGCGCGGAGCCACACTCTACGCCCAACAATGCGCCAGTTGCCACGGCGCGCAGGGCGCGGGCGGCAGCGCATCGAGCCTCGCCGACGCCAAGACCCTCGCCGGCCGGACGGGCTACAGCCTCTTCACCGCCATCAGCGGCGGTCTACCCGGCGTCGCCAACCATTCCTGGGAGTCGCTATCTGAGGCCGACCGCTGGGCCATCGTCGAGTACATCTGGACATTCATGTACGGGCCGTGACCAGGAACATAGAGCGTAAAGTGAAAAGCGTGGAGCGGCCTGTCTGAGATCGCTCCACGCTCAAGGACCAGCAGTCTCTGATCTCTAGTCCCCAACCTCCCGCTCCCTACCGCCTACCAGGCGTACGCCTCCGGCGCGGGGCCGCCGGGGCCGGGGAAGATCTCATCCAGGCGCTTCATCGTCTCCTCGGAGAGCGTCATCTCCGGAACCTTGAGCGACTGGTCGAGCTGCTCCAACGTGCGCGGCCCGATGATAGGCGCGCTTACCGCCGGATTCGCCAGCAGCCAGGCCAGCGCCACGTCGGCGGCCGACTCCCCCAACTCGTTGCACAGCGCCTCATACTTCTCCAACTGGACGCGGTGCTTGTCGATGCGCGGTTGTAGGTTCTCACTGGCCCGCCGGCCCTCGGCCGCCTTCTTCAGCGCGCCGCCCAGCAGACCGCCGCTGAGCGGACTCCAGGGGATGAGACCCAGGCCGTAGGTCTGGCAGGCCGGGATGACTTCTAGCTCGATGCTACGCGCTACCAGATTGTAGAGGCTTTGCTCCGACACCAGGCCCATGAAGTGCCGCGCCCTGGCCGCCTCATTGGCTTGCGCGATGTGCCAGCCCGCGAAGTTGCTCGACCCGACGTAGATCACCTTGCCCTGGTAGACTAGCGTCTCCATCGCCTGCCAGACTTCATCCCACGGTGCGTCGCGGTCGATGTGGTGCATCTGGTACAGGTCGATGGTGTCGGTTTGCAGCCGCTTGAGGCTGGCCTCGCAGGCGCGGACAATGTGGGCCGCCGACAGGCGCGACTGGTTGGGCCACTCGCCCATCCGGCCAAAGACCTTGGTGGCGACGACCACCTTGTCGCGCCGCCCGCCTCCCTGCGCCCACCAGCGGCCTACAATCTGCTCGGTCACGCCCTCGCCCAACTTCCAACCATACACGTTGGCCGTGTCGAAGAAGTTGATGCCCACATCCAGGGCGCGGTCCATGATTCGGTACGAGTCGGACTCCGTCGTAAAAGGGCCAAAATTCATTGTGCCCAGGCACAGGCGGCTGACTTTGAGCGCCGTGCGCCCCAGATTGGTGTACTGCATATGCTCTCCTTGTGCTATAATCGGGCATCCATGCCCACCTTGAGTATACCATGACCCACCTCGCCAGCGCCCAGAATCTGACCATCCACGCCCCCGACGGCGACTATGACGTCCTGATCGGCCCCGGCCTGCTAGCCACCCTCGGCAGAGCCCTGGTCGAGCGCGGTCTGACCGCCCCTGTCGCCCTCGTCACCGACACCGTCGTCGCCGCCCACCACGCCGCCCGCGCCGAGGCCAGCATTGCCGCCACGGGCCTGCCCGTCCACCGCGTCACCCTGCCCAGCGGCGAGGCCTACAAGACCCTCCAGACCGTGCGCCTGGCCTACGACGCGCTACTCGACGCCGGGCTTGGCCGCGACGCGGTAGTTGTCGCCCTGGGTGGCGGCGTCATCGGCGACCTGGTCGGCTTTGTCGCCGCCACCTACCTGCGCGGCGTCGCCTTCGTCCAGGCCCCAACTACCCTGCTCAGCATGGTAGATGCCTCGGTGGGCGGTAAAGTGGGCGTCGACCTGCCCCAGGGCAAGAACCTCGTCGGCGCGTTCAAGACGCCGCGCCTCGTCCTGGCCGACCTGGACACCCTCGCCACCCTGCCCCGTGCCGAGGTAGCCGCCGGGCTGGCCGAGGTGGTCAAGGCGGGCCTCATCGACGACCGCGAATTGTTCGAGCGCCTGGAGAAGGACGGCCCTGAGCCGCTGGCGTGGTCCATCGGGCGGGCGGTCGCCGTCAAGCAGCGCGCCGTCGAGGAAGACCCCTACGAGCGCGGCCGCCGCGCCGTCCTCAACCTGGGCCACACCTTCGGCCACGCCATCGAGACCATCAGCGGCTACGGCCTGCGCCACGGCGAGTGCGTCGCCATCGGCCTGGTCGCTGCCGCCCGCCTCGGCGCACGGCTGGGCATCACGGCCACCAGCCTCGAAGACCGGCTGCGCGCCCTCCTGACCCGCCTCGACCTGCCCACCGCCGCCACCGGCCTCGACTCCGACGCCGTATACGCGGCGATGTTCATGGACAAGAAGAAAGCCGGCGGCAAGCTGCGCTTCATCGTCGCCCGTGACGTTGGCGACGTGGTCATTGTCAACGACGCGCCGGAGGCTGCGGTGCGCGAAGCGCTGGCGGCAGTATTGCTGGTCTAGCCTGCGCCTGAGTACGCAGCCTACCCGCCCATGACGTAACGATAGGCCAGGCCAGCCAGGCCACCGCCGAGAACGAGCCAGGCAGAGTTGACGCGATAGCGCAGCAGCGCGACGGTCGCCACGGCGGCGATGATGATGGTGAACCAGTCGATCACCGCCGCCTGCCCCAACCGCCAGGTCACCCCCGCCATGAGCGCCAGCGACGCCACGTTGACCCCGTCCAGGAGCGGCGCGGCCCACGTCGACGAGCGCACCCGCGCCACGTAGGGGTGGGTCAGCCACACGAAGAAGAAGGCCGGCAGGAAGATACCCACCGTCGCCGCAACCGCGCCCTGCCAGCCCGCCATGATGTAGCCGACAAACGTCGCCGTGGTGAACACCGGCCCCGGCGTGAACTGTCCCACCGCGATCGCATCCAGCAATTGCTGCTGGGTGAGCCAGCCCGTCTTCACCACGAAGTCCGAGTACATGAACGCCAGCAGCACGTAGCCGCTGCCGTACAGCACCGAGCCGATGCGCAGGAACGTCCAGAACAGGTCGGCGGGCGTTGGCGGCGCGGCCGCCTGGGCCAGCATGACCGCCGCCTGCCACAGCGAGGGCGCGCCGGGGCCTGCCCACGCCACCCCCTTCAGCCACATCGCGGCCCGCCCCGCCGCGATGCTCCGCGCGACCAGCAACGCCAGCGCGCCCACCGCCAGGATGAGCAGCTCGTTCACGCGCAGGAAGTAGGCGGCCAGCGCGGCAATCCCAACCGCCGCCGTCAGCGGTCCGCGCACCGCCGTCTTGCCCAACTTCCACAGCGCCTGCACCACGACGGCTAGGATGGCAGGCTTGATGCCGTATAGCAGCCACTGGGCTTCGGGCAGCGTGCCATAGCGGACGTACAGCGCGGCGATGGCCAGCACGATCAGGAAGGCCGGCAGGATGAACGCCACGCCCGCCACCACCAGCCCCTGACGGCCGGCCCGCTGGTAGCCAAGATGGATGGTCATCTCGGTAGAGTTGGGGCCAGGGATGATGTTGGATGCGCCCAACAGGTCGAGGAAGTAGCCTTCCGTCACCCAGCCGCGGCGGTTGACCACCTCATCACGCATCATGGCGATGTGCGCCGCCGGACCGCCAAAGGCAATCGTTCCCAACTTGAGGAAAACCGCCGTCACCTCGCGCAGCCGCCCCCGCTCGTCCACCCCATCAACCGCCACGCCCACCTCCAGGTGACCAGACAGGATGAACAGCACAAGCAGGGCGACCCTCCGGGCCAACCGGCATGGCGTCTACGCCCCACGGCCCACCAGGAATATGGGCAGCGTGCCTGCGCAAGCGGTCCGTCGCCGCCGACATCGGCGCGCCCCTGGGGGTCACCTATTCCCGACAACGCAGCGCCAGCGCCACCAGGCCATCCATGCTCATGGCGCGGCCACCATCCCAGGCCGCCGCCAGATCGGTAGCCTCTGACAGGCCACGCAGCGGGGCCAGGGCCTGAGCGTAGGGCGCTTCTGCCTGCTGAACCGGCGGGCGGGTAACGTGCAGCGCCTCCCAAAGGCCCTCTGCCCCGCCGCTCAACCTGGCCGCGCGCCACGTCTCCCCGGCTGCCAGGGCAGTGGCCGCCAGGATCTCCAGCCCCTCCGCCAGAACCTCGCGTTCTTCCAGCAGGTGGCACAGTTGGACACTCTGGCGCGCCAGGCGGTCAGCCTCGGCCAGTTCACCCTCAGCCAGGGCGATCCAGCCCAGGTTGACCAGCGAGACAGCCACTCCCCGCACGTGCTGTAGCCGGGCAGCCTGATCATAGGCCTCGCGAAAGAGAGCCGCCGCCGCATCGCGAGTCCCCTGGCACAACCGCGCCCAGCCCAGGTTCGTCAGCGCCCGGTAGGCGGCCTGCGGGTCGCGTGCCGTGCGTGCCAGGGCCAGGCTGTCCTGGTTCAGGCGGGCCGCCACTTCCCACTGGCCCTCATCCAGGGCGATCCAGCCCAGATCGAATAGCACCCTCGCCATGCCCGGCTCATCCGCAACCGCCTGGTACAGCGACAGGCTCGCCTGCAACTCGTCGCGAGCCACCTGCCAGTTCCCCTGACGGTAGGCCAGCATGGCCGCCGTTTGCAGGGTACGGGCACGCAAGGCCTCCGGTACGGAGACACCCCGCATCTGCGCCAGGACCCGCACCAGCCAGTCGCGCCCCTCACTGTAGCGGCCACGACGCTGCCAGAGAATGCCGAGCGCGCAAGCCAACTCGGCTGCCATTTCGATCTGAGCAGTAGACAGCAAGTACTGAAGCGCCGCGCGTAAATTGTCGGCGTCTCGCTCAAGACGCGCCAACCAGATAGCCTGGTCTGACCCCTGAAGGTGCGCCACCGCTTCGGCCGCCCAGGCGGCAAAGTAGGCCGCATGCCGCTGCTCAATAGCCGGCCTGTCGCCGGATTCGTCCAGCCGATCGAGAGCATACTCGCGAATGATGGACAGCATACTGAAGCGCGGCTCGGTCGCGATGACCTCGCGCACCTGTCGTGTCGGGCAACGGGGGCAGCGCTCGCCGCCCGCCTCTGCGCCGTCGCTCGCGGCCTGGCGTACCAGGAGGTTGTGATCCAACAACGCGGCGACACCCAGCGCCGACTCTGACAAGCCGAGCGAGGCTGACGACTCAGGCAAGACCGCCGCCGCGTCGATGGGCAAGGCGCACACGGCCTCAGCGGCAGCCAGGCTGAAACCACCGGCAAAGACGGCGAGCCGGGCAAGCAGGGCACTCTGGGTGGGAGTCAGCAGCCCATAGCTCCAGGCAATCGCATGTTCCAGACTCTGACGGCGGGGGGGTACATCCAGCGCGCCCTGGCTCAGCAGCAGTAGCCGCTGTTCCATCCGCCGTAGCAATTCCTGGGCGGAGAAGAGCTTGATGCGCGCAGCAGCCAGCTCTATAGCCAGCGGCAGGCCGTCCAGACGACGACAAATCTCGGCCACCACCGGCGTCAGGGCCGGTGTCAGGCGAAAGTCGGCCCGCGCCGCCTGGGCGCACTGGCAAAACAGCTGCACGGCAGGTGTCTCAGCGGCCCCCTGGACGTCCGCGATTTCGGGAACCGCCAGAGGGGCCACTCCGATCTCATGTTCGCCGTACAGATGCAGGCGAGACTGGCTTGTCACCAAGACATCCAGCCCAGAGCACGCGGCAAGGAGGGTGGATACGAAGGGCGCAGCGGGCAGCAGGTGCTCGAAATTATCGAGGATTAGCAGCACGCGCCGGTTCACCAGGAAGTTGGCTACGGTCTGCGCCAGGCCCTGGCTGCGTCTCTCCCGAACACCCAGCGCGTTGGCTGTCGCTGTTGGAACCAGGCCGGGGTCAGCAATCGTAGCCAGCGCCACCACGTATACGCCCTGCTGATACTCGGTCAGCAGCTGGTGACCGACCGCCACGGCCAGGCGACTCTTTCCTACGCCCATCGGCCCCGTCAGGGTCAGCAGCCGCATCTTGTGATGGCTCAGGCCATCGATGATGGCTGCTATCTCCGCCTCGCGGCCGACCAGCGCCGTCGGCGGCGCTGGCAGGTTGCCTGGCATTCGGCGCACCGCGAGCCTGGACGGCAGGGGCAGCGCGACTGCGGCCTGATCCCCGACGGCGATGGCGACGAAGCGCGCGCTGTCCGCAGGCGGCAGGCCCAGGCAATTGGCAAGTCGCTCCGCCATCGGGCGCGATGGGCGCCGCTCATCCGCCTCGATCTTGCGCAGTGTCACCGCCGCGCAGCCCACCCGGCGAGCCAGTTCGGCCTGCGTCAGGTCCAGAGCCTTGCGCTGCCGTCGCACCCAATAGCCGAAGGAATCTGTGGCGTCCATTTCTGGTCACATCAGAGCCAAATCCCCCACGCGTTCAGGGCCGCTGTCACAGGTGCGAGTGGCGGTCAGTGACATCCTGTATCGCAAAGCGATACCCCCCCATTTTCATTGTAACGTAGAATGAGAAGCAATGTCAACCGCGGTCGGCGCGACAGCCGCCGCGCCGACCAGCCAACCAGGGAGATGACGCCATGTCCCAGAAGATTCTACAGATTGTTGGGCGACTGGTCGTTCCAGTGGAGGAGTTCGAGCAACATGCCCGTCCGGAGGATGCTCAGTTCTTTGCCACCCTGCCGGGGCTGCTGTGGAAGATCTGGCTCATCGACCGCGCGCGCGGCGAAGCCGGCGGCATCTATCTGTTCGCCGATGAAGCCAGCTTCCAGGCGTACGTCGACGGCCCCATCGTGGCCCAATTGCGGGAATGGCCGCTGTGGACCGACCTGAGCGTCAAGGGCTTCGACTATCTGGCCGAGGCGTCCGCCGTCACCCATGCTCCAGTCGGCGAGCGCTACGAGATGGCGCACTGACCTCGGCAGGCAGCCGGACCACCTCAAGACCCGCGCCGCCAGATTCAGGGAGGAATATTATGATTCTCGTTCGTGGGGTCTTCCAGGCGAAGTACGGCAAGGGTGATGAACTCGTCCAGCTACTCAAGGAGGTCCGAGACGCGTGGCCCTACGCCCAGCGGGGCCGCATCATGACCGACCTGAGCGGGCAGTTCTTCACCGTGGTCAGCGAGACCGAGTACGAAAGCTTCAGCGCGTGGGAAGCCGATGCCCAGGCCATCCTCAGCGACCCTCGTTTCGCCGCCTGGTTCGAGCGTATGGTACCGCTGGTGGAGGGTGGGCGCCGCGAGTTCTACACCATCGCCGGCTAGGTAGTGTCGCACTAGCCGAGGCTCAGGCCATCTTCCGCGACGTTGGCCTGACCTCACCTTTCTGGGCGCGGCTAGTCCTCAGCCGCCCGGTCGTGGTCCGCGTGGTGTGGTAGATGCTCCTCGCGCCAGAAGCCGACAAAGCGCAGCGCCGCCAGCGCCAGCAACACCAGGCCGATCCCCGCCCCTACGGCGAGGATATCCCAGCCTCCATGCCAGTCCACTACCAGGACGGCAAAGCTCGCCAGGAGAAGCACCGAGATGGTGACGACCAGCTTCTCCTTCAGATGTTCCAGGCTATGCACCGAGGCGACACCGCGCAATTCAGCATCTGGCGCGATGAACAGTTGATACAGCCCCACCGAGAAGATATACAGGAGGACGCCGATCAGGAAGAAGTCGATAAGAACGACAAACGTCACAGAGATAGATTTCGCGGACTCGACGTCGATGGCCACGCCCGTCTTCACCATTGTAAAGACCAGCCCCACCGCCAGCCAGAAGCCATACACCTGCACCGCCACCGCGCCAATGAACGAGCCGATGATGGCGAACAGGATGATATAGCGACTCGCCAGCAGCAGCGACTGAACAGGCTTGGGTTTCGTGGACGACATGGCGAGGCGCTCCTGGAATGCGAGGCAGGGCCGGGGCCGGGAGCGGCGCTAGCTCGCCACCTTGCCCCGCCCGTGTTCGCGCGGGCGGCCGGGCCAGGGCAGAATGTCGGCCAGGCCACGACGCGGCTCCACCTCCGGCTCGGCGGTCGGCTGCGGCTCGCGAACGCCAGCCCGCCGCAGGGCGGCGGCATGCGCCTGCCACTCTAGCTCGTCGTCGAGAGGAGCCAGGCTGGCCTCCTGCGCGCTATGGGCCAGCGCCAGGCGCAGCAGGTGGTCGGCGAAGTGGGGATTCTTGGGCAGCACCGGGCCGTGGAGATAGCAGCCATAGGCATTGTTGACCACCGCGCCCTCGGTGCGGTCCACACCATTGTTGCCATAGCCAGCGAGGACAGACCCCAGGGGGGATGACTTGCTGCCCAGGTAGGTGCGGCCGCCGTGGTTCTCGAAGCCGACCAGGGTCGGCATCTCCCAGGCAGCGAGGCCGGGGGACAGCTCGAGGGCAATGTTGCCGATGCAGCGCGGCACGTGGACACCCGGATGATGGGTCACGAGATCGAACAGGCCGACGCCCTTGAGGTCTGGCCCCTCGGCGGGGCGGTAGTAGTGCCCCATGAACTGGTAGGCGGCGCATACGAACAGGGCGGGCACGCCGTCGGCGACGGCAGCGCGCAGGGCAGGCCCTTTGCGCAGGCGCAGGTCGACAGCCGCGATCTTCTGCTCGCGGTCCTGCGCGCCGCCCATGAACAGCAAATGGCAGCCGCTGATGGCGCGCTCCGATGTCCCCAACTCGATCTGCTGTACTTCGACCTGGATACCCCGCCAGCGGGCACGGTTGACCAGAGTGGTGATGTTCCCCCGGTCACCGTAGGTTCCCATCAGGCGCGGATAGAGCCAGCCGATGGTCAAGCGTCGCATGAACAAGTCCTTACCGTGGGCGACTTCGCGCCCGCTATAGGATTCTCTCGCCGCGAATCAGGCCGCGGATATCGAGCATGGCCGAGTAGGTCGGCAGAATGAACAGTTCCTGGTTTGGCCCCTGCGCCTCGACCGCCCGGCCGATGGCCTGCGCCAGGTCCTCGGTGACGAACATGGGCGCGCGCGCCTCGTCCCAGCCAGCGTGCTTGACCCGCACGGCCATGTCATAGGCGCGAATGCCCGTCACCACCAGCGCGCTCGCCTGCCCCACCAGGTGCTCGAAGTCGATGTCCCAAATCCAGGATACATCAGTTCCGTCGGGTGTCAAATCATTGAGCGCCAGCACCACGACCTTCTGGCCGGGGAACTCGCTGAGCAGGCGCAGGCTCTGGTTGAAGCCCGTGGGGTTCTTGGCCAGCACCATGCGCGCCTTGTGCGGTCGCCCATCTGGCCCCGCGATCGTCAGCTCTTCGAGGCGGCCGAACGCGGGGCGGAAACCACGCAGGGCGGCATCGGGGTTCGGCCCCGCCACTCCCAGCGCGCGCGCCGTCGCCAGCGCGGCCAGGGTGTTGTAGCGATTGTAGAGACCCGGCAAGGGAAACTGCTTGCCTCGGCTGTCCAGGTCGAGGGGCGGCTCGGTCAAGCCGCAGTTGAGGCAGCGCCACACCCCCAGATGCGAGTAGTAGATACCGTCGAAGTGCAGGCGCACGTCACACGCCGGGCAGTAGATCGAGTCTGCCGTGTGCTCGATCTCGTCGTTGAACAGGCGCGGGTCGCCGAGGCCGAAATAGAACGTCCGCGCGGGAACCCCCAGCCCCAGGGCAGCTACGGTCGGGTCGTCGGCATTGACGACGAGCAGAGTCTCCGGTGGCAGCGGCGAGATAGCGGTGCGCCACAGGTCGGCCACCATGTTCACCTCGCCGTAGCGGTCGAGCTGGTCGCGGAACAGATTCAGCAGCACGAGGGCGCGTGGCTGCACCGCGCGCAGGACGTGCGGCAGGGTCGCCTCGTCCACCTCGAACAGGCCAAAGTCAGCGTGCACCTGCCCCCGCCAATCGGTGCTCTGCAGCAGGATGGCCGTCAGGCCGCTGACCAGGTTGGCGCCGCTGGCATTGGTGATGAGGCTGTAGCCTTGCTGCTCCAGCAGTTGCGCCAGCATCTTGGTGGTCGTTGTCTTGCCGTTGGTCCCGGCAATGAGAATCACGCCGTAGCGCAACTGCGCCGCGAGGTCAGCCAGCAGGTTCGTATCGAGCCGGAGGGCCACCTGGCCCGGCATGGTCGTCGCCGCGCCGCGCCCCAGGGTGCGAATCGCGCTCGCCGCCGCCTTACCCGCCAGCACCGCCGCCTGACCGCGCAGCGACAGGCTGCCTGCCGTTTCCGCATCAGTAGCGGACTCGCCCAGCCGCGATTGGCTCACGACACTCCTTGAAACCTCGCCCGAGGCAGGCCGCTGGTGCGTCCTCGCCCTGACCTGGCATCACATAGCAATACATGCACAGCCGAATCACGCCCCATTATACCCCGGCGACCAGCCGAACGGCAAAATTCCCACCCAAATTGGTAAAATTCGTGGTCTGAGCGCGTGTCTCCGCGCCTCCCTTTTTCGTTATATATCTTGTCAACGTGATGGGTTGCTGAGAGTTCTTGGGGGGACCTGCAACCAATCGCGTTGACTTTTTTATTTTGGTCGATTTCTGCGTATCCTTTCGCCCCTCAGCCACGTATGCTATTCGAGTCCCCCAAACTCCGTCAAGCCCTGGTACGTCCCCCCGACCCGGGCTTGACGATTTTTTTGGGCCTGTCTAGACTGAGGAACGCAATCGGGCTATAATGCGCCTCAGTCAGATTCAGCGACAAGGAGTGTGCCATGCGCACCTGGACTCTCAGCGGCCGCGTCATCCATCCCTCCGGAGCCGTCGCGGACGGCAGCGTCGTCATCGAGGGTCGGCGCATCCTCGATGTCGCTGCCTCGCCACCCACCGGTCTCCCCAACGTCGAAACGGGTAGCCTGATCGCGCCCGGCTTCATCGACCTCCAGATCAACGGCGCGTTCGGCTACGACTTCACCGCGGACCCGGCCTCGGTCGCGCCGGTTGCGGCTGGCCTGCCCCAGCATGGCGTCACCGCCTTTCTGCCCACCATCATCACCTCACCCCTGGAAACCTATCCGGAGCGGCTCACCGCACTTGCGGCCGCTGCGACACCGAGCGGGAGCGCGACAGTCCTGGGCGTCCACGTCGAAGGCCCCTTCCTCAACCCCAACAAGAAGGGTGCGCACAACCCCATCCACCTCCGTCTGCCCTCGCCGCAGGCCGTCGCCCCCCTGGTGGCCACGGGCGTGATGCGCCTCATGACCCTGGCCCCCGAACTCCCCGGCGCGACCGAGACCATCGCCTACTTGCAGCGCCACGGCATCGTGGTCAGCATCGGCCACACCGATGCCCACTACGACGACGCTCGCGCCGCGCTGGACCACGGCGTTACCTGGGCCACACACCTGTTCAATGCCATGCCCACCCTCGGCCATCGCGACCCCGGCGCGGTGGGCGCGCTTCTGGAAGCCGACTGGCCGGTCGTCGGCCTGATTGCCGACGGTATCCACGTCCATCCGGCCGTGACGCGCCTGGTCTGGCGCAGCAAGGGCGTGTCGGGCATCTCCCTCGTCACCGACGCGATGGCTGCCCTCGGCCAGCCGCCCGGCGTCTACAACATTGGTGACCAGCAGGTACACGTGACGCCCATCGCCGCGCGCCTCGCCAGTGGCACCCTGGCCGGCAGCATTCTCAGCATGGATCAGGCCATCCGCAACATGCTGGCCTTTACCGGCTGTAGCGTCGGCGACGCGGTGCGTATGGCAAGCACCACGCCCGCCGACGTGCTGGGTCTATCGCACAAGGGACGCCTGGAGGCGGGGGCCGACGCGGATATCGTCGTGCTGGACGCGCAGCTCCAGGTGCAACAAACCCTCATCGGGGGCGAGATCGTATTCAAGGCGGAGCCGCACCCCCAGCCCACCTCGGATTGACGACGCCAGCCTCACACGGTAGAATTGCCGAACTCTCAATGACCGAGGGGTAGAGACATGCCGGAGCCTCAGCAGCGCGTTGTCCGCGAACGCCTCGTCCAGGCGCTGGAGGAAGTGCGCGAGGGCGTCCTCGAGATGGGCAGCATGGTCGACAAGGCCCTCGCCCACTCCATGCAGGCCCTCGTCGAGCACGACCTTGACCTGGCACGGTCAGTCATAGACAACGACAAGGCTCTGAACCGTAAGCGCTTCGAGATTGAGACGGAGGCCGTCAACATCCTTGCCATGCATCAGCCTATGGCCGGCGACCTCCGTTTCATCCTCGCCACCCAGACCATCGCCGTCGAACTGGAGCGCATGGGCGACTACGCGCGCGGCATCGCTGAGATCGCCGTGCGCATGGGCTACCAGCCGCCAGTCAAACCCCTGATTGACCTGCCCCGGATGGCCGAGATAGCGCAGGCCATGCTCCACGACGCGCTCGACGCCTACGTGCAGCGTGACGTAGCCGCCGCCAAAGCTCTACCGGCCCGCGACGATGCTGTAGACGCCCTGAACGATCGCATCTACCACGATCTGATCGACATCATGATTCGCAACCCCGACACGATCACGCAAGCCACCTACCTGCTGTGGATCACCCACAATCTCGAGCGCATGGCTGACCGAGTGACCAACATCGCCGAGCGTATCGTATTCATGGTCACCGGCGAGCTGGTCGAGATGGACGTGAGCAGCTACTGACTGCATTCCAGCGTCACCATCAGCCTGGGCGCTCCCCCGGCCCACGCGCCGTTTGCATCCTCCACCACAATCCAGACAGGCTCATTGGGGTCGCGCCGCACGTTCAGCGGCCGCCGGCCGCCCGCACTCACCAGGTCAGCCAGGCGCACCCGGGCGCGTGGCGTCCCGCGATCCCCCACATAAACCAACAGCGTCAGCCCGCGGTCGATGCTCGCCGCGCTGGGCGCGCTGTCGGGAAACGCCACCACCAGCCCCGTGAGCAGTCGCACTGCCGCCAACGACTCACCAGCATCGCCGGCGCTAGTGTCCACAAGCGTCGCCTGGCCGTTGGCGAAGAGCGGGACGCCGTCGAACACTGTCGCCGTCGGCGTGACCCTGGCCGCGCGAGCCGATGTGCCACGCCCACCCTGATTCGCTAGCGCCACCATTTGGTCCGGCGCGGCGTTCATCAGTGAGGAGGTGTCCGCGCTTTGGTTGAACAGCGCCCTGGGAGATCCGCCACCGGCGTTGCTCAGGACCCTCAACGAGGCGAAGCCGGGCGACCAGCCCGTCGGCAAGGCGTTGCCCACCACCGTCGTAAGCTCGACGGGCGTGCTGTCGCCGTCGCGGCGCACGGCGACGAACGCCGTCTCGCTCGTCGGTAGCCCGGCCGCCAGGGACTCGCGCACCAGCAGCCCGCGCAGCGCCGCCAGCGTGTCCTTAACCGTGTTCTCCGTGTACACCCTGGGCGCTGCGCCCGCCAGCGGCAGCGCCTCGTCCGCGCGGTAGCCCAGCCGCTCGAGCGGGGCGCGTAGCTCGTCCACCTGGTAAGCCGAGGCCATCAACCCCTCGAGGCGGTTCAGGCGTGGCGCGGCGAACAGGGCTTGCAGCGCCTCAACGCCGCCGGTTGGCGCGAGCGAGGCGCGGGTTTCAGTCAACGCTCGGCCGTCGGCGACCAGGCGCACCACCAGGTCGTCACCCGCCGCCAGCGGCGCGCGGCCAGCCAGCCACACGGCCCGCCCCGTGGGCAGGTCGCCCAGGTCGAGGCTCGCCCAGCCTGGCGCACGGCCGGGCCGGGCGGGGCCACGCGCCGACAGCGCAGCCTCGCGGTTCACTTCAAGGCGGGTATCCACGGCCAGCGGCGCGGCCCACTCCGCCAGAATCTCGTCCAGGGCGGTGGTGATGTCCTCCTCCTCAGGCGCGCTGGTCAGGAAACGGGCGACGCCACCGCCCCGCTCGGCCATCTCATGCGCCAGGTAGCTGTTGGGCGCAGCGTCGATGCATACGATGCTAACGCGGCGGTGGTCAGGGCGGCGCGCCTCGTCATCCACCAGGCGCAGGATGCGCGCGTCATCTGACACCGCCGCGTCGGTGATGACGAGCACGTGCCGGGCCACCTCGCCCTCTGTCCGGGGTAAGCTCAGCGCCTGCTCCAGAGCCACACCCAGTTCCGTCCCACCCATCGCCCGCTTGGCGCGGACAAAGGCGACAGCCGCCTCGATGGCATCCGGCGTCGCCGCCTGAAGCGTGTCCGCGAACCAGTATTGCACGCTGTCGAACAGGCACAGGGCGAAGCGGTCCTGCGCGGTCAACTGGCGCAGAAACGAGGTTGCCGCCCAGACTGCCGCCTCCCATTTGGCCCTGCCCATTGACCCTGAGTGATCGACCAGAAGCAGCGCCTCGCGAGGCTTGAGGTCACCCGGCGCCGTCAGGGGCGGCGCGGCCAGGGCCAGGAAGTACACGTTCGCCTCGTTCGCCGGGCGCTGGGTCCATACCTGGAGCGTGGGGCGCGTAGCGTCCTGCGCCGCCCGCCAGCGTAGCGCCAGGTCGCGATCGGGTGTTACCTCACCGTCGGCGAGACGCACGCGCAGGCCCGTAGCCGTCGGTGTCACGGCCAGGGTGTGGCTGGGGCTGGCGATGGCCTCGACGCCGCGCATCGTCAGGTCCAGAGTGAACCGGTGGCCTGGGTCGCGCATACTGAGTAAGGGTTGACCGTGGGCGTGTCGGCCGCCCCTCTCGTCGCTGCGCACATAGCGCGGCGCGGTGGTCAGCGGGATGCGCAGCGTCCAGACATCGCCCTCAGGACGCGGGAGTTGGACCAGATGCGTCTCGACGGTCACGTCCTCATCGGGGCGAATGCCCGCCACGTGCAGGGTGAATACGTCGGGCGACTCGCGGGTGAGCAGGGCAGCCTGGTGGCCTTCCACTTTGGCCTGCTCGTAGGCTTCTTCGGCCGCCTGCCGCTCGCGCAGGTCGGTACGGATCTCGGTAGCGCCGAACCGCACCCAGACGCCTGTTACGGCGGCATCGCCGGGCAATGGGAAGCGGTAGATCACCTCGATTGTCTTGTCGAGGGCGCTACGCTCGAAGCGAAAGATCTGGCTCAGGCGCAGATCGGCCAGCGGGCCAACGACCGTTCCCGTCAGGTCGCTTCGCCGTAGCGGCACAAACAGAACTGGCTGGTCCGCCTGGCCGTCGGGACTCACGATCTCCATGGCCGGAATACCGCCCAGGCGGGCGTTCTCGTAGGACGAGGGGTTGAACATGGCGTTACCCTCCTGCGCGCCTCCCGCGACGCGCCTATAGTCAGTAAGATAATGGCAACGTGTCAATCCTTACATTGCGAACAAGCCAATCTTCTTTGCCGCTCCCGGCCGCATGACGCAGCGGATTGAGGATTGACCGGTCGCGACCAGAAGGTGTACGAAGCGCGCCCCCGCCGCGTCTAACTGAATGGAACGGATTTCGCCTCGAAGCTGAGGTGTTGTATGCTCGACTGGAAGATCGGCGACGAGCACGTCGTCATTGGCAAGCCACCCGAGGCGGAGCGGCCCCCGCGCGCGCCGCGCCCCTGGCGACGCTGGCTGGCGCGCGGCATGGGTCTCCTGGCCGTTGTCGCCGTCATCGCGCTGGCCTACACGTGGCGCACCTACACCGCGCACCACGAGCGTCTGCGCGCCGACGCCCAGGCGGCGGTGGATAGCGAGATGGCGACCCTGTTGAGCGGGGCGCAGGGCGCGGTGACGTGGGACGAAGCGGCCGACCGCCTGTGGCAGACCCGCTACGTGAATTTCGCTCGCACCTGGGCACGGGCGGTGAGCGGCCAGGCGACGGCGCGGGTGCAGGAGGTGGAGCTGGTCGCGCCCGATCTGGCCGTGGTGCTAGTAGAGACGCGCGTCGGCAGCCCCGGCAGCGAGCGCGTGTTGCACTCGGCGCGGGCCTATCGTATCGTGGGCACGCGCTGGGAGCGCACCAGCATCGACGAGCGGGCCTGGGGACCGTGGGAGGTGACCGAGACGACTCAGTTCCGCCTGGTCTACCACCGCCGCGACGCGGACCTCGCGGAGGCCATCGCCGACGGGCTGGATGCGTTTGCCGAACGGCTGGCCTGGCACTATGGGCCGTTCCTGCCCCAGCAGCAGCGTACCAGTGTCATCATCGACATCAGCGCGCCGTGGACCGACATCGTGCGCACCGAGGAGGGCTACCGCGTCGGCTCGCCCCTGGCGTCGTTCAACGGCGTCGATAGCCAGGATACGCCGGCCAGCCTGGTGCGCTGGAATCTGGCCTCGGCCCTGGTGAACCAGGCGGCCCGTGAGGCGGGCGTAGCCGCGGGCCAGAATCCCACCTCGCCAGGAACCCTTGCCCAGCCTGCGAACCCCAACGTCTGGCGCGGCCTGCGTGGGGCCATGCTGCAAGCCGAGGCGCGACTGCTCGCCACACCGCCCGCCGGCACACGTCAGGCGACAAGCGCCGCCCTGCGAGCGGCCCTGGCCGAGGGGCGGCTATTGCCGCCATCGCGGCTGGAGGCGGCGACAAGCGACATGGTGCTGACGGCCGCTGAGTGGGACGCCTTCGGTGAGTTTCTGGTCGCTCGCTACGGACCCGACGCGCCCAGCCGCATGATTCATGCCACCCGCACCGCGACAACCTGGGATGCCCTGACCCGCGAGGCTCTCCACGTCGGCGGCGACGAGTTGGACGCCGCATTCCGCAGCTGGCTGCAAGAGCGAAGGTAGTTCACTGGCTCAAGTAAGCGCCCCCCGTCGAACCATCGTCGACGGGGGGCGTTCCTATGGCCGAGCCACGGTCGGTCTAGCTCACCTTGACCAGACTGTTCCCTTGCAGTTCGTACTTCCATACCTGGTGCAGGGTCGGCGCGGTCATGGGGTCGTTGGGTCCCTGCGTCATCAGGTCCACCACCACCTGATTGTTCACGATGGATAGGCCGTTGATCTTCACCCGGTCGCCCAGCAGCGTCGTCGCGACGTTGACCGGCTTGCCGCCCTGATCGACCATCACCGCCAGGTAGTAGAAAGTCCCGCTCCCACCGCTACTGCTCGTCAGCACGACCGCCGCGGCGGGCTGTCCATTCAGCGTGCCCACCACGATGGGTCCCGTCAACTGCACAACCACCTGGCTGGCGGAGCCAGGCGCGGCGGGCGCGCGGTACTCCCCATCAGTCAGGGTGACCGTGCCGCTGGCCCCGCCCGGCAGGCTATAGGTCGCGTTCTTGAGCGACTCCGGCGTGAACGCCGTGCTGGACGTCGCCGTGCCGGTGGGCTGGCCCGCCGCATTCAAGATGGTGATGCGCGACAGGGCGGGGGCCAACGCCGCGCTCAGGTCGCGGAAACGCTGGCTGTCCACGCTACCCTGGGGATATGGGTCGCCCTGGGGTGTGCGCATCGTGTAGACCAGGCCATTGCCCCGACCGGCGACGCTGGGCAGCGGGCCACCCTGGGCGGCCATCGCGTCCCACGCCGCCTGGTCGTAGACGACGATGCTCAGCAGGGTCGCCTCCCGTGCGCCCGGCGCGACAGGCGTGTAGACCCACTCGTTGATGTAGCGCGCGCCCTGGGTAAGGGTGTTGGCGTCGGTCCCCCACGTCTCGTACCACTTATAGCCGTACTGGACCCACAGCGGCGGCAGGCTGAGACTATAGCCCGCCTGAGGCCAGGTGTAGACGCCATTCTGGACCGACCCCTGCGCGCCGCTCGTGGGGCGCGTCGTCTGCGCCAGCGCGCCGGGGGCTGTCATCAGGGCGAAGGCAACGGCCAGCGCAACGCCGGCGAGGAGAATCAGCTTTGTTTTCATGGGTGTGGCTCCGTGTGAAGAATGGCCTCAATTATCCGTACCTCACCACTCGTCGCCAAATCCAGGTACGGTTCCTGGCCTCTGCCCCCTACCCCTGCCGCGCGTAGTGGTCCTGCAAGCTGCGCACCCGCAACTGGCGGTCCTTGAGGGCGCGGACGGCATTGACGGCCGCCGTCGCCGCCGACAGCGTCGTGAACAGCGGGATGCCGTGCTGGCGGGCGGCGACCCGCATGGCGCGGCCGTCGGTGTAGCTGCCCCGCCCCAGCGGCGTGTTGACGATGAGCGCCACCCGCTCGTCGCGGATGAGGTCCAGGATATCGGGCGCGCCGCGCCCGATGCGCGCCGACGTGGCACGCCCTGACCCGCGCCGCTCTCCGTGTCAACGGCAACGAGATAGGCGCCGCGTTCGGGGGGTGGTTGCAAGAGTGTTGTTCGTGTAACATGGGTTCTGTAAAAGCGAGATGGCCGCATTGAAAAGGCGGTAGGTCAGGGTGTATCCTCAGGTTGCTGAAGCCGAAAGGAGACTGACCATGACCTACCAGCCCAATTATACCCTTCCGCCCGATTGGGTCG
>DAOUDG010000020.1:0-22506 GCA_034431435.1 Anaerolineae bacterium | reverse complement strand
GGCGCTGTCCCAACTTCGACTGGGAGGGCTTCCCGCCGGTGTGCCCTGGGCAACCGGGCTGGCAGCCCTAGCCAGGCGCGCGCCCCTGGCGCATGCCTGACCCACGCGGCCCTCAGGGGACTCCCTCCCCTGAGGGCCGCGCGTTCAATTTTGCCCTTGACACGGCAGATGGATGGTGATTTACTGGGGGTAGAGTGACGACCGCCCCCGCCCCCAATGTCGTTGGCGTTCGGGGTCGTCGCGGGAGGTGAATATGCTGCACTATCTCGGCTCCGATTGGAGCGTTCGCGCCGCCCATGCGATCCTCATCCTGTGGGCGGGCTTTTGGACCTGGTTCGGCCTTGCCTCTGGCATCGGTGAGGGCCTGGACCCCCTGGGTATCGTGATGCATACCGCCCTGCCTGGCCTCCTCTTTATCGCTATTGCCCTGCTAGCCTGGCGGTGGGAGCGTGTCGGCGGGCCGGTCCTCGTGGTTGTTGGCCTGGCCCTGGCCCTCATTTACCCCCTCAGTATCGGCGGCTGGCGGACCTTCTACCCCTTCATTCTCGCGACCATGGTTCTGCCGCCCGTAGTGGCGGGTTTGCTTCTCTGGCGTCACACCCGAACCAGCCCGGCGACGTAGAACGCTGCCCTAGCGTGTGAAATCCGGCCTGGCGTCTCGCGCGTCACCTCAGGGAGCATCGCCCACCGAGTCGTGACGCGCGAGGTATGCCTATGCCCGCCACTGGCCGCGAATCACCCTCTGTCCCCCTGTCTCGCCGCGACTTTCTACGCCTGGCCGCCGTGACTGTTGGCGCCACCATGCTGCCGATCGGCCTGGCCCGCGCGGCCGGTGGGCTGGCGGCGACGACCGCCACCCCCGGCATCTGCATCGAAGACCTGCCACTGATTCTGAATCTGGCCGCCACAGCCGAGGCTCTCGCCATGACCTTCTACTACAAGGCCATCCAGAGCGACTGGTTCGTGCGGCTGCCCAACGACATCCAGAACGCCTTCCGCGCCGCGCTGGACCAGGAACGCAGCCATTACCAGTACCTCACCGCGCAAGGCGCGGCCCCCCTGCAGACATCCTTCTATTTTCCACCGCGCACCTTCGGCTTCGACGACCTGGCCGTCTTTGTCGCCACAATTGAGAAGCTGGAGAGCGACTTCATGGCTGCCTATCTGGCGGCGGCCCGCCGCTTCGTCGAACTCGGTGAGCCGGTCCTGGCCGAGATAGCCGGCCAGATCGTGGGTATCGAAGCCGAGCATCGCGTCCTCGGCCGTGAGGTCGCCGGCGACAGCCCGCCGCCGCCCAACGATCTATGCTTCGAAAGCGCGCCCCTGGAATGCCCCGCCCAGATGATGGGCATCTTCACCTTCTACCTCCACGGCGGGGCGAACTATCAGGGGCCGTTCCCCATGCCCAGCGACGCGCAGGTCATCGCCGCCATCAATGGTGTTACCTGCGAGGCTGTGCCCCTGGCCGTCGCCGCGACCTGCCAGGAGAGCCTGGCCGATATCCTGGGCATCGCTGCCGCCGCCGAAGCCGTCGGCATCACCTTCTACTACCGGGGCATCGAGGGCGGCTTCTTCCACGACCTGTCCGTGGCTCGCCAGTGGTATCTGCAAGCCGCGCTGGACGAGGAGCGCAACCACCTGGCGTATCTGACTGCCCAGGGTGCGGCCGCTCCCCCAACGCGCCTCTACTACCCGGCCAACGCCTTCGACGACCTGCCCACCTTCCTGGGCATCCTGGACACGCTGGAGAACGCCTTCATTGCCGCCTACCTGGCGGCCATGCAGCAGTTTGCCCGCCTGGGCCTGCCCCTGCTGGCCCAAACCGCCGGTCAAATCCTCGGTGTCGAAGCCGAGCATCGCATCCTGGGGCGCTTCATCGGCGGGCAGCAGCCGCCGAATAACCTGTGTCTGGTGAAGGCCTCCTTTAGCTGTGTGGCGGATGCCGCTGCCGCCCTGCGGCCTTTCCTCCAGGGTAGCGACACCTTCACCAACCCTGCCGATCTGCCCACGACGGACCAGATCAACGTTGCCGTGGATCGCTTCGGCTGCGCCCCCATTCCCACCGCCGCCTATCGCGCCTTCCTGCCCGAGGTGCGCCGCGCCGGGCGATGAGGGTTCGGCAAGAGCGATGAGGGGGGCCGCTCTCGCCGAACCGTCGCCACCCATTAACCCCAACGCAACGCCAAGAAATCCCCCGGAACCCGTCGTCCGTCTACAGCAGCAGAACACACCCAAGGAGGTCCGTGATGAAACGGTTGTCGCCCCGCTTCGCCTTGCTGTTGATAGTGCCAGTCCTCGTGGTCCTCGGCTCCGTGGCCGGCCTGGCCGCTCCTGGCGCGGTTCCCACCGTGGTGGGCGGTTTCCAACGCCACGACACGGCGGTGAATCCATCGTCCTCGGTATCCACCGAGCCATCCCTGGTGGTCGACGCGGCCGTAGGCGCCAATGGTCTACCCGTGCCGTGGGTGGCCTTCGTCCGCAACCCTGTGGGTACGAATCTGAATCAGGCCTACGTGCGCTCTTTCAACGCTGGAACGAACCAGTGGGTGACACGCGGCACGGCGGCCAACAACGGCATCCTCAACCGCGACAATGTGGCCCAGGCTGAAAGCCCATCGCTTGGGCTGGCCGGACCTGTCGTGAGCGCGCAGGGCACCCAACCCTTCGTCGCCTGGTCCGAGCCAGTGGTCACTCTGGGCAACAAGCAGAGCATCTTCGCCAGCAAGCTGATCAACGACGGCGGTGAGAAGTGGCAGTCTGTCGGCGCGACTGGCCCCGGCCGCAGCATTCCGAGCCTCAACATCAACCTGACCGAGGACGCGGACAACCCCTCCATCGCCGGTGGGTCCACGACAGCGGGCGCGACCAATTTCATGCCCTGGGTGGCGTGGGACGAGAACAGCTCGACGGCCCAGGCCAGGCAGATCTTCGTGTCGCGCGGTGAGGCGGACGCGGGCGCCAATGGCGGCGTGCGCTTCGTGCCCACCGGCAAGCTCATCGGCGGTGTCGGGCCGAGCCTCAATGTTGATACCTCGCGCGACGGTATCGAGCCGGACTTCGCCTTCGGCGGCGCCAACTTCACCGTGCCGTGGGTCGTCTGGTACGAGGAAGGCGGGGGACGCGCCGCTCGCGTCTTCGCCGCCAAGGCGGTTGCCGACGCGACGGCCGAGGGTGGTTTCCGTTGGGACGCGCAGCCGGCTTGTGGCAGCAACGAGCGGACCTGCGCCCTCAATCGCAACACCGACCGCGACGCCGAGGACCCCAAGATCGCCTTCGGCTCGCTGCCCGGCCAGAACCCCGCCGCACCTACACCGTGGGTGACCTGGGAGGAGTTCGACGGCCTCTCGACCAAGGTCTTTGTCAGCAAGTTCGACGGCACGCGCTGGGTGCCGGTCGGCGGCGCGCTGAATGTGTTCAGCTTCAACAACGCCCACAGCCCCGACCTCGTCTTCGTGGGTAACGTGCCCCACGTCGCCTTCGTCGAGACCGTCGGCGGGACCGACGTGCTCATCGTCAAGCACCTGGGCGATGCTCGCCCCGGGCGCGAGCGCTGGGACCTGGACAGCGACCCGTTCCGGGGTCTCAACTCCTTCTTCCTCAACACCTCCGACGTGCCGTCGCTGGCCGCCTCGCCAACCACGCCCTACGTTGCCTGGCAGGAGGATGCGCGCTTCGGCAATACGACGGACGTGTTCGAGGCGCGTCGCCTGCCCGAAGGCCCCGCCTGGGGCAGCAATCGCCCGCCCTTCATTCGCGTCATCTCGGGTACCCTCAACCTGGCCGCCCAGAAGCAACTGCCTCTGTCGCCCGATGCCCCCGATCAGAGCGCGAATGATGTCATCGGCATGACCACCATCACCTCGTCGTGCGACCATGTCAACGGCTGGGATGGCCTGGCGGAGGTGCGGGTGCTGCTGTCGGACGAGATGGGAACCTACTTCCACGGCCGATATGTGGCTGCCGAGGACAAGGTGTACCTCGAGGATCCTGACAACCCCGGCACCTGGCTGGGCGGAATCCAGATCGGCACCGGAAGCCCCATCGAGACCCGCCATACGACCCTGTACGTCGACAGGATGACCAAGACATCCCACGGCCCTGAGAGCGCGGCCCTCGACATCGAATGGGTCATCGGCTTCAAGCGGCCCCTGCTCGGCAAGACACTCGTCCAGTCCCTCAATCTGCTCTACAATACTGAGAGCGGGGTCGAGGAGAGCGGCCCCTTCCAGGTCGGTAGCCTCAACGTGGCCGTCGATCAGATCGTCCTGCCGCTCATCAGCAAGAACCCGCTGCCGTAAGGCGGGCGCGTCGCGCGTTGCAGCAGACCCGAAGGGTTCGGGAGAACCCTTCGGGTCTTTGCGCGTGAGGCGCAACCTGCCGATAATTGGGACAACGAACCGGATTCTAGCTATCGCTCCACTCCTGAAAGTCGCTCCCCACCATGCTCTCTCGTCGCAGCCTGACCTGGCTCGCCCTGGGCCTCGGCCTGTTGGCGCTGCTGGCCGTAATCGCCTGGGCGCTGCCGCGCCGCGCCGAGGCCCCCGCCAACGTGGTGCGCGTCTCGCGCGGCCCCATCAATTCCAGCATCGAGGCCCTGGGGCGCGTTCGCCCCGACCGCCAGGCGCAACTGTCGCTACGCGGCGGCGGGCGCGTGGCCGACGTGAAGGTCCAGATAGGGGATAAGGTCGAGGCAGGGCAGGCGCTGCTGACCCTGGACGCGGCGCAGGCTGAGCGCGATGTCAGGCAGGCCGAGCTAGAACTGGCGGCGCGGCGGCAGAAACTCGATCAGGCGCGGGCGGGCGGCTCACCCGCCGACATCGAGGCGGCCCAGGCCGCCGTCCGCGAGGCGACCGTTGCCCGCGAGGTGGCGCAGGCCCAGTACGATGACCGCGCCAAACAGCCCGACGCCAGGACCAGCGAGGAGGCCGCCAGACTCGAAGCCGCCAAGGCCGCCTACCAGCGCGCCCGCGCCAGCCTGGACAAGGCCCTCAGCGGCTCGCCACCCGAGGCGGTCGCCGCCTTACAGACGGGCGTCGCCCAGGCTGAGCTGGCTTTGGCCACGGCCCGCGCCCGCCTCGACGAGACGCGGCTCACCGCGCCCTTTGCGGGCGTCGTGCTGGATGTGCTGACGCGGCCCGGCGAGACCGTCGGCGCGGGCGCGCCCCTCGTCCTGTTGGCCGATGTCACGAAGCAGCATATCGAGGCGGACGTTGAGGAAGTGGATGCGCCGCCGGTCCAGGCGGGCCAGTCGGCGGAGGTACGCCTGGATGCTTTCCCCGGCCAGACGCTGGCCGCCACGGTCACGCGCATCGCCCCCGCCGCCACGACGCGCCAGGGCGCGACGAGCTACACAGCCTGGCTCGAGCTGCCGCCTACCGACCTGGCCCTGAAGCCGGGCATGGGGGCGACGGTCACTATCGCCACGCGCACCAAACCGGACGCCCTGCTGGTTCCTGCTCGCGCCGTGCAGAGCGTGGGTCGCCAAAAGATCGTGCGTGTGCTACGCAACGGCCGCCCCATCGAAGCCGAAGTCACCACTGGCTTGAGTGACAAACAGCAGGTGGAGATTCTTGATGGGCTGCGCGAGGGCGACCTGGTGATCGTGGAATAGGTCTTCTTCCTCCGCAGTGGGCGACTCAACCGAAATGGATGTGTATGCGTTCCCTTTCCTTGTTCGTTGTCTTGTTCCTGGCGCTGGGGCTGGCCGCGTGTGCGGGCGGCTCACCTACGGCCCAGGTCCCCGCCTCTGCCACCGTCGCGCCGCTGCCTACGGCCGCCACGGCTGCGCCCACCGCCGCCGCGCCGACCCCGGTTGCGACCGTCGCCGTCACGGTGGCGGCCCGGACGGTACCGCCAACGGCGACACCCGTGCCGACCCAGGTGTCGCCGCCGGGACAGAAGATCGGCCAGGGCGTGGCCGACGCGGCCGCCGTGGACGCCATCGACATCAGCGGCCAGCCGGTCGAGGTCATCTTCTGGCACATTTTTACCGCCAACCAGGAGCAGGGTCTCAAGGACATCATCGCCGCCTTTGAGGCGCAGTACCCGAATATCAAGGTGCGCCCCGTCTACAAAGGCATGTACGACGTGACGCGCAAGGCGACGCTGACGGGCATCGCCGCCGACCTCGTCCCCGACATGGTGTGGAGCTTCCCCTACACCGTCAGCGAGTACGCCCGCGAGGACGTGGTTCAGCCGCTGGACCCATTCATGCAGAGCGACAAGTATGGCCTGGGTGTGCCCTCGGTGGCCGCGACCGGCTCGCTGAGCGCCAACATCGACGCGGCTCTGCTCGACGCCTACAAGTACCGCGACTTTGCGGGCCAGACCCTCAGCCTGCCGCCCGGCGTCAGCGCGGATGTCATGTACTATAACGCCGACTGGCTCAAGCAGTTGGGCTACGACAGACCGCCAGCGACCTACGACCAGTTCATGGAAGTGTGCGCGAAGGTCAAGGCGACGACGCCCGACAAGTGGTGCGCCGCGCTTCTGCCCGACGCCTCGCGCTTCGTATCCTTCGTCTTCAGTCGCGGCGGCGACATCCTGACCGCCGACAACCAGCCTGCCTTCCGCGAGCAGGGGCTGGCGACGCTGCGCTGGTATCGCGAACTGTTCGACCAGGGCTATGCCTATCAGCCGGGGCAGCAGTTCGGCGACCAGGCGGACTTCGGCCTGGGCAAGACGCTGTTTGCCTTCGGCACGTCAACGGGCGTGCCCTTCTACCACCGCGTGGTCACCGACCCGGCCACCAACAAGGAGCGTTTCGCCTGGTCCTTCGCGCCCTACCCGCGCACGACGGCCCGGCCGGTCGTCAACGTGTTTGGCCCCAGCGCCGCGATTCTCAAGACGACGCCCGAACGCTCGCTGGCGGCGTGGCAGTTCCTCAAGTTCTGGCTGAGTCCCGAGGCGTCGGCGACGTGGGGCAGCCAGAGCAACTATTACCCTGTCAACCGCGCGGCGCGGGACACGGCGACGATGCAAGCGTACCTCAAGGACAACCCGGTCTATGCCCAGGGCTTCGACCTGTTCCAGTATGCCCGCTCGGAGCCGACCGTGCCCGGCTGGCAGGCGGCGCGGGGCGGCGTCGCCAATGGTCTGGTGGCAGTGATGACCAACAAGGCGACGCCAGCGGAGGCCATCGACATGATGGTGACAGCGACGACCGAGGCGTTGAAGTAGACATGCCCATCCCGCTCGCGCGGGGTGTCAGTGTGACGTGAGGAGAGTCCATGCCCAGTGAGAGTATCGACCCGCGCTGGCTGCGGGTAGCGGACGAGGCGGCACGCGCGGCGGGGGACGTGGCCGTCGCGGCGCGGGGCAAGGTGACAGTCAGCAGCAAGGGGCTACGCGACGTGGTCACCGAGGCTGACTACGCCGCGCAGGCGGCTATCAAGGCTATCATCGGCGCGGCATTTCCCGACCACGCCTTCCTAGCCGAGGAGAAGGACGCCACGCCGGGCGGGCCGAGCGACCTGACATGGGTTATCGACCCCATCGACGGCACGACCAACTACAGCCACGGGATACCCTTGTTCTGCACGTCGATTGCCCTGACACGCGGGGGGGAGTCCCTGGTGGGCGTGGTGCACGACCCGCTCCGTGCCGAGATGTACGCGGCGGTCAAGGGGCAAGGGGCGACGCTAAACGGCGTGCCGATGCGAGTCAGCGGGCGCGACCGGCTGATCGACGCCATCGCGGGTATCGAGTGGGCCAGCCCGCAGGAATTGCGCGTCGATAGCCTGCGCCGCCTCGCGCCGCTGGGCGAACAGGTGATGACGATTCGCTCGCCGGGGGCGGCGGCGCTGTCCCTGGCCTACGTGGCGCTGGGCTGCTTCGACATCTACTTCAACGTCCACTTGCAGCCGTGGGACACGGCGGCGGCGGTGCTGATGATTCAGGAGGCCGGGGGGCGGGTGACGGGGCTGCGCGGCGAACCCTGGCGGCTCGACAGCGGCGGCATCCTGGCGACCAACGGCCTGCTACATGAGGCGGTAAGGGGAGTGTGGGAAGAGTAGGGGCAGCTTCGTGACCCTCGTGCGGGGTACGACCGGTGTGCCACCGAAGGGCGTCGCGCAGGCTAGCGGCCCTTGAACTCGACGACGACGAGTCTGTTGGGGGCGGCGGTGATGCCGAGGGCGGGGCCGATGCCCTCAGGCACGTCCAGGGCATAGGTGCCGGCCGGGAGGTCGGGGAAGATGAAGACGCCGCTAGGGTCAGACATGGCCTGGCGGTTGGCGTTGGGGCCGATGGCCGTGACGACGAAGCCACCCAGGGGCTTGCCCTCACGGTCGGTGATCTGGCCGATGACCTGGGGTGGGGAGTCCTGAGCCTCACGGGTCTCAACGACGCGCGGACTGAGCGTCGGCGGCTGTCGGACAGCGGCGGCCCCCGTCTGGCACGCCTGGCGCGCCCCCGTCTGGCGGGTACGAATCTCCGCCATGTCGGCGATGATGGCGGCGCGGGCGAACACATCCTCCGCCTGGCACGGGCGGTGCTGGTCCATCAGCGTGTCGCCCTGAATCACATACGCCTCGGCCAGGCGCGTAGACACGTCTCGATAGTTGGGCGCGCGCTCCAACAGCGCGTCCAGCTTCGCCGTCGTGTAGCTCCAATCCTTGTCCCAGCGGCTGATCGCGTCGGTGTACGCCCGCGCCAGGTCCAACTGCTCGGCCGCCTCCGCATTCTGCGGGTCTTCGGCCAGGACCGTCTCAAGGCGCTGCATGGCCGTTGCCAGATCGCCAGTGTCCAGTTGCTGCACGGCGTCGGCCATCGCAGCCTGGGTCACCAGCGCGCTGACCGTATCCTTCTCGAAGGCGGGGTCGAGCTTGCGCAGCTTGTCCAGCAGGCCGAGGGCATCGCCCCAGGCCCCGACACTGACGGCGCGCCGGGCATCATTGAGGAGGTCGAAGGCGGAGGGGCCGGCGGCGGCTGGCGGAAGGCGCACCCCTTCGGGCAGGGTGGTGGTGACGCCGGCGGCGGTCAACTGGCGGTGGACATCGGCCAGACGTTCCTCGGCCGCCGGGTAGTCGGGAGCGAGGCGCAGGGCGGCGGCCAGGTCTTGCTCAGCCAGTTCCAACTCCCCCGCGCCAACCAGAGCATCGGCGCGGGCAACGAACAGCGCGGCGGCCTCGCGCTCGCGCTGCGCGCGAATCGCCAGACCATCTTGATAGCCGCGCCAGCCAAGGCCGGCAATGAGGAGGAGCAAGGCCAGGCCGAGAACGACCGCGCCGAGGCCCCAGTACGAGGCGCGGCGCGACTGACTTCGCGGCGTGGCGAGCGTGTCATCCATACGTGTCACCTGGGCGTGTCGTGCGCCTATTATAGAGACCGGGACGACATGTGCCAAATAACAGCCCGTTTGCGTTGCCGCGCTTCTCCATGCTACGATTAGCCATCTCGACCGCGTGGGAGGACGTATGGCCCAGGAGCCACTCATCCGTGTTCGCCTTGGCGTCCGCGATGCTCGTACCGAGAGTGGGCACGTCGACCCGGCCCGCCTGATGGAACTGTTCAACGACGCGGCGGCCAACCTGGCGATCGCCTATCGACGCGATGAGGGTATGCTGCGGACCTACCAGAGCGTGGACCTCATCGCGCCGCTGCGCGTCGGCGATTACCTCGAAGTGAGAGGCCGAGTCATCGACGTGGGCCGCAAGGCGCTGACCATCGAGATGGTGGCTCACGTCACCGTGCGCGCCGCGCGGAGTGTGGAATCGCCGCTGGCCGGCGTCCTGGTCGAGCCGCCACGCCTGGTGGCCCGCGCGACGGGTGTCTGGCTCGTGCCCGAGGCGGCCGAGAGCGACGCCGTGGCGGGGGACCATGAGACGGACGCCGAGCCTGGCCTGGCGCCGATGTCGTGGGGCGGGCATCGCCCGAAGGACCAGCCGCCTGCCAAGCGCCGCCCAGGGCCGGATGTACATATGCGCTCGGATGACGAGATCGCGGCGCGACCGCCAGGGAGCGGCCGGCCCCGCAGCGGCCAGGGGGGGATTCGTTCCTACAGCAGCGACCGACCCCGCAGCGGCTCTGGGGGCGGCTCGCGGCCGCCGTATCGCCAGGACAACCGCCCGCCCTCCGGCGGCGAGCGACCACCGCAGGGCGGACGCAGCGGGTCGGGCAAGCCGCCTCGCCGCGACGAGGAATAATCAGCGACAGCCATGCCGCGCCAGCGGCGGGGGAGTCAGCCTGGCAGGACTCTTGACGCTGGCCCTGTGTCTGGTGTAGTATCCTCTCAGCATGGAGGGAGGTGGCTGGCATGGATCGCGCCGCCGAGATGGACCAGCTCAACGCCGAGGTGCGCATCTGTACTCGCTGTCCCCTGTACCAGGGGGCGACGCACGCTGTGCCGGGCGAAGGTCCCCTCGACGCCAGAATCATGCTCGTCGGGGAGGCGCCGGGCCAGCGCGAGGACCAGCAAGGGCGGCCCTTTGTCGGGCCGTCGGGCCAGTGGCTCAACGAGTTGCTGGGCATGGCCGGTCTCAAGCGCGACGAAGTGTACATCACCAACATCGTCAAGCACCGCCCGCCCAACAACCGCGACCCGCAGCCCGACGAGATCGCCGCCTGCCAGGTGTACCTGGAACGCCAGTTGGCAATCATCAACCCGGAGATTGTCATTACCCTGGGGCGGCATAGCATGGGCTGGTTCTGCGGCTCTGGCCTGAAGATCACCCAGGTCCACGGCCGCGCCCGCCGCGCCAAAGACCGCGTCGTCGTGACCATGTACCACCCGGCTGCCGCGCTCCACAATCCCGAACTCAAGGACGCCATGATTGACGACTTCAGCAAGCTACCGCGCCTCATGGCTGTGTTGGCGGAAGAGCGAGCCAGGGCGCAGGCCCCCGCCGACGAGCCGCCGCTCAGCCAGTTATCCCTGTTCTAGGGCTGTCGCGGGGAAGCCCCGCGACGTTGCCCATCTCCATCTGCCGCCCACCTAATGGCCGCCTCCCTGTCCCTCGCCGAAACCCTCGCGCCGCTCTATCAGGCGATAGACGACGGCGTTCCCTACGATTACGACAATGTCCCGCGCCTGAAGCGCATCGTCAACTTCGGTACCAACGTCGAGCATCCCATTCATGGCTGGTACTACTTCAAGGAAGGCTATGCCCCCGGCGTCGTCCACTGGGCCTTCCAACGCTTCCTGTTCCCCGACTGGCCGGCGCATGTTTCCCATCGTGGGGCGCGCGCCCTGGGGCGTCCGGCCACGGCCTACGGCCCCCTGGTCCTCGATCCCTTCTCTGGCTCCGGCACGACCGCGCTGACCTGCCAGATGGCGGGCGTCGATGCCCTGGGCATCGAGTACAACCCCTTCTTCGCCTTCCTGGGGCGGGCCAAGCTGGCCTGGCCCCACTACGACGCCGACGCCATCGCCCGCCACCTGCCCGACCTGCTCGCCGACGGCGGTCAGCCGGGCATCGACGCGCCCGGCTTATCGTCCTTCCGCCGCCTGTTCGCTCCCGAGGCGCTGGCCGACCTGCTGGTGATGAAGGAGCGCATCGGTCGCCTCGACGACCCGCTGACGCGCCAGTTCTTCCAGCTAGGGCTGGCGGCGGTGGTCGAGCGGGTGAGCATCGCTCGCAAGGACGGCAAGGGGCTAAAGGTGCTGCGCCGCCCCGTGACCCTCGCGCCGGTGCGTGAGGCGCTGGCCTACCAGTGGGGGCGGATGCTCCACGACCTGCGGACGATGGACCCCACGCTACGGACGAAAGCCGCGCTGGCCCAGGTAAGCATCGAGCAGGGCGACGCGCGGCGTCTGGCGGGCGTCCAGGATGCCAGCGTGGACCTGGCCGTGTACTCGCCGCCCTACCTCAACTCCTTCGACTATGCCGAGGTGTACAAGCTGGAGATGTGGCTGCTGGACTTCGTGCAGAACCACGGCGAGTTTCGCCGCCTGCGTGGGGCGTCGCTGCGCTCCCACGTCAGCACGCCCATCGAGGCCACGGGGCTGGTGGACTACGCGCCCCTGGCGGCCCTGGTCGACATCATCGATGGCCGGCAGTTGTGGAACGCCCGCATCCCGGCCATGATACGCGCCTACTTCGACGACATGTACCTGGTGCTGAGCGAGCAGGCGCGCACGCTGCGGCGCGGCGCGTGCGCGGTGTGCGTCGTGGCGAACTCGGCCTATGGCGGCGTACCGATTCCGACTGACGTGCTTCTGGCCCGCATCGGCGAGCAGGTCGGCCTGCGTATCGAAGGTATCTATATTGCCCGCCCCATGAATACCAGCTCGCAGCAGCTGGCGCGCTGGGGCGGCGACCGCATCTATTTGCGCGAGAGCGCCGTCGTTTTACAGAAAGAGTGAGAACCGAGGTCCCACCATGCCCGAAAAACTGCGAATCATTCCCCTGGGTGGCATGGGCGAAGTTGGGCGCAACATGACCGTGGTGGAGTACGCGGGTCGTATCCTCGTCATCGACTGCGGCATGGGCTTCCCCGAGCGCGACATGCTCGGCATCGACCTGATCATCCCCGACTTCAGCTACCTGCGCGAGCGACAGGACGACATTGTCGCCTTGCTCGTCACCCACGGCCACGAGGATCACATCGGGGCCATCCCCTATCTGCTCAAGGAGATGCGCCCGCCCATCTACGCCACGCCGCTGACACGCGGCCTCATCGAAGTGAAGCTCAAGGAGCACAGGCTTCTGCCCGCCGACCTGCGGACCATCAGCCAGGATGCGCGCCTGAGCCTCGGCCCATTCCAGGTCGAGGCCATCCCCGTCAGCCACTCCATCCCGGATGCCGTCGCGTATGCCGTGACCACGCCGGCCGGCCTGATTCTCCACACCGGGGAGTACAAGTTCGACTACACACCCATCTCGGGGCGTCGCACCGACGTGCAGAAGCTGGCCGAGGTGGGGCAGCGTGGCGTGCTGGCCCTGCTATCCGACAGTACCAACGCCGAGCGGCCCGGCCACACACCTTCGGAGCGGGTCGTGACGGACACCTTCGAGCGGCTGTTCGCGGCCGCGCCGGGCCGCGTCATCGTCGCCACCTTCGCCTCCAACATCTCGCGCGTCCAGCAGGTGGTCCACGTGGCGGCGCGCTATGGGCGCGATGTCGGCGTGGTCGGGCGGAGCATGCAGGATAATACGGCCATGGCCCTAGACATGGGCTATCTAGACGTGCCCCAGGGTCGCCTGCTGCGCATGGACGAGCTGGACCGCCTGCCCGACAACGAGGTCGCCATCGTTTGCACCGGCTCCCAGGGCGAGCCGACGTCGGCGTTGACCCGCATGGCCAACGGCGAGCACCGTCACGTCCGCATCCACACCGGCGATACGGTCATCCTGTCGGCGACACCTATCCCCGGCAACGAGGAGTTGGTGTATCGCACCCTCAACAACCTGTTCCGCCTGGGCGCGCGCGTCTACTATCAATCGGCGCCCCTACCCGGCGGGACGATGGGGCTGGTGCACGTGTCGGGGCACGCCGCGCGTGAGGAGCAGAAGCTGATGCTGAGCCTGACGCAGCCGCGCTTCTTCGTGCCCATCCAGGGTGAGTATCGCCACCTGGCCTTGCATGCCGGGCTGGGCGAGGAGATGGGTGTCCCTGCCGAGAACATCTTCATCCTGGACAACGGTGACGTGCTGGAACTGGACGACGCTGGGGCGGACGTGGGCGATCCCGTGGGCGCGGTGCCGGTGTTCGTCGATGGCTTGGGCATCGGCGACATCGGGCAGGTAGTCCTGCGCGATCGCCATCACCTGGCGAGCGATGGCTTCCTGGTCGCCATCGTCGTGCTCGACGAAAGCGGCGCGTTGGTGGATGTCGAGCTGGTGTCGCGGGGCTTTGTCTACGCGCCGGAGGCTGAGGAACTGCTTGAGGAGGCGCGGCAGGCAGTCGAGGACGCCCTCCGTGAGCACGCCTACCGGGTCACGGAGGGCGTCGAGGACATGGTGCGCGACACGCTGGCGGAGCTGGTGGGCAGCCGCACGCGCCGCCGACCGATGATTCTGCCGGTTGTGATGCGCGTGTAAAGACGACCAAGGACCGAGGACGAAGGACCAACAGGCTAACCCATTGGGCCTTCGTCCTTCGTCCTTGGTCGGTCTCACGGGAACCGGAGACGATTGGCGGTATTCAGGTACACCTCCTCGTTGGCCTCGATGTGCAGCTTGTGCATGAGGATGATGTCGCCGCACGGCAGCCACGTGGTCGGCTGAATGCACAGACTCATCACGAAGCGGGCGTCGTCAAACACGACGACGCGACCGGGGCCATAGGGGATGCGGTACACTCGGTTGGGTTGGCTGGGGCTGGGGACGTCCAGGTAGCCGCGCTCCTCGACCGAGCGATACTCCTCGGGGCGGAGGGTCGCCTTGAGCAGCTCGCGCGCCTTGCGCTCGGCGCGGTACTGGGCCGTGAGTACATCGCCCGCGCGCCGCGCCGGCGCCCAGAACCGTTCGGGGGGCAGATAGCACCACGCCGCCAGAATCGCCAGCGCGACAAGCGCGACGACGACCAGCGGCACGAGAACGGCCGGCATGCTCAGCCGCCCACGACCCGCGGCACAACGACGATGCGCTCCGCCGTCTCGTCAAACGCCTCCATGACCTGCGCCGGCTGACCATCCTTGACCATGAAAGCCGTCGCCCCTTTGGCGCGGGCATCGGCCAGGATGCGCTCGGCCTCTGCGATGGCCGCCAGGGCCTCGGGATCGCCGATCTCAGCGAGCTTGGGATCCCACTCGACCTTGACGTCACCCTCCTTCGACAGCAGATGCAGCACGCTCATCGTACACTCCTTCTTCTCGTTCAAGCACCGGTGGACTAACTGGGCGCCTAGAGACAGAAACCGCCGACCCGGAGCTGGCGATCCAGTGGCGTCGGCGTAAGAGGCCCCGGCGGCCGCAACCGGGGACAAAGGATGCGAGCGGGCGGCTTCAAGGACCATTATACCTGATTTGCCGGTTTTGTCGAGGGGGCGCGCGCCCCATTTTGTGGCCTGACGAGGCCATTGGTTCTATAATCAGAGCCATCGGAGCGCCGTCTGGGTCGCTGTTTGTTCCCCCACCTGACAGGCTTTCAGAGCCTGCCAGGTCTGCCTCAGGGAGGAGGCTATGACTCAGGTGAAACCGCCCACAGCGGCCACCACCCTGGCGGACGACAAGGGCCTGCAGGATATCCTGGCCGCTGAGTTCAACTACATCGCCCAGGCCACGGTTCAGAACAACGAGGACCGCGTGTCGGGCTTCTTTTGGGTGAGCGCGGCGGCCATCGTCGGTGTCGCTGTCGGGTTGCGCTTCGAAGCAACGACGCCGTCGTGGATCTTCCAGGTGTTTGCCGTCGCCTTCGGCCTGTTCATCGCCCTCGGCTGGCTGGCTATTCTGCAACTGGCCCAGCTGCGCGCCAACTGGTTCTCAGCCATCCGCGCCATGAACCGCATCAAACACTACTACTACACTCGCGCGCCGGAAGCGCAGGCCTTCCGCCTGGCAGGCGACCCGCCGCAGGCCGTCGGAGTGTTCCTATGGCTGAAGGAGCCGCAACCCTTCAAGTTCTGGAGTATTGGCCTGCTACGTTGCCTGTCCATCGCCCTCATCGATGCTGCTTTCGCCGTCGCCGCGACCATGTTCTTCTACCTGAGCCAGGACCCCACGCTGCTGCGGGCGGGCGGCGACATGGGCGCGGCGTTGTGGCGTGGCGCGCTGTCGGGCCTCGTGATTGCCGCGCTCCAGGTATGGTCCTACGCCTACGCCGTCCAGCGCGACTGATGAACCAGCATCGCCTCGGTGGGCTTGCGGCGCGGCTACCTGCTCACCCGCGACCAGTTCGACATGCCGCGCCCCGCGTGAGAAGGCTTACATGTCGTCGTCCACGGTGAAGCCAATCTTCAGCGTCACCTGATAGTAGGCGACGCTGTTGCTGTCGATGTAGCCGCGCGTATTGACCACCTCGAACCAGCGCAGGTTGCGCAGTGTCTGGCTCGCGCGGCTCACCGCATTCTGAATCGCGTCCTCCAGACTCGTCTTCGACGACCCCACCAACTCCACCACCTTATACACGTGCTCGCCGTCGCTCATCCTCGGGTCTCCTTTCGGGAGTGTAGCGCCGCTGGCGCGCTCGTCAGGTCCGCCAGCAGCGCGCGCAGCAAAACGGCCGCGCCGTCCTTGTCCAGCCGGTCATTGTTGTTGCCGCACTTCGGACTCTGCACACAACTCGGGCAGCCACCCTCACATGGGCACTCCTCGATGAGGCGCAGCGTCGCCGCCCACCACTCCGCCAGCAAGTCGTAGCCCTTCTCGGTGATGCCCACGCCGCCGGGGTAGCCGTCGTAGATGATGATCTGCGGCTTGCCTGTGTCAGGGTGGACGTTGATGGACAGGCCGCCGATGTCCCAGCGGTCACACATGGCGAACAGGGGCAAGATACCGATGCAGGCGTGCTCGGCGGCGTGCATGGCCGCCAGCCAGTCGCCACCCCCGCGCCCCAATTCGTCCAGCGCCCGTGGCGGCATATCCCACCACGTCGCCATCGTCGCGAAGGTGTTGGCGGGCAGGCTCAGTGGCGCTTCGTCCAGCACCGTCTCCGTGAACTGCTGCAGGCGGCGGAAGCTGACTACCTGCTCACGCACCCTGGCGTGACCATAATACACCCGCACGTTCCCCATCAGCTTGTGGGTCACCGCCCCGCCCAGCCGCACGTCGGAGAACTCGCGCGCCTCGGTATAATAATTCACGTCCTCGCGGCGGCTCAGCGCCACCCGCCGCCGCAGGTCCAGCGCCTCCACCACGCAGGTCTCGCCCTGGTGCAGGTACACCGCGCCCGGAAAGACGCGCTGAAAAGCGGCGCTGGCGTCGATCTCCTCCAGTACTGCCCCCGTCGCCTCGTCCACCAGCCGAATCGGATGCCCGCCCACCGAGCGGATGCCCACATCCTGGGCCGGATAGTCGGTCGGCGCGTAGTACCAGCGGTCGTCGGCCTCGGTCGCCCCGCCGCGCAGCGTGAATACGCCCTGCTCGCGCCAGCCGTCGGCGGCGGCCTCGAAGGTCGGGCCGAACCAGCGCCGCCCCTCGGCCGTCGTCAGCGAGCCTTCGTGGACGGCGCAGCGGACGTGGTTGGCGACGATGTACGGGTTGTCCGGGTCGATGAGGGCGTGCTCCGGCGTGCGGCCCAGCAGATCCTCAGGGTGACGCATGAAATACTGGTCCAGCGGGTTATCCTGGCCGATGAGGATGCCCAGCGCGGGCCGCGTGCCCCGCCCGGCCCGGCCCGCCTGTTGGCGCAGGCTGGCAATCGTGCCAGGGTAGCCGACGTGGACCGTGGCGTCCAGGTTACCGATATCGACGCCGAGTTCCAGGGCGTTGGTGGCCGTCACGCCGATGAGCTGCCCCTTGAACAAAGCCTGCTCGATCTCGCGGCGTTGGGCGGGCAGATAACCCGCGCGATACGCCGCCACCCGCTCGGCCAGGTGGCCGCCGTCCAGCCGCAACTGGTCGCGGGCGTAGCGCAGAATCAACTCGGCCGTCTTCTGGGAGCGGGTGAAGGTGATATTGCGCACCTCGCGCCGCGTCAGCTCGGTGAACAGGGTGGTCGCCTCGGTCTGCGCGCTACGGCGGGCGGTGCGCGCGCGGTCGACGAAGGGCGGGTTCCACAGGGCGAAGGTGCGCGGCCCGGTCGGTGCGCCGTCGTCGCTCACGGTGAAAATCGTCTCTGGCGCGGTGGCGGTCAGCCGCGCCACGTGCTCGGCCGGGTTGGCAATGGTCGCCGAGGCGCACAGGAACACCGGCGCGCTGCCGTAGAAGGCGCACAGGCGGCGCAGGCGGCGCAGCACGTTCGCCACGTGGCCGCCGAACACGCCGCGATAGACGTGGGCCTCGTCGATGACGATGTAGCGCAGTCCGGTGAGGAACTCCTTCCACAGGTGATGGTTGGGCAGGATGCCGACGTGGAGCATGTCCGGGTTGGTGATGACGATGGCGGCGTCCTTGCGGATGCGCCCCCGCGCCGACGCGGGCGTATCACCGTCGTACGTCGCAACGACGACCGACGACCGCCTGCCTCCCTGCTCCTTGTCCGAGCCGTGGTCGGTGGTCGGTGGTCCGTCGTCGAGGTGCGTCAGCAGCTCAGAGAGCGCCCGCTGCTGATCCTGCGCCAGCGCCTTCGTTGGGAACAGGTACAGGGCGCGGGGCGCGGGGCGTGGGGCGTGGGGCGTCGAGCGTCGAGCGCGAGAGGCGGCGGCCTCCCTCTGGCCCCCTCTCCCTCTGGGAGAGGGTTGGGGTGAGGGGCCGGCGGTCCGCGCCTCCAAAATCGCCGCCAGCACCGGCACGTTGTACCCCAGCGACTTCCCGCTCGATGTGGCTGTCGCTGTCACCACCGCCGCGAACCGCCCGCTGCGCGCGGCGTCGATGGCGAGGGTCTGGTGGCGGTAGAGTTGCCGTAGGCCCGCGCCCTTGAGCGCGCGGTCCAGGGCAGGCGGCAGCGGCTGCGCCAGCCGCGCATACGCCGCCCCACGCGCGGGAACCGTGGCGACATGCACGATCTGCCCGCGATAGGCGGGCAGGGCCTTCAATTGGGAGAGGACAGTCGCAGGATTCATACGCCAGTTGTCAGCCGTCAGCGGTCAGTGGTCAGCAGATTCAACCTTCAGCCGTCATCTCCCACTCGCCCACCAGCTGCTCCAGGTCGCGCCGGGTGGCCTCGTAGGCCTCGCCCAGGGTCCGCACGGCCTCATAGTCGCCGCGCTCGGCGGCTCGCTGCACCTCGCCACCCAACGCCTCGAGGCGTGCTTCCAGGTCGTAGATATCGCTCTCCAGGCGGGCCGCGGCCTCGGCGCGGCGGCGAGCGTCGCGGGCCGCGCCGTTGGTGGCGCGCGTCTCGGCGGTCGGTCGGGTGGCGACGCGGGCCTGGCGGGCCTCGGCCGCTCGCCGCTCGCGCTCGGCCAGCAGCTCGGCATACGTACCGGGAAAGACATCCAGCCGCCCGTCGCGCAACTCCCAGACCTGCGTCGCCAGGCGGTCGATGAGGTAGCGGTCGTGGGAGACCAGCAAGGCCGTGCCCTCAAAGGTCTCCACCACCTCTTGCAGCGCCTCCTGGGCCGGAATATCCAGGTGGTTCGTCGGCTCGTCGAGCAGCAGGAAGTTGGGATGCTCCAGCGCCAGCAGGGCCAGCGCCAGGCGGCCGCGCTCGCCGCCGCTCAGCGCGCCGGTCGGCTTGTAGATGTCCTCGCCGCGAAACATGTACTGGGCCAGATAGCCGCGCGCCTCGCCGAGAGTCATGCTGGTGCGGTTGAGCAGCTCGTCCAGCACGCTCGTGTCGCCAGCCAGGTCGTCGTGGGACTGGGTGAAGACACCCAGCCGCAGGTTCGCCCCCACCTGGACCTGGCCCGCCAGAGGTGGAACCTGCCCCAGGATGGTGCGCAGGAAGGTCGTCTTGCCCGCGCCGTTGGGACCGATGAGGGCCGCCGTCTCGCCGCGTTGCAGCACGATGTCGCCCGTGCTGAACAGGGGCGCGCGCGGGTAGCCCACCAGCAGGTCCTTCGTGCGCAGCACAATGTCGCCGCCGCGCTGGACTGACTTGAGGCGAAAGTTGAGATGCGGGGGGCGCGACGCCGGGCGCAGGGCACGCAGGCGGTCGGCGGCCTCATCCACCCCCATCGGCCGTACCTCGCCCAGACCCATCTCCAGCCAGCCCTTGCCCTGCATCGCCACCAGCCCCACCTCCTCGATGGCGACTAACTGGCGGCTGAGGCGGCGCAGGCGGCCCATGGCCTGATCGGTATTCTGGCCCGCGATGTTACGGCGGATGAACTCCAACTCCTTCTCCATCCGCTCGCGTTCCTGCTCGTACAGGCGCGCGGCGTACTCCCAGCGTTCCTCGCGCTGCTGGACGTACGCGCTGTAGTTGCCGCGATACTCCTGGATGGCCGCGCGGCTCAACTCCCAGACGCGGTTGACGGCGCGGTCGAGGAAGTAGCGGTCGTGGCTGACCACCAGCAGCGCGCCCTCCCACGCCCGTAGCGTGTTCTCCAGCCACTCCACCGCCTCCACGTCCAGGTGGTTCGTCGGCTCGTCCAGGATGAGTAGGTCCGGCTTTTCCAGCAGCAGGCGCGCCAGCAGGGCGCGGGTCTTCTGCCCGCCGCTCAGCAGGTGGAGCGGCATGTCCCACAGGCCTGGCCCGAAACCCAGCCCCTTGAGGGTCTGTTGCGCCCGCGTCTCGTACTCGTAGCCGCCGGCCAGCTCGAAGGCGTGCTGCGCCGTGCTGTACTCGGCCAGCAGCTCGTCGCTCGCGCCGTGGGCCATCGCCTCCTCCATATGTTGGAGGCGAGCCTCGTCGGCGCGCAGGTCGGCGAAGACGGTGAGCATCTCGTCGTAGACGGTGTTCTCGGAGTGGGAGAAGGCCTCCATGGCCTCCTGGCGCAGGTAGCCGAGGCGCTTGCCGCGCGCCACATGGACGCTGCCCGACATGGGCGCCATCTGACCGGCCAGTGTCAACAGCAGCGTCGTCTTGCCGACGCCGTTCGGCCCGACGAGGCCAATCTTGGCGTCGTTGGCGATGTTGCCCGACAGGTTGGTGAAGATATCGACCGCCCCGAAGGCCTGGCTCAGATTCGAAAATTGCAGAATTGACATTGTTCAGCGTCTCGAATAGCGCGACCGAGGATGAGTAGGCGCCTGAGTGGTCGTCGGTCCTTCGTCCTACGTCCTCTGCAAAGCATACTCGCCTTGCCACCGAGGGTCAACGCTCAGGCGCGATTAGCACTTTCGCCTGTGAGTGCTAGAATCTGGCCAAAATTGAGTAAGAATCGGCCATTCCGAGCCTCTTTGTATTTGACAGCATCTGAAACCGGTGTACAATTTGCAGTGAGGTTAGCACTCTCGACGGAGAGTGCTAATTCTTGCGCAGTCAACACTACTCGCATTGTGGAGGTCAAGGTTATGAATCTCAAGCCCCTGGGCGACCGCGTCATCGTCGAGCCGATCGAGAAGGAAGAGATGACGGCGGCCGGCATCTATGTTCCCGAGACGGCCAAAGAGAAGCCGCAGGAGGGTCTCGTCGTCGCCGCTGGCCCCGGCCGCGTCAACGAGGAGACGGGCAAGCGCGGCACGATGGACGTGGCGGTGGGCGATCGCGTGGTCTATCAGAAGTACGCCGGCACCGAGATCAAGATCGAGAGCAAGAAGTACCTCATCCTCAGCGAGAAGGACATTCTCGCCGTGGTTCAGTCCTAACTCCCCCGCCCAAAGTCAATATCCTGGAGGATACTCCCTATGGCTAAGCAAATTGTGTACGGCGAGGATGCGCGGCGCGAGCTGAAGGCTGGCGTCGACGCCGTGGCCAACGCGGTAAAGACGACTCTCGGCCCCAAGGGCCGCAACGTTGCCCTGGACAAGAAGTTCGGCGCGCCCACCGTCACCCACGACGGCGTGACCGTGGCTAAGGACATTGAGCTGGAGGCCCCCTTCGCCAACATGGGCGCGCAGCTCATCAAGGAAGCCGCCGCCAAGACCGACGACGCGGCCGGTGACGGCACGACCACCGCGACCGTCCTGGCCCAGGCCATCATCACCGAGGGCCTGCGCAACGTGGCCGCCGGCGCCAACCCGATGCAGATTCAGATCGGCATCCAGAAGGCCCGTGAGGCCATCGTCGATTACATCAAGGATACCGCCGTGCCCGTGAAGGGCCGCGAGGAAATCGCCCAGATCGCCACCATCTCCGCTGCTGACCCCGAAATCGGCAACCTCATCGCCGACGTCATGGACAAGGTCGGCAAGGACGGCGTCATCACCGTCGAGGAGAGCAAGGGCCTGGCCTTCGAGACCGAGTACGTCGAGGGTATGCAGTTCGACCGTGGCTACATCTCCCCCTACTTCATCACCAATCCGGAGCGCATGGACGCTGGCGTCGAGAATGCCTACGTTCTCATCACCGACAAGAAGATCTCGGCCGCTTCGGACATCGTGCCCATCATGGAGAAGCTCGTCCAGACTGGCCGCCGCGACTTCGTCGTGGTCGCCGAGGATGTCGAGGGTGAGGCCCTGGCGACGCTGGTCCTCAACAAGCTGCGCGGCACGTTCAATGCCCTGGCCGTCAAGGCCCCCGGCTTCGGTGACCGCCGCAAGGCCATGCTGGGCGACATCGCCATCCTGACCGGCGGCCTCGTCATCAGCGAGGAAGTCGGCCGCAAGCTGGAGACCGTCACCATCGCTGACCTGGGCCGCGCCGACCGCATCATCTCCACCAAGGATGACACGACCATCGTCGGCGGCAAGGGCCAGGAGGGCCAGATCAAGGGCCGCATCGGTGAGATTCGCGCCCAGATCGACCAGACGACCTCCGACTACGACCGCGAGAAGCTCCAGGAGCGTCTCGCCAAGCTCAGCGGCGGCGTGGCCATCATCCGCGTCGGCGCGGCCACCGAGACCGAGCTCAAGGAGAAGAAGCATCGCGTGGAGGACGCCCTGCGCGCCGCCCGCGCCTCGGTCGAGGAAGGCATCGTCCCCGGCGGCGGCGTGACCCTGGTCAACGCCCAGGTCGCCCTGGCCAACATCAAGCTCGA